>JBAXLG010000005.1:0-92848 GCA_037134935.1 Chlorobiaceae bacterium | reverse complement strand
GTTTTACCAACACCACCTTTTCCGGTAAAAATGATATTACGCATACGTTTTAATGATTCTCATTTAAAGAATTGTTGAAATAAATCAGTTTCTGCACACTCAAATTAGTACTTTTCTGACCATTGAGTAACCTAAGAACTTTAAAATAATAAATTTCTTATTTAATTCGAATACAATTAACACCTTTAAAAATTGATGACGCAAAAAAAACTTGCTCGAAAACAAGCTTCTTCACTGAATAAATTTCCGTCACCGTTTATGCTTGCGAGAAGAAAGAATCGGTTTCCTTTTTTTTACCTTGCTACCCTTCACAACCTTACCCCCCTTCCCAACACGTGCATTTCGTGAAGAAGTTTTTTTCACGCCCACGTTTATTTCCCTTTCGACTTTGATATGCTGTCCGGGAGAAATGTGCCGTCCATTTATATTGTTCAACTCTGCAAGACTTTGAGCAGTTGTTCCATATTTTCTTGAAATGGATGAAAGAGTCTCTCCTTTTCGTACCAAGTGACGTAGAACAACTTTCCTATGGGTAAATGACTGTGAAACTGTACCACCCCTCCCCTCACCTTGTAAAGCAATAGCATTCCCCGACCCACCGAAAACGATAAGCTTCTGACCAGGAATCACATCAGCACTTTTCAAGTTGTTCAATACAATAAGCTGACTAATGTAAGTACGGTAAAGCCTTGCAATGGAACCAAGAGTTTCGCCTTGCTGAACAACATGAAATTTTTCTGCTTTGCCGACCGAGCCAGACTGAAATTCGGCATTAAGACTCTCCACCTTGGCAAGAAGTTGCTCACGTTCAAGCGCTTGTGGCGACTTGTAAGCATAAATTTCTTGTTCACGCTTCTGAAACTGAGGAATATATGCCCTTGGAAGTTTGAGAACATGCCCGGAATTTCCTGCTGGAGGAATAATGCCGAGCTTGTACTGAGGATTCAGAAATTGAAGATCGCGCATTGGCACTCCGATGGTGCCATTAATCTGCTCAAAGGAAAGTAAACGAGAAACTCTAAGCGTGTCAATCTCCTGATACAAAAATCCCGGTTCAAGCGGACGGATATTGTGCTCATTATAATAGCTCATGATATAGTTAACCGCTATAAAAGCAGGTACGTAGCCTCTTGTTTCAGCCGGAAGGTAATTCCATATTGCCCAGTAATTCTTTATTCCACCAGCTCTCCTGATAGCCTTATTAACAGTTCCAGGACCTGAATTATACGCTGCAAGCACCAAAAACCAGTCCCCGTAAATCTTGTAAAGATCGTTCAAGTACCTGCACGCCGCCGCAGTAGCCTTTTCAGGATCATACCGATCTTCAATAAATGAAGAAGACTCCATACCATACATTCGTCCCGTACCATACATAAACTGCCACAGACCTTTAGCGCCGGCAGAAGAGGTTGCCGTGGGGTTCAGAGCAGATTCAACAATGGCCAGATACTTCATTTCAAGAGGAATATTGTAGGCATCAAGTTTTTCCTCAAAAAGAGGAAAATAGATTTTTGTCAACCCCAGTATTTTTCCGATCAAACCCCTCTTATCAATAGCATAAACCCTTATAAATCCCTTAACATGGTCATTATAAACAAGATTAAACGGGGTTTTTTTGGCCAGTAAAGCTATCCTTGAAGCATACACAGAATCACTGTACTGGGGAATAAATGTTGACGGAAATCCAAATTTTTCAGACTCTTTCGTTGAGCCGGAAAAATGCTCATCCTTGAAATAAGTAGCATTAACAAGGCTGTCAAGAATATCCGAAACCGATGATTTTTTCAAGGCAGCTCTGTCATTTGCTGAAAGTTCAGCAGCAAAAGCCGGCAGAACCGGAAGCTGAAAAACCAGTACAGCCAAGAGTAACAACTTTAAGAGCGTATAATAAAACCTGATTTTCACAAGCAGCACAATTCATTAAAGGAGGGGGATGCAAAAAAATCAACCCTTAATACAATAACAGTCATTGTCGAAAAGTTAACATAAAAACAGTTCCTGACCAATAAATAACCGTTTACGTAAATATATGGGTGTAGGATGATGCATCAGTATATTACCTTCCAGAGGAAAAGTCCTGCCGCCGATGCAGGGTTAAGCTGACTGGTCATGACTCCTGTTTCAAGCATCTGACTGAATTCTTCAGCACTCAGAACACCTTTTCCAACACGCATCATACCATCTACAAGGTATCGCACCATACTCCTTAAAAACCGGTTTGCCGAAATCTGCAAAACCAGAAATTGCCTGTAATAGTACCAGTTACAGGAGGTCACAGTACAAAACGGCTCAAAGCTATCCCTGCTCTTTCGGGAAAAAGCCGAAAAATCGTGAACACCTATAACTGAACCGGCAATCTGCTGCATACGTACTATATCAAGCCGTCCAAAAGAACAGCCGGTAAACCTGCCGTAAATCGCTGAAGGCTCTTTAATAAGAAAATAGCGGTAATGCCGCTCTTTGGCACTGTAACGCGCATGGAAATCAAGCGACGCTTCTGAAAGACTGTTCACCCTGATGGTATTGGGAAGAAGAGCATTAAGCGAATGCGCCATTCGTGAAGGCTCCATTGATGACGTAGTGAAAAAATTTGCCGTCTGGGCTTTGGCATGAACACCTTTATCAGTTCTACCCGCCGCAACGAGCGAAATATTTTCCTGAAGAATCATACCGAGAGCTGTTTCTATTTCACCCTGAACAGTTACACTTTTTTTATGAGGCTGTCGTTGCCATCCAGCATAAGGTGTACCATCATACTCAACGGCCATTCTGATATTCTTCATAAAAAATCAACTCTCCCTTATGTTGAATGAAACCCTTTTTTTCGTGAACATTCTCATTAAAGCTTTCAAAAAATAACGATCAGTTCATCAGATTGAGTTGACGAAATTTCTCCAAAATGAGTTGTTTGTATGCTGATTGCATTTTGTGATCAAGAAAGCTGTTTTCGAGCAGAGTGTTCCACACTGGAATTGCATGCCGAAATTTCTTAAACATTCTGTCCTGGACTTTTTCATCTACTGACAGCGAGCTGAAAGCTTTTTTAAAATCATTTAACGTGATCCTTTTTTTCTTGCCATTGAGCGTCAAGGCAAGATCTTCTTTATCTTTAGGATTGACAAGCGCAGTAGCAACCATATCATAAGCCGGAGCAAGAGTGATTCCGCCTTTTTCAGGAATATCGATCAGCGAAAAGTTTTTCAGGTGCATATCCGCATTGCCGGTCAGGAAGCAGAACAGTACCATTTCAAAAAGTTTTATCACATCCAGACCTGGATTTGCCGAGTAACGACGTACCGCTTTCGCAATCTGCTCGTAAGAACCGTTGTATTTTTCCTCGGTGAGCCTTTCAGTTATCTGGCACATGTCCTCCATGTGCACTTTTCCGTTTTTTGAGCGATCGATGCGACGTGTCAAGTATG
The DNA here is from genome assembly GCA_037134935.1 of Chlorobiaceae bacterium. Lineage (GTDB taxonomy): Bacteria > Bacteroidota > Chlorobiia > Chlorobiales > Chlorobiaceae > Chlorobium. Next base: position 89,426 of record JBAXLG010000005.1, on the reverse strand, counting down.
CAAGGTTTCTGGACTGCATGCGGATCAGGCAGTGGGGCACGGTATCGATCTGAACCACTTCCGCCATGTGCATCGTCAGATCCTCTATTTCGGACAGTTGCGGGTAGATTTCTGAAGGGGGCTTGAGTATATATCCCCCCCATAGGCCGACAATAGTGAATCGTTGCGGATTGCCACTATGTCTGCCCTGCGCCAAATGGAGAGACAATTTTGGCTGTACCCCAGTGATGGTGATTTGGCTGCGAATAACCTCTACCGCAAGCTTCTCGAGCTGGCTTTCGTTATACGGCAATAGAGGTGGTATCGCCGTTCCAAACATTTTTTTACTGCATCGCGGATGATAATCACTTTCGATGTGCTCCAATGGCTTATAGCAGAATAGGCAATGGTGCTCCATCGGTCACTCCGTGATGACTGGATGCACGCTAACAGCCCCGATGCAATCCTTACAGCAGTTCATCAAAAGTCCCATGCGATCTCGCGGATCAAGCTTCCAATTCCTTTCCGCAACATCAAGAAGCCATCCCTCGGGAATCAGCCCATCAAAAAAAGGAATCATTGTCTTGCTGGTATATGCTGTAGCCTGCAACGGCAAAGTGAGACTTATCGCCTTTGGATCCCTCGATTCCAGATATGCATTATCATACAAGAAGTGATAGCCCTCTTCATCTTGTATAAGCAAGCCGGCTGTACGATCCTGATACAGTATTTCAGCTTTTTTCATTAGCTATTCCCCTTTCCTGCTTGACAGGAGCAAGTTCATAACCGAACAACCCAAGAACCTGGTTCACCTTATCCATACGCAAGGTATTCTTCCCCTGTTCGAGATCCCGAATGAAACGCAACCCCGTACCGGCTTTTTCGGCCAGTTCTGGTTGGGTCATATCCAAAGACTTGCGTCTTTCACGAACAAATTCAGAGAGATCATTCATAGCCATTATGATACCTGATCGGGTATAATACATATCAATTATGAATAATCTATACCATTTCGGGTATAATATCAAACAAATCAACTGCAATTATACCCGATCGGGCACATACCGAAATTATTACGGACACATTTTGAACTTAATAAGATCCAATAACGTTCAAGTATAAATACTTGAACATTATTGGTAATAAAAAAAATTAACTCATTATATAATAATACTTTGCATACTTTCCCATAAGATCAAACGGTATTATTAGTAATTTTCTTAACAGTTAAATTTATGGGTCGTAAGTCCAGATTTTCCATCGCAAAAAAAGACATCGTAACCTTTTTTGAAAATTCTCATCAAAAGATTTATGACTACATAACACTTGACCTAATATTGGAAAAATATCGAAAAAAGTGGGGACTTACCAAAACAATGTCCACATCAAAATTCATTGAGGAACTTATCACTAATACTCCGCTAAAAGAGGTAATACTTGGAAACTACTACCGATTTATGTACCATCCCGCAACAGTATATGAGATATCGGCAACGCTAAAACCCAAAGGTTACTTTTCTCATTTTTCAGCCCTTTATCTGCAACAACTCACAAAAGTTCATCCCACGACTCTTTATTTAAATTATGAACAAAGTAAAAAAGATGGCAGAAATAATTATAAAATAGAACAAGGCAATATCGATCAGGCATTTTCAAAACCTCAACGGACATCTCACAACGTAATTATATATGAAGACAAAACTATTATCCTGCTCAATGGCAAGTATACCAATAATGAAGGAATCATCACTGTTTTACACCCCACAGAAGGCGAAGTCAAAGTCACATCTATTGAGCGAACACTAATAGATATTACTGTAAGGCCAGCATATTCGGGCGGTGTCACTGAAGTTCTCAATGCATACGAGAAAGCAAAAGATTACGTATCTGTAAAAAAGATAACAGAAATACTTGAACATCTTCGATTTACGTACCCGTATCACCAAGCAATCGGTTTTTATATGGAAAAAGCTGGTTACAATGAAAACGACTTTAACATTTTTAAAGAACTTAACTTTGAGTTCAACTTCTATTTAACCCACGCAATGAAAGAAAAAGAGTTCTCAAAAAAATGGAAAATTTACTATCCCAAAGGTTTCTGAAATTTGTGGGAATTCCAAGAACAGATTGTGCTGGCTTTGTGAAGAATGTGGGCGATAGAAGATTCGAACTTCTGACCTCTACAGTGTCAATGTAGCGCTCTAACCAACTGAGCTAATCGCCCTTTTTGAAAGGCTGTAAATATAGGCTTTCATTTATCAAATGCAAAAAAGATGAAAGATCAATATTTGCATTTTTATGCCGTTTTTTTCTGTTTTCTGTTGCCTGAAAAATATTCCGGAGCGGCTTTATTCTCTATGGTATCAGCTGTAATAAGGCACTTATGGGTATTTTTCATTGAAGGAAGCTCGAACATGATATCAATCATAACATTTTCCAGTACCGAACGCAAGGCGCGGGCTCCGGTGCCTCGTTTAATAGCAATTTCAACTACTTTGTCAAGTGCTTCTTCGGCAAACTCGAGCTCCACTCCATCCATTTCAAACAGCTTTTTGTACTGCTTGACAATAGCATTTTTCGGTTCAATAAGAATGTTTCGCAATGCCTTTTCGTCAAGTAAGTCAAGGGTAGAAATTACAGGCAGACGACCGATAAATTCGGGAATAAGCCCATACTCGTGAAGATCGTCCTGGGTAACATAGCGGAGAATTTCAGGATCGTAACCGGTTTGTTTGCTTTTGACTTTTGAACCAAAACCCATGGAAGATTTCGACACCCGTTTGGCAATGAGTCGATCAAGCCCTTCAAATGCCCCTCCACAGATAAAAAGAATGTTTTTGGTATTGACATTGATTAATTGCTGTTCCGGATGTTTGCGTCCTCCTTTTGGTGGAACGCCAACAACAGCACCTTCGAGAATTTTCAGAAGAGCCTGTTGAACCCCTTCTCCTGAAACATCGCGAGTGATGGAAACATTTGCGGATTTACGGGCTATTTTATCGATTTCGTCAACATAGATAATTCCCCGCTCAGCACGTTCAAGATTGAAATCCGAAGCATGGAGAAGACGGGCAAGAATAGTTTCAACATCGTCGCCTACGTATCCTGCCTCAGTCAGCGAGGTAGCATCAACAATTGAAAAGGGAACTTCAAGAAGGTTTGCCAGAGTCTGGGCAAGAAGAGTTTTTCCTGTACCTGTAGGTCCTATGAGCAGGATATTGCTTTTTTCTATGACAACCTCATCTTCCTCATTATGCACCCAATCCTGTTGTGATTCAATGCGTTTGTAATGGTTGTACACGGCAACTGAAAGCGACTTCTTAGCTATTTCCTGACCAACAACATATTTGTCAAGAGAGTCCATGATAGCTTTAGGGCTTACCAGACGCGGGTGAAAAGGCTGCTCCGGTCGCTTCTCCTCTTGCTGAATCGCACTGAGTTCCTTTCGGAGAATTTCATATGAGGTTCTAATGCAGCGATCACAAATGAACGCTCTCGGGCCGGCAACCATGCTGTTTGCCTCAAGTGCGCTTCTACCACAGAATGAACAAAAAACCTCGCTGTTACCGTTACTGCCTTTGGTTTTGCTTTTTCCGGGTTCTTTTTCTCTAATCATGAAATAATTATACCTGCAAAAAATTAAATAATAATAGTTCTTTAAAATCCCATTCGAGCCAGACTATCCAGAACATGCTGAATGGTCATACTCAGTTTGGGATGATCGGTCTCGAAATGATCTATTGCTTCATTCAGGCGTACCACAAGAGATTCGTGCTCTGAAATGGATCTTTTTTCATCCACCAGCTTTCTGATATCTTCCCTGAGATTCGATAAAACCGCTACCGTACTTTCATCAACAGAGTCGACCTGTTCAAGCTCTTGATGAAGGTTTTCAAGCAGATCCCTAAGCTTTTGCTGTTCCATATACCAGACCTGTTAAATGCAATTAATTCAAGTACAGTAACTATTATAAACACCTGAACCGTCCCAATCGTTTATGGCAGAGATGTTGAACCCATAAGAAAACAATCACACTCACATGCTGCAGCACGGCCTTCATAAATAGCCCAAACCACCAGGCTCTGACCACGACGAGCGTCACCAGCGGCAAAAATTTTTTCTCGATTGGTAAAAAACGTATTTTCAGTCGTCTTTATGTTTGAGCGATCATCTCTTGCTACCTGAAGCTGCTGTAAAAGTGGCTCTTCGGGCCCGATAAAGCCCATGGCCAGCAACACAAGTTCAGCGGGAATAATCTGTTCAGTACCAGCTACCGGTTGAGGCATGAAACGACCATCCTTGTTTACCCATTCTACTTTGGAAACCTCAACCGCTTTTAATGACCCCTTATCGTCTGAAATAAACTTTTTGGTCATCATTGAATATTTTCTCGGATCCTCACCTTGCACACATGCTGCTTCCTCCTGCCCGTAATCAACTTTGAAGGTTTTTGGCCATTCCGGCCATGGATTGTCGAGCTGACGGTCAAGCGGAGGTTTCGGCATGATCTCAAGCTGAATAACACTTTTACAACCCTGACGCAACGAAGTAGCAACACAGTCTGTACCGGTATCACCACCACCAATAACCACAACATTTTTTCCAGCCGCCGAAAGAAGTGGCGCACTTTGCTCAAGCAGTGATTTGGTACTTGCACGAAGAAAATCCATGGCAAAATAAATACCATGAAATTCGCGGCCTTCCGTATCAAGATCACGGGGTTTGGCTGCACCTGTACAAAGTACAACCGCATCAAACTCTTCAAGCAACTTGTCAGCTGGATAGTCGACACCAACTTCGGTGTTTTCCATAAAGATGATTCCCTCGTCCTTCATCAAATCAATACGGCGCTGTACAACCTGCATCTTGTCGAGCTTCATATTTGGAATACCGTACATCAGGAGACCGCCAAAACGGTCATCACGTTCGAAAACCGTGACGCTGTGACCCGCCTTGTTGAGCTGGTCAGCGCAGGCGAGTCCTGCAGGACCAGACCCTACAACAGCTACCCTTTTATCAGTTCTATTGGCTATTGTTTTGGGAACGACCCATCCTTCAGCAAAAGCATGTTCAATAATTGCGTACTCATTGTTCTTGATAGTCACCGGAGGCTCAATGATACCAAGCACACAGGATCCTTCACAAGGAGCAGGACAAACCCTTCCGGTAAATTCCGGAAAGTTGTTGGTTTTCATCAGCCGGTCATATGCCTCATGCCAGAAACCATTATAAATATAATCATTCCACTCTGGGATGAGATTGTGGATTGGACATCCACTTGCCATCCCGTTCAGTATAAATCCAGTATGGCAGTAGGGTGTGCCGCAGTCCATACACCGGGCTCCCTGTTTCTGCAGATCCACAACAGGCATCTCATTATGAAACTCCTGCCAGTCATTTATTCTTTGAAGAGGTTCCCTGTCGACCGGCAACGCTCTCTGGTATTCCATAAAACCTTTAACTTTACCCATATCAATGATTTAATCTTTTCGAGTGCAGGCTTTCATACTCGGCCTTTTCCAGTGTTAATTGCCTGAAACGCGCACAGGGTCATGAATATTTTTTTCGAACGCTGCCATAACTGCTGCATCACCGATAATTCCGGCTTCCGCAACCTCTTTCATAGCATCAAGAGCTCGACGGTAATCGTGCGGCATAACTTTAATAAAGTACTTGCGGCGAGCGTGCCAATCATTAAGAATTCCCTGACCAAGGTTGCTTCCTGTATATGCCACATGCTTTTCAATCATGGACTGAATAACAACAAAATCAAGCGGATCATCAACAGGAGAAAGCCCAACCATCTCATGATTGCAATTTTCAGCAAATGTATTGTCAGGGTCATAGACATAAGCCACACCACCGGACATTCCGGCAGCAAAATTGCGACCGGTTTTTCCAAGAATAATAACAATTCCGCCAGTCATGTATTCACAGCCATGATCACCAACAGCCTCAATAACAGCGTTAAGGCCACTGTTACGAACACAAAAGCGCTCTCCAGCCATACCTCTGATAAAGGCCTCTCCGGAGGTTGCTCCATAAAAGCCTACATTACCTACAATAATATTCTCTTCCGGCAGAAAAATGGATTCTTTTGACGGGTACACCACAATCCGTCCTCCAGACAAACCTTTACCTACGTAATCATTGGCATCGCCTTCAAGCTCAATAGTTATTCCATTAGGAATGAAAGCCCCGAGACTTTGGCCTGCAGAGCCAATAAATTTCAGGTGGATCGTATCATCAGGCAACCCTTGTGAACCATAAGCTTTGGTAACTTCATAGCCCACAATGGTACCAACAACCCTGTTGGTATTGCGTATCGGCAACGTGGTAGAAACCTTTTCCTTTCTTTTAATTGCTGGTTCACAGATTGAAAGTAGTGTGGTACGGTCAAGACTTTCATCTAGGGCATGCTCCTGCTCAATAGTGCAGTAACGGGTTTCATGCTCGCCAACTTCAGCTTGGTAAAAAATCTTGGAGAGATCAACTCCCTGTGCTTTCCAGTGATCGACACTTTTCTTCATACTGAGCAGTTCTGTGCGCCCGACAAGTTCATTAAAAGTGCGAATACCAAGACTTGACATATATTCCCTTACTCCCTCGGCAAGAAAACGCATGAAATTTTCGATATGCTCTGGCTTACCTTTGAAATTCTTACGAAGTTGCGGGTTCTGTGTAGCAACACCCACCGGACATGAATCATCCTGGCAACATCGCATCATGATGCAGCCCATCACCACCAGAGTTGTGGTGGCAAAACCAAATTCCTCTGCACCAAGCATGGCGGCAATAACAATATCCCTTGCGGTTTTCAATTGACCATCAGCTTCAACAACAATTCTGCTGCGAAGATTGTTGAGCAGTAGCGTCTGGTGTGTTTCCGCCAAGCCCAGCTCCCAAGGCATGCCTGCATGCATGATACTTGAAACAGGAGATGCCCCGGTTCCGCCGTCATGACCACTGATGAGCACAACATCCGCATGAGCTTTTGCAACACCGGCGGCAATAGTACCAACACCAACCGTAGAAACCAGCTTAACGTTAATGCGTGCCTCGGGGTTGGCATTTTTCAAATCATGTATCAGCTGCGCCAGATCTTCAATTGAATAAATATCATGATGCGGAGGGGGAGAAATGAGACCGACACCCGGTGTTGAATGGCGTACTTTTGCTACCCAGGGATAGACTTTCGAACCCGGAAGTTGCCCCCCTTCACCGGGTTTTGCACCCTGCGCCATCTTGATCTGTATCTCAGTGGCATTTGCAAGATATTCACTGGTCACACCGAATCTACCGGATGCAACCTGCTTGATGGCCGACATTTTTGAATCGCCATTACTATCTTTTGTAAAACGCACCGGATCTTCTCCGCCTTCTCCAGTATTGCTTCTCCCCCCCAACCTGTTCATGGCTATGGCAAGGGTTTCATGCGCCTCTTGACTTATTGATCCGAAAGACATAGCACCGGTCTTGAATCTTTTCAGAATAGCTTCAACCGGCTCCACCTCCTCGATCGGTACTGCATTTTTACTAAACTTGATATCAATAAGACTGCGAAGCGTACAAAGATGTTGGCTCTGGTTGTCAATGAGGTTTTCATATTTTTTAAACAACTCATAGTTGTCGGTTCTGCAGGAGTGCTGAAGAAAATGGATAGCCTCGGGACTGAAAAGATGATATTCACCGTTATAACGCCATTTCCTTTCTCCACCAACATGAAGTCCCCTATCAACCTTATTTCCCGTGGGCGGAAAAACTGTTTTGTGACGTTTATATACCTCTTCAGCAACTGTATCAAGACCGATTCCTTCAATACGGGTAGGTGTACGGGTGAAATAAGCATCAACAAGCTGAGTATTGAGACCAACAGCCTCAAATATCTGGGAACCGCGATAACTCTGAATTGTGGAAATACCCATTTTAGCCATGGTCTTTACCACTCCCTTCACAGCAGCCTTTACATAATTCTTGACTGCGACCTTTTCGTCAAGTCTGATATGGCCCGACAAAACCAGTGATCGTACCGTTTCCAATGCCATATAAGGATTGACTGCACCAGCACCATAACTGATAAGCATGGCAAAATGATGCACGGTTCTCGGCTCAGCTGATTCAATGACCAAACCAATATTTGTTCGTATGCCGGCATTAATAAGAAAATTGTGCAAACCTGAAACCGCCAACAGAGCGGGAATCGGGGCACGGTCTTTTTCAATCTCTCCTTTGTCAGAAAGAATAATGATATTGACACCCTTGCTTGCTACCTGTTCAGCTTGACGATAAAGATCCTGCATGGCGGCCTCAATAGCCTTTCCACCACCAGCTACATCGTAAAAAATAGGAAGAGTAACCGCTCTGAAACCCGGTTTATCAATTCCGCGAATCTTCTCAAGAGCTTGATTATTTAACACCGGATGTGGCAACCTGATCCTTCTGCAATTCATTTCTGAAGCCTCAAGTAGATTGCCTTCGGTACCAAGCATCACCGTTGTTGAAGTAATAAGCTCCTCTCTTAAAGAATCAATCGGCGGATTAGTCACTTGTGCAAAAAGCTGCTTGAAATAATCATACAGCATCTTGGGTTTATTGGAAAGGACAGCAAGTGGTATATCATTACCCATAGAACCCACAAGCTCCACTCCTTTTTCGCTCATCACCTTTATCTGAAGGGATATATCTTCTTGTGTATACCCGAACAGCTTCTGACGGGCAGTAAGACTGTATTTTTCTTCATCGGGATTTTTCATCTGTGGATGATCCGGAAGAGCATCCAAATCAATCACATTCTGTTCAATCCATTCGCCGTATGGTTTTTCACAAGAAATGCTTTTCTTGATCTCTTCATCGGAAATAATACGCCCTTGGGCTGTATCAACCAGAAACATTCGACCCGGCTGAAGACGATCTTTTCTAAGAATTTTCTCCGGCTCAATATCAAGTACGCCAACTTCAGAAGCCATGATAACAAGGTCATCCGTGGTAATATAGTAGCGTGAAGGGCGTAGTCCGTTACGGTCCAATACCGCACCGATCTGTACTCCATCGGTAAAAGCTACTGACGCAGGTCCGTCCCAAGGCTCCATGAGGCAGCTGTGGTATTCGTAAAACGCTTTTTTCTCGGGAGACATTGCCTTATTGCCTGACCACGGTTCAGGTATGAACATCATAGCCGCATGCGCAAGCGAACGACCTGAGAGCACAAGAAACTCAAACGCATTATCAAGAATGGCAGAATCGCTGCCGTCCTCAAGAATAACAGGTTTTATATCCTCAAGCGCAGAGCCGAACACCTTAGACTGCACATTTTTCTCCCTCGCTTTCATCCAGTTAACATTGCCTTTGAGGGTATTAATTTCCCCATTATGACTGAGGTAGCGATATGGATGAGCTCTGTCCCAACTCGGAAAAGTATTTGTACTGAAACGTGAATGTACCATAGCAATAGCACTCTCCATATCAGGATCACGCAATTCTGGATAGAATTCTCCAACCTGTTGGGGAAGAAGCATGCCTTTATAAACAATGGTTCTGCAGGAAAGGCTTGAAATATAGAAATAACTGCTACCGAGAAGAGCAGCCGTATATTTCACCCTTTTGGTGATACGACGGCGAATGATATAGAGTTTTCTTTCGAATTGAAGTTCTGAATCAATATCCTTTCCCCAACCTACAAAAAGCTGCTTAACAACAGGTTCTTGAGATTTGGCGGTATCACCGAGAGTAGTATTGACGGTCGGAACTTTTCTGAAACCGAGAAATTTCTGGCCTTCAGCCTGTATCATTAAACGGCATATATCTTCAACAGCTCGACGCTGTGATATATCGGGCGGAAGAAAAACCATTCCGACACCATATTGTTTTTCCGGAGGAAGCTCAATATCTATTTCCGCACAAACCTTACGTAGGAACTTATCTGGAACCTGAAGAAGAATTCCCGCACCATCCCCTGTATTCTTTTCCCAGCCACTGGCTCCGCGATGTTTCAGATTCTCGTTGATTTGCAGACCCTGCTCTACAATACTATGTGATTTGATACCTTTGATATTGGCAACAAACCCAACACCACAGGCATCATGTTCAAACTGAGGATCATAGAGCCCCGCTTTTCTCATAACTTTCATATTTTCAGGCAAAACTTTTCGAATAGTTTCAAAATAAAAAGCAATCGACAAATCAGGCTATAGAATGTAAGCTATTTAACAAAATATCCCACAGCCGCAACACTTGAAAGATTACGCTTTCGCCTGTTTTGCAACAGCCTCGACAGCCTTTTTCAAAGCATCCTGATCGCCAAGGTAGTAACTTTTCAAAGCTTTCAGGTCATCATCAAGCTCATAAACCAGTGGAATCCCTGTGGGAATATTCACTCCCACAATATCCTCCTCCGAAATATTGTCAAGATATTTGACCAAAGCACGCAGAGAGTTTCCGTGAGCTGCTATAATAACATTCCTGCCTTTACGAATTTCCGGTGCTATCGTTTCATGCCAGAACGGAAGAAACCTGTCGACAGTATCCTTGAGACATTCGCTCAGCGGAATCTGTTCCTCAGTCAAAGCACTATAACGGGGATCGGAACCGGGATAGCGTTCATCAGTTCGTTCAAGCGGCGGTGGCGGTGTGTCATAGCTTCTGCGCCAAACAAGAACTTGCTCGTCACCATACTTTTGTGAAGTTTCAGACTTGTTAAGTCCCTGCAATGCTCCGTAATGGCGTTCATTGAGTCTCCAATCCTTAAATACCGGAATCCACATCAAATCCATTTCATCAAGGACATTCCACAGTGTCCTTATGGCTCGCTTCAATACAGAGGTATAAGCGACATCAAAAACAAACCCGGACTCCCGAAGCAATTTTCCCGCGTTTGCAGCTTCTATTCTACCCTGTTCAGAAAGATCGACATCATACCATCCTGTAAAACGGTTTTCTCGGTTCCACTGACTTTCTCCATGACGCAACAATACCAGTTTAATCATATTGTTTATCCTTTTTTCAGAATGTTCTATAATTATTCAGAGAATTTACTGCTTTCTTTTATTTGGCCTGCAATTTAATATTCTCTTCATCTTTTCTCAAACTTCATACATGGCAGTGAACTAAATGAATAGCAAATAAAAAAAGGTATTGCTACAAAACGCGAAAGAATTCTGAGATTTGCCTGTAGATTTATAAAACGAAATATGATATCTTGCACAACTTTCCTTTTTGCGAGCAGGATAACGGCAGCATATTATCAGCCTCCCCCTGTACTCAGGAAAAAAATAAATGCCATGATAAAAAGACAATGAACGTAGACAATTTCAGGTTAAAAATAGGCGAAAAAGAATACGTACCCATCATTATCGGCGGAATGGGTGTCAATATCTCGACAACCGAACTTGCGCTTGTAGCTGAAAAACTCGGCGGAATAGGCCATATTTCTGATGCCGAAATTGGATATGTTTGCGACAGAATATTAAAAACGTCATTTGTAACCCACAAAAGAAAGAAATATCTAAAATACGCCAATAACCCTGACAAGTCAGCGGTACTTTTTGATCTTGAAGAAGTTGCCGAAGCGCAAAAGCTATACATTGAACATACTGTCTCCCAAAAAACTGGTAAAGGTGCGATTTTTTTGAATTGCATGGAAAAGTTAACCATGAACAGCGCATCAGAGACTCTGAAGGTAAGGCTTTCATCGGCAATGGATGCAGGTATTGACGGACTCACTCTTGCCGCCGGGCTCAATCTTCGAACACTTGATCTCATCCAGGATCATCCCAGATTTCGGGATGTAAAAATAGGCCTTATCATCTCTTCGGTCAGAGCTCTTTCTATTTTCCTGAAACGTGCAATGCGACTTCGTCGCCTGCCTGATTACATTATTGTCGAAGGTCCACTGGCCGGAGGACATCTTGGCTTTGGACCGAATGATTGGTATACTTTCGATCTAAAAACAATTTTTATCGAGGTGCTTAGCTTCCTGAAAAAAGAGGAACTGAACATTCCAGTGATTCCTGCAGGCGGTATCTTTACTGGCACCGATGCCGTTGACTACCTTAAGATTGGAGCTGGAGCCGTACAAGTAGCCACTCGATTTACAATTTCCGAAGAATCCGGCCTGCCGTCCGAGGTAAAACAGCACTATATCAATGCAAATAAGGAAGACATTGTCATCAATATGGCCTCAACAACAGGCTATCCTATGCGCATGCTTATCAACTCCCCAACTCTTCGCTATACCATTAAGCCAAACTGCGAAGGACTCGGCTACCTGCTTGAAAACGGCGGTAAATGTACCTATATTGATGCTTATTACAACGCTCTTGGCAATAAAAAACCCGGGGAGCCGCTTATTATCAAAGAAAAAACATGCCTCTGCACCGGTATGGCTAACTATGACTGCTGGACATGCGGTCATACTACTTATCGTCTAAAAGAGACAACAAACCGTCTTGAAAACGGAAAATGGCAAATTCCCAAAGCCGAACATATTTTTCTGGATTATCAGTTCAGCACCGAGCACTCCATCAAGCTTCCGAAACTTTAACTTGTAATCTAAACAAGAAAATACAAGTCGACTGTTATTCTTTTCGGATAGCTGAAACAGATTACAACAAGCTGTTGCTATGAAAAGAAAAGCCACTTTATTTTATTACACGACTCTTTTATCTGTCACTTTTCTGGCAGTTGTCTTTGTAGTCAACCAGTTGAGTGAGACAGCTAAACTGATCAGCCCACTTCACCCCTATGCAGGGGCTCTTTTCCTTCTTGTCAGCAGTGGCGTTATACTCATTTCGGTTTATTCAGGAATACACCTTTTCTCTGTCACGAAAAAACCAGAACTGCCAGACCACGAAAATTCGAAACTGATGACAGAGTATTCCCGATATTTAGTACAACAGATGCCAGTTCATCCCAAGAATACTGAGCCGTTAACAAACAAAAAGGAGGTGCGCTGGATACGAACGAATCTAAAATTTCTCGAAATTGATGCACTTAATGCAACCAAAGAGATCGCCACAAAAAACTTTTTTGTAGGTGCTTTTGCTCAAAACACCTCCTATGGAACAACCACTTCTCTTTTGAACAATATCAAAGCAGTTTGGGCAGTGTACACTATTCACAACCGGCAACACAACCTAAGAGAGTTTATTGACCTTGTTCGTTCAGTCTATACATATCTTCCACTTTCTGACTTTAAAAAAGAAGAGATACCAGATCATATCAAGCCGATCATACAAGCATCTTTCAGTAACACCTTATCTTCCCTGCTTCCGGCAGGAAACCTGCTAACTCCTTTTTTTTTAAACCTATTTCTTTCCGGTTCAACCAATACCTATCTCACTTGCCTTGCCGGTATCATCGCAATCCGGCAATGTCAGATCATATCGGCAGAAGACCAAAAGGCTGTTATTCAGCAAAGTATGTTTGAGGCTTCATTCATGCTTAAAGAGATTGTCAGGGAATGCAATCCAATTTTATCGGTCACCATCAGCAAAGCAGTTAAACAAGCAGGTATCGAAAGCCTGGATAAAATTCAGACTACTTCAAGTGGTAGCGGTATAGCTCAAGACATTGTATCCCATCTGGCAAGCTCACTGAAAAATATTATTCGTGAAAACATCTCAACAGAAAAAAAGAAAAGTAATGAGTCCTAAAAAAAGAACTAATAAAAAGTAAAAAGCCATCATCAAGGTTTCTGGCGTAGCTCCTTGAAAAAATCACGAAGCAGATTTTGGCATTTATTCTCCATAATACCACCAAAAACTTCCGCTTGATAGTTAAGGTGCTGAGATCCCGTCACATTCATAACGGTACCAGATGCTCCCATTTTGGGGTCATATGCACCAAAAAGAACCCTTCCGACCTTTGCATTAACAATAGCACCAGCACACATGGGACATGGCTCCATAGTAACAGCAAGGGTACAACCATCAAGGTATTTGCTTCCGATTGTTGCCATTGCAGAGGTAAGAGCAATCATTTCTGCGTGTGCAGTAGTGTCACTAAGCGATTCCACCAAGTTATAGCCCCTTCCAATAACGTAACCATTACTATCAAACACAACTGCCCCTACCGGCACTTCCTTTTTTTCAAACGCCTTGATTGCCTCACGGAAAGCAAGTTCCATACAATACGTAAAATCCATCATACTATTTTTTAAATATTGTTGAGTTGGCAATCAGAGGTTTTATCGTAATCGTAATTTTCATTATACTGCTCTACTTTTGCTTCACAACATTTCGAATGTAAACCATTGTCAGTAACTTAAGATATAAAAGTATGAACATTCATGAATATCAAGGTAAGGATATCCTCAGAAAATTTGGCGTTGCCGTACCTAGAGGAATTGTTGCCTATTCACCGGAAGAAGTAAAAACAGCAACTGAGCAGCTTTTTGAAGAGGTAGGTTGTCCTGTAGTTGTTGTAAAAGCGCAAATTCACGCAGGAGGAAGAGGAAAAGCCGGAGGGGTTAAATTGGCTAAATCGCCAGAAGAGGCCTTTGATATAGCCCAGCAAATGATCGGTATAACTCTTGTCACCCATCAGACTGGCAGTGAAGGAAAAGAAGTCAGACGTGTGCTTGTAGAAGAAGGCATGAATATTGATAAAGAATTTTATGTCGGCATTACTCTTGATCGATCAACTTCGCAAAATGTTCTGATGGTTTCTACAGAAGGTGGTATGGAAATAGAGAAAGTTGCCGAGGAAACGCCGGATAAGCTTCTGAAAATCCAAGTGGATCCACTTTTCGGAATGCAGGGATTCCAAGCTCGCGAAGCTGCATTCTTCCTTGGACTTGAAGGCGATCAATTCCGAAATGCCGTCAACTTTATATTGGCACTTTACAAGGCTTACACCTCAATAGATGCGGCACTGGCTGAAATTAATCCTCTTGTGGTAACCAAAGAGGGTAAGGTATTGGCTCTTGATGCAAAAATCAATTTCGACGACAACGCACTTTACCGGCATAAAGAGTTTGTTGAACTCCGTGATATCAGCGAAGAGGACCCTTTTGAAGTCGAAGCATCAAAATCAAATCTTAACTATATCCGCTTGGACGGTAATGTCGGATGTATGGTTAACGGTGCCGGACTCGCTATGGCAACAATGGATATGATCCAGCTGGCTGGCGGAAAACCAGCAAATTTTCTTGATGTCGGCGGTACAGCAAGCCCTCAGTCTGTTGAGGAAGGATTCAAAATAATTTTGAGCGACAAAAATGTCAAAGCAATCCTTGTTAATATTTTCGGAGGAATTGTCCGCTGCGACAGGGTAGCTGGCGGCATTATTGAAGCAGCACGAAAAATTGGCCTTCATCTCCCTGTCATTGTCAGGCTCGAGGGAACCAATGCCTCAATCGCTCAAAAAATGCTTGATGAATCAGAATTGAATCTTATTTCGGCCAACGACCTGCGTGATGCAGCAAATAAGGTTAACAAAGCATTGGCTGCTTCATAAGCATATATTATCGGCAAGGAAAACAGAAAAAAACACCCTTTGACTTTAACGTAAACAGGCTATAGAAAATGCAGGCCAATCAAAAACATGCCCACCCTCAATAATTTTGAATGCGGGCATGTTTTTTTGAACTTCTCAACAAATAACAAAGCACTGAAATGATAAAAGCATCTTTGTAATGCGCTATAAACCAGTATAAAAAGCAACAATTGCTTTTTTAAGCTATTTCATTCTTCCCCTACCGTTACTATACACAATTCACGCTCCAGATGATGAACTTTTCCAGCGCCTCATGCTGTATGACTGACTTGCCGTATACTTTTTTTCACTGTCACACAACAACATCAACAAGCACCATTTGACGCATATCAGTTTGGACAGATACAGCGCATCTACGACCAGTAGATACAGTAAGACTGTTGCTCCCATAAACACTAAAAAGTAAATAAATTATTGCTCCGGCAATTATAAGTGTTAAGCCTTTGTCTTTAAAAACTTCATGAATAAAGGCTGTACTGTTTTAATTAGCAATACCTATAGTTGCCGGAGCAATACCTGAATTTACCGTTTAAAACAGAGTCTTGGAAAAATACCAACAAGAAATCAAACAAATAGAGCGCAATAATATTTAAACATAAAAGAGGTTTTTTCCTTAAAAAAGGAGTGCAAATGCGCTATATTTATTATTATTATTCTATGTTTTTTTAAGTTTATATAAATCGAAACGTGATTTTTTTGCATATCTTTATATTTATTAATATATAACGGAAAAATTAGTGCTTCTTAAAAATTTGACCCTTTCACTGTTTAGTCGTTTACTCTTGAAATAAAGGAGATTCTTGCCACTTATTATTATTAACAGATAACATTGTAGCATAAAACCTGAATATTTGAAATGGAACTTTTTACACTTGAATTTGCAAAATAGTCTATAGCCTTATTTTATTTAGCTACCGTTATATCATTAAAGTAATAACAACAACATTGACAGTAAAATGAAAAAAATAGCTCTTCTTGTTTTTCTGCTTGCCACTCCCGAAATAGACGCTGCTGCTACTTTATATCCAGATGCCGCAGCATCAGAAGCACCGGTTTTCAAGGGTGGAGAAATAACAGTAACCGGAAAACAAGACAAAAAAAATGAAATTATTTCAGCAGATGACATGGAGAGGCTTGATAAAAAAAATATAACCCAGGCAATTAATGTACTTCCCGGTATCAATCAAAGTAATTTTGGTGCAAGAAATGAGGGTATGATTTATGTAAGAGGTTTCGATATGCGGCAGGTACCTCTGTATATGGACGGCATACCACTGTATGTCCCCTATGACGGTTATGTCGATCCTAACCGATTTACAACGTTTGATCTGTCACAAATCTCTATTTCCAAAGGATTCACATCAGTTATGTTCGGCCCAAACACCCTTGGTGGCGCAATTAACATGGTAAGCCGCAAGCCTCAGAAAAAATTGGAGGCAACAGTGAAAGAAGGACTTTCGTTCGATAATGATCAGATTGCATCTTCATTTACTTCTCTTAATATCGGTACAAATCAGGGCTCTTGGTATGTTCAGACTGCCCTTTCCTCTATCGACAGCAACTTCTGGCCACTTTCAGGTTCATTCACCCCGAACATTAATGAAAATGGCGGTAAAAGAGATAATTCGGCAACAAAAGACGTTAAGGAATCTTTCAAGGTTGGTTACACGCCAAACAGTTCCGATGAATATTCCATTTCATTTATCAATCAAGACTCAAATAAGGGTGTTCCTGTTTATACAGGAATCAACCCATCATCGGCTGTCAGGTACTGGAAATACACAGAATGGGATAAATCAAGCCTTTACTTTATCGGAAAAACTGCGGTAGGGAATAAAAGCTACCTCAAAACGAGAGCCTATGTTGATAACTATTACAATGTTCTTGATAGTTACGATAACGCTACCTATAAAACACAAATTTCAAAAAAGGCTTTTACCAGTATTTATGACGACCAGACATTCGGCGGATCAGTTGAATATGATACAGAGCTGATCAGTCAAAACACCTTAAAATTGGCTGTTCATGAAAAGTATGATAAACATAAAGAATATAATATCGGTCAGATGCCCAAAGAGTTTGAGGATAATACACTTTCCCTTGCAGCAGAAAATTCCTGGGCGGCATCGGATAACCTCAGTGTGATTTTAGGCGCACGTCGTGATTTCAGAAATACCATAAAAGCCGAGGACTTGCAGAATAATAAGATCTCTTCATTTAATCTTGTTGATAATGCAGCAACAAACTACCAATTAGCAGTGGTTGGACATCCTGATGAGCGTCAGGAAGTGACAACCTATATTGCTAGAACGACAAGATTCCCTACCCTTAAAGACCGGTATTCCTACAAGTTTGGCAACGCACTTCCAAATCCAGGGTTAAATCCAGAACAGAGCTGGAACTATGGAGTTGATTATACTATAAAAGCTCTTGATAAACTGAAAATACAGGCTTCTATATACCAGAGTAAACTCAATAATGTCATTCAGCAGGTCGACAACATAGCCTACATAAACAGTATATGGGTGTATCAGTTCCAGAATACAGGAAAAGCAACATTTACGGGTTTTGAATGCTCAGTCGACTGGCAACCGGCCTCATGGCTCAAAGCTTTTACAGCTTACAGCTACATTGATCGCAAAAACGACAGTAACCCTTCTCTGCAGTTTACCGATGTACCGCGTAACAAGCTTTCAGGCTACATCCAGTTTTCACTGGATAAAAGTACTTGGGCAATACTTGAAACTGAATACAATTCAGAACGTTACAGTAGCACCAATGGAAAATATAAAGCAAGTTCCTATGGCTTGTTAAACCTGAGGGCAAGCACTTCGCTATATAAAGCATTTTCAATTCAGGGTAGTGTTGAAAATGCCCTCGACCGGAATTATGCAGTTTCAGAAGGATATCCCGCACCAGGTCGGCAGTACGTGCTATCAGTTGCATACTCGTTATAACCAAGTAATTTTCACATAAAAAGAAACAGAAAATCAACTCAATTAAAGCAACATTCAGCTCATCCTGAATTATCGAACAAGAGCCGCAAATGTACTCTTGCTTGAAATGCAGCCTTACGTTTTATTTGTGGCACCTCAAATCTGACTTCAACCTCAACACTTAAACACACAAAACCATGCAAAAACAGAAATTCTCCGCTTACTTCATCCTCATGCTTCTTGCTTCATTAGTAAACGCCCCATTTACAGTACAGGCAAATCCAGGTAGCAACACATCTGAAACTGTAAGCGTTTCAGGTTTGGTAGAAAAGCCATTCACTATTACTATTGCAAACATCGAAAAGATGAATGTATCCGAACACGAAAATGCAGCAGTAATCTGCGATTCAGGCGAAACCCGTAAAACTTTCAGAAAATATAAGGGTGTCCTTCTACGCGAAATTCTCGATTCCGCAAAAGTTGTCATACCTGATGCTCGTCAACGTGGAGAGTACGCTGTTTTTATCCATTCAACAGATAACTACAATGTCCTTTTTTCATATAACGAACTGCATTACGGAACTGCCGGTGACAACACTTGGTTGATTTTTGAGGAAAACGGAAAACCAATTGAACAAGATGGACGATTTGTGGTTTTTTGTGCAAACGACAAAGTAACCGGTCCCCGGCATGTGAAATGGGTCAACCGCATTGAAGTCTTAAAAATAAATTCGACCTACCCGATTGAGACGGTAAAATAAATTACCCGCTCGAAATCAAGCTATCTGATTTTCTTGCTCCTTGTCAGGTTCAGCCAAATTATGAGGCATTATAAAAATAAATACCTGTTGTTTTGTACCAATCTCTCATGACCTGAATAATGAACAGACACCCCAATAGGTTTTTGGAATCTGTTCATTATTTTTGATGATTCTTACTCACTCCTGAGCAGTTTCAAACCGATTCTGCTGCATGAGTTCTTCGATTCTGCCATTAAACCGCTCCACCGTACTATTGGTTTTATGGGTATCAAAGCGTGAATCATTGTCAAATCAGCGCCACTTTATTGAGTCAATATTACGTCGTACCCTGCAAGTTCATTTGGCGTTCAATCAGAGTCATTGCATATTATCCTGAAATTGTAGAACAAAACACTCATATCAATAATCCAGTCAAAAGAATGCCAGATATAAGAACAGCTGTAGCAAGCGATATTCCCAGATGCAGTGAACTATGCGCACTTCTTTTCAATCAGGAAAAAGAATTTACTGCTGATGGAAACAACCAGTCGAGAGGTCTTTCCATTATTATTGAAAATCCTGAACTTGGGCGGATTTTTGTCTGTGAAATTGACGGGGTGATTCAGGGTATGGTTTTGCTTCTTTTTACCGTAAGTACTTTTCTCGGAAAAAAGGTTGCACTTCTTGAAGATATGATTATCGACCCTGCATGGCGCGGTAAAGGGATCGGTTCCCTGTTGATCGAACATGCTATCAACGTTTTACGCACGGAAGGATTTGGGCGGATAACGCTGCTTACGGACGGCAACAATGAGAGAGCACAGCAATTCTATCTTGCAAAAGGCTTTACAAAATCAGAAATGGTTGTATTCAGAAAACTTCTTGACCAAGGAACAACTATTAAAAAAAATCCCGGCGCCGGAGAACGCCGGGTAGGTGTAATAGAGAAAGAACAGGTATTGCTGAAATAAAGAAATGCTTGCTAATGGTAATTTTTCGTTATATCGAAATAAATATAGCGATAAGTAAAAAATATAGAGTTGCCTTTTTGTATGTATAGGGCAACTCTATTGGAAAACAGGCTCAGTTTATCAGGTGACTTTCGCAGGCATTTCCCTCTTCAAGAGCATCAAGAATATCGTCAACTTTATCCTCGCTGTCAATTTCACCGTACCAGAAGTTTTCAGGATAGACCACTACGACCGGCCCTTTCTCGCAGAGATTAAGACACCCTGTTGCTGAAATAGTAACATCAGTCATACCTCGGTCGGAGAGTTCACTTTCAAAATAAGGAATCAGGCTGAGGGACTCCTTTTTATGGCAGATACCCTGGGGTGCGCCTTGTGCGCGGAAACTTGCGCAGACTAAAATGTGATGTTTTGGTTTGTCCATGATGAAAATGATTCAAAAGTGTTATGGTAACTTATGATTGTTGATAAAAAAATAGCGAAACTATAAACCCTCCATTGTCTTCTGTCATCCGCATCCACCGCCGGTACCTGAACAGCTGCTTCCGCAGGCATGGATCTGACTGCTTTTCATCAAATGTTTGAGATCCTGCCCTGTAAAGAGCGCGAAAACCGCCTCTTCAATAACTCCTTCAAGAACCATGACGTCAATACCTTTTGCATTCAAGACTTTGGTGGGGGAATTGCCCGCACCGTTGACAAGCAATGCCCGGCAATCTTTCAGCGTGTCAGCCAATGCTTCCCATCTCTGCTGCCCTCCTCCTGACGGTGGAGCGGTTCTTGCATCAATAAGTGAACACTCACCGGTGTGGCTATCGAATCCATAAACCAGAAAGCGATCAGCTTCTCCAAGGTGCTGGTTGATCAGCACACCTTCCATACTGCTTACAGCAATATAGGGTCGGCTATCTGCCGGATTTATTGGTAAAGCTGCTGCTTCGGCAAGTTTCTGCATTATAGCTTCATTGTTGATTTCGCCTATAATACCAACCGCATCGGCACGGCACCGGGCACAATGTTTCATTTGCACCAAATATTCGCTTGTGGCATTCTGGATTTCTTTGACCATATCCGCAGATGGCTCGGCAATGTTTTCAAAAACAGTCTCTGTAGTTCTGTAATAGGGCATACAGTTCAGGATATCAGCCCCCAGTTCTGCAACTTTCCGGGCTACTTCAATCACATGGGTATCGTTAATACCCGGAATGATGATCGAATTCACTTTAGCAGTAACACCGGCAGCCTTAAGCTTTTTCAGTGCCTCAAGCTGGTTTTCGATAAGCAGTTTTGCTGCACTGATATCGCGATACATCTTCTTGTTATGCCGTACCCACGCATAAATTTCCGATCCGATTTCAGTGTCTATTGCATTGATAGTAATAGTAACATGGCTAACCTCAAGCTCAGCAAGTTGATCAATATAAGGGTATAAATCGAGACCATTGGTTGCCACACAAAGCAGCATTTCGGGATATTTTTTCCTCACAAGCCGGAGCGTTTCCATTGTTTCGTCCGGATTGGCAAATGGATCTCCCGGGCCCGCAATACCCACAACGGCAATATTTGGAGAAAGCATCATAGCCTGATCAAGATAGTGCATAGCCTGCAGAGGCGACAATATCTTGCTGGTAACACCAGGGCGGCTCTCGTTCATGCAATCAAATTTCCTGTTGCAGTAGTTACACTGGATATTGCATTTTGGGGCAATAGGGAGATGGATACGTCCGAATTTATGCCTGGAAGCATCGTTAAAACAGGGGTGGTTTGCAATTTTCAATGACATGGGTTCTCCTCCCTTTACATGTAAGTATAACCAATTGATGAAGCATTCTGCCGTTGTTCAATAACAGTGTTGACAATTCGGTCAAAGAGTTCCAGGGTACCCCTGTACCCGATATGAAGTTTTCTCTGTCCACCGAACCTATCGTGAATCGGAAAGCCGATCCTGAGCAGCGGAATATTGTTTTTTCGTGACATGGTATAGCCTTTACTGTTTCCGATAAGAAAATCGGGTTTAAGCACTTTGGCCTCATCCTCGATATCTACAAAATCAACACCTTCCCGCACCTTGATACCTTGTTCCTCCAGATCCGGAATAAGCTCCGCAAGCTTTTTTTTGAACTGTCCGCTTTTTCCACCTGAGGCGCAGAGTAACGGTGTCATGCCAATTTCCCTTAGAAATGCGGTGATGGCAATTACAAGATCTTCCTCTCCGTAAATGATGACTTTTTTCTCAAATACATATTTATGCCCATCAACATATGCATCTATAAGGCGCCGGCGTTCATCCTTATATTTTTCCGGGCACTCTTGCCCGGTGATCGTTTCGAGCAAACTGAATAATTTATCGCTCTCCTTGATTCCTATTGGCAGGGAAAAATGATATCTCGGAATACCAAACGCCTCTTCAAGATACCCTGCACCCGATTTTGAAGCATCAAGCGTGGAACCAAACTCAATACTTGAAGTCGCGCTGCCAGCAGAAGTAATAGCACTTACCGAAGTGCCTCCCGGCGGAATACGATGGTACTCACCCCATGGGCCACCGTCCATTGTCTGCGAATAATCAGGCAACAGCATAAAAGGCAGACTGAAATCACCAAGAATTTCCTTGAGGTAGCGAAGATCGGCTGGTGAAACCATGTTTGGAAAAACATTGACAAGTTTCTGCCGAGCTCCTGCCTCTGCCAGTTCCTTTACTGTTGCCCGGACAGCTGCATGAAAACCATCAATGTGACTGCCCTGATAACTTGGAGTTGACGCATGAATCATAACTGGCAAGGGTGTACCATTTTTGTGCGTTTTTTTATACTCCCTGAGTATCATGGGAACATCGTCACCGATTGTTTCGCTCAGGCAGGTGGTTGCCACTCCGATAACTTCAGGTTTGTACTGTTCAGTTACATTTTTCAGCCCGATCTGGAGATTATGACTGCCACCAAAAACTGCCGTCTCTTCATGAAAATTCGACGACGCAATATCAATTGGTTCCTTATAATGGCTGATCAGATAACGACGAATATAGGTCGCACATCCCTGGGAGCCATGAAGGAAAGGCACACAGTTTTCGATTCCCCTGAAGGCAAGGCATGCCCCGAGCGGGTTGCAGAGCTTGCAGGCATTTTGTGTTGCTGTTTTTGCGTGTTTCAACGGTTACCTCCTTTTCGTGGAACAAACTGCCATACCGGACTCATGACCGACTGATAAACCTCCAATGCAAAATTGTACATTCCTTCAAATCCGGCGAGCGGAATTTTTCTCTCGTGGTTATGATCGCAGAACCCGATTCCGAGTTTGAAAGCGATCGGCCTTTCCTTGACTCCCCCAATAAGCAGGTCGGCCTCTTTTTCAAGAATAAACTTCGAAAGCTCTACAGGATTGGAATCATCCACAATCACGGTTCCCTCGTCGCACATCTCCTTGAGTCTTGCATAATCATCCTTGTTACCAGTCTGTGACCCAGCAAGTACCACCGACATTCCGATAGATCGAAGTGCCTTGATGAGCGAAAAGGTTTTGAATGCACCACCAACATAGATTGCTGCTTTTTTACCCGTCAAGGCTTTTCTGAACTTCTGCAGCGAAGGATAGAGTTTACTCACCTCATCGCGAACAACCTGCTTTGCCGCATCCATAATTTCAGGACGGTCGGAAAAATGTTTGGCAACATCGTAGAGCGATTTTGACATATCCTCAATACCGAAGTAAGAAACCCTGATATAAGGAATACCGTATTTTTCCTGCATCTCTTTGGCAAGCGAGGTCATTGATCCCGAACATTGCACAACGTTCAGCGATGCACCATGTGCGCGCCGTACGGCACCAACCCGCCCGTCGCCAGTCAGGGTCGATACAACCTCAATACCCATTTTTTCATAATACTTTCTTATAATCCATGCCTCTCCAGCAAGATTGAATTCACCGAGAATATTAATGCTGTATTTGCTGATCGTCTCTACATCTCCTGTACCGATAAGTTTCATTAAAGCAGAACATGCTGCTTTATAACCATCTTTTTTGGTTCCTTTGAACCCTTCGGAGTGAACAGGAAGAACCGGAATCCCTGTTTCTCTGGAAACTTTTTTGCACACCGCATCAATATCGTCACCAATAAGACCGACAATACATGTTGAGTAGATAAAGGCAGCTTTAGGCTTGTACTGCTCAATCAGCTCTATCAAAGAGTTATAAAGCTTTTTTTCGCCACCATAAATGACATCCATTTCCTGAAGGTCGGTTGAAAAACTCAAGCGATGCAATTCAGGGCCCGAAGAAACAGCCCCCCGGATGTCCCACGTATAGGCGGCACATCCGATTGGACCATGAACAAGATGAAGAGCATCAGCTATGGGATAGAGTACAACGCGGGAACCACAGAAAACACAAGCCCTCTGGCTTACAGAGCCTGAAAGACTGGATGTATCGCAGACAATATCCGGCTGTCCGACACCTTTCTTTTTTTCGAAAACCTGCCTCTTTCTTCCCTCAAGAATACCAATCTGTTCCATAGCTTCAACCCCTTCATTAAAAATATTTTACTGCATACTACTTACATAACCAGCTCAAACTTCTCTTCAAGGGCATCACGATCCTGGCGATCCATCAAGGTTGTAAGTATCTTTTCAACCAACCTCAACCCGCCACTGTAGCCAACATTCGGAAAATAGCTGTGACCAATACGATCGAGAATCGGGAAACCGAACCTGATGAACGGCACATCTTCATCGCGGGCCATGTATTTGCCGTACGTGTTGCCAATCAAAAGATCAACCGGCTCATTCTTCATCCACTGGTGCAAAAGGAACATATCCGCACCAATACCATTTTTGAACTTTGTTTCCGGTGACCGTGCATCAAGAAGCAGACGCATCCGTTTTTCAAAGCGTTGACCCGGTGTTCCGCTGACGATATAAACAGGTTTCATGTTCAGGTCGAGCAGGAATTCAGTAAGTGGAACAAGTTGATCGGGATCACCAAAAAGAGCAACTCTTTTGCCATAAAAATACTGTTCCATATCGGCCATAACATCAACAAGACGTCCTCTCTCTTCTGTGATCTCATCGGGCACCTTTACCCCTGCAACCTGACTGAGCTTCATAATAAAGCGATCAGTTGCAGAAAGACCGATTGGCATGTCAAGCGTTTCAAACGGAATCTTACACTTCTTTTCCAAAGCTATTGCTGCCGGTTCCGCACTGACGCATCCAAGGGCAAGCGAAAAGAGGCTGTCACCGGTACTTTTCAGTTGTGCAACTGTCGTGCCACCTTTCGGATAAAAGACATGCTTGCCGCTCTGCGGAGTATCAAGTACATCTGACGTATCCGGAAAGAGCACAATTTTGACACCAAGTATCTTCGCCAGATGCTTGATTTCGCGCATATCTGAAGGCTCCATCCAGCCGGCAATAATGTTGACCTGGTTTTTCTTGCTACCGCTTGAAACAGCAAACTGTTCAGCCATGCCAGTCACCATATTTGCATAACCGGTAACGTGTGACCCAACAAAACTCGGCGTGCTGGCATATATAACATATTTTCCTTCCGGAATTTTACCGTCATCTTTTGCTTTTCTCGTAATCTGCTGCAAATCATCACCGATAGTTTCACTCAAGCAAGTCGAGTGTACGGCAATGATATCTGGATCATATACCGAAAAAATAGTCTCAATGGCTGACAGAAGGTTTGCCTGGCCACCGAACACTGATGCTCCTTCGGTGAAAGAACTGGTTGCCGCCATAACAGGTTCTTTGTAGTGGCGAGTCAGGGTGCTCCGATGATAAGAGCAGCAACCTTGCGATCCATGACTATGAGGAAGACAGCCATGAATACCAAGCGCTGCATACATGGCTCCGATCGGCTGGCAGGTTTTTGCAGGGTTGATGGTCAACCCTTCACGCTCTTTAACCTCTTTTGATGTGTGTCTTAATAACATAATTCAATAGTCTCCGTTTTCCTGATTACTGTGTCACATAACTAGCTGCAAGTCCAGTTGCTTTTCCGTTTTCAACCTTTTCCCATGGCGCCTTGATGAATTTCCATACCGGGTTGTTCACCATGCGATCAATGTCTTTATAGAAATTTATTGCCCCCTCAAAACCGGTGTAAGGACCGCCGTAATCGTAGCTATGAAGCTGTTTCAGGGGAACTCCCATCTTTTGCACCACATATTTTTCCTTGATACCAGCGCAAAAAATGTCCGGTTTATAAATCTCAATCAGTTTTTCAGACTCATAATGGCTAAGGTCATCAACAACTAACGATTTTTTTGTCATCTGCTTCATCATTCCCTCATAACCATTGATCTCCAAACCTTTTTCTTTCAGAGCTTCAAGCTCCGCTTCAGTTTTTCTTGGCTTGTACAGTTCCGGATCTGCGGTCACTTTCAGCTCTTCAATGTTCTTGCTGTCAGCATCAACTTTGATACTTGGCAGCACCTTGCGCCCTTCATAGTCATCGCGATGAGCAAACTCATATCCAGCCGCCACAGTTGTCATACCAAGTTCACTGAAAAGATCCTGGTAATGATGGGCACGTGAACCACCGACAAAAAGCATGGCTGTTTTTCCCTGGGTTCTCGGGCGAATCTCATCAATAACAGCTTTTACCTTTGGCATCTCCTCCGCAATAACAGCTTCAATTTTGGCCTTGAGCTCCTCATCACCAAAGTATTCGGCAATTTTACGAAGTGACTTTGCCGTAGATTCTGCCCCAACAAAGTTGACCTTCATCCACGGGATACCATATTTGACCTCCATCATATCACCCATGTAGTTAATAGAACGGTGACACAGAATCACGTTGAGATCGGCCATATGAGCATTTTCAATCTGACCGACTGTTGAGTTACCTGAAAAAGAAGAGATCAGAGTCACACCAACTTTTTCAAAAATGCGTTCGATTTCAAAGGCATCGCCACCTATGTTGTACTCACCAAGAAGGTTCAGCTTGAACTTTCCCTCATTGACTGTATTGTTACGGCCTACCATATGCTTGAAAACACCATTGTTTGCAATGTGGTGTCCCGCTGACTGGCTTACCCCTCTATACCCTTCACAACTGAATCCAAAAACGTTACAGTCGCCGAACTTCTCGCGCATCTCCTTGGATGCAGCATGCACGTCATCTCCGATAAGACCAACCGGGCAGGTCGAAAAAACTGCAATGGATTTCGGATGAAAGAGGTCATAAGCCTCCTGGATTGCCTGTTTCAGTTTTTTTTCACCACCGAATACAATATTTTCCTCCTGCATGTCTGTTGAAAAGCAGTATGGAATATAGTTTTCATCCATCAATGACTCCGGCTTCGTCTGGTTACGACGAGTCAACCAGGCATAGAAACTACAGCCGATCGGGCCATGCACAATGTTGACAATATCACGAGTCGGACCGAGAACCACCCCTTTACAGCCGGCATAAGAACAACCTCGCTGCGTAATAATACCTGGTACGGTACGGACGTTGGCCTGTACTTCAGGAATAATTTCAGGATCATTGATGATTATCGACTTGGCACGTTTCTTTGCAACCTTTGCCGGATATTTTTGTATCAGCTCCTCCCTGACTTTGGATGGATCTGGAATAATTATGTTCGCCTCCATGGAACTTTCTCCGTTTACACCTATTAATATTGTTCGTTAGTTCAGCGCTGCATCACCTTCTTCGCCTGTTCTCACCCTGATGGTTTCAATAATCGGGGTCACAAAAATCTTGCCGTCACCAGGTTTACCTGTCTGGTTCGATTTGATGATAGTATCAATTGCCGTTTTGCAAAGCTCATCAGGAACAACAACAGTAAGAATCCTTTTTGCCACCAGCCTCGGCGCATTACCAAGATGGGCAATTGCTTCCGGTTGATCAGCTTCGGCACCTTTGAGAATATCGTAATGAACCAGTCCTTTGCCACGCCCCATAACTCCGCCAGTAGCTGTAAAAGCTGGAATTCCTGCATCAATAAGCGCCTTCTTCGTTGCGTTCATTTTACTAATCCGTATTACTGCAATAATTTCTTTCATTCAAGCCTCCTTCGCAATACTCAACGTTTCGGTCTCTCTTTCACCAGAGCTGATGGTATAAACTTCTTCAACGGCTGAAACAAAAATCTTTCCATCGCCGAATTTTCCTTCAGGCCCTGATTTCGCATTATCAAGAATTGCTCTGATCACAAAATCCTTATCCATATCAGAGACTACCGTAAACAACATCTCTTTAGGGATTTCATCATACACGACGTCACCAACAAGCAGACCACGTTGTTTGCCTCGTCCGACAACTGAAATTTTTGTTACTGCGGTGTAGCCTGCATCAAGCAGTCCCTGTAAGACGGCGTATACTTTTTCCGGTCTGACAATGGCTCTAATCATTAACATATGTGTGTTCTCCGTTTTTTTAGTTAGCAATACCAAATTCAATCAGAAGCGCTTCCAGCTCTTCAATTTCGAGCGGTTTAGGTATAACGAACATCTTGTTTTCATCAATTTTTTTCGCAAGCGCCCGATACTCATCAGCCTGTTCATGGGTCGCATCAAAATCAATGACTGTCTTGCGGTTGATCTCAGCACGTTGTACAAAGTTGTTGCGAGGTACAAAGTGAATCATTTGCGTTCCGATCTTCTTGGCAAGCTCTTCAATCATCTGGCGTTCGTTGTCAACATTACGGCTATTGCAGATCAGACCTCCAAGCCTTACCCCGCCAGCATCGGCATATTTCAGAATACCTTTACAGATGTTGTTTGCTGCGTACATAGCCATCATTTCACCAGAGCATACGATATAGATCTCTTCTGCCTTGCCGTCGCGGATAGGCATTGCAAAACCGCCGCAAACAACGTCACCAAGAACATCGTAAAAGACATAGTCAAGGCCCCATTCATCATCATAAGCACCAAGCTGTTCGAGCAGGTTCACTGAAGTAATGATTCCACGCCCGGCACACCCTACACCAGGTTCAGGGCCACCGGATTCGGTGCAGCGGGTTTTTCTGTATCCTTCTTTAATAATATCTTCAAGTTCAACCTCTTCACCCTCCTCACGAAGTGTGTCGAGCACTGTCTTCTGCTGCAATCCACCAAGTAAAAGACGGGTAGAATCAGCCTTTGGGTCACAGCCAACAACCATAATTTTCTTACCCATTTCCGCAAGGCCGGCAACAGTATTTTGTGTTGTAGTGGACTTGCCGATACCACCTTTCCCGTAAATAGCTACTTTTCTCATTTTTATAGTTTTTTTTAGGTTATCAACTCAATCGCCAAAAACTATTCAGGTATAATGTTTATTCACCTAAACAGTTATACTTTAATTCAGCAATATTTGTGCCAAACCTGATATTTCCGGTCTAATAATTTTGATACCGAAATGAAAATGGCATCATATCCGCATGGATAAAGGAGTTTATCCCTCTAAAAAAATCCACGTTCTCACTAAAAAGTTAATTTTTTTAGACAGCAACACTTCTTACGCTAAAAAAACGGATACATTTCTGTAGAAAACTTAAGATTCATACATTTTTGTAGGGATTGTGGTGCGAAAAAGTATTCTCTCTTTGCGTGACGAACAATACTTGAAAAAGGGCTTATGCGGCAGAACCGCTCAAAACTTTTTGAGCGCCGCACAAATGCTCCGCAGGTGAGTTTGCCATTACCTGGATATTGAGTCTTCAGACAGCAACCGGCTCAATTGCCGGTGGACGCAATGGCTCCCAGGTTAAAGGAATGATTGATTTAAAGGACGTTCCCTGACTCAGCCAGGAAAAGATCGGTATGCCGAAATGAGTCAAACATCCAGATATCGGGCAATTCCATCCATCAAGGGCGGAATTGCCGGTAATCGATATTGAACTTCTTTATACGAAGCCCCATAATCCTGTCTGAAAGGCCAAGCTGTAAAGCCGCTCGCGACAGGTTGCCTTTGGTACGTTTCACTGCCTCCATGATCATCTCTTGTTCTATCGCATCCAGTTTCTGCTGCAATGAACCTGTATAAGGGGTGCCGCTCGATTCTGCGGTCTGCAGCGTCGGAGGAAGATGATAGCCGTGAATAACGTTGTCTTCGCTCAGTATAACAGCCCTTTCGATACAGTTTTCAAGTTCGCGAATGTTTCCCGGCCAGTGATAGCGCATAAGCATGTCAATAGATGTTGTCGAAATTCGCCGAACACCCTTATGATTTGCCTTATTGTACTTTTCAACAAAATAATCTGCAAGCAACAGAATATCGGTTTTGCGTTCCCGTAGCGGCGGAACAGTAATAGGAAAAATATTGAGCCTATAATAGAGATCCTCACGGAAAAGACCTGTACGGATCAACTCTTCGAGATTACGGTTTGTTGCTGCAATGATCCGTACATCAACGGTAAGAGTTTTTGAGCCTCCTACCCGTTCAAACTCTTTTTCCTGTATGATCCTAAGCAGTTTCGCCTGAATCGGCAGACTGAGTTCGCCGATTTCATCAAGAAAGATTGTGCCGGTATGTGCAAGTTCAAATCTTCCATGCCGTGTTGCCAAAGCACCAGTAAACGATCCTTTTTCATGCCCGAACAGTTCACTCTCAATAATATTTTCCGGCAATGCAGCACAGTTAAACTTAATGAACGGCTTTCCTGACCTGTGACTCTTAAAATGAATGGCACTGGCTACCAGCTCTTTTCCAACGCCACTCTCTCCCAATACAAGGGTTGTCGCATTGGTTTTGGCAATCTTGTCTATCATTTTAAACAACGCTATGACCGGCTTTGTGTTTCCGATAATATTTGCCGGTCTTTCAGCTTCCGGAATACTTTCTTCATCATGCGCCACAGCAGTGCGCTTCTGAACTGGATAATTTTCTTCCGAAGTTTTTTTTGAACTCTCTTCCTGCGCAAGCTGCTTGAGGCGGATTGTCTGAGAAATCATGGCTGCTATAATGGAAAGCTGGTCAACATAGTGTTGAAGCATATCCATTTGCTTGTCATCAGCTTTTGCTTTTTTATGCCTCTGTAAAGGCTCAATCTGACGGTCAGCACTCAATGTTCCAATAATTTCAGTGCCCGCTTTAATAGGAATACAGATAAAGCAAAGGTCCTCTTTTTTTACCTTCGCCCGCGATTTGGTACGATCAAGAAAAAGAGGCTCATTGTTAATATTTGGAACAATCACAGCCTTACCAGTTTTGACAACTTTGCCTATAACACCTTCACCAATCCGGTATCGCCCCCTCTCTTTTTCTTCTGTTGTCAGTCCAAACGATTCATTAATCACAATTTCACCAGTATCTCGGTTAAGAATGGTAATCATACCTCGAAGCATATCCATATGTTCAGACATGATGAAAAGAACAAGCCGTAACACCTTGTTGATATCATTTTCATTGGTGATTGTTCTGCTAACCTCGGCAAGCAGGTTAATACTGCTATAATCCTGTTCCTGAGCTATAAGCATGGTGCTTAAGATATAATTATCATTTTTTTACTGGAAGAGTTTGGTAAATGCGGTCAAGTTCACCCGGCAGCAATGCCCTTTTCTTTTCATTGGCTGTTGTCCGGACAATTGCAAGCAGCTTATTTGCCTCACCCCTTGTTATATGGATCCCTCTATCAGAATAATAATGCTGCAGAGATGCCGTACCGGAATGTTTACCAATCACAAAATCTTGCCGTTCACATCCTACCTGATCCGGAAGAAACGGTTGATAAGAGAGCGGGTGCTTCAATAGTGCCGCACAGTGAATGCCTGATTCATGCTGAAATGCCGCTTTGCCGACAACAGGCTTCTGATCCTGAATGACTCTTCCCGAAGCTTTACTGACTGATTCGCAGAGCCCCGAAAGCTTCCGTATATCAATGCCGGTTTCATACTTTCCGGAAAGCTTCAATGCTATTGCCAGCTCTTCAAGCGCAGCATTTCCAACCCGCTCACCAATCCCCGTTACCGATACACTCACCGCATTGCATCCGGCTTCAAGAGCAGTAAAGGCATTTGCTGTAGCCATACCAAGATCGTTGTGCGCATGAAATTCAAGCGCCACCGAACTTACTGATTTCAGGCGGTGAACAAGAGTAATCACCGACATTGGCGTAGCAATACCCACAGTATCGGCAATCCGCACTCTGTCTGCACCGCACTGTTCAGCATCAAGCATAAACCGTTCAAGCAATTCAGGTTCAGCCCTTGTTGCATCCTGCGCGCCAACACTGACAAATTTGAAATATTGTTTTGCTCTCGGGATAAGCTCCTGCAACTGCCGATACACCCATGCATACTCTTTTTCCATAAGCTGCAGATAGAGCTGTGAAAGGGGAAAACTGATATGAACAGCTTCAGTGCCGCACATGCACGCTTCTTCAATATCCTGCCATTTTGCTCTGGCCCAGCAGGTAAGGCGGGCTGGCAGATTCAAAGCAACGATCTGCTTGATGGTCTCCCGTTCGTCTTCGCTTATAGCGGGATAACCCACCTCAAGTTCACTGATGCCGGCATCGGCAAGGAGCGAGGCAATCTCTATTTTCTCCCCGCTGCTGAACACAATACCCGGAGCCTGCTCCCCATCTCTCAGCGTTGTATCAATGATCCAGGGGCTAATAAGAGTTGGTTGTAATGGAATAGCGCTACTTATATACATAATGGTAGTTTTTCAGTCAACAAGGCACTGCCAGCGCTTAATAGATGTTTTCAAAATTTATTTAAATAATAAAAGCAATAAACCTTAAATAAAAAGGACTCTTAACGATAGTATATAAAAAAATAAATACATTTATGTATAAAATTGTATTTTAGCACTTTTTTTGGAAAAATAGTGTAGAAATCAGCACTTGCTTTTTTTTGCTATTCACTCATGATGTAAAGCCTGGTATATAGCAGGGTGCCGAAAGATTTACGGCGGGAAAAAAAGCAAAAATGCAAGTGTAATCAATAAAGGACACTTCTATATTATCCCATGATATATGTTCTGAAAGTTATTGCTGCGACATCAATAGGTATTGATGGTAAAAAAAGTATGGTATTGATTAATCCTGTGTTGTAACGACCAAGGCATTAACCCTTTTATTCGTAAGGTAGCCATCATTGGAAGTACCATAGCAATGGAGTTTTATTTATTTTAAACCTCTCCCCTCTCTTGTTGAGGGTTATCGGTACTTGTATATTAGTTAAAGTTTTGCACTACAAAATCTTGACAGTGCACGTGTAATGCCCTAACCCCATTAATAACAATCAAGAGAATGAACGGCGAAACCCACCACCAAATAGCCGCCTTTATTTGGGATATATGCAATCTGCTTCGCGAACCCTACAAGCGCAATGAATATCGTAAAGTGATTTTGCCGCTGACAATTTTAAAACGCTTCGACTCTCTTCTTGCCCCAACCAAAGCAGCTGTTCTTGAAGCACACAAAGCACTCAAAATAAAACCTGAAAGAGTTATACAGGCCAGTTTACAGAACATCACTGGCCACCGGTTTTACAACCTTTCAAAAATGCAATTCAACGAGAACGCTGACTATTCACTTCTCAATGACCCGAACAATCTCGGGCCAAACTTGAACAGCTATATCAACGCATTCTCGCCCAATGTTCGCGCTATCATGGAGAAGTTCAAGTTCAGTGAGCAGATTGCGCACATGGCAGAGAAGAATATTCTTTTTGAAGTGGTCAAAAGGTTCTCAACGGTTGATCTCTCGCCGCAACGAGTCGATAACACGCAGATGGGCTATGTGTTTGAAGAACTGATCCGTATCGGTGCAGAGCAATCAAACGAAGAAGCAGGAGAGCACTTCACCCCCCGAGAAGTGATCAAGCTCATGGTCAACCTGCTGCTGGCACCGGAAAAAGACCTCGCAAGAAGCTATGTGGTCAAAACCATCTACGATCCCGCCTGCGGAACAGGAGGCATGCTCTCTGTTGCAGAACAATATATCAAAGAGCTCAATGCCGATGCCCAACTGAAACTTTTTGGCCAGGACTGGAACGACGAAGCCTGGGCTGTATGCAAATCAGACATGCTGATCAAGGGAGAAGAGGCCGACAACATTATTCTTGGCGACACCTTTTCCAACGACGGGTTCAGGCTTGACAGCGAAGGGAACAAATGGACATTCGATTACATGCTTGCAAATCCACCTTTCGGGGTAGAGTGGAAACAGCAGCAGCGGTACATTCTTAATGAAGCCGACACCCTCGGGTATGCAGGACGTTTCGGTGCAGGAACACCGCGTATCAATGACGGTGCATTTCTCTTTCTGCAGCACATGATTTCAAAAATGCGGTCAGAAGATAAAGGCGGCAGCCGTATCGCTATTGTCTTCAACGGCTCCCCCTTGTTTAATGGTGACGCAGGGAGTGGAGAATCGGAAATAAGGAGATGGATCATTGAAAACGACTGGCTGGAAACCATTGTCGCGTTGCCTGAACAGCTCTTTTACAATACCGGCATTTCAACCTATATCTGGATTGTTACAAACCGCAAGGAACCGGAGCGCAGGAAAAAGGTTCAGCTTATCGATGCCCGCAACTTCTGGGTTCAAATGGAAAAATCACTCGGCAACAAGCGCCGCCGCATCGGTGACCCGACCGATGAGAAACCAAATGACCCTGATTATATTTCCGACATTACTCGTATCTACGCCAATTTCAGTGATGGTGAAACTCGTCGTTTTACTCTTGATGGAAAAGAAAAAGAACTTGTAGTCAGTAGAATTTTCGACAACGAAAAGTTCGGATATCATAAAATCACGGTTGAACGGCCATTACGGCTTAATTTTCAGGCAACACCGGTACGCATTGAGCGACTGGAAGAGCTTGCAGCATTTAAAAACATCGCAAGCAGCAGCAAGAAAAACGAAACAGTTCGCCAGCAAGAGAGAGCAGCAGGCCATCAGCGCCAGCAGCAGATCCTTGACCTGCTTGCCGCGTTTGCTGCAAAGCATGGCGAAACCCTCTTCATGGATCGCAAGGAGTTTCTGCTTCATCTGCGAGAAATTGACCGCGCTAACGATGTTCGACTCTCGGCTTCCGAACTCAAGGCCGTCATCGACGCCCTCGGCGAACGAGACCCGGCAGCTGAAATCTGCCGAGACAGACAGGGTAATCCCGAACCGGATGCTGACCTTCGCGATACAGAATCGATTCCATTGAAAGAGCTTATTGAAAAATATTTTACCCGTGAAGTGCTGCCTCATCTGCCCGATGCATGGATTGACCACTCCAAAACCAAGACCGGTTATGAAATTCCGTTGAATCGTCAGTTCTACCGTTATGAACCTCCCCGTCCATTAGAGGAAATCAAGAGCGAAATCAAAGGACTTGAAGATGAAATTCTCTCGCTCCTCAGTGAGGTAACCGTATGAACTGGGCACCCTATCCGAAATATAAGGAGAGCGGCGTTCAGTGGTTGGGAGAAGTGCCGGAACATTGGCTGGTAACAAAAATCAAGTTTTATTATGATCTGCAACTTGGTAAAATGCTGCAACCTGAACCATATAATGAAAGTGATGTTGAAGTTAAATATCTAAAAGCTCAGCATGTTCATTGGAATAAAATAAAATACGATGAGCCACCAATTATGTGGGCGTCAACAAATGATATACAGAAATACTCAGTACAAAAAGGCGATCTTCTTATCTGCGAAGGTGGTGATGTTGGGCGAGCAGCTTTATTGGATGAAATAGACAGTTCGTTCATTATTCAAAATGCCCTTCATCGTGTGAGAGCTAAGAGAAAAACATGTGTTAGATTTCTTCTATACTTGATGCAACACATAGCCGGAGCAAAATGGTTTGATATTTTATGCAATAAGGCAACAATAGCTCATTTAACAAGTGAAAAACTTGGCGCGCTTGAGCTGGCTCTGCCACCATTAATTGACCAAACCGCTATTGCTGATTTCCTCGACCGTGAAACCGGGCGGATTGACACGTTGACAGCAAAGAATCAGAAGTTGATTGAACTGCTCAAGGAAGAACGTTCAGCCCTCATCTCCCGCACCGTCACTCGCGGTTTACCTGAAGATGCGGCCATCGAATATGGCCTTGAATCGCACACCAGTTTTAAGAAGAGCGGCGTCCAGTGGTTGGGAGATGTGCCGATAAGATGGGAAGTGAAGCGCTCAGATGGCATATTTGTCTCTGACCGAAATCAAATGATGCCGGATTCATTCAGAAATGAGGATATTTTTCATTATTCGATACCAGCAGTTCAAGAATATGGTACAGGTATTATTGAAGAAGGTGAATCAATTGCCAGTGCAAAGCAATTAATTACAGAAAAGTGCATACTGGTTTCGAAGCTAAACCCTCGAAAAGCTACTATATGTATTGCTGAACCTAAAGCATTAAAAACGCTTTGTTCTACTGAATTTGTTGTTCTTAAAGCAAGGAAATGTGACCTGAATTATTTGCGCTATTTTGTGCAATCAGAATTGTTTCGTCAGGAGCTTGATTCTAAAGTACAATCAGTAACAAGGAGTCATCAACGAGCTGCACCAGAAGATGTTTATAAGTTTTGGGCTGCTTGGCCACTATTCACTGAACAAACCGCTATTGCCAATTTCCTTGACCGTGAAACCGGACGGATTGACAAGCTTGTCGAAAAGGTCAAAGCGCTCATCACCAGCCTGCAGGAATATCGGACGGCCATAATCACCGCTGCCGTTACAGGTAAAATTGATGTACGGGAGAGCACAGCATGAGATCAATGGAATGACATAAAAACATTGCTATGGCACAAACGAGCGAAAAAGCCTTTGAAACCTATGTAGAGCAGATGCTTCAGGCAAAAGGGTGGCAACTGGGTTCCGTAAGCAAGTGGGATAAGGAGCTTGCACTCTTTCCCGAGCAGATCATGGCCTTTATTGCCGCAACACAGGAGCCGCTCTGGAAAAGTATGCTTGCTCAGCATGGCGGCAATCTGGAAAAGATGGTGTTGAGCGCACTGGTCAAGGAGCTTGCCATAAAGGGTGCGCTGCATGTGTTGCGCCACGGCTTCAAGTTTTATGGAAAAACATTCCGGATCGCATGGTTCAAGCCTGCTCACGCTCTCAACGAAGAGATGCTTTCGAATTATCGGCAGAACTCCCTTACGGTAACGCGTCAGGTGCCCTGCCATCCGGCTGATAACAGCACGGTGGATCTGGTCTTTGCACTTAACGGGCTTCCTGTCGCTACCTGCGAGCTGAAAAATCCCGGCACTGGCCAGAGCTGGCGGAATGCCGTCAGGCAGTACATGGAAGACCGGCATCCCCATGCGCCGCTTTTTGAATTTAAACAGCGGGCACTGGTTCATTTTGCCGCGGACAGTGATGAAGTGAACATGGCAACACTGTTAGCAGGTAGAGCAACGCTCTTTTTGCCCTTTAATCGTGGAAGCCATCCTGCCGAGGTAACATGCGGAGCAGGTAATCCGCAGCATCCGTCTGGTTACCGTACCGGTTATTTTTGGGAAGAGGTGCTTGAACGGGAGAGTTTTCTTGATATTCTTGGTCACTTTTTATTTGTCGAACACAAGGAAGTGAAAGTGAGTGACGGGCATGGTGGCAGCCGCATGCAGGCAAAGGAGACTGTTATTTTTCCTCGTTATCACCAGCTCGATGCAACTCGAAAACTGATTGCCGCGGCTCGCCAGGCAGGGGCGGGAATGAATTATCTTATTCAGCATTCTGCCGGAAGCGGTAAAACCAACTCGATTTCATGGTTGGCCCACAGGTTGGCAAGTTTGCATGGTGATACGGATCAAAAGGTATTTGATTGCGTTATCGTTATTACCGATCGTCAACTGCTTGACCGGCAGCTGCAGGATGCCATTTACCAGATCGAACATGCCCAGGGTGTTGTAAAAGCTATTGATCAGGATTCAAAACAGCTTGCAGAAGCACTGATTGACGGAACAAAAATTGTTGTGACCACCTTGCAGAAATTTCCGTTTGTCCTTCGTGGACTCATGCATGTTGCGGGTGTTGACACTCTTGATTTGCCGGACAGTGCTGCTGCGTTACGGGCAAAAGAGTGGGAGTCAGAAATCGCAAAACGACGCTATGCCGTGATTGTTGACGAAGCCCACTCTTCGCAGACAGGCGAAACAGCCCGTGAACTCAAGGCGATATTAGGGGCGACTGCTGTTGCTGCCGTGAATGACGAAGAGGCCGATTGGGAAGATCGGTTGAATCAGGTTATGGCTTCACGCGGTCGTCAGCCGAATTTGAGTTTTTTTGCCTACACCGCCACGCCAAAGGGAAAGACGCTTGAGCTTTTCGGGCAGGTTGGTGCAAGTGGAAAGCCGGAACCATTTCACCTCTACAGTATGCGGCAGGCAATCGAGGAAAAGTTTATCCTTGATGTCCTGCAGAATTATACAACCTACGATACCTACTTCAAGCTGATTAAAACAGTGGAAGATGACCCGAATGTACCCAAAAAAAGGGCATCTACGGCACTGGCAAAGTTTCTGGTGCTGCATCCCACCAATATTGAGCAGAAAACCGAAGTCATCATTGAACATTTTCGCAACCACATCCGCCATCATCTGGGAGGGAATGCAAAAGCTATGGTCGTAACTGGTTCCCGCCTCCATGCTGTAAGGTACATGCAGGCATTCCAGCACTATATAACTGAAAAAGGGTATACCGATATCAGGCCGCTTGTAGCGTTCAGCGGAACCGTCCACGATCAGGAAACAGGGTTGGAGTATACCGAACCGCGCATGAACAAGGATATTGTCAATGGCAGGTCAATCAGTGAAAAACAGCTCCCTGAGCGATTTGCCTCTCCCGATTACCAGATACTTCTTGTTGCCAACAAATACCAGACGGGGTTCGACCAGCCGCTTTTACTTGCAATGTATGTTGATAAACGACTTGACGGCGTTCAGGCAGTACAAACCTTGTCGCGCCTTAACCGCATGTTTCCGGGAAAGGATTCTCCGTTCGTTCTTGATTTTGTCAATGATGTCGAAACCATCTACAAGGCGTTCAAGCCATATTACGACGCGACAAGCTTGCAAGAGCGTTCAGACCCGGCTTTGCTGGAGAAGCTCAAGCATGAACTGGATGCAATGCAGCTGTATCACCAGAATGAAGTTGATGCGTTTGCCGCTGTTTTTTACCGTCCGGTTTCAAAGCAGAATCCCTCTGACCACGCTCAGATGCAGCGCCACTTGCAACCGGCAGTTGATCGTTTCAAGGTGCTTGTTGATGAAAAAAAACAAACTGAATTCCGCGATAAACTCCGGGCTTATGTCACTGTCTATGCTTTCTTGAGTCAGATTATTCCCTATGGAGACCCCGATCTTGAAAAGCTTTACAGTTATGGTCGTTTTTTGCTGCCGCATTTGCCATTGGAACAGGATCCGGAGAACTTCAAGTTGAGTGATGAGGTTGGACTGTAATACTATCGCCTGCAGAGAGTTTTTTCGGGTGCTATTGTCTTGCGGGATAATGAGAGCAGATACGGAGTGAAAAGCCCTACAGATGTCGGTTCAGGAAAAGCTAAAGAGGAAAAGGCGCCTCTCTCTGAAATTATCAAGATTCTCAACGAACGTTTCGGCACAAACTTTACTGAAGAAGACCGGCTTTTCTTTGAGCAGATAAAGGAAAAAGCTGCAACTACTCCCGCTGTCATTCAGTTGCGACAGGCTAATCCGTTCGACAAATTTCAGCTTGGCCTCCGTAAAATGATTGAAGAGCTGATGATTCAGCGCATGGGTGAGAATGACAAAATCGTAACACGGTATATGGACGACAAACTCTTTGAAAATGAGGCTTTCGCCGTCTTGTCCAAAGTGATTTACGAAACGATTCCTTTGCTGAACAAAACTCATTGATAAGTTTTTTTATGGTTTAGTCGGAATCCTTCAGATTGCTTACTATCAGGTGATAGAACAACACTCACTTTTTAGAGCTTTCCTAAAGATTATCTGTGGTACCAGTCGGAAATTCAAATGGCTTGAAAATACAAGTCAAAACCGGCAGTCTGCCGGGAAATATTGTCCTGAGTTCCAAGGGAACAGGAAGGAAACGGCACCTATAGTATAGGCATAAGTATAAACCAAAAAAGCTGTTTCATCATTTTGAATGAAACAGCTTTTTCAGCGTTTTACCTGAGCAATAAATCAGAGCGAATCAATAATGGCATTCAAGGTTGCACTTGGACGCATGGCTTTCTGAGTCAACGCATCATCCACATGATAGTAACCACCAAGGTCAACTGGTTTTCCCTGCGCGGCAATGAGTTCTTCATTGATTTTTGCCTCATTTCCGGCAAGCTCTGACGCTACTTTTGCAAAACGGGCTTGAAGATCCTGATCCTTGTTCTGAGCGGCGAGCGCTTCTGCCCAGTAAAGAGCAAGATAGAAATGACTGCCTCTGTTATCAATCTGACCAACTTTTCGGGCTGGTGATTTATCGTTGTCAAGAAATTTGCCAATTCCCTGATCAAGCGTTTCAGCAAGAACCATAGCTTTGTCATTATGGAATGCATGTGCAAGATGCTCAAGGGAAGCTGCAAGTGCGGAAAATTCACCGAGTGAATCCCACCTGAGGTAACCTTCCTTCTGGAACTGCTGAACATGTTTTGGAGCTGAACCACCTGCACCGGTTTCAAATAATCCACCACCGTTCATGAGTGGAACCACTGAAAGCATTTTTGCGCTTGTACCGAGCTCGATAATGGGGAAAAGGTCGGTAAGATAGTCGCGCAACACGTTTCCGGTAACAGAAATAGTGTCTTTGCCGGCTCTTATTCTTTCAAGAGAGAAGCGTATGGCTTCAACCGGTGTTAAAATACGAATGTCCAGACCGGCTGTATCGTGCTCCTTAAGATAGGTGTTAACTTTTTTAATGATTTGGGAGTCATGCGCCCGGTTGCTGTCGAGCCAGAAAATGGCGGGAGCACCGGTTATTCTTGCTCGGGTAACGGCAAGTTTGACCCAGTCGCGGACAGGGGCATCTTTTGCCTGACACATTCTGAAAATATCGCCCTCTTCAACCTTCTGCTGGAGCAACGTCTTGCCCGATGTATCGACAACGCGAATCACTCCGTTTGCTGGTGCTTTGAACGTCTTGTTGTGTGAACCGTACTCTTCGGCCTGCTGAGCCATAAGCCCGACGTTTGGAACACTTCCGATTGTAGCAGGGTTAAAGGCACCGTGTTGTTTGCAGTCTTCTATGATTTCCTGATAGATTCGTGCATAAGAACGGTCAGGAATCATTGCTTTTGTATCATGCAACTTTCCATCAGCCCCCCACATTTTTCCGGAATCGCGTACAACAACAGGCATGGATGCATCGACAATGATGTCATTCGGTACGTGAAGGTTGGTGATTCCCTTGTCTGAATCAACCATTGCCAACTGAGAACGGGTTTTATAAACAGCCTGAATGTCAGCCTCAATTTCCGCTTTTTGCGCTTCAGGAAGCTTCTGGATTTTGGCATAAAGATCACCAAGACCATTATTGACATTTACGCCAAGCTCTTTAATGACTGAGGCATGTTTTTCAAAAACATCTTTATAAAAAACACTGACGGCATGCCCGAACATGATCGGGTCCGAAACTTTCATCATGGTTGCTTTCAAATGCAGCGACAACAGCACATCGTTGTTTTTTGCATCGGCAATCTGCTCTTCGTAAAAGTTGCGTAATGAACGGACATTCATGACTGCAGCATCAATTATCTCACCCGGCAAGAGCGGGGTACTCTCTTTTAATACAGTACTGTTCCCATCGTTTCCAATAAATTCAATCTTTACTGTATCAGCCTGCTCCATCGTAACAGATTGTTCGCTGCCATAAAAATCACCCTCGCTCATACAGGCAACATGCGATTTTGAATCGCTGCTCCATGCTCCCATTTTATGAGGGTGTTTTTTGGCATACTGCTTTACGGAAAGTGGTGCTCTTCTATCGGAATTTCCTTCGCGAAGCACGGGATTTACAGCACTTCCCAACACCTTTGCATACCTGGTCTGGATATTTTTTTCTGCATCGTTGGCTGGCGCTTCAGGATAGTCTGGAATATTATAACCATGCCCCTGCAACTCTTTGATTGCGGCTTTCAACTGAGGAATTGAAGCACTGATATTCGGCAACTTGATGATATTGGCTTCCGGTTTAAGTGCAAGTTCACCCAATTCAGCCAGATAATCAGGAATCTTCTGGGCAGGAGTCAAATTATCGGGAAAATTTGCAATAATTCTTCCGGCAAGGGAGATGTCTTTAGCTTCAACATCTACACCGCTACCCTTGAAAAATGCCTTGATAATAGGAAGAAGGGAGTAAGTCGCAAGAGCCGGAGCCTCATCAATTTTGGTATAAATAATTTTTGCAGGTGTCGCCATCTCGATTGTCTGTTTTAAGTATTGTAAAAAATGATAGTAGTAACGATTAATTAAGAAAAAAATAAGGGAAAAATTGCCCTGTACCGGAAGCAATCCGGAAAAGGTAACATTGTTTTTCTATTGATAAACTCCACGAAAAAGCATTACACAACAACCACATCCGATGTGAGTACCGGAAAAAACAAGGACATCAAGGTTTTTTCGGCACGGTTGCTCTATACTGTTGTGGTAAGTATTGCTCTATGCAAAATATAGACACAAAACCTGTTTTAGTAAAAGAATTACATGGCCAAACCCAAGGTCATAAAACCCAGTTTACTATTTCAAATTTTTCCACTTCCATGCAAAAAACACAACACCCATATAGTTTCAGCGCCTGCACTTCCAGTTTAGTCTGTCAGAAAACGCGGAACAAACTAATTGTCAGATTCCCGAAAGATCATTCGGAAGGAGTAAATTCATCAAGACCCACACGAGCAGCAAGCTCCTTGTCGTTAAGAACTTCATGGGCAAGCTTTATAATGGGGATGGTAGCTCCCATGGAGCTGTAACCACCATCATGGAAAAGGTTCTGCATGGTTACCTTGCGGGAAAGGTCACTGAGAATGGTCATGGCATATTCGGCACACTCTTCAGCAGAAGCATTTCCTAAAGGAGACATGAGATCGCTGTATTCATACATCTTTTCAAAACCTGGGATACCGCTACCAGCCTTGGTATAAGTAGGACTTTGTGATATTGTATTGATACGAATGGATCGCTTTGCCAGCCTCGGTCCATAACTGCGGACGATGGATTCAAGTAAGGATTTTGCGTCTCCCATATCAGAGTAAGTCCAGTAGTTCCTCTGCGATGCAATATAGGAAAGCGCAAGAATACTTGCACCGTTGTTGATTGCCTCATTCTTAAGAGCATAGGAAACAAGCCTGTGAAGCGACAACCCAGAAACATCAAGAGTTCTCATGAACCATTCGTAATTGAGCTCTTCATAAGGCAATTGCTTGCGGATATTCTGCGACATTCCGATGGAATGCACAATAAAATCTACAGGGCCGAATTTCTCTTTCAACTCTATGAAACAATTGTCGACATCTTCATTCTTGGATGCATCACAAACTATCATAGGGGCATTGCCACATATGGTAGAAAGTTCTTCGATATTACCGAAACGCAATGCGGCCGCAACATTTGAAATTGCGATCTGAGCACCTTCCTTATAGGCATGAACCGCAATCTGCCAGCCGATACTGCTTTCATCAAGGGGACCGAAAACAATTCCTTTCTTCCCTTTCAATAAACCATAATGCACTTTCTCGGACATGATAATAAGCTAATTCTATTAACAATGATTCAGGGCAGATCCCCGCTGATTCAACATTCTAAATGCTTAAGATAAAAGATTCTCTCAGAAAGTTAAACTGTTGCACTGAATTTTTCTTGTTTCCAATCTGGAACACATGAACTATATTTTCAATCGTCTCATTGAGCGAAGCTTGTCGAGCATATTTTTATTGACATTCAGCTCAACATCCTCCTTTTTCACAGGTGTTTCCCTGAAAATTACGCGCAAAAGATTGTCCTCTCTGAGATATTCCTCCAGTTCAAGACTGTATAATGCCCTTGGAAGGGTAATGATTCGCTGGGCCCTGTCAACTGTAACGGCAATGTCAGTACCCATCCGTTCAACACTAACATCTTCAGCATCCTTGAGAAATGGAATTTTGATACAGAGTATTTCCCGATGGTCATCGGTAGCAGGATTTTTTTTGCTTTCAATCCAGAAATTTTTGCCGGAATAAAAAATCTTGTCGGGCTCTTGCTCACCAAACACCAATTTACTTATCTCATGAAGCGCATCTGTCCCTATCGGCTCGGTTCTCTGCAGCTGACAGCGGAAAACCGGTGTAGGATAAAATGAGTTGTCAATCTCCATCAGATACTTAGTATGCAGATCTGCCCAGAATTCAAAGTACTCCCCAACGGTTTTTGAGGTTGGAAGAATTTTATTGATGACAATTCCATCAACATTTATTCCGTACAAATGCACAAAAGTATATGCTCTTTTTGTTTCAAGAATGGAGAGCTTTTCAGGGTTCAGTACCAAACGGAAGCTGACCTCGGGGCTGAGAATGAACTTGTTGATATCCTCCATCTGCTTCAGCAGCACATTGACCTCGTTAAAAAACTCATCGTCAGGAATTGAGTTTCCACTTAACGGGCGGGCCAGTGAAGACATGCTTTTATAGAGCTTGAAAAACTGCTTCCCCATGTTTCCACCAATGATAATCTCTGGATAAGCAAGAAGACGGAGCGTATTACCTGTTGGTGAGGTATCAAGCACAACAGCATCCCATCTACCAGACTGCGCTTCATCAAGCAAACGACTTAGGGCGAAAATTTCGTCAAGGCCGGGTTGTGTAGTCAACTCGGAAGCCATGCCACTGTCAATCCCTTTGCTTTTATAGGATGACGAAACAAACTTCTGAAAGCCAGACATATTCTTTTTAAGCTCGTAGACCGTATCAACCTCAAGGCCATACAGATTATTTTCAATTTTCTGTGGATCGTT
Organism: Chlorobiaceae bacterium; assembly: GCA_037134935.1. Taxonomy (GTDB): domain Bacteria; phylum Bacteroidota; class Chlorobiia; order Chlorobiales; family Chlorobiaceae; genus Chlorobium. The sequence goes on along the minus strand of JBAXLG010000005.1, from coordinate 44,450 downwards.
GCGACTGATTTTCGTATTGAAAACATCAGAAAGCGAATGAGCTGGATCAGAAGACATGATCAGCACTTTTTTGTTCTGCCGGGCCAAAGCAACTGCTGTCGATGATGAAATCGTTGTTTTTCCTGTTCCCCCCTTTCCCGAATAAATGATAATTCTCGGTAACGACTGGCTTTCTGTTAAATCCCTCGACAACATAAAAAACTCCCCTGTTATAGGTGTCAATAAACCTAAAAGATATTTTCGGCTGAACTATAATAAAACAATGTTAATGAAGGTACTATTTTTCCTCTGCTTAGTGAAAAACTATCTTTTTACGCAGCGCCTGTTCAAGTGGCGCAAAAAAACTTATCGTGAACAATTATAATCCTCCAGCCAATTCATTACAATACCAGGTTTCAGCATTATGAGCTGAACCAAGCCGATAAAGTTTTTGATATACCTTAATAACTGCAGTAGAAAGCCAGGTTTCATGGTCATTTTTTCTGGAGATGCACACACTTTGATTACCCCGTCAAATTTCCTGTTTAACATAATCCGGAGCTTTTTTTTCTTGTCAAACGGCGAACATCTCGGGAAGGACAATAGGCTTCAAGAAAAAAAACTGCTCGTTTGTAGGGCTGACACCAGTATAGGTTTCCGTCCTTTTGATCAGACATTGGAAAAAAACCTTGACGATAGGCAAAAATCAGTTCATCAATGCGAATCATCTTTTCCACAAGTAGAGCACAGCTAATAAAACTTTAGAAGGACTTCGTCAGGAAGCCTTTTGGGCACATGATGAATACCATTAGCATCCCTGTAATAATGAACAGAGTCATGATTGGCCATCTGGTCAATAACCACTGTTTCGACCGGTTTACCGAGAGCTATGACCATAAGAATTGAAAACCTGTCAGGAATCTTCAATAAAGCCTTTAATTTACTCCGATCAAGAGATGCAATAATACAGCCACCGAGACCTGATGCCGTTGCTCCTAAAAGAATGGTCTGTGCCGCGATTCCGCTATCGCAAGCAAATTCACTGCCAATCGTCAGATCACCAAGCATGACAATATAAGCTTGTGGACGTTCTCCCTCACCCGGACCAGGCCAGTCAGCAAGGTAGCTTGCCCATGAAATGCAGGGAAAAAGCAAGGCAACAACCTCAGGTTCGCAAACTGGTAAATATTTCAGCGGCTGAAGATTTTTTGCCGAAGGAACATAGCAGGCAAGCTCAACAAGGTCCCGCACCGTTTCTTCTTTAACAGCATAAGAACTGTCAAATCTCCGATAACTTCGGCATTTCGTTACAATATCCCTGAAAAGCATCATAAAAATAGCGTTAAGGCAGTCCTTCCCAAGCAGCCGTAGTATATTTCGGAAGTTTATCCCACCGGCCACTCCCTATCCATTCGGCAATATAATTCACCGTTCTTGCATAACACAATGGTTCCCTGCAGGGCTGCTGCAACCAGTCTGCAAGAATAGTTCTTTCAAGGCTATGCATTGCCATACCATAACCCAGTTGCTCCATCGCCAAAGCATTAGATTCCTGTTCAATTTGACCATCAAGTGGTCGGAGCAATAGCTTCTTGCCAAGATGAAGCGCTTCACCAGGTAGCTCAAATCCAGCATTACAGACTACACCGTTGCATTCAAGCAGGTCTGAAAGAAACCCTTCCCGGGAATACCCCCTGAAATGCAAATGTCCCTCATCACGATCCTCATTAACCTTGCCATAAATAAAAAACTCGAACTCGTCAAAGGAAACGAGAAAATCAACAACATCTTCCAGCTCTTCAAAAGGCAGATAAACAAGAATTTTTCCATTAACAAGGCTCCTTGATGTCTGTTCATAAAGTGTTGATGGTATAACAGGCGGAAAAATAGGTTGATAAAAGTGATGCCAGTGAAGGCCTGCATTGTATTGTGCCGACGCAAAATTCATCAAAGCGAATTTTGCAAAAAAATTCGCCGGCACCACAGGAATATCATACTGAAAGGCATACTGATGCCCGAAACCTATGGAAGGAATATTTCTCGTTTTTGCGACTATCGAGGTAATCGGGTCAAAATCTGTGATAATCAACTCCGTTCCGGCAGTATTGAGTAGCGCAACATCAGCCATAAGACGGGCAAGGTCAAGTTGAAACATCGTACCTATATAACTCATTTTTCCCTTGTAGGTAACCAGCGTCATCCCCTTCAACACCCTGTAAGGCTCGAATATCTCTACTTCTTTCAACTCATCTTCTTTTCTTCCGCTAATAATAACGTCGACATCATGACCAGACTCTTTAAGCTTTCGAACAAGCTCCCTGCTACGACTGATATGACCGTTACCGGTTCCCTGGACACCGAAAAGAATCTTCATACTGTTTCCGGTTTATTACATGAAGGGAGTTAGCGATAACAAAGTATTACTGCTTAATTTTAAGATTTGCATACTGTACCATCAAAGTCTTTTCCCCCGTACTGCGAAAACTGATCCTGACTTTCTGTTTTGCCCCTGTACCCTGAACCTCAAGAACTGTTCCGGGGCCGAAAACAGCATGATGCACCATCGTACCTGCCCGAAATTCTGAGCGGGATGGATTATTCGTCCGTTGACCTGAGCCTGCATGAACAGCAAGCGGTGTTTCTGTTTTCTGCTGATAGTCCCTTGAAAAAGAGGATAAACCTGAAACTGCCCGTTCTTTGACTGAACAATCGGAAAGCAAATTGCCACGCTCTGTCTGAACTATAGATGAGTCAACCTCTCCAATAAACGCCGATTTAAGGCAGTGCTGAAGCTTACCATAATGATAGCGGCTTTGCGCCCAAGAAAGAAATATCTTTTCCTTCGCCCTGGTCATCGCCACATAAAAAAGACGCCGTTCTTCCTCAAGCTCTTCAGGTTCATAGCAGTTTAAAGGAAAAAGCCTTTCTTCGAGACCAGTAACAAACACAACCGGAAATTCAAGCCCCTTGGCTGCATGCACAGTCATAAGAGAGACATAATTATCTGAATCCTGAGTCTCTTCATAATCGGATGCAAGCGAGATATTTTCAAGGAAATTCCCAAGAGAACCAGTATCTGGGTTATGATCAGAAAAATCCCTTGCCATCGAAAGCAGCTCCTGAAGGTTTTCATGACGCGCTAAAGATTCAGGCGTATTTTCTGCCTGAAGCAGTAAACAAATGGAAGTCAGGTTAAACAATTCCGTCAGGACGTCATATACCGTTCCATTTTTTGCGAGTTCCTTAAGTGTCTCAATAACGCTACTGAAAGAAGTCAAAGCATTGACAAGGCGTACCGGAAATGCTCCATCTTTAGCTCGCCTGATTGCATCATAAAGAGTTATCCCCTCTGTTTCGGCAAAATATTTGAGTTTGCCGATACTGACATCACCGATTTTACGGGGGGGAAAATTGATAATTCTCAATAATGATTCGCTATCCTGCTCGTTAAGAATGAAGCGAAGATAAGCAACCGTATCCTTTATCTCGCGTCGTTTGTAAAATGACACACTACCAAAAATCCTATAGGGAATTCTATACTGACGCATCACATCCTCAAGTACCCTCGACTGGGCATTGGTACGGTAAAAAACAGCAAAGCTTCTGAACTCAAAGCTCTGTTTCAAATTCATGGAGCGAATATAATCTCCTACCTTTTCAGCCTCATTCCGCTCATTATATGCTTCAATAAGCGTCAGAGGCTCCCCGTCATTTCTACTTGAAATCAGCTCCTTCTTTATCTGACGCTGATTACAGCTAATCACACTATTTGCCGCTTTGAGAATATTTCCCGTACTCCGATAATTCTCAACGAGCTTGAAGGTAAGGGTATCATCATAGTCGTCCTGAAAATTTAGGATGTTGGAAATATCAGCACCTCGCCATGAATAGATTGACTGAGCATCATCACCAACAACAAAGATATTACGATGCCGCGCCCCCAGCATTTTGGCTACAAGATACTGTGCTCGGTTAGTATCCTGATACTCATCAATCATGATGTAACGGAAAAACTCCTGAAGTTCTTCGAGTACAGTAGAATGTTCATTGAACAGTTCAATCGGCTTGATAAGCAAATCATCAAAATCCAGAGCATTATTCTCCTTGAGTTTTCGGGTATACAACTCGTAGATCTTGGCTGTTTTCTGCTGGTTATAATCTCCTGCCTTCCGATTAAACTCAGCTGGTAGAATAAAACTGTTTTTAGCTCGACTGATCAAGCCCTGAACCGTATTGACGGGTACCGACTCGTGGGAAATATTCAGCTCCACCATGGACTGCCGTATAAGACCTTTACTGTCATCCGTATCGAAAATCGAAAAATTCCCGTTATAGCCAATCAGGTGAATATAATTGCGAAGAATACGGGCAAATATCGAATGAAACGTTCCAATCCACAAACCGCTGGCACTGCCTGAGTGCAGCAGGGTATCAACACGATGACGCATCTCACCCGCCGCTTTGTTGGTAAAGGTAAGTGCGAGAATATTCTGGGGGGAAACTCCTTTGTTTCTTATAAGATATGCAATACGGTAAGTGATCACCCTTGTCTTGCCGGAACCGGCACCAGCCAGAACCATAACAGGCCCTTCTGTCGCGCTTATGGCATTGCGCTGTACTTCATTGAGATCGTTTAAAAAATCCGTCAAAACGTCTGAAAACCTGTTAACTAATTATAGCGCGTCCTAATTGCACATAATATAAACCTTATCAGCACCGAACAACGCTGGAATCTCCAGTTGAATTTCGTATAACTTTACCCTTTTTACAAATCATGAAAAAAACAAATCAGCCCCCTTTGCAACCCGCAACATTCCAAAGCACATATTTTTTTGTTTCTTCAAGTATCCAACATACTGAACATATCTCAAAAATACGGCAATGCAGATCGATGGATGCTTTTTCTTTTTTTACGCCCGATAACCCATTTTATTAGTACAAAGAGTTGCTATATTTTGGGACTAATCAGTATCCACCAATAAGATCTATGCAATGTTCCCTCTTGTATATGAAATCAATACCAGAATCTGGCTACAAAAACTGAGCAGACTGCACAACCGCCTCATAACACTCGCAAACATTCCCGATGAAGAGTTCGCTTTCTTTTCCACCTCATGTTTCGACATGATCTGGCTTATGGGTGTATGGACACCAAGTCAGTATAGCAAAGCAATTGCTACAGCCCATTCTGGACTCCGATCCTCTTTCCTGGAATACCTTGCAGCAGTTCAGCCAGACGACATTGTATCATCACCTTATTCTATCCCTTCATATACCGTCAACGACACTCTCGGCGGAAAATCTGAACTGCTTGCATTCCGTGATAAACTAAATGATTACGGAATAAAACTCATGTTAGACTTTGTTCCGAACCATATGGCCCTCGACAATGAGTGGCTACCGGAACATCCTGAATTCTTCATCCCCCTCTCTATTGAGGAAATGAACCTAAACCCTGATTCAGGCTTTGAATACGCACAGGAAAAATACTTGGCCTACGGTAAAGATCCCTACTTTCCCCCTTGGACCGACACCCTACAGCTCAACTATGCAAACGAGGCGACTCACAGAATGATGACTGATAACCTCTTCAAAATCAGTGAACTCTGTGATGCCGTCAGATGCGATGTTGGTATGCTGATTCTTAAAAACGTATTCAACACAACATGGGGTAATCTCAGCGGATTAATGAAAGAAGAGTTTTGGCCTGAGGCTATCGCGGCTATAAAGCACCGACACCCTAACTTTATATTTCTTGCCGAGTCCTATTGGAACATGGAGTGGGAACTTCAGCAGCTGGGATTCGACTTTACCTACGATAAACCCTTTTACGACTATATCACCAGTACTCCGGTACATATTGAAAAATTGAAGGGCCATCTTCTTGCCCAATGGGATTACCAAAAACATCTCTGCAGATTTATCGAAAACCATGACGAACCAAGAGCGGGACATAAAATCGGCTTGAACAACAAGGCTGCCGCTCTTGTGCTCTTAACTGCTCCTGGAATGCATCTTATACATCAAGACCAGATAGAAGGATTCAAGCAGAAAATTCCGGTACAGCTTGTCAAACAGGCTTCAGAACCTGAAGACAGTGAACTTGCAGAACTTTACAAAAAACTTTTTACCCTCCAGAAAACACAACTTTTTCAGGATGGACGTATTGAATGGCTTGACCTGCATGCCGCGCAATCAAATTGTTTTGGATTTCAACGCTTTACAGAAAAGGAGTGTGCTTTTGTTCTGGCCAATTTCAACTCAACGGGCATTGCCGTAGAGTTTCAGCCTTCAATACTTGAAGGTATTACTTTCGATGAACTGAATATACTCAGTACTGCAACAGAACCTAAAAGCAACAATATTTATGTTGCCGACAAAACTATCCATGTATGCCTCTCTCCTCATGAAGGAATTGTCATAACCGTAGAAATTCGACAATAAAACATTGAAAAATGTTTTATTGTCGAATTAAACTTTTAGAGGACTCATCCTATGCAATTCATCACAACAACTATCAATATTCAAACCACCAAGCCCATTGAAATAATCGATATTACCGATGAAGTATTTTCAATGCTTGCAGCATCAAAGCTTGAGTCAGGACAGGTAATTGTTATAAGCCAACATACTACAGCCTTCATCAGTATAAACGAAAAAGAGGAGTATCTTCTTGAAGATATGGAAACATTTTTAAAGCGCATAGTACCAAGAGATGGTAACTACAAGCATAACCTCAAGCCTCTTGATGGTCGCGACAATGCCCATTCCCATCTTCTCGGACTGTTCATGAACAGTTCTGAATCCATTCCCTTTTCACAAGGAAAGCTACTGCTCGGACAATGGCAGTCCATATTTTTTGTTGAACTGGACGGCCCCCGCCAAAAGCGAAACGTTCTTATGCAAGTTTCAGGCATTTAACTGCCGAAACAGACTACACCCATGATTCAATCAGAACAGAAGTGAGTACTATGAATGAGATGCTACTGTTTTTCAGAAAGGGGCATCTCTGTTACCACCTTGATCCAGGATGCGCATCACTCTTCAAACTGCTTGATAACCCAGTAGATATCTCCCCCGTGCTCGACAATTTTGAAGATTCCAGTTTCAAGCATTTCATCCATGACCTTACTTACTTTGCCGCTATCGTTAGGGAAGCAATCGTCAAGTGCTTTTTGCAGCTCGCGTTGCTGTACAGGATGGCGAGAAGCAATAGCAGTAACAGCCTGAAGCAGGTCGGGTGCACTCTGGAGGTTCATGCATCCCTTTACTGGATCTATAACAGTTACCACCTCTGAAAGAATGGATATAGCCCGTTGAATCCGCTCAGCAGAAGGAAGATGAACCTCCTGCTGAGGGGAAGGCCTGGTGGGAAGAACAAGATGCACCATATCCGGGCTTATCTCTTTGAAAACGGCAGCAAGCTCCCGAAGAGCCTCATCGGAATCGTTGATGCCGCCGAGCAGCATTACCTCAATCCATAACCGGCCTTTATATTCTTTTCTAAACGCTAAAAGACCTTCTATATGCTTTTGATATGTCAAGCCGAAGGCAGGGCGATCAATCTGCTCATGCAGAGCTTCCGATCCGGCATTGAGAGAAGGAAGCACTGCGTCTGCATGGAGCAGCTCTTTGCGGACTTCCGGCAGATAAAGCAATGATCCATTGGTAATAACAGCTACAGGAATAGATGTAAGTTTTTTCACTTCTGCAATCAGCCATCCAATTCCCTTGTAAAGCAAGGTTTCTCCTGAGCCGACAAAGGTTATCCAGTCAATCAGGTTATTGTCGGCAATGGCATGGCGAATCTCATCAAGAATTTCTTCACGCGCAAAAAACTCATTCCTATCGGTAACAAAGGCTTTTGTCTGTCCCAGTTGGCAGTAAATGCAGTTCCATGTGCAGCTTTTCGGAGGGAGCAAATCAACACCCAGCGATTGGCCAAGCCGTTTTGAAGATACCGGCCCAAAAACATATTTCATAGCATCGGGCGCATTAATAGATCTTCAGATTTTGCCTGCAAGAGCGAGTTCTGAAATTTTCGACTCACTTTCAGCTTCGAAAGCTTCTTTTGAAATATGCGGAAGTACCAAACTCGCAATAGTGAAGGCCACAATTTCAAACACAAAAATAGCCGTATATGCCAAAACATATTGTCCGGTAAAATGATAGACAAGATCAATGACAATACCCGCACCTAAATGACCGACAAAGATGGCGAGGCTTTGGGCAGTTCCCCATAGGCCAATGTAAATACCACTACGGCCTGCGGTCATCGACATCATCATAGAGATATTGGATACACTTGAAGTACCAAGACCAATCCCGGTAACAATAAGTGCAATACGCAGAAATGATACGTCGCGCATGAAGGCTGCATTAATAAGCATAATAAAGCCAATAATACAAAAAACATTTCCGATAAGAGCTCCCCTTTTCTGACCAATACGGCTTAATAAAAAACCTGTAATGAGCATGAAAATGAGCTGCGTGCCACCCATTGTCGGTCTGAAAAGTTTTGTTGTAGTGCCAACAGGCATCCCAAAAACATGAGCGCCAAAAGGATCCATGACAATTTCATTCGCAAAAAGGGCAAAAATAGATATAAAAATATAAGAAGCAAAAAGCAGAGTTTTTGGCGATGACGAAAGCAGCTTAATGGACTGGGAAAAGGTTATCGAGTGCTTGCTTTTCCCTTCTTTTGATTCGGCATTTCGCTGTTCCACACCAAGCACTGCAATAAGACCGATACAAAGTGCTGTCAAACCGCCGACTTCGGCAACAGTTATAAGGCGCTCAGGCGTGAATACATCAAGAAATGAGCCAACAATACGGGTGGAAATAATGGTGGTGAGTACCATGAGCGTCCAGCTTGCACCGGTAACCTTGCCAATATCTTTTTCATCTACAACATCTGCCAGCAATGCATAATAAGCTGTAGTAGCAACCTGAAGACCAAAGCCAAAAACCAGAAAAATAATTGCAAGTTTCAAAAGGCCGATATCCTTCATAATGGCAGAAAGCAGGTCGGAAAAAGCTGTTCCGGCAACTTTGACCTCATATGCTGCTGCAGGGGCAAGCATAAATGAAAAAACGCAGCACAAAAGGCCAAAAAGAATATAAGGTGTACGTTTCAAACCAAAAATTTGCGAACGGTCACTCAAATTGCCAGCCCAAACTTTTACCCCAAAAATAGCAAGTAATTCCTTAAGACTTATCAGCCCAAAAACAATGGTAGCCGAAATACGAAGCTCTGTAGTCATAACCCGATTAAGGGTATCGAGTAGAAAACCGAGCATGATGCCAAATCCCATCTGGAAAAGAGAAAGGCGGATCAGATTGAGTCTCTTCATTAAAACAGTAATAATGTTTTCAGGAATGTCCTTAAATATAAAAAAAGCAGACTGATTATGAGCAAAGGAATCTCTTAACGAGATAGTTTCGGAATACCTTTGGGTTTATTCAAAACCGTACACAGAAAGGACTATTTACCCTACTCTGTAATCAGAGCCTGCCAACCGGTCAAGATGACACCGGGAGGGGGGGCCGATAGCATTGCAGCAAGACCAGTCAAACGCTCAGCAGAACATCTATTTCCAATGGCCAAGGCAAGCGCTTTGGGATCGCCGATAATCATTACAAGCTTTCTTGCTCTTGTAACAGCAGTGTAGATCAGATTTCTTTCAAGCAACGTAAAATGATGCATGGAAAGAGGTATCACTACTGCTGGATATTCTGATCCCTGACTTTTGTGAATAGTAATAGCGTAAGACAGAGTTATCTCGTCAAGCTCACCGAACTCATAGAGTACCTCTCGACCATCATAAAGCACAGCAAGTGAGTCTTCTTCCTCGTTTACAGTGGAGATAAGCCCGATATCGCCATTAAACACCTCTTTATCGTAGTTATTAACGATCTGGATTACTTTATCCCCTTCAGCAAAAGTTGTTCCAAAACGCTCAACTTTTCGTGGGGCATGAGGATTCAATGTTTGCTGCAAAAGAGTATTAAGGGCTTTCGTACCCAGAGGGCCTCGATTCATGGGTGTCAGTACCTGGACATCCCGTAAAGGGTTAAAATGGAAGCGCGACGGAATACGCTCAGCGACTGCCAATAATAGCTTTCGCTGAATATCCTCAGTAGTCAAAGTCGGAACAACATAAAAATCTGACAGTTCAACTGCGTCGAATTTACTACCTCTGCTGAACGAAAGTGGCGATTCCCCCTTGTTAATACGGTGTGCATTGACAATAATCATAGAACTTTGTGCCTGACGGAATATTTCTGTCAGGCGCACCACTGGCAACGTTCCACAACTAATCATGTCTGAAAGCACAAATCCCGGTCCAACCGGTGGAAGCTGGTCAACATCTCCTGCAAATATAAGAGCTGCACCATCAGAAATAGCCGTCAGCAATTTGCTCATCAATACTACATCAATCATTGAAGCTTCATCAACAATAACAACATCAGCCTGAAGAGGATTACCGAAACCTCGTTTGAAATTGTTGGTATAGGGATCGAAATCAAGTAGGCGGTGAATGGTTTTAGCTTCGACTCCAGTTGCTTCGGAAAGCCTTTTTGCCGCCCTTCCTGTCGGGGCACAGAGCGCAAATTGTAATCTGCCTGAATCGAGAATTTTGAGAATGGTATTGATAATGGTCGTTTTGCCTACACCGGGCCCACCGGTTATAACAATAAATTTGCTCGAAAGCGCGAGCGCAACGGCATTTCTTTGCGATTCCGATAATCGAATGTCTGACAGTTTTTCTGCTTCAGTAATCACCCTTGCCAGATCAAGACTTCCCCAGGGAAGATTTCCCTGCATAATCCGATGAATACTTTCGGCAATTCTCTTTTCGGCATAAAAAAGTGCTGCCAGATAAAAACTTCTTTCGGACTGATGCTCAATAGCAACAAGTGCCCCAATAGAAAGCTCTTGCTGAAGAGCCTCTTTAAGAATAGCAAGAGGAATATTCAAAAGCTTTTTACATGCAGCAAAAAGCATTGGCTCAGGAACACGGCAATGTCCTTCAAGGGAAAGCTCATGAAGTACAAAACCAATACCTGCACGAGCTCTCAGAAGGGAGTCAGTGGCTATACCAATATTATGGGCAATCTGGTCAGCTGTCCGAAAACCGACTCCCGGTATATCAAGAATGAGGCGATAGGGATTATTACTCACCACAGCAATAGCATCATCACCATAAACCCGATAAATCCGTATAGCCTTGCCTGTACTTACCCCGTTGGACTGAAGAAACAGTATAATTTTTTTTACCGCTTTCTGCTCAGCCCATCCAGCAACAAGCTGTTGCAATCGTTTCTTTCCAATACCAGGAAGTTCGAGAAGTTTTTCAGGATAATCCTCAATAACGGTGAACACTTCCATTCCATAAGCATCTACAAGCACCCTTGCCAAATGGGGACCAACACCTTTTACCATACCGGAGGAAAGATATTTAGTGATTTCTTCAAGAGTATCTGGAGGAATCACCAAGATGTGCGTTGCCTTGAACTGTATTCCCCATGTTTTATTATTATCCCAGCCTCCCACCGCCTCAATATGTTGGCCTGTACGCACAGTAGCAACACACCCTACAACAGTCACAGGATCACTCTTCCCCTTGACATTCACCCGAAGCACTGTAAATCCTGAAGAAGCACTGAAAAAGCTGACTTTTTCAACAACACCGGTAATACGGTCTTCGCCCGAAATAGTGGAAACGTTAGTATCCACTTATTAATGCAAATTCATTATTTTCATAAGACAAATTATATGATAATGATTTAAGAGGTTCATTCATTTATAATTGATTCACGCACGAAGCAAAGTTTCGAGGAATGTTATCTCAGAAGTTCTGATTAATCTCGCTGAACCATCGAGACCCATTTATCAATGCATTTTTTTAAAAGATTCTGATGATGCTGAAGTGATTAAGAATCATGCACTTTTCAATATCAAATTAAATAATAATAAGGTAATAAGTTGCGCATATCCATCAGTCCTTACATGAGCAAGTGTTTTCAGTATGAAATTCTTTTGGAATGCAGGGCTGTATGCTAACAAGTATCGAAATAGCAATAGGTCGCGCCAATATTAAGGGTTTTATTGGCGAATTAACAGACCAGTCAAAATGGATTCATGAAGAGGTGTTTCAGGAAAGAAAGCAGGTTGATGATTATTGCTTGGGCAACCACAGATTTTTAATAAAAAACGGTACGGCCTTTATGTTTCTCGTGTTTTAAATACTATGCATCATTTCAAAACGTTTATTTTTCCGTTATCTGCTTAAAAAAGCAATATGTTATAACTTTTCATTACCACAATTATTTCCATCCGAACCTTTCTTTGACCTTGACAACAACAAGTGTAGATTCTTCACGAAAAAGAGCCACTGTAAAAACAAGATAGAGAAGCAATAAAGCTATTTTCACTACAATACCGATACCAGTTTGGAAAGCATACTGCAAAAAAAACATCTGGCACCACACCGATATACAACCTACAGCAAGAAGTAAAAAAAGCTTAACCCAATCATAATTAATTGGAAAAAGTTTAAGAGAATACCATGCCATAACCAAACACATGACTAAAGTACCTGCAACAATGGCGTATGCTGCACCATCCATACCGCTCAGAGGAATAAGCCACCAGCAACAAATAGCTGTTACTGAAGCACCAGCAAATGTAACTACAGGCAGGTAGCGAGTGTTACCGGTAATAAGTATTCCTGCAGAAAGATTGGTTGATACCATATCAAACACATAACTCAAAAAAATCCATGGTAGAATCGAAAGCCCGATCCAGTAACGGGGAGGAAGTATGTAAAATCTTCCTCCATAGTGGTGGCGAACAAGATCGGGAACAAAAAAAGAGGCGATAAGTGCCACAAAAATGGTAAAAAGGGTGGAAATATTCAGGATATGCCGAAAAAGCTTTTTTGCATCGGGATCCTTGGCATGCTGAAGAAAAAAGGGTTGCCATGCAAAACGAAATACTTGGATAAAAAGCTGGAGCACAACTCCAAAAGCTACAATCCGCCCGTAAATACCAACAATATCAGAAGCTTCATATCCTTTCCCATAGATTCGTTCAATCTCTGAAGGTGATATCCTGATTAAAATGTTTCGATCAATAAGATGAATAAGAAGACCAGCAATCCCTGCTGGCACATAGGGCAACCCGATTCGCAGCATTTCGCGTAGCTGAGTGACTGAAAAAAAGAACCTGAATTGCTGAAAAACAGGAATAACCAAGAAAAGACTTATGAGAGAACCAAATGCCTCTGCAATAAAAACACCATGCAAACCAGTATGAAATGGAATAATAAGCAGCACCGCACAGAGCACGACAGCTATTACCCCAACTACTCTAGCAATCGCAAACTGTAACGCCTTTCTTTTGAGGCGTAGCTCTGCAAAGGGAATAACCAGAAGGGTATCAATCCATAAAATCAGTGCAGCATATCTGATAAATGGATAATCTGAAGAAGACAGACCTATTAATTGGGAAATGTAGGGAGCAAAAAATACAATCAGTAATGCAAAAAGAGTTGATGTCACGAAAAGGCAAATGAAGGCTGTTGAAAAAAATTGCGTTTCATCCGCATCCTGATTGTTTGAATCAGAAGCTATCTTAAGATAAGAGGTCTCAAGACCATAGGAAAATAACACATTTGCCAATGCAATATTGGCGTAAATAATAGTCTGCACACCATTATCGAAGGTAGAAAGCTTGTTTGCATAAAGAGGTACCAAAAGATAGTTGAGACTACGGGCAAGAATCGTGCTGAATCCGTAGATAACCGTATCTTTGAAAAGAAGTTTAAGCTTGGAAAGCATGCAGAAGAAAAATCAGAAAACCTTAAAGCGTATCTTTAGAACTATTACCATTGCTTGCCTCACGACGCTGCCGAAGCTGCTCTTCATCAATCTGAAACCTTCCATCCTTTTGAATAACGGGTATTTTTGATATTACTTCTCTGAGATGACGTTGTGCTTCCTGCTGATGCTGCTTGAGTTTTTCAAGTTCGTCACCGTAAAGGCCAACGGGATTATCTGGATCTATAAGTGAATCTTTAAATGATTCTATTTCAAGATTTTGTTCTTTTTTCATATAGCCTAAAAACTTGGAGAAAAGAAATACCAGCAAAAAAAACAATAACCAAGATAAACCCATCAGAACGACCCAACTCATGATTAAAAGCTTTATGATTAGCAAAGTAAATAGTAATTGTTCAATTTAGCCGATATTACAGTTTATAAAAATAGAAACCGATTATCTTTTGATCATTGAAGCTTCAATTTTGATCGAAACTATGGACATATCGTCACGGATCCGGAAAATCACAGAAACGGGAAAATCAATTCTTGAGCAGGAATCAAGAGCCATTCGTATAATCGCGGAACGGCTTGATGACCGTTTTTCCCTCGCCGTAGAGCTTTTGGCATCATGTACTGGAAAAATTATTATCTCCGGTATGGGGAAATCCGGTATTATAAGCCAGAAAATTGCTGCAACCATGTCATCAACCGGTTCGACAGCCCTTTTTCTTCATCCAGCAGATGCAGCTCATGGCGACTTAGGTATTGTCAGCAAAAATGATGTTGTCATCTGTTTGTCAAAAAGCGGTAATACAGAAGAACTAAACTTTATAGTTCCTGCGCTCAAACAAATTGGGGTAACTATTATAGCCTTGACAGGCAATCCAAGATCTTTTCTTGCCCAAAACGCAGATATCATGCTTGATACCGGTATAGAAAAAGAAGCTTGTCCCTACGATCTGGCACCTTCCACTTCAACAACAGCCATGCTTGCCATGGGCGATGCACTTGCCATCTCTTTAATGCAAGAGAAAAATTTCACACAGAACGATTTTGCGCTGACCCATCCCAAAGGATCACTCGGACGACGACTGACCGTAAAGGTTTCGGACATTATGGCAAAGGAAAGTGCCATCCCGCTTGTAAATGAAAATGCCTCGGTTACCGATCTCATTCTTGAAATGACATCAAAACGATACGGTGTAAGTGCTGTTATCAATAACAAAGGTCATCTCACTGGAATATTTACTGATGGTGACCTTCGTCGTTTAGTTCAAAGCTGTGAGAACTTTTTTTGCCTGAATGCCGCTTCGGTAATGACAGCAAATCCAAAAACAGTTATAACAACGACCCTTGCAAAAGAGTGCCTTGATATCCTTGAAACCTACAGGATCACCCAACTGATTGTATGTGACAGTGAACATCGACCAGTCGGCCTTGTACACATTCACGACCTTATCACGCTTGGCCTGTGAACCTTGATAAAAGGTTACTGCTTCCACGCATTTGCTAAATCTCGATAAAATAAAGAAACCCCGCCGCAAGCGGCGGGGAATAAAACCCAAAGGGATTTAATAACAAAGCTGTCCCAAAAGGACAATCTGAGAAGTGACCTTTTTAAGACAGCTTTGTTGAAGTATTCAACTAATTATCAATCAATGTTCAAACAACATTTCCGAGTAGGTTGGTAACTGCCAACGGCTTCGATCAACCATCTGTTCAAGGCGGTCGACAACGTTACGCACTTTAGTCATTAATGGAAGTAGTTCATCAGCACAGTAATCGGCCTTCTCAAGCTCGGTTCCCAACGTTTCAATTTTTTCAACAGCCTCATCAAGCTCCGCAGTAATATCTATAAGTGTTGAAAAATTTTCAGCCAACAATTTAAGATAATCCGCCTGACTCTTAAGGGCTGCTTCGGAAAGACCAATAGACTCTGATACTGAAAGAAGACTATGGAAAGAGTTACCAAAATTACCTTGAAATTCGGAAACATCAGGAATTACAAATGTCTTCACCATAAGTTGTAATGTACGAGCCTCGATGTCAATACCCTTAACATAACGCTCAAGACGAATATTCAAGCGGGAATCAATCTCCTGTGTACTCAACACGCCATACTTGGTGAACATATCCTGTACATCCTTCTTAAGAAATGTTCTGAGCGACTGCGGAGTGTTCTTCAGATTTGGCAGTCCTCTTTCCTTTGCTGCCTGTTGAAGAGCCTCAGAATAATTATCTCCTTGGTAGCGGATTGGCTTGGTAGCGGTAATCTGCTCACGAAGAGTCTCAAAAATAGCTATATCCCTCTCTTTTCCAGATTTGATTTTTACGAGAATCGCATCGGATATTTCATCAAGAGCTTCAGCCATAAGGGTGTTAAGTACCATGTTCGGAACAGAAGGGGCCTGAGATGAGCCAACAGCTCTGAATTCGAATTTGTTGCCAGTAAAGGCAAATGGTGAGGTCCGATTACGGTCTGTATAATCCTTATTAACAACAGGTACCTGTGAAAGACCGAGATTAAGTACCTGTTTTTCAGTTTTAAGGTCAACCTTTCCACTTTCAATAGCATCAAGTACCCTTTCAAGCAATTCACCAAGAAAAACAGTTACCACCGCCGGAGGCGCCTCATTTGCGCCAAGACGGTGATCATTACCCATACTTGCTACCGATAATCTGAGAACGTCGCCTCTCTTATATATACCCTTAAGTACAGCAACAAGAAAAATAAGAAAATGAATGTTCTTCTCCGGAGTATCACCCGGATCAAGGAGATTGATACCGGTATCGGTGCCAATCGACCAGTTATTGTGTTTTCCTGAACCGTTAATACCAGCAAAAGGTTTCTCAGCAAGAAGTAAAGCAAAACCTCTCTTGTCTGCGATCTTTCTCATTACTTCCATAGTCAGCAAATTATGATCGACAGCTATATTTGCTTCTTCAAAAATTGGAGCAATTTCAAATTGGTGAGGAGCGACCTCATTATGACGGGTCTTTGCTGGAATACCGAGCAGGTAAAGCTCATGTTCAACCTCCTGCATAAACTCCAGTACACGATCAGGAATAGAGCCAAAATAGTGATCCTCAAGCTGCTGACCTTTTGGCGGAAGAGCACCAAGAAGAGTACGGCCACACATGACAAGATCAGGACGCTCGGAATAGAACTTTTTATCGATCAGGAAATATTCCTGCTCACAACCGGCAAAGGTTTTTACACGTGAGACACCGGTAACGCCAAGCAACTCAAGCAGCCTGATAGCCGACTTACTGACAGCTTCCATAGAACGCAACAAAGGTGTTTTGGAATCTAAGGCTTCGCCATGATAGGAAATAAAAACGGTTGGAATACAAAGAGTCAGATCTTTTCCGCCCTTCATAAGAAATGCTGGACTGGATGGATCCCATGCGGTATAACCGCGAGCTTCAAAGGTAGTGCGCATGCCACCGGAAGGAAAGCTGGATGCATCAGGCTCACCTTGAATTAACTGTTCGCCGGAAAATCGTTCAATAGGAGTACCATCCCGATCAATCGATAAAAACGCATCGTGTTTTTCTGCTGTTGAACCCGTCATAGGTTGGAACCAATGCGTATAATGAGTAGCACCATTTTCAATAGCCCACTCTTTCATACCGTGTGCCACAACACCGGCAATTTCCGGAGTTATTTTTTTACCAGCTTTGATGGTACCTTGCAATGCAGCAAACTCCTCTTTTGGCAATTTTACACGCATTGCCTTCTGGTCAAAAGTCAGCGAACCAAAATAAGTTGAAACCGGGATTTTACTATTGCTATTCAAAAGAGCCTCCTTGTTGATTTGCATGATGCTATTTGTTACCTATAAAACGTGAAAAAACGCTTATGCGATCTATTTTTTTGATTTCTTTTCATCAAATGTTATCAAAACCTGACGATCCTGAAGATTGTGGCGAACAATTTCCGCATTGATCTTTTTATTTTTTTTCAGTTGAGAAAGGACAAAGCTCGTATTGGTACCAAGAACTCCCGTCCAACTCTGTATTCTTGAAAGAAGCTGTTCGAGAGAAGCAGTGTTGTGAGTCATGACCTTTAGAATATGTGACCCTTCACCGGTAACGGAAAAACACTCCATAATCTCATCCTCTTTCATCACATGGTCCATAAATGACTCATAGTGCTTTGAAGAATCAATCCTAACCCTTACAAAAGCGTGAATATCAAAACCAAGCTGCCGTTCATCAACATCCATGGTAAATCCTTTGACAATACCGTTCTTCTGCAGCTTGTCAAGCCTTTCACTGACCGAAGGTATTGAAAGACCAACTACTTCAGCAAGTTCACTCAAGCGAACCCTGCCGTTTTCTCCCAGTGACTCAATAATTTTAAGATCAATCAGATCAAGATGTCCGGACATTAAAAGGTACTTTAGGCTTTATAACTTTTATATAGAATTTCCATCAAAAAATACGTAATAATAAGAAATAATAAAAAAAAATTTAAAATTTATAGCTTTTATTCAGCAATTTCCTTAAATAATTTAGGTGATTATTAATCATGGCGCTGATGGATTTTTAGAAAATACAATTACTGGAGTATTGTTTTCCTTTCGTTGTTTTTGCAATTTAGCCCAATAGATGTAAAGACGTCAGAAACTCAGTTGTTTTTTTCAGAAACATTAGGAATTCGGTTTTCTATGCGTGAAACAGAACGAAACACAACCGGAAAGAATATAATATCTGGTAAACCTGTAGAAAAAAGAGGATTTCCACCTATCCCCCCCCGACCTCCGGCAAATCAAGATCTCCGCTTTGTTATCAATCAATCCATTCGCTTGGGTATGAAAATCATATCGGAAATTGAAAGAGCGCTCAAAATACTGAAACAATAAATTTCGTATTTTTTTAAAGCGGATATTGGTAACTGGCATACCATTTTCATTATAGGGCAATCATTACTTATATTTGCAACTTGATTCGATGTAATTCACATATATTTGTAATCACAAATCATAAGTAATCGGTGAAAATAGCAATTTTTGGGGCCGGAGTTGCAGGACTCAGCGCGGCAATAGAACTTGTGGATCGAGGCCACTCTGTAGAAATTTACGAGAAACGCAAAGTACTTGGAGGTAAAGTTTCCGTATGGAAAGATAGTGATGGGGATTCCATTGAATCGGGACTTCATATTGTTTTCGGGGGGTACACGCAACTTCAGCAATATCTCAAAAAAGTCGGTGCGGAGAATAATTATCTCTGGAAAAATCATGCGCTTATCTATGCCGAACCTGAAGGAAAACAATCTTTTTACAAAAAAGCAAACCTTCCAAGTCCATGGGCTGAAGTTGTAGGAGGATTGCAAACGGATTTTCTTACCATGTGGGATAAAATCTCTCTTATAAAGGGGCTTTTCCCAGCTTTGGCCGGTAATGAGGAATATTTCAGAAGCCAAGACCATATGACTTATTCTGAATGGCACCGATTGAGAGGAGCTTCAGAACATTCACTGCAAAAACTTTGGCGCGCTATTGCTCTTGCAATGAATTTTATTGAACCGAATGTCATCAGTGCCCGACCTATGATTACTATTTTCAATTATTTTGGAACTGATTATGCATCAACAAAGTTCGGTTTTTTCCAAAAAAATCCCGGCGATTCGATGATTGAACCAATGCGTCAGTATATCCAGAGCAAAGGTGGGCGCATTTTTGTAGATGCAAAACTGAACAAATTCGAACTGAACGGTGATAAAACAACAATTAAGCATGTTGTGCTTAAAGATGGCCATACTATTACAGCTGACGCCTATATCTCAGCTTTGCCCGTTCATAACATCAGAAAAATTCTGCCCGTTGAGTGGCTTACCCAAAAATATTTTCGAAACCTTCACGAATTTGAGGGTAGTCCGGTAATAAACTGCCAACTCTGGTTTGACCGTAAAATAACTGATACTGATAACCTCATGTTTTCAGAGGGCACTATATTTGCAACCTTTGCAGATGTCTCAATCACCTGTCCTGAAGACTTCCAGAACGGCATGGGAACTGCAAACGGCGGCAGCGTAATGAGCCTTGTACTTGCTCCGGCACATAACCTAATCGATATGCCCAACGAGATCATAATCATGATGGTCATGAAAGATATTCAAAACCGCTTCCCGAAATCTCGAGGCGCAAAACTGCTTAAATCAACCATTGTCAAAATTCCTCGTTCGGTTTACAAAGCGGTACCTGACGTAGATAAATTCCGTCCGGATCAGATCAGCCCCGTTAGAAACTTCTTTCTTGCCGGCGATTACACCTATCAAAAATACCTAGCCTCTATGGAAGGAGCTGCGCTAAGCGGAAAGCAAGTTGTGGAAAAGCTTCTCAGCAAGCTTGGCAGCTAAAAAACTATGACTTAAACAGCACTTCTTTTCCGCAGGAATACTCTTTCCCGCACAGAATCACATCAAGTCTTTCTGACTATAAAAAACAAACACATTAACCATAACAACATTTTTCACTGACATAAACGCCACATTTGTTCCTATTTCCATATGCATGAACAGCCATCACTCCATTATCGTCGAGACACACCTATTCCGGTTGGCTCCCAAGTAAAACTGCTTGAAGAAACAGACTGTGGCATTCCTCCGTTCAGAAGCAAAATTTCCGAATCTGGAAACGCTCCGCTCAACCCTACAAGAATTGATATCCTCCAAATAAATACCGGCTACATTTGTAACCTTTTTTGCAGCCACTGCCATGTCGATGCTGGCCCGGACCGCAGGGAAATGATGACACGTCCTACCATGCAGCACTGCCTCAATGCTATCGCAAATAGCAACATAAAAACCGTTGATATTACTGGTGGAGCACCAGAAATGAATCCGGAATTCCGATGGTTTATAGAAAACATCAGAACCAGCATACCTGATGGAAATATTATGGTACGTTCAAACCTTACTCTTTTTGAAACAAGCGAAAAATACCGTGATTTGCCGAAATTTCTCAAAAAGAACAGAATAAATATAATTGCTTCGCTTCCTTGCTATACGCGAGAAACAGTTGACCAAATGCGAGGAAAAGGTGTTTTTGATCACTCCATCAAAGCGCTGAAACATCTCAATAAAATCGGCTACGGCATAGAGAACAGTGATATCGAACTCAATCTTGTGTACAACCCTTCCGGTCTGGCATTGCCGGAAGAACAACTTCTACTTGAAAACAAGTATCGGAAGCATCTTGCCGATGAGTATGATATTTTTTTTAACAATCTCTATACCATCACCAATATGCCACTAAGTCGCTTCCTCAACAACCTGTTGGAAAGTGGGCAATACTGCCACTACATGAGTCTTCTTGCAAAAAATTATAATCCACTTGCAGTAAACAACCTGATGTGCAGAACAACAATCTCTGTAGGATGGGACGGCACGCTTTACGACTGCGATTTCAATCAGATGCTCCATTTGCCATTAAGAAAACCCGCACCTCTTCACATCAGTGAGTTCAGTGAGCAGAAACTCCAAAATCGGACAATAACTGTCGGGCAGCATTGTTACGGATGTACGGCAGGAGCTGGTTCAAGCTGTCAGGGCGCCCTGCTATGAACAAAGAAAAGCTTCTCATCATTTTCACGAAAAACCCTGAAGCGGGAAAAGTCAAAACTCGACTTGCTGCTACAATAGGAAACGAAAAAGCCCTTGAAGTTTATGAAACACTCAGGTGCCATACTGCAAATATTGCAGCACATGTTGATGTAAATAAAAAAGTGTTTTTCTCAAGCTTCATTCCCTCTTCTGACATTTTCCTTAAAGGGGAAATTACTGCTGACCTGCAGCGAGGAACGGATCTTGGAAAACGCATGCAACACGCCATCAGCATTGGATTTGCAATCGGTGCACGCCATATAGTGCTCATAGGAACTGACTGTTATGAACTGAATTCAACAATTCTTGAAGAGGCATTTACCAAACTTGAACGTACCGACGCCGTTATAGGTCCAGCAAAAGATGGAGGCTTTTATCTGATCGGCATGAACAAAGTCATACCTGAGCTTTTTCTCGGACGAGAATGGAGTACACCACAGGTATTTAGGGAAACCATTGAAATACTCAAACGTCTTGACATAAGCCACGAACTGTTGGCAGAACTTTCGGATATTGACACTTTTGAGGATTTAAAAAACAGCAGACTATGGAACCCAGAACCATAAGCATAATAATTCCAACTTATAACGAAGAAAACATCATTGGGCAGACACTTCAGACTATACTCACTTTTACTGAACACGCTGAAGAAATAGAAATTATTGTCAGTGATGCAAGCTCCGACCGAACACCCGATATTCTTTCAACGTTTCCTGTAAAAGTATGCAAAAGTACTAAAGGCCGCGCAATACAAATGAACACAGGTGCACACCAGGCAAAAGGAGAAATACTCTACTTTTTACATGCAGACAGCATTCCCCCTCCAACTTTTCTTGAGGATATCCACTCAGCTGTTGAAACTGGCAAAAAAGCAGGATGTTTCAGGATGGGTTTTGACGACAACAACCCGATAATGAAGCTGTTTGGATGGTTCACCCAATTTCCTTTAATATTTTGCCGGGGCGGAGATCAATCGCTCTTTATCGACAGAACACTTTTTTGGGAAATCGGAGGATATAATGACACCATGCTTATCATGGAAGACTTTGATATAATCAAACGCATTGAACAACGAGAATTATTCCATATCCTCGAAACAGAGGTTACCACGTCAGCCAGAAAATATCACAAAAACGGCATCATCCAGCTACAGACGATTTTCGCTTCCATTCACCTTATGTATGCGCTTGGGTTTGATCAGGAAAGCCTCGTCAAGTATTACAGAGAAAGTATAACCTGAAAGAAGCATAATCGGACTCAGTGAAAATACTTCCAATAGTGAATGACTTAGTAAATAGATTATTATATTGAAGTATTTATAATTAATTACATACCCTTAATCCACTAAAACTATGGCAGAAGAACTCAACAAGCCTACAGGGTTATCAAAACCAGCTACCCAAAATAAAATCGAAACCAATGTCGGTAATGGCGATATGGCCAATCTGATCGGAAATATGGGTATCCTGATTGATTCAACCATTGAATCAGTGCAAGGAATAATCACCACAGTAAGTTCAGCTACAGGACAACTTATCGAAGGTGTAACATCTACCATAAATTCCGAACCAGTCAAAGGAATTATCAATAATGTTAACACTGTTTCCGGCCAGTTAATTGAAGGTGTAGCCTCAACTCTTAATTCAGAACAAGTTCAGAGTTCTTTTAATGAACTCGGTAAACTATGGAAAAATATTCTTGTCAATTTGAACGCTACCGTCAGTTCAAACCAAGTACAAAATCTGTTTGACAATGTCAGCTCCGGACTCGGGCAACTTGTAGCGAATGTTTTTTCTTCAGCTCCAAAAATCACTGGTAATGATGGCCCAAAAAGAACAGTAACACAGATTCCTTTCGGCCAGAAAGACGCTACCCCGGCAGTCAAAATTCCCGAAACAGTTATCAAAACAAAAAACTGATTGCGACATCATTACACTCTTAGTAATGCAGAAAACAACTACAAACCAAGAAACATCTATGGGTGTGACCGTTCTGGAAAAACAAGCATCAGAATAATATGATCGGTAAATAGCAGTAAAAAAGGTCTGAAAACTCTTGGAAAAAAGCCCTAATTAAAAAATCCTCGCAACAGAGCTTAGAGGTATTAATTCATTTTGGATCGTTATTTTCATGATGCAAAGTATCGGGAAATTTCCCCATAGCGACTAAAAGTGAAAAAGCGAGTGATATAGGCTCAATAAAACAAAAAGTTTCAGACCATAAACAAAATTACAATCATTCCTTTTAAGCCGCTAATAATTCTGATGAGATACGAATTCGAGAAACATGAAAAGGAGTATTCAAGCAATCACTAATATTTCACTCGCTCTTAGTAGCTGATCACCTTGTTATGAAACATAAATTGCGATCATAACAGCCCTCCCCTGCCATTCAAACTGGCTTAAGGGAGTTCATGCATACAATCTCATACACTTTGTTTACCACTAAATAATGCCATTATCTTGAATATTTATTCATCAACAGCAAGTAAACTATGATCGGAGGATTAAAACGCTGTGACGGAACCTGCAACATATCAGGAGAGACTAAGAAATATCAACAGTAGCTTTATTGAAGTAAATGGATTTAATGTTCATTATCGGTTGGCGGGTAATAAAAAACCACTTGTTGTGCTACTTCACGGTAGCTTTTTGAGCCTGAGGTCATGGCGGCTGGTTTTTGATGACCTTGCAGAAACGACAACAGTCCTTGCATTCGATCGACCGGCCTTCGGCCTAACTTCCCGTCCTCAGCCCTCAACAATAACAAAGGTCAGTTATACTCCTGAAGCGCAGAGTGACCTGATTATCGCACTGATAAAAAAACTTGGCTTCAACAAAGCAGTACTGGTAGGCAATTCAACAGGAGGAACACTGGCACTTTTAACCGCCATGCGCTATCAACAAAATATCGACGGTGTAGTTCTTGCCGATGCTATGGTTTACAGCGGCTATGCCACTAGCGAGGTACCTGCCTTTATGAAACCTCTTATGAAAGGCATGAGCCCCATTTTTGCTCGCTTTATGAAGCTCCTTATTACCAAACTTTTCGACCGCACTTTGCGTGGTTTCTGGTACAAAAAAGAACGACTTGGCTATGATGTGCTGACCGCATTTCGCAGTGATCTAATGAATGGTGACTGGTCAAGAGCATTCTGGGAGCTTTTTATCGAAACACATCACCTCAAACTACATGAACGACTGAACACCATCTCTTGCCCTTCCCTCGTCATTACGGGTGATCAGGATCATACCGTCAAGACAGAAGAAAGTATCCGACTGGCCAATAATCTTCGTGGAGCAGAACTAACCATTATTCCCGATTGCGGGCATCTGCCCCAGGAGGAACAACCTGAAGCCTTCGTTGATGCTATAAAGCAATTTCTGAAAAAAATCAAAGAGTAATCACAAAATAGAATTAGATACACTATCAATGTGAGAAAAAAATCTTCGCAATTTGCCCAATTTAGGCTGTTTTGTCGATATAACTTACTTTGACCCAATCCAAAATCATTTGCTCCTGCTGGGTAATGTTTTCGTCAGCACTTGCAGCCTTCTCCATCAGCTTGTAGATACTGTTTCGCATATTCTGATCTTCAGGCATTCTGATCGAAAGCCTTCCGCTTGCTGCCATCTTGAACAGAGGCTCTACATCGGCAGTCTTGAATCCCCATTTGTTCGCGGCTTCAATCAGAAAAATTCTTTCCTCGTCATCAAGTGCTCCATCAGCCGCCAAAACGATCATGATATTATTAAGAGCATAATCTTTAACACGATAAAGTTTATCCAACACAACAGGATCGACTTTTGCAGTGAAAGCTCCCTGATTCGCACTATAATACTCAGCGAATTCTGAGCGGCTCATCAATGCGCTAACAACCCAATCATTCTCTGTACTATTGAGCAAACTTCCGCAGAACGAACACCTAATATCAAGCGTGTTCTTGACAGGACCACCACAAGTTGCACAATTATGCTGATAGATTGAACCCTTTCCAGCCCCAGCCCGTGCATCTCTGGTCAAAAAAATCACTTCTTCCTGAGTCATAATTTCCGGGTCGACCAACTCCACCCTATTATTTGTAACCAACGCTCTCTGGATTGAGCAGATGAGTGCAAAGATGAGGATATTTTTATTTTCATTCTTTTGTGCCCCAATGAGAGTCACGTTGTTAAGAAAAATACGATTGAAAATCTCCTGATTCCTTTCGACCTTTGGAGCAAGCTTCTGAAATAATTCATCTAAAACGAACCTGCGCATAATCTTAGGATCATGCATGGCATGAGCAGTCATAATCTGCATGTATGCGTTTGAAGCCTTGTCCTCAGCAAGTTGAACAGAAAAATCTCCATAAACCGAAACCATTTCATGTACCTTTGTTTCCAGATTGCCAAACTTTTCTGAAAAAATATCATTTCTATGGTAGTCATCCTTTTGGGTAATTTCGGACAGTACCCAGTCGAATTCCCCAGAGTTGACAATTGTATTACAATGTGTACATTTGCATACCTCGCCCATATTCTCTGGCAAGGGCGCTCCACAATTCGGACATTTGACTGAATCATAGAGATCTTTTTTCGATACACCGCGCTTGCGGATGAAAGACCAGAACTCGACAAAATCGTCAAAACCTTCCTCGTCCAGCTCATGGTTCAGCGCACATTCGAACTTGTCGTCCATGCTGGCTTCAATTCCAACCTGAATGATGTCATACATACCGTCCTGTTCAATTTTGTCAACCCAGATATCTGCAATTTTGATATCGCTTATAGGATTAGTCTGCTGAAGAAGCTCCATCATCTTGAACTGAGTATTGAACCGCTGATATACACCATCCGTAATGAACCTGCGCATGCGATTCATATTTTTTTCAGACCAGGATGTTTGAACTTCAATGAAGGCCTTGCGAACTTTCAACAAGAATTCGGATAAATCAAAGTGAGGATTTGTTGCAAAAAATTCAGGATATCCATCGACTTTTTCAAAAGACTTTTTCTCATGGCTGGTCATCTTGGAGTACAACGTAATCCAAGCTTCCTTGGAAGATAAATCAAGTCCGTATACTTTGTATACCACATACACAATGACGTACACAATAACAATAAGAGCTATAATCTCAGGGCTCCAAACCCCTCTACCACTGGAATGTCCCCCTCCAGAAAACCCACCACCACTATGACCACCACCACCACTATGACCACCACCACCACTATGACCACCACCACTACTATGACCACCACCACCACTATGACCTCCACCGCCTCCACCCCGCGCAATAAGCTCCTCATAGAAGAATGTGATACCAAAAAAGGTAACGATGACAATAAAAAGAAACTTGAAACAGCAAAGGGATCGCATGGGTGACTCCTGATAGTTACATTCTGGAAATGCGAATCGCATGATATCAATTACAGTTGCGCAAGAATCTGCCGTTTTTTCGTATCGTATTCTTCTTGGTTGATGAGGTCGTTGTCAAGCATCTGTTTCAATTTGGCAAGCTTAGCCACAGGATCTTCAGCCGATGGTTGCTGTGTATTCATATTACCCATCACGCCAGCCATTGCTTGGCCCATTCCCACACCTGCACCAAGACCCACTCCCATTCCAGCCACTCCTCCCTGGTTCTGGGCTGCATCTCTAAGAGCTTCTAACTGTTGGACTTGAGTAAAACTCAACCCCACAGCTTGGGCTGCCTGTGCCTCAGCCTGCATATCCGCAATACGTGCCACGCGACGCTTCGTATCATCATCAAAATCAGTATTTTCGACACGAAAATCCTTAAGCTCGAAACCAAGGGTCAAGAAGATCGGAGATACCTTATTACGCACCCCCTCAGCAATTTCGTTTCTGTTGGCATCAATTTCATTATATCCAAACTTTGATTCAGCAAGAAAATCTGTAAGTGGCTGAATAATCCTTGCCACAATGACAAGACGGAGTTCATCAACAGTGAACTCATCCTTCTGCCCCATAACATTAATAAAGAAACTACCCGCATCTAAAATACGGAAAGAAAAATTTCCAAAACCTTTCAGGCCAACAGGAAACTTGTACTGCGGATCAATATATTTCACCGGACCAGGTGTACCCCACCCCTGGTTCAGAATTTCAGCTGTCCGAAAAAAATAGATTCCAACCTTGTGCTCACTTTTGAAAGCCTGCATGAATTTTGTGATCGTAGTCCAGAACGGAATGTTTTGTGTTTTCAAGTCTGTTATGCCTGGTTCGGTAATAACAGCTTGCGGCTTACCTTCATAAACAAAGATCGCACCTTGACCTGGACCCACAATAAGTTTCGACGCATTTTTGATCTCATCTCCATTATCTGTCCATCGTTGAAAAAGAATATCAAGAGAAGGATTTTTCCATTCAATGACTGACCGTAATTGCCCTGTAATTGAACCCCATAACACCATATAAAGCTCCTATTATTACGTTAACTTTTCTAAAATAGAAGAGATAAAGATACGCTTGACCTTGAGCCCTTGTTATTGCTCCGGCAATTAAAAGTATCAATCTTTTGCATACCGAACCTCAGGATGATTAAATAGACCCGTTACTTTTTTTGGCGTTTTTTGCAGATGCTTTAAATGTGAAACCGTCTATTTCCGAATCTGTCCTTTGGTTCGAGAGATGCCACCCTTATTGTCATGGACGGCGCTTTTCAAATCGCTGTTCAGATATTCGTCAGGATTTAGTTCTGGCGAATATGCTGGTAGATAGAATACTTCTATCGTATCGGTGTTCATTCCGAGCCATTCCTTGACTGGTTTGCAATGATGCACTCGCAGATTATCAAGGATCAGGATAACCTTATGACCAACATCCTTGACAAGTCGTTTCATGAACTCGATCAAACGACTTCCGTTCATGGCATTTTCGTAAAGCATAAACCGCAACTGGCCTTGATTGCTTATCGCTGAAATCATGCTGATATGTTCCTTACGAGCATTCAGGCGCAGTACAGGAGTTTTACCATCAGGCGCATAACCCCGTACAAGATTTCCATTCGTTGCAATACCGGTCTCATCACCCCAGTAGATTTCAGCATGCTCCGATTTGGCTTTGGCTTTTATCTCAGGATATGCATTATTCATCCAGCGTTCTACTTCGGCTGGACGCTGCTCATATGCCTTGTGA
This sequence comes from Chlorobiaceae bacterium, assembly GCA_037134935.1. Taxonomy (GTDB): domain Bacteria; phylum Bacteroidota; class Chlorobiia; order Chlorobiales; family Chlorobiaceae; genus Chlorobium. The sequence goes on along the minus strand of JBAXLG010000005.1, from coordinate 15,895 downwards.
ACCGGCTTTTGCGGAGTATAGCCCCAACGAGAGAGGTATGCTCCAACAGTTCGGATCGGCATGTTGATGCCGAATTTCTGGTGGATCAACATCAGGACTGCCTGACGATGCCAAAGGGCAAACTGAAGTGTAAGTTGGTCTGGATAATGATCAACGATCATTTCCTTGACAGCCTTTTCCTGTTCTGAACTCAACGTTCTTTTATCGCCTGTTTTGCGACCTCGCTTCGGAACAGAAAGAGAAAGCATCTTGCTGCCTTCACTCAAATATCGTTGCCACCATCGGCTGGTTGTTTCATGAGATAAACCAAGAACCTCTGCCACCTCCAGGTTCTTTCGACCTTTTTTACGCAGTCTTATGACCTGTTGCCGCAACAGTGCCCGTTCTCTGTCTGATACTGTTCTTATATCGATTTTTTCCATGTTCACAATATAATATATTGTGAACTATAGTTGCCGTATCAATAAAAATCATTGAGCCATTTTCTCACCGACGTCCAATGCCTGTGTGGCCAAAACCACCATCTCCGCGCGTTGTCGTTACAAGTTCTTCGACCTCTTCAAAACAAACTTTTTCAACCTTTGCCACTACCATCTGTGCTATACGGTCACCATTTCGTACGGTAAAAGGCACCTGTCCATAGTTAATAAGAATCACTTTTACCTCACCACGATAATCGGCATCAATGGTTGCCGGCGTATTTGGCAGTGATATCATAGAACGTAATGCTAAACCACTCCGGGGACGAAGCTGTGCTTCATAACCTTCCGGCAACTCAATAGCAAATCCTGAAGGAATCAATGCTGTTGTAAACGGTTCGACCGAGACAGGCTCTTCTATGCAAGCAGAAATATCCATTCCTGCAGCATGTGCCGTTGCATAAACAGGAAGAACCGCTTGTTTGTTAAGTCGAACAATCTTTACTTGTATCATTGGTCAGAAATGATTTGTTATCAAAGCATTAATTTATAATAAATATAAGTACAAAATTAATGACAAGGCAATTGGAGAGATCAACAGAAAAGATATATGCACTGGCATTCGGTGCCCATCCCGATGATGTGGAACTGGCATGCGGAGCTACATTACTGAAAATCATGAACGAAGGCCATCATGTTGCAGTGTGTGACCTGACAAGAGGGGAAATGGGAACACTGGGAACCCCTGAAATCAGAAGAACTGAAGCAAGAACTGCCACTGCACTGATGGGATACTATTGCCGCATATCCCTAAACCTTGGAGACTCAAAACTATTTTATAACGAAGAAAACCTTGTTGAAATCATAAAAATTATCAGGCAGTTCCAGCCTGACGTGATTTTTTCCAATCCCCCAGACGAACGCCATCCTGACCACATGAAAGCCTCAAAGCTCATCACCGATGCAGTCTACTATTCCGGTCTGAAGCATCTGGTAACAACCATGAACAGTATCGCCCAAAAACCTCACCGACCACAGTACTTACTTTACTATATCCAGTTCAAGCATCTTGAACCAAATATAATCGTCAATGTTTCAGAAACATTTGAGGCTTCAAGGCAGGGCGTTCTTGCTTTTGAATCACAATTTTATCGGCAAGGAGCATCAGAAGAACCTGAAACAATGATCAAACGCAAAGAGTTTCTCACCGGACTCGAAGCACGTGCAAGATATTTCGGAGAACAGATCGGTGTCATGTATGGCGAGGGATTCAAACTGTCGACAACCATGGCAATCAACTCATTCAGCGGATCATTTCCGTCAAAAGTCCAGAAGTAAGTTCCTGAAAAAGCCAAACCATACCCACACGTACAAATCTACTGTAGCAAGCAACCAATTACCTGTCAGATAAAAGGGAAAAAGAAATTTCCCTTTGAAATATCCCCCAAGAAAAGCACGTCCTTTGCAAATCACCTCTTTTCGAACCGTTCAAAAAACTCATTCCAGCTTCGGCATTGATCAATCCCATTATTGATATTTTTGAAACATCTTCTCTCCAAAACCTATAAAGCCGCCAACTGCTCTCTGCTGCCCACATTTGTTTACAATCTTGTTACACTCCCGTAACAATTCCTCAACACAAATAACCGTATGTTTACGAAGCTTTAATTAAAGCAAACAAAATAAAATTTGAAGTACTTAGGGACTTATCATGCAAACCAACCATACACATCATGAAAAAAATTGCATTGCTGGTCGGACTGGCCGCAGCTCTTGGATTCAATAATGCACAAGCTACAGATTTGAGCTGGACTGGCGATATCCGCGAACGCTGGGAATATCAACGTACAGATAAAACGACAGATACAACTCCAGCTATTGGTTCAAGCCGTTCACGTACTCGCATCCGCCTTGGCGTTTATTCATGGATAAATGATGAACTTTCTGCTGGCATCCAGTTCGCTACAGGTAACGATCTCGCAAAAGAAACAATATCCCGAAACCAGAGTGCTGGGAGTCTTTTCCAGCCAAAAAATATTTATTTCAACGAGGCTTTTATTGATTACCATCCGAGGTCTTACGGACTTGATGGTCAAGTGAATATTATTGCCGGAAAAAGGGATGTCACCAATACAATTATCAGGGTAGATAATTTGGTGTATGACGGTGATCTTACCATTGAAGGAGCAACCATACAATTCGGCAAGGATGAGGCCGGCAAAGAAAAAAACGGACTTATCGGTATTGCCGGATACTATCTACTGAACTCATGGTCTTCAACGACGTATACCGATCCGGTACTTTTCGTAGGTCAGGGTGCTTATAAAGGTGAAATCAACGATATCAACTATCTGTTTGGTGCCGGGTACAACCTTTATGGAAGCGTGAATAACCTGAGCTTAGATGGCGACAAATCTACAAATGATAAATCTGCGCCTGTCAGTAATGCATCGTGGTGGAACAAGGGCTACAAGATCGTCGAGCTTTTCGGCAAGGTTGGCGGCCAGTTAACAGAAAACCTTCCGTGGAAGATCTATGGTCAATACGCATTCAATACTGCCTCAAGCACCGATTATCAGAAAATTAATGATAGCCGGAGAAATGCCTGGCTGGCAGGATTGACGATAGGTGACGCAAAACAGGTAGGAACTTGGTTGCTTGACGCCAAGTATGACCGGATTGAAACTGATTCCGTTTTCCCGCTGTTCACCGACTCTGACAGAAAAATAGGTACTATTTATAACCTCAAAGGTTTTGAGGTTGCCGGAACCTACCATCTTGTCCAAAACATGACAATTGGAGCAAGGTACTACCATTACAGTAATATTGACAAACCGTCTGGAAATCCAACACTTAATCAGCTTCAGGTCGATGCTGTTGTCAAATTTTAAAAAGTGTGTTTTGTTCTTTCCGTGTTAGTTGTGTAGTTATGTTACAAGGCGCACCCTGCTGTTGCAGGGCCGTCTTGTAACATTATTTTCAGACTATTATAGGATCATGAATTTTTTTATCAACTCAACTCAATTCAAACAAAAAGATGAAACTTATTAAAAAGATAGTTTTAAGCTGTGCCGTTTTTGGCTTAATGGCTTCGGGTACTGCTCAAGCAGCTGGTAAAATCGTTATTGATGGTTCAACTACAGTCGGTCCTATTGCCAAAGCATTTGCCGGCTACTTTACCAAAACTACCGGAATACAGGTAATAGTAAGTGAATCCGGTTCCGGAAACGGAGCAAAAAGCCTGATAAACAAAACCTGTGACATTGCAACCATGTCTCGGGCCATGAAAGACAATGAGCTTACGGCAGCAAAAGCCAAAGGAGTCAAACCTGTTGAACACGTCATTGCACTTGATGGTCTTGCTATTGTTGTGCATCCGGGCAACCGCGTCAATGCGCTTACAAAAGCACAAATTCGGGGTATTTACATGGGGAAATACACCAATTGGAGCCAGGTTGGCGGACCGAATGCAGCAATCATCGTTATCCAGCGTGAATCAAACAGCGGCACTCAAGACTCTTTCAAGGAACTGGTCATGGGCAAAGATAACCCTATTTCCAAAAGAGTTGAGACCCAGGCAAGCAACGGCGCCATCAAAAGCCGTGTAGCAACCACACCGGCCGCAGTTGGCTTTATCGGGCTTGGCTTTGTTGACAACTCAGTCAAGGCACTCCTTGTGGACGGTATCGAGCCTGACGTTAAAACAGTTAAAAACGGCACCTATCCGATTCACAGGCCGCTCTTCATGTACACGAACGGCCAACCAACCGGCGCAGTCAAGCAGTTCATTGACCTCGCAAAAACAGCGGAAGGTAAAAACCTGATCAGCGAATCAGGCTTTGTCAACATTCATTGAGTGTCGAGTACAATTTGTTTCTCTCCGTGCATAGCAAAACATGAAAAGCCGTTTCTCCTCAGGACGGCTTTTTATGTATTCCCAAATCGCAACTCTTATCGGCTAAAAGATTCTCAAGAAAATGTGTGATCGGGTTGTACAAAAAAAAAATATACTTATATTTATCCCTCAATAAGCGGGAATAGCTCAGTTGGTAGAGCACAACCTTGCCAAGGTTGGGGTCGCGAGTTCGAGTCTCGTTTCCCGCTCAAAAATTCAAACTACTTATCAAAGTCTCCATGAAAGTGGAGGCTTTTTGTTTTTCTTATCTTCCTTTATCACTTTTGCGTAGAGTGAAAAAAGTTGGCCGCACAGAAAATAGATGCGGATATATTCAATAGATTGTATCACTGAGGCAAAAACTGCCGGTAACTATAAAGAAAAACAATAGTACCAATCCTCTCGTTCAAACCCATGACAGGAATAAGATAAAGGCTTTTGCCTTCCTGCACCTTATAAGAAACTGCGCCTGCCGCATTCAGTTTCAATCCAGGGTAGCGACTGGAAAAAGAACGACCCTGAAATTTACGATCAGTCGAAACGGTAATGGTACCTGATGGATCAACCAGCATGATCAAACCAAACACTTTTCTTTTAATTAATTGATTAAAATACTCGTCAATCTGGTCATAATTCTGTTTTATCAGTTCCTTTCTCACTGCCCAAGCTAACGGAACAGCAAAAAGCCCAATATCCTGCCGCTGAATATCAACAAAACGGCTCTCTGCAACCCGAGCCTGCTCATGCAGCTTCCGCTCTCCAAGGTATCGAACCACAACAACTCCACCAGCAAGCACTATAATAACAAGAAAAGTAGTAATCAGGAGAACACGATTCCATAAGGATGGTTTCCATCGTTGAGATTCCAGAACATCATTACTTTCTTTCATTGCTCAAAATTTTTGGATGGCGCAACATCGAAGCGACCAAGATAAAAAGCTTCTTTTTCCTGCATTAAAGCCCTCTCATACGGTGTGTGATCACCATACCCGATAAGGTGAAGAACAGAATGGAAGGTAACCCGCATAAGTTCCTGTTGGAAATCGACCATAAACCTCACAGCATTGTCCTGAACAACATCAAGCGAAACATAAAACTCACCATCAACCTCCCGCCCCTTGTTGTAGCGAAAAGTTATGGTGTCAGTAGGATAATCATGCTGAAGAAACTCGCGGTTGATACGCTGTATCATTTTATTGCCGCAATAGACACCCACAATCGACTCATCAACAAAATGCTCACTCTCCAGAACCAGAAGAACCGCCTCGCTGAGAAGCCGCTCAGGAATTTGCCGTCTGGTAGTATTATAAATCTGCAACGTCATACTGGAGTGGCTGTGAAGCGTTAACTATCGCATCAATATGCTTGATCTGGTTTTTATGCACCCTGAATGTCAGCTCAACATCCTCATCCAGATGACGCTTATGAATAACTTCTGTATTTTCATAAAGATAACCAATCAGCTTGTAGTTTGACACATGTGTAAGAATTTTCCTCTCTTTGTAATCGCGGGCAACATGCCGGCCAATAATCTCCTTCAAAACGGAAATATTGATTCCCCGAGCAGCAGAAATAAACACCGCTTCAGGATACTTTGCACTGATAGCCCTCAATGTCGATTGATCTTCAAGAGCATCAATTTTGTTAAACACCTCAATAAAGTTTTCGTGCTCAACACCAATCTCCTTAAGAGTCTCCCGCACCACCAGCATCTGATCCTCAAAACCCGGGTGGCTGATATCAATCACATGAAGCATAAAATCAGCCTGCAACACCTCAGCCAGCGTTGATTTGAAACTCTCGACCAGATGGTGAGGCAACTTGCGGATAAAACCAACCGTGTCCGACAAAAGAACAAGCTTGTTAATACTCAGCTCCAGCCGGCGGGTTTTGGTGTCGAGCGTAGCAAAAAGCCTGTTCTCGGCAAAAGCCTGCGCCTCCGGGCAAAGGCTGTTCATCAGGGTCGACTTACCCGCATTGGTGTACCCCACAAGCGCAACCCTCGGCACCATTTTACGACTACTGGTCTGGGTATCATGCTGGCGCGAAACATCAAAAAGCTTTTTTTTCAACAAGGCAATCCTGTTACGAACAAGACGACGGTCAGTCTCAATCTGGGTTTCACCAGGTCCTTTGGTACCGATTCCCCCCTTCTGTTTCGACAAATGGGTCCACTGCCCGGAAAGCCGAGGAAGCATATACTCAAGCTGGGCAAGCTCAACCTGCATTTTTGCTTGAGCGGATTGCGCCCTGATGGCAAAAATCTGCAGAATCAGGCCTGTACGGTCAATCACCTTGCACTCAAATGCCTTTTCAAGGTTCCTCGCCTGCCCGGGTGTAAGATCGTCATCAAAAATTACGATATCGACCTCCTCCTTCTGGATAAACGGAACCAGTTCATCAACCTTCCCTTTCCCAATGCAATAGGCGGGGTCTCGCAGTTTTTTCTCCTGTATGTACGAAGCAATCACATCCGCACCGGCAGTATCAGCAAGAAAAGCAAGCTCAGTCAGATACTCCTCAACAAGAGATCGGGGTACCTCAGGAGGGCAACACAGACCAACAAGAATAGCCTTTTCCCTTTTATTATCAGAAACAACAGTATTCAACAGAATAATAAAATTACGTAAGTATTTTAATAATAACCATGTGCAACTTGGCGTGTTGATATATTACAACCATTGTTTTATCTTGGCAATTCTTTTAAATAACGAATTTGAGCATTAAAAAGTTACACATTTTTTCACAGCACACCGCAACAAGGGAATACCACTGTGATGACAGGAACAGGCTTAATATAAGCGCGCAGGCCAGATGAACTACAGCTATAACGGAAAAAAGACTGCAGTCAAGGATATCGAAAAAAAGATAACACTTGAAAATGCTTATCAATACTGCCGACAAATGGCTAAACATCATGCAAAAACATTCTACCTTGCAAGCATGTTTCTGCCCAAAAAACAGCAGAACCCCATTTTTGCCATCTATGCCCTACTGCGGACTGTTGATGACCTTGTTGACCTGGCGGAAGACAAACTGGCTCACGGCCAGATTACCAGAGAAGAGATTCAGCAACTGCTTGAAAGCTGGAAATCAAGACTCAAAGCATGTTACGCCGGAAAACAGGAAAACGACCCTGCCATGAAACCTATCATGATGGCCTGGCAGGATACTCTTAAAAGCTATACAATCCCTATGGAATACCCGCTGGATCTTATGGACGGCGTGGCCATGGATATTGAGTTCAAACCCTTCGAAACCTTCGACAAACTCTACGTTTACTGTTACAAGGTTGCCTCGGTGGTGGGGCTGATGACCTCCGAGATTTTCGGCTACACCGACAAGCAGGCACTACAACATGCCATAGAACTGGGCATTGCCATGCAGCTCACCAACATACTGCGCGACATTGGTGAAGATATTGACCGGGGAAGAATCTATCTGCCGCTTGAAGATCTCCGCCGCTTCAACTATTCAAGCGAAGAGTTCATGCAAAAGAGAATAAACGATAACTTCAAAAATCTCATGAAGTTCCAGATCGAAAGGGCACGCAGCTACTACCGCTCTTCTGATAAAGGAATCTGCATGCTCGAAAAACAAAGCCGCTTTGCAGTCGGCATCAGCAGCACGAACTACTGCAATATTCTACATGCGATAGAGGAAAACGACTACGATGTATTTTCAAAACGAGCCTATCGCTCTTTCTACCAAAAAATCAGCACCATTCCCCATGTCTGGCTTAAAACCCGTGCTGATTCCTGAAAAAATCAAGCAATTACGGGCAAACCACACTTTTTTACCCACTGAATTTCAAGGTATAATCAACCCATGAGCAAAGAACACGACCAGCAGCAACCAGCACCGCAGCTCTCCCTGAACGACCAGATGAAGCGCCGTTTCGAAGAACGGCAGCACCTTCTTGACTCAGGCATCAACCCCTACCCCTGCCATTTCGACGTCAGCAGCTATTCCGATGAAATCATTGCCAGCTTCAAGGATGAAGCCAAAGAACCCGTAGCTGTTGCCGGCAGAATCATGACCATCAGAAAGATGGGCAAAGCATCGTTCTTTCATCTTCAGGATTCCAAAGGAAAAATCCAGATCTACCTCAAAAAAGACGACGTAGGCGACACAGCGTACAAAACCTTCAAACTGCTCGATATCGGCGATATTGTTGGAGTCAAAGGATACAGCTTCAAAACCAGAACCGGCGAAATCTCAGTCCATGCCGAAACATTCGAACTGCTCAGCAAATCACTGCGGCCAATACCCATTGCCAAGGAAAAAGAGGTTGATGGCCAAAAAGTGATTTACGACGCCTTCAACGACCGCGAGCTTCGCTACCGCCAGCGTTATGTCGATCTGATTGTCAATCCCGAAGTTCGCCAGACCTTCATCAAAAGGAGTGCCATCGTCTCGTTCATGCGACGTTTTTTTTCCGGAAAAGGGTGGCTTGAAGTTGAAACACCCATTCTTCAACCCATATACGGTGGAGCTGCTGCACGCCCCTTCACCACACACCACAATGCGCTCAACATGGAACTCTACCTGCGCATTGCCAACGAACTCTACCTCAAACGGCTTATTGTCGGCGGATTTGATGGGGTTTTTGAATTTGCCAAAGATTTCCGCAATGAAGGAATCGACCGTTTCCATAACCCGGAGTTCACCCAGGTAGAACTCTATGTCGCCTACAAAGATTACAACTGGATGATGGAACTTGTAGAAGAGCTTTTTTACCAAACAGCACTCGAAGTCAACAACAGCGACGCCACGCTCTTTCTCGGCAACAACATCAGTCTGAAACCACCATTCAGGCGGCTGAGCATTACCCAGGCAATTGAAGAGTTCTGCGGCAAGGATATCAGGGGAAAATCCGAAACCGAGCTACGCCTGATCGCCAAAGACCTCGGACTTGAACTCGATCCGAAAATCAGCAGCGGAAAAATTATCGACGAAATATTCGGTGAATTTGTTGAGCCACAACTTATTCAGCCAACATTTATTACCGACTACCCTACCGAAATGTCGCCCCTTGCCAAGGGACACCGTTCACAATCGGGTATTGTTGAACGCTTCGAACTGATTGCCGGCGGCAAAGAGGTCTGCAACTCATTTTCAGAACTGAACGATCCGGTCATTCAGCGCGAACGGCTTGAATCCCAGGCAACATTAAGACTGCGGGGCGATGAAGAAGCCATGATTGTCGATGAAGACTTCCTGCGCGCCCTCGAATACGGAATGCCGCCATGCGCAGGCCTTGGAATAGGGGTTGACCGCATGGTCATGCTTCTTACAGGTCAGGATTCCATCAGGGACGTCATCTTCTTCCCGCACATGAAAGCCGAATAAATGCAGGTGCTGAGTGTTCAGGTTTTCATAACCAGAAACCTGAACACTCAGCACATATAATAATCACGATACCATGCAACAAACCGAGCAATACCCTCTTCAACCGTAGTGGCCGGCTTGTAATGCACATCCTGCATCAACTGCTCCACATCGGCATAGGTATCCGGCACATCACCCGGCTGCATCGGCAAAAACTCCTTTTCAGCAACCCGGCCCAACTGACTCTCAAGCGCCTCAATGTACTCCATCAACTCAACCGGACGACTGTTGCCGATATTGTACACCCTCCAGGGAGCTATGCTTGAACCCGGATCGGGCTTTAGGCCCGACCAGTCACCATTTGGCTCGGCAACATGATCCAGCGTCCTCAGAATCCCCTCCGTAATATCATCAACAAAGGTAAAATCTCGGCGATGCCTTCCATAATTGAACACCTTGATAGGCTTGTTGTGCACAAGAGCATCAGTAAAAAGAAAAAGCGCCATATCAGGCCTCCCCCACGGACCGTAAACAGTAAAAAAGCGGAGACCGGTTGTCGGCAACTTGTAGAGGTGGCTGTAAGTATGCGCCATCAACTCATTAGCCTTTTTACTGGCCGCATAGAGAGAAAGCGGATGATCAACATTATCGTGCACCGAAAACGGCATACGCTCATTTGCCCCGTAAACCGAACTTGACGAAGCATAAACCAGATGCTCCACCCCGCTATGGCGGCACCCCTCAAGAATATTCATGAACCCAACAATATTACTCTCAATATATGCATGGGGATTAATCAACGAATACCTCACCCCGGCCTGCGCAGCAAGGTTAACCACCCGCTCAAACCCGCCACTGCGGAAAAGAGCTTCCATTGCGCTCCGGTCAGCAATATCAGCCTTGATAAACCTGAAGCCGTTGTAAGGCAACAGCATCGAAAGGCGAGCCTCCTTAAGCGAAACATCATAATAGTCATTCATATTATCAACGCCGGTTACCTGCTCACCCCGTTCAAGCAGTTGACGGCAAACATGAAAACCTATAAAACCGGCAGCACCGGTAACCAGTATATGCATTGCTGTAGCTCTATTAAAACGATTGCGGCACCACGCCAATCAGAAACAAAAAAAACGGAAAACCCTTACATCAAAAGTAATAATAATCAATAATCTCCTGAGAAAATTTCTCTTTAACATTAAGATGTAAAAAACTCAGCCAGGCGCTTGCAGGAACAAGAACCCTCTATGAACCGTACAGGATAGAATGGTAAAACCGGATGATATTTTTTGACGCATCCCAACATCATAAAAAACAGGGTTATCGTCATACAGTACAAGCAAATACAAGGAATATTCACCATAATTATGCCCCGGTACTTGCATAACTCACGATTATGCTATAACATACAGAGGTTGAACACAGTAAGAACATGCTCGTTGTACCTGGAAATACCGATCCTCCGGTTTTTGCCCCAGCGGGCCTTGACTGGCGCGGTTTTTCAGAGGTACTCTCTCTATCTTATTGCACGCATTGCGGATGGCGTTAAACAATCCATGATATCAATCACAAAGCACAATCAACTCATGCCCAAAAAGCGGTTTTATATGGTAAAAAATCTCATGAATGGCTGGGTGCGAGGGTTGATAGTAACGCTGATTACTGGAGCAGTTATTTCAATCACTTTTTTCATACTGACGCCGCAGAACATCCCGACGTTGCACACTCATGCTCTATCAGCGCAAAGTTATAAGGATGCTTTGCAACGTGTTGCCGCTCTTCGGGCAGATGAAGGGCAGAACATGAATCCGGTAAGCAGGCTTCAATTGATGACGCATCAAAAAAAAACGGAGCGCGCAATTATTCTGGTACATGGTTATACAAGCTCCCCACAGCAATTTCACCAGTTAGGGCTGCAACTGTATGATGCTGGCTATAACGTGCTGATTGCTCCCCTTCCGCATCACGGCCTGGCTGACCGTATGACGCAAGAACATGCCAAACTGACGGCAGAAGAGCTTGCAGCTTATACCGACCGGACTGTCAATATTGCCCGGGGGCTTGGCAAGCAAGTTGTGATGATGGGGATTTCCACCGGCGGAGTAATGACCGCCTGGGCGGCACAAAACCGAAGCGATATTGATCTGGCGGTCATTATTTCCCCGGCATTCGGCTTTAATAAAATTCCAACGTTTTTAACGGCCGCAGCAATGAATATCTATGGTTTTTTGCCCGATATATTTGAGTGGTGGAATCCGGATCTGAAAGAAAAAGAGCCGCCGGCATATTCCTATCCCCGCTACTCCCGTCATGCACTGGTAGAAATCCTCCGCCTCGGGTTTGCAGTCAGGACAGACGCCAGTAAAAAGCCGCCAGCTGCAAAAAAAATGGTGTTCATTTTCAACGCTAACGACACCACAATCAATCACGAACTGGAAAAGGAAATGGCAACCATCTGGCAATCGTACCACGCGAAACTGACTACCTATGAATTCCCTGCCGCATTAAAACTGCGCCACGACATGATTGATCCTGCCAAATCTGGTCAGCGAACAGATATTGTTTATCCCCGTCTCATGGAGCTGATCAAGGAATAAGCGAACTGAAACTCGTTAGCCAGCCTTGCCGCACCAATACCCTGCTTTTTTGTTTTGTGGCGGGCATTGGCTACCTTCACTGAAGCAGAATCCGGAAACCTCAATGTTGCGGCAGGATAGTTTTGCCGGACTCTGCAAACGCTTTGATACGTTTTCAATATTCATGAAATTCACCCTTACCCAAAAAGATACCGGAAGTGCCGGACGATGCGGCATACTGAGAACCGATCACGGAGTTTTCCCCACACCTCTCTTTATGCCTGTAGGTACTAGAGCAAGCGTTAAATCAATTGAGCCGCACGAGCTCAAAGAGCTCAACGTATACATGATACTTGCCAATACCTACCATCTCTATCTGAGGCCAGGCAATGAAATTCTTTTGAAAGCAGGCGGCATTCACCGGTTCATGAACTGGCAGGGACCGCTATTGACCGACAGCGGAGGCTATCAGGTTTATTCGCTCTCCGAGCTGCGTAAAATCAGCGAGAAGGGGGTTCTATTCAAATCGCACCTTGATGGTTCCATGCAGCAGTTCACGCCCGAAAACGTGGTGGACACGCAGCGGGTTATCGGCAGCGACATCATGATGCCTCTTGATGAATGCCCTCCCTCAACCGCCGACAAAGAGTATATCCGCAAATCCGGAGAACTGACCCTCCGCTGGGCTGAACGGGCAAAAGAGCAGTTCACCTCAACCTCTCCGCTCTACAGTCACAAACAGTCTCTTTTCGGCATTACGCAGGGAGGAACTCATGACGATCTTCGAACCATATCAACAAGATCCCTTGTCGATCTTGATTTTGACGGCTACGCAATAGGAGGCATGGCGGTGGGCGAACCTGCCGAAGAGATGTACCGGATCCTTGAACTTTCGCACACATTGCTGCCCGAAAACAAACCACGCTACCTGATGGGCGTCGGCACACCCGAAAACATCCTTAACGCTATCGAACGCGGCATTGACCTGTTTGACTGCGTCATCCCAACAAGGGAAGGCCGTAACGGCAGGGTCTATACCCGCCATGGAAAACTCAATCTGCGCTCGGCCATATATGCGGCTGACTTTACATCAATTGATGAAGAATTCGATAACAGCGTCTGCCGGAACTACTCGCGCGCCTACATCCGCCACCTGCTGAACGTTGGTGAAATTCTCGGCCTCAAGCTCTGCACCATGCAGAACATATCCTTTTTCATGTGGCTCACCGCAACAGCTCGAACACAAATACAGCGCGGCTCATTCACCGAATGGAAACAAGATTTTCTCCAGAGATTCAATCACCATGACCAGGCATAACGTATTTCTTTTGAGCCTCGGCTGCTCCAAAAACACCGTTGACTCCGAACGCCTTATGGCGCAGGCAGAAGCTTCCGGCATCATCTTTACCGAAACAGCCGATGAAGCCCAAACTATTCTCATCAACACCTGCGCCTTCATCGAAGATGCAAAAGAGGAATCCATTACCGAAACGCTTGCGGCCATTGATAAAAAAGCAGACGGCGGCATTCAGCGCGTGTACATGATGGGCTGCCTCAGTGAACTCTACCGGCACGAACTCCAAGAAGAGATGCCCGAAGTGGACGGATTTTTCGGCACTCACGAACTGCCTGCCGTGCTTGCGGCACTTGGAGCATCATATCGCGAAGAACTTTATGATCAACGCTCGCTGCTCACTCCACCCCATTACGCCTACCTCAAAATTGCCGAAGGGTGCAACCGCGCCTGCTCGTTCTGTTCCATCCCGAAAATCAGGGGGCGCTATATCAGCCAGCCACCCGAACAGTTACTGCGTGAAGCCGCACTGCTGCAGAAAGCCGGTGTACGGGAGCTGAACCTGATTGCGCAGGATATAAGCCTCTATGGATATGATCTTGCTGGAAAAACAATGCTCAACGACCTTCTGCTCCGCCTTTCGGACATGGGATTCGACTGGATAAGGCTCCTTTACGCCTACCCGGTCAACTTCCCGCTCGAAGTGATTACAACCATGCGGGATAGGGAAAACATCTGCAACTACCTCGACATTCCCCTGCAGCATTGCAACGACCGCATCCTGCAATCCATGAACCGGGGAATCAACAAACATGAAACCATCCAGCTTCTTGATACCATCCGCCGGAAAAACCCCGACATAAGGCTTCGAACCACCATGATCGCCGGCTACCCGGGCGAAACCCGTCAAGAGTTCGAAGAACTGCTGCAATTTGTTGAAACAATCGGCTTCGACCGGCTCGGCTGCTTTCCCTACTGCCACGAAGAACACGCCCCATCCTACAAACTTGCCGATACCCTCACTGCCGAAGAAAAACATGAACGGGTTACAGAACTCATGGAACTGCAGGAAACCATTTCGGAAAGGAAAAACCAGTTTTTCGAAGGGAAAAAGATAAAAGTGCTTATTGATTACATAGAAGGCGATACTGCATTCGGCAGAACCGAATACGACGCTCCTGAGGTAGATAACGACTGTATGGTTGCTCTCGGTAATGAATCCCTCAAGGCAGGTTCATTCTGCATGGCTGACATCACCAGCAGCTCAGCCTATGAACTGTACGGACAGATCAACAACGTGCTGCCATAACACCAAACATCAATAATATTCAAATGCAACAAAAACCATAACCCCAATCAATCACCGAAACAAAAAATATAATACTATAAACAACATGACAATATAGTCAAAAAAAACAGGTAACAAATAAAGTAAGAAAAAGGTATCTCAAGCGGAGAAGTATCCGTACAAATTCGGATCCCCAGTTTCGGGTCGAAACATTGTAAGGAGTATTTGCATTACGTATATTCATTTAATTTATAAAAGCTTTTATTGACTAAATATTATAAGGGAAATGATAAAAATTTTTATTAGTCACACACGAATGGATACAAAAATTGCGCAGTTAATTGAGCAAAGAATAGGTGTAGAGAGTGGAAAATCTCTTGTATTTTGGCGTACTGATAATTTACCTATAGGTCAGGATTGGCAACAAGAAATATCTCGTCGTCTTCGATCCGCAGATGCATTTATTCTTCTTATCACACCAAGTTACTTGCAATCAACAACAGCATTGACGGAACTTGGCCGGATTCTTGAAGTTCGATCTCGTAATGAAATTCCGACAATCCCATTAGCCATAGATAAAATAAGTCTTGCTGAAACCCCTCTTTCTCACTTGTATGGTATTCATTCTGATTCATCGAAAGAAGCTATTATTGAGGCGGCTAATAAAATAGCTAATGGATTAATGACGCAATTACGCCAAGAATGGCCAAGAGGATTAGTTGAATTATATTTGTCTTATAAAGTTCTTGATGTTTCAGCATTAGCAACAATATTACAATGTTTTTCAACTATTTATAGTGTTGTTCATAACTCAAGTTTTGACTCTTTAGGAAAGTCACAATTCCAATCGATAAAATCAATTTATGATCACTTATTAATTCATACGGTGGAAACGGGTGATTCCATTCGAATTCGCTTTTCAACAGGATGGAAACCATCTTTTGATATCGAAAATGGCGAAATTGTTTTTCCTCAATGTGTAATGAGCATCGCGATTGTTGGGTGGCTCATTTCTCAAGCCGTCAGTTATGGCATTCCAAGGACGTGCCCCCGTTTATAAGACCACTTCTTCTTGGTAAAAATCCTTTTGCTTAA
>JBAXLG010000004.1:0-105992 GCA_037134935.1 Chlorobiaceae bacterium | reverse complement strand
CCTCAGGGTTATGAATCCTGTGCTCTAACCAACTGAGCTACCTCACCATTTTCAGCGGCTTAAAATATACAATGGGAGCGATGAATAAACAAGCTTTGCTGGTTTTATTTCTTCATTTTTTACTTTATCAGGAGCGACTTATTATCTGGCTATAGATTGCTTCGGCAACTGGTAGATCTTCCGGTGTTGTGATTTTGATATTATGGTATCCGGTTTCAAAAATCTTGATGGGCTGTTCGGGAAAAAATCGTTCTAAAAGTGCAGCGTCATCGGTTGCGTACCAGGCTTCAAGCTCCGCTTGTTCGTGTGCCTGAATAAGAAGGTCACTGCGAAAGCCTTGGGGAGTCTGTACCTGAAGAAGCTTGCCCCGTTCAAGCGTTTCACCAAAAAAATCCGGATACGATCCGATATATTTGATCGTATCCTTTGGTCTATTTGCTGGAACACAGGCGCCATATTGCAATGAGAGATTGGAGATTTGATCAATCTCTTCAGGTTGTATGAAGGGTCGGGCGCCGTCATGAACCAGGATAGTATCGGGTGTGTTGCCAGTGATGCGTATTTCCCGTTCAATGGCTTTGATACAGTTGTTAACCGAGTCTTGCCGTTCCTTGCCTCCTGTAATGACACTTTTCAATTTCGTGAAACCGAATGTTGCTGCCATTTCCTCAAGTATTGCAATATTTTCCTCTTTGGTGGCAATAAATATAGCTGTTATGGTATTTGCTGCTTGAAAAGCTTTTAGTGTATGATGAATAACCGGATATCCTCCAATTTCAAGCAACTGCTTGTTTTGCCTGCTTTTGAGCTGCATCCGTTTTCCGATACCGCTTGCGGCAATAATGGCAAAGGAATTCATGATAAAAATGGAAGTAGTAGCGGTTAATGAATGAACATGGCATCTCCATACGCCAGAAACATATAATCGTTTTTTAAGGCGGATTTATAGGCTTCCATAAGAAGCCGGTGTTCAGCAAAAGCGCTGACTGTCATGAGCAGCGTGGTTTCGGGTTGCTGAAAATTGGTGATAAGGGCATCGGTTACCTTGAACTGATAAGGTGGATAGATGAATTTGTCTGTCCAGCCTGTTCCGAATTTTATTTTTCCATCAACGGTGGCATTAGCTTCAAGCACCCGGCAGGTTGTTGTTCCAACAACAATTATCCGACCGGATTTGTTGAGTTTTGTTTCGTTGATTTCCATTGCTGTTTGGTAAGGAATATTAAAATATTCCGAATCCATTTTATGCTTTGATACGTCTTCAACCTCAATGGCATTGAACGAGCTCAGGCTCGGATGAAGTGTAATAGGCAGTATTTTTACCCCAATCTTCTGAATTTTTTGCAGTAGCGATTTGGTAAAATGCAGCCCGGCCATAGGAGCAACCACAGCACCTGTTTGGGTTGCATAAACAGTTTGATAGTTTTC
Source organism: Chlorobiaceae bacterium (assembly GCA_037134935.1). Lineage (GTDB taxonomy): Bacteria > Bacteroidota > Chlorobiia > Chlorobiales > Chlorobiaceae > Chlorobium. The sequence continues at coordinate 104,564 of JBAXLG010000004.1, read as the reverse complement.
TTTGTCGGATTCATCTGGTGTTCTTGTGAAATATGGTGGAAGGGGAATTTTGCCAATTCTTTCAACAAGACTGAAAACATCTGTGTCAGGGTTCAGGAACCTGATGGTTCTTCCCCTGGATGTTGTGTTATCAACAACTTCGGCAACGACATCCTCTTCAAAGTAAATCTTGTTGCCTACCCTTACTTTTCGGGCAGGATCAACAAGTACATCCCATAATCCAGCTTCCTTGTTGAGTATTCTGAGTAGAAAAACTTCAATTTTAGCATCGGTTTTTTCCTTTTGCCCGAATATTTTAGCGGGAAATACTTTGCTGTTATTTAAAATAAGCAGATCGCCCTTTTTGAAATAGGAAGCGATCTCATCAAATATTTTGTGTTCAATGTCTTTTTTTCGACGGTTCAGAACCATGAGTTTACACTTTTCTCGCGACTCGGTCGGATGATCGGCTATTTTGGTTTTAGGTAAGGTATATCGAAAGTTTGAAAGGCGCATAAAAGGTGTGAGTATAAGTAAGCGTCAAAATGACGTTGATTATAAATATAACAAGTTTTCTTACAGGTCAAAAGATACCAGTTCAATAGGAGCTGACGTAAAGCCAGCCCCTATTCAGTTCAGCCTTTTGTGGCGTGATAGGGAATTCCTTTTAACAATGTGATATGTTGCCCGGCAATACATGCTGGAACTTCATTATTTTCAGCATTGAGAAGGTTAACAACAACATCGTTTGTGGTAATAATAATGGTATAACGGTTTTTACGGAAACAGATGTTTAGTGTCAGTTTTTTCCACTGTTTTGGAAGGTTTGGATGCACATTGAGTTTTTCGTTATAGAATGATATGCCGGCAAAATAACGGGTAACTGTATCAAGTGTTCCCGCCATGACGCCGCAGTGAATACCTTCCTGCGTGGTACCTCCCTGGGTATCCTGAATGTCGCTTTTCAGGGCTTCAGAGAACCATTTCCAAGCCATTTCATGGCCGTCTTGCAGGTAGCTGGAGATAATACTATGTACGACCTTGCTCAAGGTAGAACCATGACTGGTTCTTGGTTCGTAATAAGCGTAATTGTTTCTGACAAGGGTGAAAGCATCTGGTACCTGGTAACCAATTTTTCCAAGCAGCTCGGCAACCTCTCCAGGGGAAAGTGCATAAAAGGTCATCAGCACATCGGGCTGTTTTGCTACTTTGTAATAATCCGGAGAATCTCCTTCCGCTTTAAGGATTCTGTCCATACGGTGGATGTTGCCGTATGTGGTACGGTAATGTGCCCAGTCAAGCTCCTTTAGGTTCATGTAGCCGTCAAACTGTTCGAGTACACCCTCATTATTTATCAGGATATTCATTTTGTTGCTGATATCCTTCCATTGCTGAAGTTCATCGAGACTAAAATGAATTTTTGAAATTATTTTATTAAAGGTAGCCGGGTCGATGTTTTCACCTATTTCTACAGCTTTCCCAAGTAGCCAGATGGTCATGATGTTTGTGTATGCATTGTCTTTCAGACCTTCTTTGCCGCTGTCGGGGAGAGCTTCATGGAATTCGTCGGGTCCCATGACTCCCTCTATATGATACTTGCCGGTATCGGGTGAATAGGTGGCTATGGAAGCCCAGAACCTTGCGATTTCGAACATTAGTTCCGCACCGTATGCATTCAGGAAGTCAGTGTCTCCGGTATCATAGATGTAACGCCAGACATTGTAAAAGACCGCTATTGATACATGTCGCTGTATGTAGCTGAAATCCGGTCCCCAGTGGCCGCTTTTTGGATTGAAGTGGATAGTTTGTGTATCTTCATTGCCATCGTCAGCAGTTTGCCAGGGGTACATTGCTCCCTTGTAACCGTTGTCGCGGGCATATTTTCTTGCGGCGTCGAGTCTGTTGTAACGGTACATGAGAAGCGCCTTGGATATATCGGGAAAGTGACGGTTGAAAAATGGGAGAATAAAGATTTCATCCCAGAAAATATGACCGCGGTAAGCTTCGCCATTTAGGCCGCGAGCCGGCATTCCTGCATCTATAGCTGGATTGTGCGGGGATGCTGTGCAAAGCATGTGATAGGTATGCAATCTCAACAACTTCTGGCTGTATCGGTCACCTTCGATGACGATATCAGCCTTTTCCCAGATTTTTACCCATGCCTCAGCATGAGCCTTATGAAGCGAATCAAACGATATTGACTTTTCAAGTGATAGTTTGGCTGCTTTCAGTAGTTCAGTATTTTTCTGGTCAAGGGATGTATGAATCGAAACCAGTTTTTCAATTGTACAGCTTTTTTTTGGTGTCAGAGGGAGTTGTAACAGTTCGCCAATATAACGGTTTTCGCTGATCGTTGTACGCGTAGGTTCGACCTGCTTTCCATGGCATAAAACCCGAGTTTTTGCTGCTGTCACAATTTCGTATTGTGATACATTGGTTTTTACATGAAGCAGCATTTGTCCTTTCTCACTGATACTTTCGATGTGTTCCAGATGGTCGGAAGAGAGTTCATGGTAACGGGCAACTCCCTTGTTCTGAACACGGCCATCAATTGCTGACCGAAACTCGACATTTCCACTGTAGTTGAGCGGTTTCAGAGTAAACTTGAGTGCGCAGCAGTGGGGGTTGGCCATGCTTGCAAACCGTTTACTGCTTATTTTCGATATTCTTCCAAGGTTATCTTGTATTATCAGCTCCCGTTCCATAGTGCCGTTATACAGATTGAGGTTCTGATGATAGCTGAGGATTTTCTGCTTAAAAGGATCTATAAATTCTCCCCCTCCAATTCTGAACTCAATAAGAAGCCAGTTAGGTGTATTGACAAAATCATTATTGTAAATTGTTTGGCCGTGAACTTCAGATGGAAGTTTATTGAAGATGCCGGCAATATAGGTTCCGGGATAGTGATGGTGTGAAATTGATGAACCTTCATAGGCACCTCTGACTCCAAGATAGCCGTTTCCGGTCGACGAAAGAGTTTCACGAAGTTTTTCATCCTTAGGGGAGAATTCGGTATAGGTCAGGTTCCAGCCTTCATGTACCAAGCCTTCGGTGAACCAGTTTTCAATTTGTTCAATAGTGATTTCTCCAAGGTCTCTGACAACAATATCGGCGCCTTGTTCCCTGAGTTTTGATCCTTCAATGTCGCGGGCAATTCCAAGCACCATGCCGAAATTGCCGCGAGAACCTGCTTGAACGCCGGAAATTGCATCTTCAACCACCATGCATTCGTGAGGCTCAAGACCAAGATTGTGCGCAGCTGTTACAAAAATATCAGGATTTGGTTTTCCTTTCAATCCGAGTTCAATGGAAACTTCTCCGTCTACACGGGTCGCAAAGAGATGTTCAAGCTTCGAAAGTTGTAGGATAAGTTTGCAGTTCCTGCTTGATGATGCGATACCGATCTTTATGCCTTTTGCAATAAGTTTATTGATAAGATCCACCGATGTAGTATAAACTTCAGGCCCTTCTTTAGTAAGTATTTCGCTAAAAAGGCTGTTTTTACGATTTCCCAAACCGCAGATGGTCTCTGTTTCAGGACTATCGTCCATTTCTCCAAAGGGGAGGTCAATATTTCGTGATATAAGGAAGCTTTTGACGCCTTCCATGCGGGGCTTGCCATCTACATATTTGTGATAGTCGTGAACAGGATCAAACGGGACGTAGGTTTCATCGTTGATTTCAGCATAATTTTTCAGAAAGATGTTGAACATTGATTCCCAGGCAAGGCTGTGTATTTTTGCTGTGCCAGTGATAACGCCGTCCAGATCGAAAATTGCGCCTTTAAAAAAATTGCTCATGTTGTTGTATCGATGTGAAGAAATTATGTGATTATAGAAGAGAAAGAAACCCGAGAATAGTCAGGAGAATATCAGGATAGGGTACTGTGTAGCTGTTCGGGCAAATCTCATTAACTATCTTTTTAAGCTTTTCATCCTTGGTTACAAAAATAGCCCAGACGTCATCAAACAGGTCTACTGCTTTTTTCAGCATCGGAATATCTGATAGGGTATCACCGCAAACAAGATGCGGGCCCTTGGACGTATCCATTTCCAGCTTGCTGCAGATAAAGGCAAGGCCATCACCCTTGTCGAAATCCTTGATAGGAGCATCCTCTGATGCACCACCAATCGTCAGGATTATTTCAATGTCAAGGCCGGTATCTTCAATTCTGAAATTCCGGCCGCTGGGATCTATTTCCTTTACAATGCCTTTGATCTTTTCAAGAAACGCACAAGATTCATCATCCTTGATCGAGCGACTTATATCCTGCCGGGCAACAGTAGTCTGGCCAAATTTGATTTGTAAAGCCGATCCTATAAAATTGAATTTTTCGAAATTCGGGTCTTGGAGAAGTACCAGCATCTTGCTGTTTAATAGACGGATCAGTTCCTGTTTTTTTTCATCAATAGGAAAAGTGTTGAATTCACCATTGAGATCAATAAACTCCCTTCCTTTGGAGCCGGCATAAATAAAAGTGTTACTTGGATTGATTGAGACATTCAGAATGCCGAAGTCTTTAAGTGGAGCCGATGTAATAATCATCGGGTATTTGCAGCGGTTTTGTGCAAAACGGGTAAGGAATACTGAGTTATAAATCGGTTGTACTGAGGAACGGTAGCGGCCGCAGTAGTTGTTGGTTGTTCCGTCCCGGTCAGTTATAAATGTGTTAAAGTTTTTACCTCTAAGCATTCTGATGCCATTGGTGAGATAGGTGCGGAATTCTGGTATAAATTTGGCGAGGTAATCAATGAACTTGTCTTCACCGTATTCAAGAAAGTAGATATCCTTTTGGAGTTCCCTTATTTCATAGGTCAGATCGACTTCAATTTGCTTCGTTTCGTCAATACTAAGCAGACGGTGACCTGTATCGTCGTCAATATGAATGGTTTCGAGGGAGTAAAGTGCATTTTTCAGTGATTCTACACAGGTTTGCCCAACTACTTTTTGCTTGATGATGTTTTTAACAATTGGTTCACGGATTTCCTTTGTCTCCGCTTTGAGCTCATAAAGTTGTTTGAGAGTTTTTATGTCCTGTAACGTAATTGAGGATGGGTATGTGTTCAGGTGATGCTCTTCAAGAATACTCTCGTGCATGCGTGACAGGTAAGGAAGTGATGATGGTGTAGAATTTTACACAATCTAATCAAAAATCCACTCAAAAGCTTTAAAAAATTTTCATAATTAACTCAACTCAACGTCAGAGTAAGAAAAAATAGTTTTGGTGATTTTTGCCTGATGGTCGAATATGGTGGAGTGCTGATTTTTTATTGGGTTTTTTTAGGCTGGAAGCCTTTCTTTCAGAAGATCAATGATTCGTTGGTGGATAACTAATGCTGATTCAAGGGCGTTGATGCTGATAAAGCGCTCATTACTGTTTTGCATAATGTTGAGATATCCTTGGCGTACCTTGCGGTAAAATTCGATACCCGATCGTTCCATACGGTCTAGTTCATTATGGTCAAATACCAGAGGAATTGATTTTTCTGAACATTTTCTGATGAGAGCATCTTCAGGTTGAATATCAAGATAAAAAGTAATATCCGGTATGATACCTCCTGTTGAAATGGCAATAATTGAACGGAGTAGTTCGAGGTTGATGCCGCGTCCATATCCCTGATATGCGGTTGTTGAATCGAAGAAACGATCAAGAATGACAATTTTATTCTTTGCAAGAGCTGGTTTTATTACTTGATGAACAAGTTCGGCTCTGCTTGCAGAAAAAAGCAGTAATTCTCCGATAGGGCTGATTTCATGACGACTTTCAAGAAGTATCATGCGGATTTTTTCAGCAATATCTGTTCCTCCCGGCTCTCTCAGGGTAATGACCTCAATATCGTGATCACTAAGATAACTGATGAGTTTTTTTATTTGCGTTGATTTGCCGGCACCATCAATTCCTTCAAATGTTATCAGCATTGATATTTGGGCTGTCAAGTAAATTTCGAAATGATAAATGTTTTTATTTACATAAGTCTAAGGTAAAATAAAAGCTGGAGCAAAGATATACAGCCAAATACTGTTATTAATTCGGCTGACCTGTAGGTCTGATAAGGATTTCGTTGACATCGACATGCGATGGTTGGTTGACAGCATATAGAACCGCACGAGCTATATCGTCCGGTTGAAGTTGGGAAGTGCAGGGTTTTTGCAGGTTGTTCCAGAAAGGGGTGTCAACAACCCCAGGTTCGATAAGAGTTACTCGGATTCCCGTGCCTGTCATCTCATTACGGATAGCTTGAGCCATACCGGTGACCGCCCATTTTGTAGCTGAGTATAGGTTCCGAATTGAGGTTATGCGTCCAACCACTGAACCGGTAAGCAGAAAATGCCCTTTGGTTTTTACCAGTTCTGGCAAAGTAAGGCGTGCTGTTGCAGCAGCTCCGAAGACGTTTACCAGAACCATCTCTTTCCACTCCTCTGCTTTGTCCTCACCGCCGTAAAAGGTTGAACCTTTTGAAAAACCGGCGTTTGCAAAGACAATGTCAATTTTTCCAAACCGTTTAATGCATTGCTGAACCATTACTTTCTGGGATTGCCAGTTTGATACGTCACAAGTAACGGCTAGCGATTTGTCGCGGCCAAGTTCATTTTGAAGGCATTCAAGTTTGTCTTTAGAACGAGCGGCCAAAATAACATTGTAACCTGCTTGAACTGCATATCTGGCTGTTGCTTCGCCTATACCGGTTGATGCTCCGGTGATAAGAAATACCTTGTTGCCCATGATTTTTTGTTACGATTTGATGTTGTTCAGTACACTGTGCCTGCGGCCATAGAAATAGTAAATTACAATGCCGATAAGCAGCCATACAATCAGCCGAATCCAGTTTTCCGCTGGTAGCGACAACATGAGGAGCAGGCAGGTGGAAATGCCTGCAAGTGGCACAAAAGGGGAAAAAGGAGCCTTGAATGGCCGTTCAGCTTCAGGGTGTTTTTTTCTCATGATAAGTACTGCAGTGCAGACAACAATAAAAGCAAAAAGTGTGCCGATATTGACCAGCTCAGCAAGTAGTCTCAATGGTAGCAAAGCTCCGAGGGTGGCAACAAAAATACCTGTCAGAATGGTCGATTTCCATGGGGTTCTGAATTTTTCATGAATCGCACCAAAGAATGATTTCGGCAACAGGCCATCACGAGCCATGGCAAGAAAAATCCTTGGCTGGCTAAGCATCATAACCAGTAGCACGGAAGTGATTCCTGTGATTGCTCCAAGTGAAATAATAAACTGAGCCCAGCCTAGACCAACCTGTTTGAAGGCATTGGAAACGGGAGCGTCAATATTGATCTGACCATAAGGAACCATACCAGTTATCACTGCTGCTACAGCAACATAAAGTAAGGTACATATGACAAGTGAAACGATAAGGGCTATAGGAACGTCTTTCTGGGGGTTTTTCGCTTCTTCGGCATGGGTTGAAATGGAGTCAAAGCCGATATATGCGAAGAAAATCATGGCGGCACCAGCAAGTACTCCAACAGGCGCTCCTCCCGAAGGAGATGCGCCGAGAATGGTTTTGCCGAATATAGAAAACCCCGAATAACCAAAAGGTGCAAAGGGTGCCCAGTTTGCAGGATTTACATAGAGTGCGCCGAGGATAATGACAAATAGTACAATAGCAAGTTTGACAATTACCATTCCGGCATTGAAGTTGGCGCTTTCTTTAATGCCTTTTACGAGAACAACAGTTACGGTAAAAGTAATCAAGACTGCCGGTAGATCCAGCCATGCGCCTGTAAAACTCATGTTTCCTGTTACGGTATCAAAGTCAAGTGGTGCTTTAGCGAAGATTAAGGGGACGCCGAGGCCGAATATGCTGATGAAATCTTGAAAATAATGCGACCATCCATGTGCAACTGTAGCCGAAGCGACTCCATATTCCAGAATCAGGTCCCAGCCGATGATCCAGGCAAAAAGTTCACCAAGTGTTGCATAAGCATAAGTATATGCTGATCCTGCCACAGGAACCATGGATGCAAACTCAGCATAACAGAGAGCGGCAAATATACAAGCTAAGCCAGCAATAGCGAACGAAAGTGTTACAGCTGGCCCTGCCTTATCATGGGCAGCAACGCCGATAAGTACAAAAATTCCTGTTCCAATGATCGCACCTACACCGAGGCTTGTCAAAGCGACGGGCCCAAGAACTCTGTTCAGTCTGTGCTCACTTTTCATTTCTTCCAGCAGCAGTGCAAGCGGTTTTTTTCTCAAGATATTTTTCAACTTATTGCAAGTGGATATATGATTTGAAAAAATACTTTTTTATAAAAACTAAGAGTCCCGACGGTTCATTATAGAAATAAAGTAGATCAGTTGCATGATGGCTTGGGCAGCAGCAGCAACATATGTGAGTGCTGCTGCGTTAAGAACAGCATTGATGCCTTTCATCTCGTTGTTCGAAACAATTCTTTATGAAATAAGAAGTTCTTTTGCGCGACGGCTTGCATCCAACTCCACAGGAAGGGTTACCAGTGAAAAGAGTGCTGTTGCCCCAAACATGGTAATACCGATCCAGGCAAGGGTTGTTCCGAGTGTCCCGACCAAGAACATGCCTGCAATGAAAAGATAGAACCCGAGATTACTCCCGATAGAGACTGCTGGTACCATAATTGTGCGTAATTGCAGTGGCATATAACCTGTTTTATCCTGAAGTGCATGCCCTGCTTCATGAGCAGCAACTCCTACAGAGGCGATACTGGGAATACTGAATACCTGTTCGCTTAGCCGCAATACTTTATTACGAGGATCATAGTGATCAGACAACATTCCGTTTGCAGTTTCAATTGTAACATTTCGGAGACCTCCTCGTTCGAGAATACGGCGTGCTGCTTCTGCACCGTTGATTCCGGTTTGGGTAGGTACCTGTGAATACTTATTAAAGGCAGACTTTACTTTGAACTGAGCCCATAACCCCAGAAGCATAGGGGGAAGGGTAAAAACCAGATAGAGTGGATCAAAATATGGATTAAAATACATTTATTAATGAATAGGAATTATTGGTTTTGAGACAATAGGTACGCTTGAGTAAATGTTATGTTTTGCAATTTGATAGTATTACTGGCCAATACTCGAAATCTTCATCTACATCTTTTTCCGAATGTCTTAATCTCAACCTGTTTTCGACAATTTTAAAGTTACCTTAATAGATAAACAGTGTTGATTCACTAAATGAAAAGAACAAGAAAACCTCTACACAAGTTTCATTACTAAAAATAGTAACTGAACGCTCAACTGTCAAAGATTATTGTTTTGTTAGCAGTGGAACAGTGAATAGGGTATGATGTCTTTTATTTATATTACTAATTGTACTAAAGGTTATGATTAATTCTTGTGATTGTTTATGAACTATATAATGATGATGGGGGAGAGGAGCTACACCGATATGTTTTTTTGCGTACAGGAAAGTTGTTAATGACGAATTTTGTGAAATGTGTTTTTAAGGAAAAATTATCGAAACCGGCTGATGTTATGCTGACATTTAATCTTATGATTGTTCTTATTCTGTTTGGAGTGTTTTTTGCTTCAGCAGTGAAAATTCTCAGGGAGTATGAACGGGGCGTTGTGTTTCGGCTCGGTCGAATTATCGGCGCAAAAGGACCGGGGCTTATTATTCTTATACCGGGCATTGATAAAATGGTTAAGGTTGATCTTCGTACCGTAACGCTTGATGTTCCTCCACAGGATATTATTACTCGTGATAATGTTTCAATCAAAGTGAGTGCGGTTGTTTATTTCCGTGTTATTGATGCCATTAAGGCTATAGTTGATGTTGCTGATTTTCATTTTGCAACTTCGCAATTAGCGCAGACCACTCTTCGCTGTGTGTGTGGTCAGGGTGAACTTGATAATTTACTTGCTGAGCGGGATGAAATTAATGACCGTATTCAGGTTATTCTCGACAAAGATACTGAGCCTTGGGGCGTCAAGGTCAGCAAAGTTGAGGTGAAAGAGATAGATCTACCGGAAGGTATGCGACGGGCAATGGCTAAACAGGCCGAGGCTGAACGGGAAAGGCGTTCGGCAATCATCAATGCGGAAGGGGAGTTCCAAGCTGCACAAAGGCTGGCTGATGCTGCAGATATTATTTCAGCATCTCCTGCTGCTTTACAACTTCGTTATCTACAGACACTCAAAGATATAGCAGCTGAAAACAATTCTACCACTGTTTTCCCAATTCCTATGGATCTATTTAAAGTGTTTTTTGAAAACAGGCAATCGTCAACTTCAAAGTCAAACTAAACTAAATCAATGTGACTATGTTCAAAATTCATACTATTCTTTGTCCTATCGATTTTTCGAATGCTTCCCGCAAAGCTTTACAGTATGCTCGGGAGTTTGCCGGTAGCATGGAAGCCTCGGTATATTTATTGAATGTAGTAGAACCTCAACCTATGGCTGTCGATATTTCGTTGAACTATGTGCCTCTTGAAGCTGATCTTGAAAAAGCTTCGCTTGAAGATCTTGAGGCTATTTTGCAGGATTTTGTTCGTGAGGGATTCAAAGCAGAGTGTGGTGTGGAGATTGGGAATCCGGCAGAGGTGATTCTTGATAAAATTGATAGGCTTAATGTTAATCTCGTTATAATGGGTTCCCATGGCAAAAAAGGGCTCAGCAGGCTAATCATGGGTAGTGTTGCAGAAACTGTTGTCCGAAAAGCAAATTGTCCGGTTCTGATTGTCAAAGCGGAGGAGAAGGACTTTATCGGCGACGAGTAAACGTTTCCATTAGTGTGCTTGCAACGTTTAAGGCTATACTGTTCGAGGCTTTTTTTTGCAGAGGTAAGGAGCTTTTTGTTCTCAATCTGTTTTATTCGAGCGTTTTTAACTGATTAAAAAGTATGAAAAATTCTTCAATTGACAAGGCTTCAGCGCGCTGTTTAAGAGCATTACTACCTACAGCTTCAAGGTTATAGTATTCTTTTAAATTGTTGAGCAGGGTTTTGCGCCTCTGATGAAATGCTATTCGGACAAACTTGCTAAACCCTTTTGCGTCATTGACGGGGTTATCTTTTTTTGGCGTAATATTGACAACAGCGCTATCGATTTCCGGTTGTGGACGAAAAACCTTGCGTCCGACCTTGAAAAGATAGGTAACATTGCAGAAAGCTTGCAGTTGGACAGCAAGGATGCCATAATCCTTTGTAGATGGTTTTGCAACAATTCTCATGGCAACTTCATGCTGCATCATTAGTGTTGCCGAAATCAAGCTTTGGCGGTGTTCAAGAAGTTTAAAAATGATCGGGCTGGTAATGGAGTAGGGAATATTGCCGAGTACTTTCAGTGGTTTTTCTTTTGCCAGAAGTTCGATATTAGTGTCAAGGATATCGGCTTCAATGACGTTGACTTGAGGGTATTCTTCTCTTATGAAGATGGCCAGATTCGGGTCTTTTTCAACGGCTGTGAACGTCGGGCAGATGTTGATGATTTCCTTTGTCAGTGCTCCGAATCCTGGTCCTATTTCCAGAATATTATCTTTTTCGCCTATCTCTGAAGAAACCACTATTTTTCTTGAGATATTGCGATCAATCAAAAAGTTTTGGCCTAATTTTTTTTTCGCCGAGATTTCAGTATGCTTATATTCAACTTTTATCATTATGTCCGGAATTATTTAAATCCTATCCTATAGCCGGGCGGAACTGCTTTTTTTAATTTAAGTTATTCTGGAAATAATGGAAGAAAATAACATTGGGAGCGTTGCAAGGCAATACATCTCTCGGGCAAATAAAGCGACCCGAACAGGGTTTGGAGAGGCTCTTTTGCAAGCGGGTAAGGATAATAGTTCTGTTGTTGCTTTATGTGCTGATCTTACCGGTTCTTTAAACATGAATTTGTTCCGCGATGCTTTTCCTGAACGTTTTATCCAGACAGGGATTGCCGAAGCCAACATGATCTCTATGGCTGCCGGTCTGGCTTCGACTGGAAAAATACCAGTTGCAGCAAGTTTTGCAGTGTTTGCTACAGGTCGAGTTTATGACCAGATCCGCCAGTCGCTTTGTTATTCAAATCTTAATGTAAAAATTTGCGCTTCGCATGCCGGACTAACGCTCGGTGAAGATGGAGCAACCCACCAGATTCTTGAGGATATTGGTCTCATGCGCGGTTTACCAAGAATGACTGTGGTTGTACCCTGTGATTACAGTGAAACTATTCGGGCAACACATGCTATTATAAAGCATGAAGGGCCGGTTTATCTTCGTTTTGGCAGGCCAAATATTCCTGATTTTTCGATTGATGAGGATGGTTTTGAAATTGGCAAGTCAATTGAACTTCATCCAGGCAAGGATGTTACAGTTATAGCTTGTGGTATAATGGTCTGGAAGGCTCTCGAAGCAGCTCGCATTCTGGAAAAAGAAGGTGTTGGTGTAAGAGTGATAAACATGCACACAATCAAACCCATTGATACTCTGGCCATTGTGCGTGCAGCCAACGATACTGGAGCAATTGTTACGGCTGAAGAACATCAGATTTACAATGGTCTTGCTGATGCTGTGGCTAATGTTTGTGCTCGTAATATACCGGTACCTATTGAAATGGTTGGTGTTGAAGACCAGTTTGGTGAGTCTGGAAAAGCTGATGAACTCCTTGAAAAATACAAACTTACTACAGCGGATATTCTTGAGAAGATATATCTGGCATTGCGCAGAAAATGCTAATTCAGTTTTTGCCGCAAAGCTTTGTAAAGAAATTATAAATTTAATAACGCACAGGAGATACTAAGAGATGACAATGCCGAATTTTGGCGATATGATGAAACAGATCCAGCAGGCGGGTGAAAAGATGCAGGATGTGCAGAAACAACTTGAAAAGGTCATCGCATATGGTGAAGCCGGAGGCGGAATGGTCAAGGTTAGTGTCAGCGGAAAGCAGAAATTACTTACCCTGAAGATTGATCCTGACATTATGGATGACGTGGAGATGGTTCAAGACCTTGTACTTGCTTCTGTGAACAATGCACTTGATGAGTCTGCCCGACTTGCTCAGCAAGAGATATCTAAAGCAACCGGCGGAATGATCAATCCGGTAGATCTTCTTAAAAATCTGAATCTTGGTAAATAACAGTCTATGCGCTATATCTCGGCTACCATTGAAGCCTTGATTGAAGAGTTCGCCAAGTTGCCGGGCATCGGACGAAAAACTGCTCAGCGCCTTACTATGTATGTTATACATGAACCAAGAACTGCGGCCGAAAAGCTTGCTGAAGCTCTGCTTGAGGTAAAAGACAAAGTAATCCGCTGTTCTGTATGTCAGAATGTGACTGACAAGGGAGCTGATCCCTGTATGGTATGTTCCAGCCCAGTTCGTGACCGGTCGGTGGTATGTGTGGTTGAATCTCCAGTTGATATGCTGGCTTTTGAAAAAACTGGCTTTTATAAAGGACTTTATCACGTTCTGCATGGTGTTATTTCACCATTGGACGGTATAGGGCCAGATGATATAAAAATCCGTGAACTGCTTTCCCGGTTTACAGGATTAGTTAATCATGAAATCAAAGAAGTTGTTCTTGCGCTTAATCCGACCATTGAAGGTGAGACCACCTCACTATATCTCAGCAAACTTATCAAACCTCTTGGAATCCATGTAACAAAAATAGCTCGGGGGATACCTGTGGGAGCAGAACTTGAGTTTATTGACGAAGCAACGCTCTCTCGAGCAATGGAAGGACGCTCTGCTGTGTAGCCAACACCAAAAAGTATTTCAATTTTGTTTCAATTGTTAACTAATGAATTCAGAAAACAAATCCGTGTTGATTCTTGGTGGTGGGCTTGCTGGTCTTACTGCTGCCAAAAGGTTAACAGATAAAAGATTCCAGGTTAAGGTACTTGAAAAAAGAGAGCTTTTCGGTGGGAAAGTCTCTTCATGGAAAGATGATGAAGGGGACTGGATTGAATCAGGCACTCACTGTTTTTTCGGAGCGTATGGTGTTCTTTATGACCTTATGAAGGAGATAAAAACCGATCACGCTGTTTTGTGGAAGGAGCATCAGCTCACCTATATTCTTAATGGGGGCAAATCTTTTACTTTCAACACTTGGAACCTTCCCAGTCCGCTTCATCTTCTGCCTGCTATTGTCAAAAATGGCTATTTTACAATTTCAGAGATGACTGCTTTTTCGAAGTCGCTTATTCCGCTCGCGCTGAAACGTGACAAATACCCTTCAACACAGGATCATTTGACTTTTGCTGAGTGGGCCGATAAAAAAAAATTCGGCACCCGTCTCATGGAAAAAATGTTCCGCCCAATGGCTCTTGCCCTGAAGTTCATACCTCCTGAAGAGATATCAGCCAAAATTATTCTCGATGTTATTGAAACTTTTTACCGAATACCAGATTCTTCCTGTATGGGGTTTCTGAAAGGATCTCCACAGGAATATCTTTACCAGCCACTCATCGACTATTCTGCATCTAAAGGAGCCGTTTTTAAACGCAATGCAGTAGTTGAAGAACTTCTCTGTGATGGTGTGGAAATAAAAGGTGTACAGCTTAGTAACGGAGAGATTCTGACGGCAGACTACTATCTTTGTGCTTTACCGATTCATAATCTTAAAAAAGTGCTTCCCGATAACCTTAAAAAGCAAGACCGTTTTTTTGGAGGGCTCGACAATCTTGAAGGAGTTCCAGTAATTTCAGTTCAGATATGGTATGATAAGGAAATCACCCCTGTAGATAATGTTCTTTTTTCTCCAGACGGTGTTATTCCGGTTTTTGCAAATCTTGCCCAAACCACACCAGACTACCGTACTTTAAGGGGAATGCCGTTCAGTGGTAAAACCAGATTCGAATTTTGCGTAGCCCCGGCTAAAAATCTCATGCAACTATCAAAAGAAGAGATTATTCGTCTGGTCGATTTTTCTGTAAGGAACTGCTATCCAGAAACGTCGAAGGGTGCAAAGATTTTGAAGTCGACCATGGTTAAGATTCCTCAATCCGTTTATGCGCCTACTCCCAATATGGAGCAATATAGGCCGACTCAGAAAACTCCGCTTCGCAATCTTTTTTTTGCAGGAGGTTTTTCACAACAGTTGTATTATGATTCCATGGGTGGAGCGGTCATGAGTGCGAATCTTGCTGCAGACCTTATTGCAAATGCTGCTGGTTTTATGCAATTATAGAGTAAAAAAAGTATACTATATTTGAATGTCAACAGTTAAAACTTTATCAGAAAACCGAAAATGATTCTTTAAAGAGAGGCAAAATATTATTTTCAGTTTCTTGATTTCAATCAGCTTATTATCAATAAGCCCTTGTAGCTCAGTGGATAGAGTAGTAGTTTCCGAAACTAAAGGTCGGCAGTTCGAGTCTGCCCAAGGGCACAAAGAGAATAAGATTATCGGGGTGTGGCTCAGTTGGTAGAGTGCTGCGTTCGGGACGCAGAGGTCGTGGGTTCGAGTCCCGCCACCCCGACACCAAAGGCGAGTGTGTAGCTTTTCGTGGTTGCCTTTTTCTGTTCCCCATCCTGCATTTTGTGTTTTTGTAAAGCTGATAAGCTTGTCGGGAATTTGTTATGGATTTTTTTTAATCTCTTTGGGTCGGATTCTCCGCCGCTTGCGGCGTGAACTAAATTGAAATGACTCTTAAAATACCCAGTTGCTTGCGGCGGGGTTCTTTATAAACTTATACGGTAGTTTTTTTAGCTCTATCTCAATATTTATGGAAACCTACAAGCTTGTTTTGCCAGAACACCTCAATCATTACGGTTTTCTATTTGGAGGGAACCTTCTAAAATGGATTGACGAGGTCAGCTATATTACTGTTTCACTTGATTATCCGGGTTGTAATTTTGTGACGGTTGGTATGGATAAGGTTGTGTTCAAAAAAAGTATCCGGGGAGGTACTATCCTTTGTTTCGTCACTGAAAAAAGCAAAATTGGACATACATCTATCGAATATACCGTAAACGTCTATAAAAAAAGTATTGATACAGGGGAAAGAGTTTTGGTTTTTTGCACTAACATCACTTTCGTTTGTCTGGATGAGAAGGGTAGGAAAAAGCCACTTTGTTCTTAAATAGGTTGTAAAATAATTGGCTATATGGATAGGGAGTATCAAGACTGCATACAGTAAAACCACTTGAGTATTATCCAGCAATTATTCAAATTCCAAGAAATTGTCCAACTGCCTCAGCAGAAACTATGTTATAGGGAAGTATCAAATACAGCACTGTTTATACTGATTACAAGCATTACCCCAATACTTAACATAACAATGTTGGCCAGCCACATCGAAATCAAGGGATCAAGCAAACCGCGTTCGGCAATTTTCTCACTCGAAATCATAATCATCCAGTATAGGACAAAAAAGAAAAGTGATACGGCAGCCCCTACTCCAAATCCTCCCCGTCTTGCCAGAACACCAAGAGGTGCACCAATCAGAGCAAATACAAAACACGCAAGCGAAAGTGCATATTTTTTGTGATAAGCCGCCATATAGCGGTTATACATATTATTGTTTGCTCTGATGCTCTGAAGTTCCCCGTCAAGCTGGTTAAGTTGCTGGTCAACGTACTTAGTTGCATCATCAACATCTTTTATTTTTTCATTTGATTTTAATGCAAGCAAGTTTTCATTACCGCTAAAGTTGCTAATTTGCTGGTCAATGCTATTCAGTGTTATATTGATGCGTTTTTCGGATGCTGAAATCCTTTTTTTGAACTCATCACTTATATCCATTAGCTCCTTTGCCGAAAGCTCCCCATCGCCTGAGCGCATTCGGTTACTTGCAGTTCGTTCAAAACCAAAGCCTGATGATTCAAATACAATACGATATTTTTTGAAGCTCAGGTTACGATAAGTCTGATGATCCGGCTGTTTTACTTGGTGAATTTCACCGTTTAGCAGCGTCATAACGAGGTACTGGTAATCTTCAGTAAAGTCAATAACTCCTTTTTCGGCTGTTACCATCGTACTGTAATTCGGTCTGGTAACATCATAAATTACAACGTCATTAATTTCCTTTGATCGATCATCGATTTTACGTACTAAAATTGAATAACCATCCACAAGGGTTGAAAAAGCGTTTTCTGTCAATCCAAATGCCGGTTTCGCTTTTGCAATATCAACCATAAGCGATTTAGCATAATAGTTTGCTTGAGGAAGAACAATATTATTAAACCGTTCAACAAGCAGTGAAAGAAGGAGGCCGGCACAAAGTATAGGAATCATGAGCCGATAAAGAGGGTGGCCTGATGCTTTCAGAACGGTCATCTCTGAGGTTGTTGTTAAAGCACCGAAAGCCATGACTACAGCAATAAGAACGGCCATTGGGGCGGCAAGCCCTACCATCCATGCAGATTGCAGCAAAATAAGTTCTACAATGGCGGAAAATCCGATTCCCTTACCTATAAAGCGCTCAGCAAAACCGGCAAAAAACTGGAGTATCAGAACAAAAAGAATAGTAATAAAAGCAAAAATAAAAGGTCCGAAATGAGATTTCAGAATATAACGATCAATAATTTTCATAAAATAATTCTCTTTCGCTTCCTCCGCTTCAACAACTCTTTAGAGCCTGTAAACATTATTTTCTTTAATATAAGCTAAAATCTATTTGGAAGGCACCTGATTCCTCTATGGTGTTCGTCAATAAAACGCTAATTCCATTTTGCAATCAAAAGTGTTGTAACGTATAATAATGGAAATGTCATTATTGCCACTGATAAAATTGCCTTCGTATTCACGGAACTGAACCCGGTTGAGCACTTATGGGATGAAGAATGAATCGAGTATTTGATACTCTTGGTGCTGTCATTGCCCAAGCAGCAATAGTATTGATGCGAATAAATATTAAGGCTTACTTGATTGCAAGATAGAATAAGACTGATAAAAAAAGTTTTTGCACTTTAAATATCGCTGTTTCTCAAGCGTTTTTCAGATCGGCTTTTTTTACCGGACACTACTGTATTTTTTTATATTTTATTTTAATAATGAGTTGGCTGGTTTAGTGCAATAATTTGGAAGTTATCTTATATCGGAAAAGATTTCTGCTTTTTTCGCATTAGGTAGATCAGTCTTATTGCTCCGGCAATTATAGGTATCAAGCTATAATTGCCGGAGCAATAACAAAGTTATGTCCCATGAGAACTATACCCGCGCCTTCAATTGAAATACCGGTCGACCGTCTCGGCCCTCCCGGAGTAAAGGGGGAACTCCATGTTCTTACTATGATGGTGAATGAGCAGAGGCGAAATGAGGAACGGTTTCAAGATCAAACAGAACGACAGTTCAAAGTATATTGCCAGCTTTCCAAGAATCCTCCCGCTACGGAAAACATCAAGGGTGATTTTGGGTCAGACGACGGCAGTTCGTATCTTGCGCTTCCTGATCAGGCCGTAATGAACTGCGTACGCTGTGCTGAAGGGATGTTCGAGATCAAAAAGAACAATTTAGGAGAAATGTCTTTGGTGAAATTTGAGTGTGTGGCAACCAATCCTACCGAGGCTAAAAGAAAGTTTCAAACAGCCGTTCTTCCCTTCCTTGATTATCTTTCTTTCCTTGCGAACTGCCCTGTTGTTGTAGCGATGTTGCGAGTGGAGGACCCAGAAAATAACCGTATCTCTATGGAGTATGTATCGCCATACCGCAAGACAACTGTAAATCCACATATTGCTAATCTCTTTCTTGAGTTGGCTCCTGTATATGCCATGTACCGCGAAGCCAAAAACTCCTATAGCGACTTTTATAAATTTCTCTGTTACTACAAGATTCTTGAGGGGCTACTTGGTAAATTCCGAGCAAATATCTTCATTCGTGCACGGGCAGCAAACATTGACTTGGGGCGACCGAAGGAAACTGTTCCCGCATTTTCCGAGATACCGAGTACGTACCAGAAGCATATTGGAATGCCAGTGAAAGCATTCTTCGATAGTGTGCTAACACCGCAGTTTCGAAATGCTGTGGCCCACTTTATTTCTGACGACGGAGCAGTTCTAAACACGAGTTTGCCGGAGCATATCGACAGCTATGGTGAAGTTCTTTACGTGCTGGAGTTGTGTGTCCTTACAGTCATCAAGTCTCATGAGACCTTCCTTAACCAGCTTCATGGTAGTCGTGGAGCATAACTTTGCTGCTTCACTGGCCACCGGGGCCTCGGGAATATTCCATAATTCGCCTCCGTGTTTGAGGCGACATCTATATTAACACATAGGACACCCGTGCCTTTATGGAATGACGGCAGAGCATATTATTTCAAAAATTCCCATCTATTGCAACTCTGCGGTTATTCGGGGGCTCCTATAGATTGCATGACTCTTGCTGAAAATCTTGCCGATCTGTTCTTTCAATTCCCTGTTTTATTTGTGTCCCTTACTATTCGGGATGCGGTGTCCACCGATAATACACGCTGGCATAAACTCCGAATATTCGGCACTGGAGTTATCAGAATGGAGGCGGTTAAATGTTCTCCTCCTCGTCCTGATTTTCCGGCGGATGTTCATTGGGTGAAAAAGCTTGAGCCGCTTTACCGATCAGAGTACCTCCAGCTAAAAGACCTAACCCGGCTATAGCAATACCAGCAAGACCTTGAAGTACCGGTATTGCTACCGGAGCTAAAAGAATTGTAGGAACCGCTATTTTGAGCGTTTTGCTCTTCAAAAGATTGTCCTGAATCTCATTTAGATCCATAATATCACTGATTGAATAGTATTTATTAAAATTACTGGTTTAAGCAGAAAAAAGACCTATTGATTTGAAAAATAATTTGGTTCGCACTGAAGTAAGTTGGTCAGGAATAGTAGTACGCAATCACCATTTTTCCCCTGAAAACAGCTTAAAATTCCTCAATATACAATTCTCCCGGGTTATCCGGATGGTGCCGCTTGTATCCGAACTCTTGCAGCCAATCCGAAACATGAGCAACCATATCAGGCTTTCCGCTGACAAAAAAATGGGTTTGTTCAGGATCAGGAGAAATGTTGTATTCGTTCTGAAGAATATCCTGTTTCAACAGATCTTCAATCCATAACCGGTAGCCATCCCATCGATCATCCGCATCGGTCAGTGTTGGTACATAGAAAAAGTTTGCAAAAGTTTTTGAGAGAAAAGTCAGTTCACTGTAATACCCCAGATCCCAGCGGTGGGCAGCACCCTGGATTACTACCATTTTGCTTTCTGGCCTTTCGATGATATGAGAGCGCAAAAAGCTGATATAGGGTGCAATACCGGTGCCGGTGGCAACCATAACAATATCACGACCTTCAGGGGTTTCATCAAGGCGGAATATACCGGTAATTACTGTACCGACATAAATCCGGCCCCCTATACTGAGATTGAACAGTCTTGGGGTAAGCTGGCCCGACTTGACTTGTGAAATATAAAATTCGAGCTGACTTGTATCGGTTTCTGCCGAAGCAATGCAGTAAGGTCTCTGGATCAGTTTATCTGTTTCTGCTGGCACCAACTCAAATTCCGAGTTGTCTGAACGGTTCTCGAATTCGTACAGACCGAGTGTAATGTTTTGACCGGCATCAAATTCCTTTCTTGGATCATCAGTATCAATCCTGAGAATCATAAGGTCCGGTGTGAGCATAATTTTACCGGTAACCGTTGCATTATATTTTGAAAATTCCATAATCTTTGACTTTTCCCCTGATACTTAATAATTCCAATATGCCAACATCTTCGTTGACAAGAATATACAACAACTAAAAATAGTTCATCTTGTTTTGCATTCTCTTGTAAATGCACGATTTCCTTTCCGTTTCTCAAACTCAACACTCTGCCTCATTCTATTTCGATATTGTATTTATCCAGCAGGCCGATAACTGCCGGAATGGAGAAAGATGCTTTGCTAATACGATTTGTTTCCGGATTGATAGAGTAATTCAAAGCCGAACGGAAATCCGCTTTTTCAAGATTTGTTTTGAAAAATGTCGCCAGCAACAGATCACAATGTTCAAATATTGATTCGGCAAGGTCTGCATCGGTAAAATCAACCTCCTGTAAATCGCAGTTTTTAAATCTCGTATTTTTGAGCTTCAGTTTACTGAAAAGTGCAAGTTTTAACATGCAGTTTTGAAAGTCAAGCTGCAACAGAAAGTTTCTGCACTCGCTGAACTGCACACCCAACAGTTTAGAGTTCAAAAATTTCACATCCTGCAGCACGGAATTTCTAAAAAGTGCCAGGCTTAAATCGCAGCCATCGAAGGAGCAACTCCTGAATGTAATACCTGAAAAATCGGCTTTTTTACCGTCACAGTTCTGAAACCGGCACTCTTCATAAACTCCGCTCAAAAAATTGTTTTCTGTGAAGGTGATTTTTTCAAAAACCTTGTTTTCTGTGAGTTCTCTGTTCATGTTGGCAACATACCATAACTCACTTTAAGCGCAAAGAATAAAACATTATCACCGATGATTTTAATAATTTCCCTTTGTTAACAGCCTTTTAGTTTATTTTCAAATAAAGCTTTAATAAAACGTTTCATAGTTCAAATGTCTTAAAATACTTGGAAGCTAAATAACACGTCTTTATCTTCCGTCTGTCAGTGCATACCATCAATCAGCTGGAGCAACGTTTTTCTGTTTTTAGTTTTCTAGCCTTTTCTCCTTTTCTTTGTCGGAATTCTCATTACCTTTATCTTCACTTGCTTTGGCGATAAGTTCTTGAAGTTCATGAATAAGTGACCAGTCTTCAACACGTTGTTCGTCAATTTGACCTATTGGGGGTATATCCAGTGCTTCCAATCGATCAAAAACATGTTTCATGGCTTCATCTGGCGACCGGTAGAACGCACTACCTCTTATACGAATAAACTGCCATTTCCCAACTCGTTCAAGTATAGCTTGACGTTCCATATCGTCAGATATTTTTTCAATTGGATGATACCGATCGCCATCGCATTCGATAGCCAGTCGCTTGCCTCCACCTTCAACGACCAAATCAATACGATAATATCCAACTTGCCATTGAGATTTTACGCGGTATCCCGCGTTGGTAAGACGTTTCAGCACTTGGCGCTCAAAGTCTGAATCCGTCTTTGCTACTTCGCTGTTGTAAGCATTTACAAGCGACCACGGGTCTTTCATATGTTGCAATAACTTCAGTCGTATATCATTGGCTTTGAGGTGGCGGTCTGGGTCAAACGAATGGACAGCCCAGAGCTGGTCCCGTGCCCGGCTGGTTGCAACATTGAACCGTTTTTTCGTTTGTTCAAACGCACCTTCGCCCATTGCACGGATGTATCCTTCATCTCCTTGACTATCAATGAATGATAGAAAAATGACATCGCGTTCGTCACCCTGAAACTGAGCAGAAATACCTGCCTGAATACGCCGCTTCTGTAATTCCACACTATCTATACGCTTATGAAGCATTGCTTCTATAAGCATTGCCTGACTTTTGCCAACCATTGAAATAACACCGATAGTCTTGCTCTCATAAGCAGGGTGTTTAATCATAGCTTCAATCAAGGATACGATGGTTTCAGCTTCTGTGTTATTGACATCTGATTCTCTAATGCCATGAACACGATAAGGGATACATGCTGGTTTGAGGTTGCTTGAATTTGTTTCGCGAAGAGGGCGAATTGAGCCTTGATAAGACAACTGGTTTGAAAAGGCAATAATTTCCGGGACACACCGAAAGTGCTCTGTCAGTCGGATTGTGTCACCAAATGATAGACGTGCTATATCGTAAATTGATGACAGGTTATCGTAAAGATGTGAATGGGGTACATCCTGCAGGATTGAACACCGCAAATTTTCAAGCGATACCTGGTCTTTGCCTACACCAAGGGGTGTTACCTGCTCATGGTCACCAACAATAATGACCTGTTTAGCCATATACAAAGGGATGAGAGCATTAAGATCGGCCTGGCTGGCTTCGTCGATAATTACTACGTCAAATTTTGTGGTTCGTAGATCAAATGATTCTGCCAGTATGGATATAGGCATAACCCATACGGGCACAGCTTTAGCGCACTGCTTCATTAATTTTCGTGCTTCAGTCTCAAACATTTGCTTTTTTGTAACCTGTTTTATCGACGTAAGGCGTCTTTTCGTCTCAAGAAAACTTTCCAGTGCCTGATTTACTGATTTGTCACACTGCAATCGTTCAATTTGCTTTTCCCATGCAAGCGCTTCAATAAGGGATACCGTAATTTTTTGTAACAAGGATTTACTTTTGTCAATCTCTTGCTGTAGAGCCTGGGCATCCAGCTTGTCACGTTCAGCCAATTCATCGTGCAACTGACGCCAAACCCACGCAGGAATAACATCCCCGATTATTGTTGTGCCATTATGAGGTGGAATACGCATTACAATCTGTTCCGCCCAGGTTGGAGCAACAAGCCGAAGTTTTGCTATAAGCTGATTTCTTTCATCAACAAGAGGCTTAACTGAATGTAACCGTTGTGCGTAATTGAGTGCTGCTGCATAACCAGATTTGTTGCAGGATCGTACGGCTGTAACAATTCGACCTACGCAACCACGGTTAGAAGATTCAGCATCCATTTTGGATGATAACTCTTCAAGCGCCTTGAACCCTTTTTCACACTCTTTTAGTCGCCTTCTTGCCGTTTCAGACTCAAGTAATGGCGGAAGAACATTAACCGCAAGTTTTTCAATAAGCGTATATTCGGCAATTGGAGATGCCTCACATGGAATAGAGGCTATGATGTTGTCAAGTTTAAGTCCCTCATTTTTAAATTGTTCTACAAGCGGTAGCCATGATTTCGAGTGCCAAGCAAGGCAGCGCTTCATTTCAGGAATAAGTGGTCGGCATGCCAGTTCAGGGGTCATACCACGGGTCCTAAAGGTTTCGCCTGTTATCTGCCCAACAAGTACATTCCATAAAGCTTCAAGTTCACTTCTGAGAGATTCAAGATGTGCAAGCTTATGTAGTGCATCAAAGTGGTCTCGATGTGCCGGATTACCTGCTGAAACCGAAGACGTGCCAATAAATTTACGCCACTCAGATTTCGTTACAAGTTGGAGCATGCCAAGCTTGCCGCCACCTTCAAGGTGAATACATATTTCGGTTGCAAGCTGTTTTTGACGAATAACCGAAAAAGCGCCTGACAATTTCGGTTTGTGGTGCAGTACCAGGGAGTGTTGTGCGCTTGCTTCGCAAGCCTCTTCAATTTTGGAAATAACTTGTTCCCAGACTTCGCGCGCAGTTCCTCCATGAATTCCAACAACTATCGCATGCGGTCTCCACTGTTGACTTCGCAAATCATCGGAAAACTCCATCGAAAGCTTATAAGCAAGTTCGGTTATGCTTGCACTGGAACAGCCTGTAACTTCATCCCATTTTTCCTGCCCAAATGAAATATCAGAAGTCGTGAGGTTTGTGAATTCATTGACCATAACCTCAAATTCTCTATCAGATGGAAGTTTTGTCAGTTCTGGTAACGGCAGGCATGCATCCTGTTCTTCTTCAACAGAAAACATTCCACCCAAGGCATATAGCCTTGTGAGTTCTTCTGTTGCCATATTAAAAGAAGAACCAAGCTTTACCGGTGCTGGTATCCAACCATGTAGTATTTTGTTACTGGCAACGTGCCGTGCAGCTTCAGATGGGGAGTATTCTTTGCCATTCACTACAAGCTCACGGTACTCATTTTCAAGTGCCTGCCGGAGTTTATGGCTGTTTTCTCGAATTTTAGTTAATAATTTCAAACGTTCAGCAGACATCTGCTGTGCCTGGGCAAGCAACTCTGTGCAGGAGCCTCGTGTAAGCCTTTCCGTGATAGCACCAATTGACGATTCCAGTTGAGTGCGTGCGTCACCATCACTACCGAGGACTGAAACGCATAGGGGCTGCAGTATTTCAGGCACTTTGTCTCTCAATACGCGGAGTGCCTTCGTCGTATGGCTGGTAACAAGAACTGATTTCCCTTGTGATAAAAGATGACCGATGATATTGCCGATAGTGTGAGTTTTTCCGGTACCTGGCGGCCCCTGGACTAAAACAGACCCGCTTCGCTGCAGCCTTTTGATAATCTGGGTCTGCTCTTTATTTGACGGTTTGGCGAGAAGAATGTCGTTACACTCTGTGTCAAAAGAACTTTCATAGGCCTCGCTTGTATTTCCACCAAGCCCCTCGCTTTTCCAAGTTCCTTCCTCTCCAGTTCCTGTTATTTGCCCTAATGCCGGCGGAAAAACCTCTTGCTTGTCAATATCGTCAATAATTGTATCTATGGCATTTGCAATTCCAAAGACACGCTTCCTGAGAATAAGAACGGGTGCCCGCCATAACTGCGGTACCTGACTCGGCGAAGAGGGTTCTTCTCTATATTCCCCTTTAAGGGGCGATACTGTCTGTATAAAAGCTTTCAGAAATGCATTGGTATCTGCCCATCCCAAGGGGTGATAGCCTGACAACGATAATTCATCTTGGCGGTTTTTTATTGCACTTGGAGATACAGCAGTTAAGTCAATAAAGAGCCCACCATAAAGCTCGGGCTCACGATCAGTTTCATGAACTGTGAATTCTGGTTTATTAGGGTCAAAACGTAGTTCAACACGTTTGAGTAGTATGGGATGATTGATGACAACCTGACTATCACGTTCGGATACTGTTTCCCAGGCAAGATGTCCGTCTGCTACGATAAGTTCAAGCTGTTCCGCATCTTTCTCGATTGCTGAGTAAATCTCGTAAAACGTCTCAAAAACCGACATTGCTCTTAGCGCAGCCTTTTCTGGTACTGCCCATGCCTTTCGTTGTATTCTCCATTCAAACGAAGCATTTACACGTTCAGGCTCATCGGTAAACGCTTCCGTAAATGTCTCGCCTTCTTCGTCAGTGCGATTGATCCCTTCAACAAATGATTCGTTTATTGAAGGGTTATCCCAGCCTGATATAAGCCATTCTGCCAGAATAGCTGGCGGTGCTGGACATTTGGTGAGAACAGGTCTCCGAACGCTTATGAGAGTATCGGGGACATCTGAACCGCCTTCGTTCATTACAGGGCGGTAAAGCTGGACGTCAGGATGTTCAGGAAATGTGTTTATGCTGACGTAGCGAGGTTGGTCTTCAACACGACGAACTGGACGGAAACGAAGTTGATTCGCTTCTCGGAGGAATTGGTAAAGGGCTCTTATCCGTTTTTTCTTTTCTGACATAATGTACTCAGCCCAAAAAATCTAATTTATTGACAAAAATTATTCGTTGTCATACTATTTATGATTGTTTCCATATCCTTGTCGCCCCGTCCCGATAGATTGACTATAAGGATACTCTCCTTAGGCATTTTTGGCGCTCGTGTTATGGCATAGTGAATGGCATGTGCTGATTCAAGGGCACAAATAATGCCTTCAGCTTTTGCAAGGATTGTCAGTGCTGCAAGTGCTTCATTGTCGGTGGTTGACGTGTAGGTTACCAGCCCGATTTCCTGGAGATAACAATGTTCCGGGCCTACTCCGGGATAATCAAGTCCTGCGGAAATCGAGTGTGCTTCCTGGATTTGTCCGTCGTCATTTTGCAGGAGTTTGGTCATTGCGCCGTGAAGTACTCCGGATTTCCCGAGTGTCAAGGAAGCAGCATGTCGACCCTGAAGCCCCTCTCCAGCAGCTTCAACCCCAACAAGTTCGATGGATGGTACATCCAGAAAGGTATAAAACATGCCAACCGCATTACTGCCACCACCAACGCATGCGGTGATAACGTCGGGTAGTTTTCCGGCCTGCTCTATTATCTGCCTGCGGGTTTCATGACCTATGACTGCTTGAAAATCACGCACGATCATCGGGTAGGGATGCATGCCGACAACAGAACCAATGATGTAAAAGGTCTCTTCTGGATTATTCATCCAGTCACGGATTGCTTCGCTTGTTGCATCTTTAAGCGTTTTTGAACCACTACTGACTGCGCGAACTTCTGCTCCGAGCAGCTTCATTCTTGCAACGTTTGGAGCCTGTCGCTTGATATCCTCTTCTCCCATATAAACGATGCATTCAAAATCAAAAAGGGCGCAGACTGTTGCTGTTGCTACACCATGCTGACCGGCACCTGTTTCGGCAATAACCCTCTTTTTTCCCATACGTCGGGCAAGCAAGACCTGACCGAGTGCGTTATTGATTTTATGAGCGCCAGTGTGGCAAAGATCCTCACGTTTAAGATATATCTGTGCACCCTGCAGTTTTTGGCTGAGCTGCTTTGCATGATAAAGTGGTGTCGGTCTGCCTACATAATCGCGGAGGAGGAGATCAAGTTCCGCTTGAAAGGCTTTATCGTTTTTTGCTTTGAAGTACTCTTCCTCAAGATCCGCGGCATTTTTTATAAGCGTTTCTGGAATAAACTTTCCACCAAAATTACCGAAATGTCCGGTTGCATCGGGTGCGGAATAAAAAGTAGGCACCATAGAGCAGGAAAATATTAACTAGTTTCTAAAATGACATTTACAGTCTTATTAAAGAGTATCTTCTTCAGAAAAACTGTAACCATACACGAATAAAAATAATATATTTAAACTTTTATCAGTGGCTATACTCAATCGGTACCTCTTG
Organism: Chlorobiaceae bacterium; assembly: GCA_037134935.1. Lineage (GTDB taxonomy): Bacteria > Bacteroidota > Chlorobiia > Chlorobiales > Chlorobiaceae > Chlorobium. The sequence continues at coordinate 77,155 of JBAXLG010000004.1, read as the reverse complement.
TAGAATTGTTAATGAGCAGTTTGAAAGGGAGGTAAACTGAGTGAAGCGATCGGAGCGTTATATGAGGATTTCAAGCAGATTATAACGATTTAATGAAATCGCAGAGCAGATTTATAGGAGTGTCCAATACTGAAGCGGAGCAAAATGGCCTTGAGGTTTATCAAACTGAAAATTTCAATACTGACCATTTCCACTTTTGTTCTGTTGGTCGGGTTTTCTTTGTTCCAAGTGGGGCTTCAAGCTGCTGAAGAATCACAAACACGTTATTCGCGATTTTCTGCAAAAAAGAAAGTAACAGCTGATTCTCTTTCCAGTACGGGAGGCCTTCAAAACACTGTTTTTTTTACAGCGAAGGATTCGGTGATCTATGATCTTGATCGTCGGACTATAGTGCTTTGTGGAAAAGCCCGAATTGATCATGACAGCACCAGTGTTAAAGCACCGGAAATTCTGATTGATTTCAATACCTCGCTTCTCAATGCTTACGGTGTAGCTGATTCCACGAAAAAATTGAAAGACCCAGCGGTTTTTACTGACCGAAAGGGGAGTTTCACTGCTGAAACGATGAGCTATAATTTTAAAACAGGAAAGGGAGAGACTTCGAATGTTGTATCGTCTTCCAGTATGATAAAATTTGGAGGCGAGCATGTTACAAAACGTGAAGACGGCAAGCTGAACATTATTGATGGTACCTTCACCACTTGTGAAGATGATAAACCCCATTACTGGATTTCTTCTTCCAATATTACCATTACCCCCGGTGAAAAAGTTGTTACAAAACCGCTGATCATGTATGTGAGGCCGGAGATTTTTGATAGGCGGCTCCCTGCCATTCCTATACTTGCCCTACCTTATATGGTTTTTCCGATTAAGGAAGGCCGGTCATCAGGTTTTTTGACACCGAGCATCAGCCGAGATAGCCATCGAGGTTATTTTCTGTCGAATTTTGGCTATTTCTGGGCTATTGATGATTACATGGACTTAAAGCTTGAGGGGGATATCGCTGTAAACGGAAGCTGGCGCTTTGGGAATCGGTTTCGTTATGCGGAACGTAATGTTTTTACTGGTGAGATTTCAGGGGAATACAAACGATATTTTCTCAATCCCGATAACACAGAGTACCGTGACTGGAATGCTAAAATTGTTCATAACCAGGTTTTTGATCCGTCAATGCGTCTTGATGCCAGACTTGGTGTCCAGGGAGGTAATCGATACTACGATCTGAATGCAATGAATTCGGAAACCGTTGTAAGCGAGCAGTCAAATGCCTATGCTTCCCTGGGTAAAACCTTCAACGATGAGAGCAGTATTGCCGCCCTTTTTTATGATCGTTCTGAAGATTTGCGTAATCATAATGCCGCCAGCACTTTTGGAGCATCGTTTTACCAGAACCGTATCTACCCTTTCCGATCAGGTTATTCGGATGACTGGAGAAAGGATATTTCAATAACAAGCGGTGCGGCTTTATCGGGAACGTTTACCTCTTTGGGTGAAGGCTATGCGGTAAATGCCAATGTTGAGCTGGGGTATCATCGGGAATTTGCTCAAGGGTACAAGGCTCTTTTTACTCAAGGGTTAAGTGTTCAACACGTAGAACTGGCACCCGGTCTTCAGGAAGATGACCTCAATGCAACAAAAGTAGTTTTTCCGTTGCGCGTTCAATCCACATTATTCAATTATTTTAATCTTAATCCCGGCTTGACCGTTACTCACTTTTTGAATAATGAAAGATCGGAGAGGGATTATTCAACGTATGTATTTACTGTTGATGCCTCTACAAAGCTTTATGGTATCCTCGAAACCGGAATTTTTCAAAACCTTTTCGGCCTTAAAGCGCTCCGCCATACCTTTATACCAACCATTACCTATTCTTGGAACGCGCCGTTTACCGGTAACTGTTATAATTACTACAATAATCAGCCTAACTCTGACTGGACAAAAAATAGCACACTGTACAACAGATTTGACTGGAATGCGTCTTTTACTGGTACTGGGTACCTATATGACCGGACAAATAGCGTACTGTACAACAGCAGATATAGCGGTTTTCCCGAAGGGCAAAGTATGGTTGGTATTACCTTGAAAAATCTTTTTCAAGGTAAATTCAGGGATTCCTCTGAAGCGGTATACTATGGCTCTGTTAATGGCGACCATACTGTTCAATTGCTTTCTTTGAATGTTTCTACAGCTTACAACTTTGCTGCTGATGCTTTTCAGTTGGTGCCGCTGACTATTACGGCCGAAAGCAATGCTCTTTCGTCCAATTTTCTCTTGAGCACAGGTGCCATGTATGATTTTTACAGTTACAACCCAGAGAATGGTGAGAGGGTCAACCTTTTTAACAGTGACAAGGGTCATGGGCTTTTACGCTTTCTCAAGGGTTTCATGAGCATGAGTTTAAGTGTAAAAGGGGAAAACCAGTATGGAGCGTCCTCACTTACATCTGAATCCTCCTCTCTCGTAAATACGGAGCCGCTTCCGTTCCGTGAACGCTTTAACAGAGGGGAGTTTTTCAATAATGTTGATTACCGTTTACCATGGCAGCTACGACTTTCGCTCTATCTTCAATCAGACAGGAGCAATCCGCTTGAGCCATCGACAACCTCACTGATAAATACTTCAGCACAGCTGTCGCTTTCAAAAAACTGGCAGGCAGTGTTGAATAGCGGTTTTGATTTTCACAGCAAAGAATTAATCTTTCCGGTACTTCAACTTTATAACGATCTTCATTGCTGGCAAATAAGTTTTCAGTGGGTTCCAATGGGTAATTTCCGGAGCTATGCTATCCAGATAGGCTTGAAAGCTCCGCAACTGAGGGATATACATTTCCGGCAGTCTGGTTCTTAGCGCTACGCAGAACCGCTTTTGAAATCCTTATACAACTTTTTAGCAGGACTATTAGTCCCTTAAAGGGTAGCTACTCAATTGAGTCAAGAATTATTGCCAACCGTTGATTGAACGCTTCATTGGCATCGTGGTGAATACAGTGCGCTGCTTTTGGGATAATGAACGCCCCTGCCTGTGGCAAAAGTTGCTGAAATTCGGGAATAATTTTATTTGGAGGAAGTGCCGTGTCTTCTGCTCCCCAGACAAGAAAAGCTGGCCCTTTGTAATTGCAAGGTTTCTTTAGGTGATCAAGCCTAAAATCTTGAGGCCTTCTTGACGGAGAGAGGTAGGACCACTGGGCTCCTTTGTCCTGTAAGGGGAGAGTGAATTGATTGATCAGCCTTATATCAACTTTTGTCTGGTTAAAATATGTAGGAGTAAGGCTTTGACTTACACCTAAGGGGTTTGCAAAAGCAGAAAAAAGCACCTCTCCGATCAGTGGAGAACCGATAAGTCCAAAAAAAACGCTGGACATTCCATCCATGGTGTCTCCAAAAAGACCGGATGGGTTTGCAAGAATAAGCGCTTTTACTTTTTCGTGTTGATGGTGGGCAAAATAAATACTACTTGCTGCTCCCATCGAATGAGCTACAATAATAATTGAATCAATTTTTTTCAGAGAAAGAAAAGCATCAATCTGTGTAGCAAAGAGTTCCAAATTATATCGCACATTGGGTTTTTGTGATTTTCCAAATCCAATAAGATCCATGGCGTAAATTTTATGCTCATGGGCAAAAGCCGGTATATTAAGCTCCCAATGCTCAATCATTCCACCATAACCGTGAATAAAGAGTATTGGCTTTTTTCCAGGCTTATCATGGCCAAACTCCTGGTATCGAATTTTTGCTTCTTGTTCGGGAGCAAATTGCCATAAAAAATATTGATCCTTAACAGTGTGGCTCATGATGAAAATCAGTAAAATATTCCAACAAAGGACTGAAACTTATCAAGTAATATATCGATTGTAATGCAATATAAAAGATATTTGCTACTATAAACACCAGTCTTAATTTTGTCCCGTTTAACGGAATTTTTTTACCTATGCTTCAGATTTCCAGGAAATTTGAATATGGGCTTCATGCCGTCACCTACCTCTCTACAAAAGGTCTGGATCGGGTTGTTACCGTTAAAGAGATGGCCAGTGACATTGGTATTTCACAGGAGTTTCTTTCAAAGGCTATGCAGAGTCTTAAAAGAGCGGGTATTGCCAAATCTGTCCAAGGGGTTAAAGGAGGTTATTCCCTCGGCCGGAACCCAACCCAGATTACTGTTATCGATATCGCGATTGCTATTGAGGGAACTCTTCATCTTATGCGATGTGCCAGTAAGGGCAGTTGTGAAATCAGTTCTTCCTGTCACCATCAAGGCTATATGAACAGCCTGCAACAAAAAATTCAGGATCTTATGTCGAACACTACGGTTGAATCACTTCTGAAAAAGTTTGTAGATTGAACATCTTTAGAGGCAAAAAGGTTTTGCTAAACGATTTTGATCTACGCTTATATTGAATTGATGCTTTTAGTCTAAGAGATCATAACTTTTTCTTTTAAAATATACTTTCCGATTGCTTTTCGGGGCGATTACTTAATTACTCAAGATTTCATTGAAATATGATTACTCAAAGGCTCAACAATTCAGTCGGTACTGAAACGAGTCTGCCGGATATTGCCCTTAAAGGTATCAATACTCATAATCTCGCAAATATTACGGTATGTATCCCTCGTAATCGGTTTGTTGTACTGACAGGTGTCAGTGGGTCAGGCAAGTCGAGTCTTGCTTTCGACACGCTCTATGCCGAAGGTCACCGTCGTTATGTGGAATCGCTCTCAGCTTATGTACGTCAGTTTCTCGAACGCATGCCGCGGCCAGATATTGAAAGTGTCGAAGGAATTGCTCCTGCCATAGCCATTGAACAAAAACCCATTCCTAAAAATCCCCGTTCTACAGTGGGTACGGTGTCGGAAATTTATGACTATCTGCGTTTGCTTTATGCGAGAATAGGCAAAATCTATTCCCGTGATACAAATGAACTTGTTTTGAAGCATACTCCCGATGATGTGAGTATTCAGGCTGGTTTCTTTGAAAAAGGTACAAAATTTTATGTGGGGTTTCTTTTTCCTTCTCATCAGGATGCGGCCCACCATCTTTGTTCTGTACAGGATGAAATAGCCAATCTTTTGAAAAAAGGTTTTTTTCGTGTTGTTTCGGGCGAACAAGTGCTTGATCTCAATAAGGAGCAGGATTGCAAGAGGTTGTTTGAGCTGCCGAAAACTGAACTTACAAGCGTTCTCGTTCTGGTTGACCGTTTTGTAGCGAAAAACGATGAAGAGGTATACAGTCGAATTTCACAGGCTGCTGAAATCTGTTTCAGTGAATCAGGAGGATATGCCGTATTAAAGGTGGTCAGCGGTAAATCCTACCATTTCAGCGACAGGCTCGAACTCAACGGGATTGAATATCAGGAGCCTTCGCCTCAGCTTTTTGCTTTTAACTCTCCGATCGGGGCCTGCACAACGTGCCAGGGTTTCGGACGCATCGCCGGTATTGATGAGGATATTGTTGTTCCTGACAAGTCGCTAACCCTGGAAGAGGGAGCTATAGCATGCTGGAACTCAGAAAAGTATCGCTGGCACCTCCGCCAGCTTTTTTCTGTTGCGCCTTCGCTTCGAATACCGCTGGATATGCCCTATGAAAAGCTTTCTCATGCGCATAAAGAGATTATATGGAAAGGGTCTGGAGATAAACATTTCTTGGGCATCCGGCCTTTTTTTGCCGAGATAGAGAAGGAAGCTGGTTACAAAATGCATTTCCGAGTTTTTTTAAGTCGTTACCGCGGTTATGCAGTTTGTTCTGATTGTGAAGGGAGCCGTCTTAATGCTGATGCACGTCTTGCCAAAGTTTCCGGTCGTCATATCGGTGAAGTTACTCGTATGAATATTGCTGATGCTTTTGATTTTTTCAGCAACCTCGAAATCTCTCCGTTTGACCGTAAAGTGGCCGAAGCTGTTCTGCAGGAAATTATCAAACGTATAGGCTATCTCCTTGATGTCGGGTTGAACTACCTCACTCTTGACAGACTTACCCATACTCTGAGTGGCGGAGAATTTCAGCGTATCAATCTTTCGACCTCTCTTGGTTCTCCGCTTGTAGGTGCAATCTATATCCTCGATGAACCAAGCATCGGTCTGCACCAGAGTGACTCGGTGCGTCTTATCACGTTGCTCAGGCGTTTGCGTGATCTCGGCAATACCGTGGTTGTTGTTGAGCACGACCGCGAAATTATTGAAGCTGCCGATGAAGTTATTGATCTTGGTCCTTATGCCGGGCGTCTGGGGGGTGAAGTGGTTTTTCATGGTTCCGTAGATGAAATGAAAAGAACGGGTAAATCTCTCACGGCAGACTATCTTAATGGCACAAAACGGATTGATGTACCCAAAGTTCGCAGAAGGTCAGATTTTACCTCGTGCATTGAGATTATCGGGGCCATGCAGAATAACCTGAAAAATATTGATGTTCGATTTCCTCTCGGTGTAATGACTTGTGTAACCGGTGTTAGCGGATCAGGCAAATCTACTCTGGTCAACGATATTCTCAACAAAGGCATTTTGAAGGCCAAAGATGGCATTAAGGAAAAGGTGGGAACGCACCGCTCGATATCTGGCACATGGCTTGTTGATCGTGTTGAACATGTTGACCAGTCACCTATAGGAAAATCCAGTCGCAGCAACCCGGTAACTTATCTGAAGATATTTGATGATATCCGTAATCTTTTTGCCCAGACAAAGGAAGCACGCAGAAAGGGATGGAAGGCAGGTTATTTTTCATTCAACATTCCTGGTGGACGTTGTGAAACCTGTGCCGGAGAAGGTAGTGTGCGTATCGAGATGCAGTTTCTTGCCGACATTGAAGCAGTATGTGAGGATTGCAAAGGTCTTCGCTACAAGTCCGAAACACTTGAGGTGCATTATCGGGAGCATTCCATTGCCGACGTGCTCGACATGACGGTTGAAGAAGCCATCAGTTTTTTCAGTGATGATAAGGCGATTGCAAAAAAACTTATGGTGCTTGACGAAGTCGGGCTTGGCTACATCAAACTTGGTCAGTCATCAAGCACTCTTTCCGGCGGCGAAGCACAACGTTTAAAGCTGGCTAACTTTATTGCCAAGGCCGATCTTGAGCATACCCTTTTTATTTTCGATGAACCTACAACAGGTCTTCATTTCGAGGACATCAAAAAACTCATTGGGTGTTTTGAAAAACTACTCGCACAAAACAATACCCTCGTTATTATCGAACACAATCCAGATATTATCTTACAGGCTGATTGGGTTATTGATCTTGGGCCGGGAGCAGGGGACAAAGGGGGCTTTATTGTTGGGGAAGGAACACCGGAAGAGATTGCGCTCATGGATCACTCTTTGACCGGTAAATCCCTTAAATCCTTACTTGAGCGCTGAGGCTCTTTGCAGGGATTCAACTCTCATCATATAATTGTATCATCCTCCAATGCGCCACCGTGCAATCTGATGTGCGGGAAGTGAGCCTGTGTACGTTCAACCCATACGGGATTACCCTTGCTGAACTCTGCTTCATTTGCAGCTACCGCCATACGATTTTTTGCAAGTGCAGCGATTTCCTTAAGGAGCAGGCCGAGCTGCCGATCTTCTTCAGTTGCCGTATTATCATGCATTTTCGAAAGAATGCTATCCAGCTTTTCCATGGCAATTTTTCCAATAGTGCAGCAGTACATCTGATCTGCTGTATTTTGTTTTTTTTCTGTCATAATTGTTTTTAGTGAAAAGAGTCATGCATACGTTCTCGTAAAAAAACTATTTGGTGCTGATAGTATTTTTTACTACTATTAATTGTTCTGTTAGCACTCTCATCTGTTGAGTGCTAACAGGAGACTTAAATGTGATATATATAAAGTCAATAGTTTTGTACTATTAATCTAAAATTCAAACGAGAGAAGACAATGAACTTGAAACCCTTAGCTGATCGAGTTATTGTTAAACCTGCACCGGCAGAGGAAAAAACCAAAGGTGGCCTTTTCATTCCTGATACCGGGAAGGAAAAACCACAGTATGGTGACGTTGTAGCCGTAGGGCCAGGCAAGGTTGCAGATAACGGTCAACTTCTTGAAATACAGGTCAAGGTAGGCCAAAAAGTGCTGTATGGCAAATATTCCGGCACTGAAGTCCATGTTGAAGGTGAGGATTACCTCATCATGCGCGAGTCGGACATTTTTGCTATTCTTTAACGTAACAAACATTTTAAAACCTTATTAGGAGGAACACTTTACAATGACTGCTAAAGATATTCTTTTTGATACCGAAGCGAGAGCAAAGCTCAAAATTGGTGTCGACAAACTGGCTAATGCCGTGAAAGTTACTCTCGGACCAGCCGGACGTAATGTATTGATTGATAAAAAATTTGGTGCTCCAACATCAACCAAGGACGGTGTAACTGTAGCTAAAGAGATCGAACTTTCCGATTCTATTGAGAACATGGGTGCACAGATGGTTCGTGAAGTTGCATCTAAAACCAGTGATGTTGCCGGCGACGGTACTACCACTGCAACAGTTCTTGCCCAGGCTATTTACCGTGAAGGCTTGAAGAACGTTACTGCAGGTGCTCGTCCTATTGACCTCAAAAGAGGTATTGACCGGGCAGTAAAAGAAGTTGTTAAGGAACTGAGAAACATCAGCCGTACAATCTCCGGTAAAAAAGAGATTGCTCAGGTTGGCACTATTTCAGCAAACAACGATCCTGTAATCGGTGATCTGATTGCTGATGCGATGGACAAGGTTGGTAAAGATGGCGTTATTACTGTTGAAGAAGCAAAAGGTATGGACACCGAGCTTAAGGTGGTCGAAGGTATGCAGTTTGACCGAGGTTACCTCTCACCTTACTTTGTGACCAACTCTGAAACAATGGATGCTGAACTTGAAGAGCCGCTGATTCTTATTTATGACAAGAAGATCAGCAACATGAAAGAGCTTCTTCCTATTCTTGAAAAATCAGCACAGTCAGGTCGTCCGCTTCTTATCATTGCCGAAGATATCGAAGGTGAAGCTCTTGCGACAATTGTTGTCAACAAACTGAGAGGCACGCTGAGAGTTTGCGCAGTCAAAGCTCCGGGCTTCGGCGATCGCCGCAAAGCCATGCTTGAGGATATTGCCATTCTTACCGGTGGAACCGTTATTTCTGAAGAGAAAGGTTACAAGCTCGAAAACGCTACAATTTCATATCTTGGTCAGGCTGCCCGCATTACTGTCGACAAGGACAACACAACCATTGTTGAAGGTAAAGGCACTCAGGAAGAGATCAAAGGTCGTATTAACGAAATCAAAGGCCAGATTGAAAAATCAACATCTGATTACGATACGGAAAAACTGCAGGAACGTCTTGCAAAACTTTCCGGTGGTGTTGCAGTACTCAATATTGGTGCATCAACTGAAGTAGAGCTGAAAGAGAAAAAAGCACGAGTTGAAGATGCTCTGCATGCTACCCGTGCTGCTGTACAAGAAGGTATTGTTGTTGGTGGCGGTGTGGCCCTGATCCGTGCGATCAAAGGTCTTGATAACGCTGTTGCTGACAATGAAGATCAGAAAACAGGTATTGAAATTATCCGTCGTGCGCTTGAAGAGCCGCTTCGCCAGATTGTAGCAAACACCGGAACCACCGATGGTGCCGTTGTTCTGGAGAAGGTCAAGGCTGGAACCGGTGATTTTGGTTTCAATGCCAGAACAGAACAGTACGAAAACCTGGTTGAAGCCGGTGTTGTCGATCCTACCAAGGTAACCAGAAGCGCTCTTGAGAACGCTGCCTCAGTTGCTGGTATTCTTCTGACAACCGAAGCTGCTATTACCGACATTAAGGAAGACAAGTCTGACATGCCGGCAATGCCTCAGGGTGGAATGGGTGGTATGGGCGGAATGTATTAATTCTCATCCCCTTTCTTTTAAAAAAGCCAGCCTTCGGGTTGGCTTTTTCTTTCGACTTGCTATAGTTTTATGACTAGGGTGAGAAGTCATATTCAGAGAGAAGGGCAGAACCTGCAAAAAAAATATAACGCCGAAAGATTTTTTAAAAGAAAAAACACATGTCCGACGTACTAATAAATAGGAAACAGAAAGAACTGGTTTCTAATTAATTAACAAACTAAACTTAAGCTGAAAAATGAAAAAGAATCTTATTGCTGGTATTATTGTTTCACTTGGAATTGTCGGAATTTTTGGTGGTGTTTCTTTTGCTGCTGACAAAGCACCAGATGCAAAGCCAGCTGTAAAGACTGAAGCCAAAGCTGAAAAGAAGGCTGAGAAGAAAGCAGAAAAGAAAGTAAAAAAAGTCAAGAAAGTAAAAAAAGCTGAAGCTGCTGCACCAGAAGCAAAAAAGTAAGCTTTTTTCTACTGACAACAAGAGCTATGGATATTTATGGTTTTTGAGTCTGATTTTAGTGATTACATGATTAAACCAGTCTTTAATATTCTATAGATCACAAAGAAGCTCCTTATTAATTAAGGGGCTTCTTTTGTTACGATTGTTGAGTTGCACGAAGAAAGGAAAAAAAATATTGCAGTTTCCTCGCTGACCTATTACGATAGTTCCGGATATCCATTTGGATGATCTGCTCTGCACACGGAAACACAGGAGAAAAATAACCTTTTGATATTGTAACGTTTTTTTTGAAGATCAGGAAATGCGCGGTTCATGATGCTCCGCTTTTATTAAAAGAAGCGGTATGGTGATTTTTTCCCTGAGTGTTCTTGAGACACTGCCAAAGAGAATTCTGCCGAACAGGTGGTGACCATGAGTAGCCATTGCAAGGAGGTCATACCTGTTTTCCTCTATTTCCCTGAGAATCTCATGGTCGGGCTCTCCGCTTCTAATCATAATTTTTGAGCCGATTCCCTCAGATTGCATTTGTTTTGAGTAACGATCTAGAATAATAAGAGCTTCTTCACGAAGGATCCTGTCCTGATCAAGGGTATGAGAATGGACAACATGCAGCAGATGCACCGATGCTCCAACCTCGAACGCCAGTTCGGATACTTGTGTTATAACAGCTTCATCAACTGGAGAGCAGTCAATGGCGACAAGAATATTTCTGTACACCGGCATTTCAGTTTCCTCCGGTTATGGTTGTATAAAAAAGATAGATGTTCAGAACAATCACAATACCGGAAATTATTGATGCTGTAATAAACTCGGCAATACCGCTTCTGAACCTGCCCATTAAACTGTGGTTACGACAAAGAATAAGAAGAGGTAAAAGAGTGAATGGCAGTTGTATGCTCAGTGCTACCTGGCTGAAAATCAGGATCTGATAGGTGTTGTGACTGAACAGAATAATCAGGAACGCAGGAATTGCAGTAACAAAAACAGAAACCTTGTAAAGCAGTGTTCGAGGATTCTCAGGTTTTCCGAGAAAGCCGGTAATGACATTTGCTTCAGCCATAGAGGATGTCATGGAGGAACCGACACCTGATAAAACAAGTGCAACGGTAAAAAGTAAACCAGCAAGGGGGCCGGCAAGCGGTTTAAGTGTGGCTGATGCCTGTTCAATACTGTTAACCTGGACATGATTTTGAAAAAATACAGAAGCGACTACAATAATCATGGATGCGTTTACTACCCATCCAAGAAGCATGGCAAAAAAGGTGTCTATTTTTTCATACTGGAGCAACGCCATTTTCTCTTCTTCCGATATACCCCATTTTCTGCTGTGAATAACATTTGAATGCAGAAAAATATTGTGTGGCATCACCACAGCTCCAAGAAGTGCCATCGCCACATAAATGCTTTCCCTGCCTATATTTGGAATAACAAGAGCCGGAGCCGCTAAAGCCCAGTCTGGTTTAACTATCAGCAATTCGATAAGATAGCAGAGCGCAATAATTCCCAGAAAGCTCATAATGATTGTTTCTATCCGGTGGTATCGCTGGCTTACCACCAGAAATACTTCAAGAATAATTGTTAGCAGGGTTCCTGCCCAGAGCGGGATACCAAACAACAGGCTGAAACCGAGACCACCACCAACAAGCTCGGCTACATCAGTTGCTATACAGGCAAGAACAACGGTAATACCAAGAAAAGCCGATATTGGTTTCGGGAAATAGTCGCGGATGTTCACGGCAAGTGATTTTCCGGTAGCAATTCCCAGTTTTGCTGCCATGTGCTGGATGAGGATAAGCATAAGGGTGCTGAGGGTAACTACCCAGAGCAGTTGGTAGCCAAATCGCGATCCTCCTTCAATATTCGTAGCCCAGTTTCCGGGATCAATAAACCCGAACGTTATAAGGAAACCAGGCCCAAGAAAACTAAGAAGTGTTTTAATTCGCGACCACTTCTTTTTCACTGCTTCTGACGGCATGGATAGCAAGGGTTACATTGCAACGAAAATAGTTTTGTCTCATGGGCCTGTTCCTATATCTCCTTCCAAGTACTTTTTGAGCGTAAAACGTTTATACAATAATAATGCAACTTTTTATGATGTTCAGTAATGTCCGATAAAAAAATAAAGAAACTCTGAATTGAACTTGTTGTTCAAGAGTTATTTTCAAAAGTTGTGTTGTATGAGTGCTGCCTGAAAGTGAACAATAATGGAAACCAGATAAGGATTGTGCCGGATATGCGGGAAATGCTTCCTTTCAGGAAATGGATAAATTCACACATCAAAAACACACTTCAAAGAAAGTATTCCTTATCTTTGGTTCCATATATTTACTTTCCTGAACATTCCCGGAGTACGGAGAGTGTTCAATAAACGGGAATATTGAAAACGTTGTCAGTTTTTTGTAAAGCAACGATCATGTTTGAAGGATTTATTTCTCTTTAATGTGCTCTATTAAAAAAAGTTATTTGGGTTGATGTCAGTAAAAAGAGAAAAAGCAGTTGTTCTTGTCAGCGGAGGGATGGATAGTCTTGTTACCACTGCAATGGCTCATGCACAGGGTTTTGAACTGGCAGCCATGCATGTCAATTATGGGCAGCGCACCTGGCAGAAAGAGCTTGAATCATTTCGTTCTATTTCCCATCACTACCATATTGAACAGCGCCTTGAGGTCAATGCAGATTTTCTTGCCCAGATAGGGGGTTCCTCCCTTACTGATTACTCCATGCCGGTGAGCGGAGCAGATTTTCACAGTTCGGATATTCCTACCAGTTATGTGCCTTTCCGCAACGCAGGCTTTCTGTCAATGGCAGTCAGCTGGTCGGAAGTTATTGGCGCCAGCAGAATTTTTATCGGGGCGGTTGAAGAGGATTCTTCCGGTTATCCCGACTGCCGCAAAGCTTTTTATGATGCCTTCAATACGGTTATTAAACTCGGAACAAAACCTGAAACCAGCATTACAATTCTTACCCCGCTCATCAGCATGCAGAAATCAGAGATTGTGCAGCAAGGCATGAGGCTTGAGGTTCCTTTTGCATACAGTTGGTCATGCTATAAAAGTGAAGGAAAAGCATGCGGTGTGTGCGACAGTTGCGCCCGCAGGCTCAGGGCGTTTGAGCTTGCTGGGATTTGTGACCCGATTGATTATGAGGAACGGCCTCGGTATATTTAACCGTTGCACACTGTCCAAGCTGTTACTTTTCTATTGCTGATAACCATAAATCAACGCATTCATGAAACCTGTAAAAGCATACTCTTCCGGTTCAGAATCGCTTAAAGAGAGGCTTACTCTCTCATTCGGTCTTATGGCGACAATCTGGATTCTCGGATTATTGGGGCATTTGACTTCACTTCAAGAATGGCCGGCACTGTTGCTGTACGTTCTGGGTTCGATAGGTATAGTCTTATGGAGGGGTAAAAACAATGACGAATGGGCGAAGATGTTCATCGCAGGTGGATATCTCCGAAAATCCCTTTTGTACGGTGGCATTGCCGGAGGTGTACTCTTCATCATGGACATTACCAATACGGTATTGTATTACACTAACGGAGGAAAACCGATGGCGGGGATGGAGTTTATTCTTATTCACGGTTCTTTTCTGTACCTTTTTCCGCTGCTCATTCTTGCTGAAGAGTTTTTCTGGAGGGGTATCATGTTTTCCGCCATGATTGAACGGGGGTTTAACAAGCATTTTACGGTGCTGTTAACAACTGTTTTCTATTCATTCAATCACTTTGCTGTTGCTCCGGTCAGTTTTGAAGAGCGCGCACTCATGGTAATGATGGCGTTTCCGATTGGTATTTTGGGAGGATATATTGTTTTAAGAACAAAAAATATCTGGGGTAGCTTTTTGCTGCACCTGATAACCATGATCTCCATGGTACTTGATATTTTTGTTATTCCACAATTGATTCGCTGACAAGCTTTGACATTATGTATCAAAACAGAATTACCTCTCTCCTTCAGCGCAATACAAAGCTGTTGATTGCCTACTATATGCCTGAGTTTCCGGTTGTTGGTGCTACATTGCCGGTACTTGAAGCATTGCAGGAAAGTGGTGCCCATATTATTGAGCTTGGCATGCCTTTTTCCGACCCTATTGGTGATGGGCCCGTGATTCAGGAGGCAGCTTATAAGGCTATTTGCAACGGAGTGACGATCAAACATCTTCTTGCATTGGTGAAGCTGGCGCGTCGGGGAGAAGGGTGCAGGCAGATTACGGCTCCCATTCTCCTTATGGGCTACTGCAACCCTTTGATCGCCTATGGAATTGATCGCTTTCTGCACGATGCCGTTGATGCAGGAGTTGACGGGTTGCTTATTCCGGATTTTCCGCCGGAGGAATCGGCTGATTTTCTTGAACAGGCCAAAAAGCTCGGGCTTACGGTTGTGTTTCTTATCTCACCTGTTACGCCACCGGAACGGATAGAGCTTATTGATTCGCTTTCGACCGATTTTTCTTACTGTCTTGCGGTCAATGCTACAACAGGGACTTCAAAGCTTTCCAATTCAGGCTCCGAAGAGAAGGTTGATGGCTACCTGAAAAGGGTTCGCCAGCACGCCCGGAAAAAATTTGTTGTCGGGTTTGGCATCAGGGACAAAGCTCGGGTGGAGCATATGTGGAGTCTGGCTGACGGGGCAGTAGTAGGAACGGCACTCCTGCAGCATATTGCCTCGGCTTCGACTCCCGAAGAGAGTGCCCGTCTTGCAGCAGAGTTCTGGAAAACGCTGCAATAAAGAGGGTATATCCTCACAGCCTTTTTCATGGTTATTCCAAATTGAGGTGAACAACAGCTTTGTCTGCCTGAGCGCTCAACATTCACTGTTGCACATGGTGTTTCAAGCTGGTCTGAGCAACACTCTACCACAGAATGCGATTGTACTGTTTTGTAATTGCATATTGATTATGAATACTTGCACGTCATGAACTCTTCCGAACAGCACCGACCCTCCGTTGATATTATTATTCCCCATTTCGATCGGTGCGACATGCTTGAACAGTGTCTTGACTCGCTTGAAAAAACCCGCTACCCCTCAATGGGGATTGTGGTGGTTAATAACGGAGGAGAACAGGCAGCACTTGTTTCGCTTGTGGAGCGCTGCAGAAATGCACGCCTGCTGCAACTTCCTGAAAACAGGGGGTATGCTGGGGGGTGCAACGAGGGACTGAAACACTCCACAGCCGACTATGTTGTTTTTATGAATGACGATACCCGGCACGATCCTTTCTGGCTCGATTCGCTTGTCTGTGCAGCTCTTGATAACGACCATATTGGAGCCCTGCAGCCGAAAATTCTGTCGTTGAAAGAGTATGAGAAGGGTATAAAAGTTTTTGATTACGCTGGCGCTGCGGGGGGGATGATCGACCGGCTCGGTTATCCCTGGTGCTTTGGCCGCATATTCTCCTCAATTGAACAAGATCGGGGGCAGTATGATACCGGACGTGAACTTTTCTGGGCATCAGGAGTAGCCATGTTTGTAAAAAGAACGGTTGCTGAACAGCTTGGTGGTTTTGACCCGGATTTTTTCATGCACATGGAGGAGATTGATCTCGCCTGGCGCATGAAGCTTGCCGGCTACCATATCCGTTCGGTTCCCTCGTCAATTGTTCTGCACGAAGGGGGAGCCTCGCTGCCGAGCGGTTCACCCGAAAAAATATATTTCAACCATCGCAACAACGTTGCCATGCTTCTGAAAAACAGGGCAGCAGCAGGGCTTCTTTGGGTAGTGCCATTGCGGTTTATGCTTGAAGTTGCCGCAGCACTTTTTTACCTCACCAGGTTTCCCGATGGACTGAAAAAATCCAAAGCGGTTTTCCATGCACTATGGAGCAATATTCGTCACATTTCCAGAACAATACAGAAGCGAAAAAAGGTACAGGCTGTGAGGGTGGTTCAGGAACGTACCATCTTCCGCCATTTGCCGATAATGGTTGCCGTTCGGCGGTACTATCCGTTTTCCAAATCAAGGTAATGGATTGCTTTTTTTCTGTTCTATAAGCAAAAGTGATTCAGCCCTGTTTTTCATTGCTACAAGCATTTGAGGGCAATCGCGCCGTTGAACACTCTTTACAGCAGCCTGCGGTGCAAAAAAATCCGGTTTTACTTGAGCCTTGTAAGTTAAAAATGTTCCCAGCCCCTTTGGATAATCAGCAAGCAGCCACTCTCCCCGATAGACCTTGAAATCGCCAGTGATTTGCTCAAAATTCAGACGCTTGAAAAGCTCACCCCAGACTTTCATTTTTATATTGACCGTTTTCTGGAAAAAAAATATTCCGGATCTTCCTTTCTCAAACATGACTTTTTCAACGCCATTGTCCGAAATTGTGCCACTGTCAAGAACATTCGGTACAAAGTTTTTGTGATGGTCATAATCCGTAATGACTTCCCAGACCCTTTGCGGGGAGGCTGCAATATAAATTGCCCCATTTACACCGGTTACTCCATCCTGAAGGCTCGAAAGCGAAACAAGAACCTCACCCTTCAACAGCTTCATCTGCTCTTCGGATGATAAGGAGTCGGGAAAAACGGTTACGGGGATTGCCATTCCGGAAGAAGAAACAAGAGTAAACAGCACAATCATGAGGAACTGTATGGTGCGATGTGTTCTGGCAATAAATCTCTGCATAGGCTTTTTTTATCAGTTCAGTCTATAATGTTTCCGGTTTCTTTTACCGTTTTGGCGGAGGCAGATGTTTCCATTGTATCATATCATCAACCGTCTCAATGATACTTTTATTCACATCCATGAAGGCAATACCAAGCTCGCGTCTGATCTTTGTATTGTCAAAACGCATGATTCGGCCAATATTCGTGCGGATATACACGCCTGTGTTTTTTGGCTGGGTATATGAAAGCACCTTCATAAGCAATGTTCCCGCTTTTCCCGTCAGATTGACTTTCGGCAGGGCATACCCGGTGAAACCGGATGATTTGAGCAGAGCTACAAGCTCCCTCATGTGCATCGGTGTGTTCGAGCAGAGGTATCGCCCGCTGGCGGCACTATTTTCCAAGGCAAGAAGATGCGCTTTCGCCACATCCCTGACATCGACAAAACCCCAGGTAAGATCCATAATGCCAGGGTAAACTCCGACCATGATATCGCGGATGACCTGGTTGCTGGTGTTGAGCGACGGGCTGAGCGACGGGCCGACCACCATGAAAGGATTGATGACAACCAGATCAAAAGCAGGCTTTTTTTTCATGATGAACTCCCATGCCGCCTGCTCCGCAAGTGTTTTTGAATAATGGTATGGATTGCGTTCAAGCGACGACATGGTATTCCAGTCTTTTTCCGAAAAAACTTTCGAGTTGTCCGGTTCATCGGTAATAGCAGCAATCGAAGAGGTATAAACCACCCTTTTGATGCCGCCTGATTTCAGGCAGCTTTGCAGCACACTCTCTGTGCCGTTGACGGCAGGGTCAACAAGATCGTGCTGCGGATTCTTGACATTTATTTTATAAGGGCTTGCGGTATGTATCACATACTCACATCCCTCAACGGCGCGGTCATACGCGCCTTCCCGAAGCAGTTCAGCCTCTACAAGTTCAAGGTTTTCAGCCGCTCCCGGCAGGTTGAGAAGGAAGGGATAATTTTTCGGGCTTTTGCGAACTGTTCCTCTGACACGATACCCCTTTTTAAGGAGATCCCTTACAATATAGGCAGCAATAAATCCGGAAGCTCCGGTAACACATACGGGCTTTGTGGTAATCATAACGCTCTCTATGCAGAATAGTTGAAATGTAGAAAACTGATTTTACCGTTAAGCCCTTTCAGAAAGCTTCAGCCGTCTGCTTGTGCGCCTTCATTATTCCGGGCAGATCCTGCCACTGAACAAAGCTCACAAGAATGGGCGGTGCAAAAAAAAGCGGCTTGATTTTCGCCTGGTAAGAGAGTACGGTGCCTTTCAGTGTGCTACTGGTTTCCAGAACCCACTCGCCGCTATAGACACTGAAATCTCCTGTTACCTGCTCGAAAAAGATTCTTTTCTTACTATACTCTTCCTGTACCCGCAACTGAAAACTAACAGTTTTTTCAAAAATAAAAATACCGGTTTTTCCTGTCTGATCAAGAATTACCTCATTGTCTTTTCGCTCAACAAGCCTGCTCGACAGCACTTTTGGCAAGGTTTTACTCAGATTGTTATAGTCAGTCAAAGCTTTCCACACCTCATCAGGCGCCGCGTCAACAAGAATTTTAGCAGCAACACCAACAACGTCATCTGGAAGGAAGGCAAGATCAACAAGCACTTCCCCCTTTTCAAGCCTTGCTATTTCCCTGGGATGCTGTACCATAATGTGTGCTGTGTCTTGCGTTTTTTCATTCCCCCAAGCAGATACTCTTAAGGAACAACGCTTCCTTGTTCTCAAATACATTACCCCGGAAACTCCTGTCGTATAATGTACAAGCATTACAGCAACTCTGCAACGGTTCATTCATGTACAGGCTCTTTGCAAGGCTCATTCTGACGCTCTCCGCTTAAAAAAACAGACTTTATGGTTGTTGCGACCTTGATATTTGCTGATGTATTCTTTCAGATCAAGAAAAAAGAACGTAACTTCTTGTAATGTATTGTAATAGATAGTATTTGGCAGTAGCCCGCCTGTCATCTGTTGTTTTCAAGAACGTCAAAATGCGGTTTCATGTTTGCCAGGCATCATTGTAAAGCGACCGGCAAGAACACTGCCTTTGCAGCCTTCACATTAGAACAGGTTTGCCCGTGATGCAGAACAACACACTGAACCAGACGCCTGAGCAGAAAGCTCGCGATATCATTGATCAGCAGCTCAAGCTGGCAGGGTGGGCTGTTCAGCAGAAGCGTCAAGTTGACTGGCATGTATCGTCGGGTATAGCTGTCATGCATTACCCGATGCAGGATGGAACTGAAGCAGACTACGTGCTTTTTGTTGACCGCAAACCGGTTGGAATCATCGAAGCCAAAAAAGAGGAGGAGGGGCATCACCTTACTATGGTTGAAGCGCAATCATCCGCGTATGCCGCAAGCAAGCTCAAGCACCTCAATAACGACCCGTTGCCGTTTGTGTACGAAAGCACCGGTGTGCTGACCCACTTTACCGATTACCGCGACCCGAAACCTCGCTCACGCCGAGTTTTTACCTTTCATCGCCCCGAAACATTCCGCGAATGGCTCGTTAAAGAACAAAGCCTCAGGGGACGTTTGCAGAAACTGCCGGAGCTGAACCCGGCTGGATTGCGGGAGTGCCAGGTAGCAGCCATCACCACTCTTGAACACTCTTTCGGGAATGGACGGCCAAGAGCCTTGATCCAGATGGCAACCGGTTCAGGAAAGACCTTCACGGCCATTACCTTTATTTACCGCCTGCTGAAACATGCCGATGCAAAACGGGTACTTTTTCTTGTTGATACCCGCAACCTCGGCGAACAGGCCGAGCAGGAGTTCAGGGCATATACACCGAACGACGACAACCGCAAGTTTGTTGAACTCTACAACGTGCAGCGCCTCCAGTCGAACACTATTGCCGGCGACAGCCAGGTCTGCATCACCACCATCCAGCGGCTTTATTCGATTCTGAAAGGCGAAGAGCTCGACAGTTCGCTGGAAGAGGAGAACCCTGCAGAAAAAAGCTGGCAGCCAAAAGAGCCGGTACCAGTGGCTTACAATCCCAAAGTTTCGATAGAATTTTTTGACTTCATCGTTATCGACGAATGCCACCGCTCCATCTACAACCTCTGGCAGCAGGTGCTCGACTATTTTGACGCATTTCTCATTGGCCTCACAGCAACGCCCGACAAACGCACCTTCGGTTTTTTCAACGAAAACATCGTGAGTGAATACAGCCACGAACGGGCTGTGGCCGATGGCGTCAATGTCGGCTATAACGTCTATCTCATTGAGACCGAGATAACAAAAAACGGAGCGGAACTCAAGGCAAAAGAGTTTGTTGACAAACGCGAAAAGCTCTCGCGCCGCAAACGGTGGGAGCAGCTCGAAGAAGATTTGATTTATACCCCCTCACAGCTCGACCGTGACGTGGTCAATCCAAGCCAGATCCGCAACATCATCCGCACCTTTCGCAGCTCACTGCCACTGCTCTTTCCCGGACGAATCGAAGTGCCGAAAACCCTTGTGTTCGCCAAAACCGACAGCCATGCCGACGACATTATCAAAAGCATCAGGGAAGAGTTCAACGAAGGGAACGAGTTCTGCAAAAAAATCACCTACAGGGCGGAAGATGACCCGAAATCACTGCTTTCCCGATTCCGGAACGAATACAACCCAAGAATCGCCGTCACGGTTGACATGATTGCTACCGGCACCGACGTTAAACCGCTCGAATGCCTGCTCTTCATGCGCGACGTCAAAAGCAGCAACTATTTTGAGCAGATGAAAGGGCGAGGCACACGCACCCTTGGGTTTGACGACCTTAAAAAAGTGACTCCCTCAGTGACCTCAGCCAAAACCCATTTTATTATTGTTGATGCCATCGGTGTCACCAAATCCCTTAAAACCGACAGTCGTCCACTTGAGCGCAAGCCGGCACTCTCCCTGAAGGATCTGCTCGAAGCTGTAACTTTTGGTGCCGAAGAGGAAGATATCTTCATCTCACTTGCCAGCCGCCTTGCACGGCTCGACAAGCAGATTACGGAGCAGGAGAGGGCAACATTTGCGCAAAAGTCCGGCGGCAAAAGCATCAACAGGGTAGTCCGCGAGCTGCTCGACTCATGGAATCCAGACACCATCAGCCAGAAGGCGCAGGAGATCAACCCATTGGTGGAAGAGGAAGAAGGGGAGAGTGCATCACCGGAAACAACCCTGCTTCTCGAACAGGCACAACGGACCCTTCTGCACGAAGCCCGCTCAACCTTCAACGGTCAACTGAACGAATTTATCGACACCGTTCGCCGGCTGCATGAGCAGATTATTGATACCATCAACCTTGATCAGGTTACAAAAAATGAATGGGCTGCCGAAAGTGCCGGCAAGGCAACAGAGCTGATCGGGGAGTTCAAAAGCTATCTTGACACCCACAAGGATGAAATCATTGCGCTCACCATATTCTACAACCAGCCATTCCAGCGGCGCTCCGTTACCTACCGGATGATCCGTGAACTGCTTGACCGCCTCAAGACTGACAAACCTGCCCTTGCCCCAATGCGCATCTGGCACGCCTACGAACAGCTCGAAAAGGTCAACGGAACAACTCCAAAAAACGAACTCATCGCCCTTGTATCGCTCATCCGCCGCGTCACAGGCATTGATCCGGTACTGACCCTTTACGACAAAACTGTGGATGCCAATTTCAAGAAGTGGGTGTTCAGGCAGCACTCCGGAGCCGGAGAAAAGTTCACCGAAGAGCAGATGCAGTGGCTGCGCATGATCAAGGAGCATATTGCATCAAGCATCCATATCGAACAGGACGACCTTGATTTAACTCCGTTCGACGCACATGGAGGCAAAGGCAAAATGTGGCAGCTTTTCGGGGAGAGGATGGGGGCAATTATTGATGAACTTAACGAGGTGCTAACGGGATGATACTATTGAAATGCTACCAACATATCGCTACTCCAGAACTGAAAAAATTATACTGGAGTGTGTGCTTTTTCAGGCCATTAAGGCTTAAATATTGGTGAAATTACAGAGTCTCCCAGATTTTTTCCTGAAGACTGAGTGCATCAAATATTGTTATTAACTTACTTTAACATCTTACCCGAAAATTTATGGAATACTTTATCAGGCATACAAAGGTCATTGAGATTTCTGAAAATGGGTTTAAGGAATTATATGATGAACAGATGATAGGCATACATTATAGTTCACATTATAACATTGATAGGAAGGAATTGCTGGATCCTGAAGCATATAAAGAAAAAACAGCAAAACAAGCATTGAGGTGTCTGATTGAGCTTGGTAAGAATGGTGGTTATGTATGGAGTGATTATTCGCCCATCTCAAAAAGTGTAATTGGTAAAATAGAGCCAAATACAGAAGTACAGTTAATAGATTTTGAGGTTGATCCGGAAAAGAATAATACTAATTGTCGGGATGGCAAGGTAACTATGAAGTGTCTGAGGTTATCAGATAAAAGGAATATTGAAGAAGATGAATTTCTTGCATTAAAGGCAAGGCGTCCTCAACAGGGGACATTTGTACACTGGGAAAAGAGCTATGGAAAGATTCGGAAAATATTTAATGAAGATTTTTCAATAAGCTCTTTGTCTGATCTGACACCAGATCAGCAAGAAATATTGGTCTATGAATATTTGAGCCATGCGGAAAGTAACAAATGTCATATCCAACATTTGCTTATGCCAATAGGACGGACAATGAAGGATATTGATATTTATGGTGTAAATAAATCCGGGCAGAAGGTTTTTGTACAAGTTACCTATTCAGAGAAGGATAAAACAAAAATAGAGGCATTGCGTAAATACAAAGGAAAAGATAATCTTCTTGTTTATGCAGGAGATGTTAAAAATCAGGAGGAGGATGGTATTATTTTTTTGAATTGTGAAACGATATATACATGGATGCATGAGAATACAAAGATAATTTCATTCATGGAAAAATCGTGATGTGCTTGTGGTTTAAAAAGTTGCAATGGCACAGTCACACATAGAGTGGACGGAGATGACCTGGAACCCGGTTACTGGATGCGACAAGGTTTCTGACGGGTGCCGGTTCTGCTATGCAGAGGTATTTGCAAAACGGTTGCAGGGGATGGGAGTTGAGAAGTACCAGAACGGATTTCAGCTTGTCCTGCATCCCGAAACGCTCCGGGAACCATTCAAGTGGAAAAAGCCGAGGGTTGTGTTTGTGAACTCAATGGGCGACCTGTTTCATAAGGATATTCCCATTGATTACATCAAACAGGTGTTCAGTGTGATGCAACAGAATCCTCACCACCTGTTTCAGGTGCTGACCAAGCGGGCTGATGTTGTAAAGTATTACGACAGTGAAGGGTGGCTGCACTGGCCGCATAACCTCTGGATGGGTGTATCGGTGGAAAATCAGAATACTATGCACCGGATTGACCTGCTGCGGGAAACCGATGCACGCGTGAAATTTTTATCCTGTGAACCACTGCTTGGTTCTTTGCCTGAGTTGAACTTGCAAGGGATAGATTGGGTTATTGTCGGTGGTGAAAGCGGCAGAAATGCACGGCTAATGAAGCCTGAATGGGTGCAGGAGATTCGGGAACAATGCGTTGCTTCCTCTGTGCCGTTTTTTTTCAAGCAATGGGGTGGATTCAACAAAAAAAAAGCAGGGCGTATTCTTGACGGGCTTATATGGGATCAAAAACCGGAAATGCTTTAATTGTTCGTGGGGTAATCAAGTCACTGGTAATAAAAATTGGATAATAAATTCTGGCATCAATGTTTACTAACCGATGTAGCCAAAATACTTGATAATCAAAGGAAACCTATAAATTCCAAAGAAAGGGATGATCGAATTAGTGGTAAAGAAATATCTGAATTATATCCTTATTACGGAGCAACTGGTCAAGTTGGATATATAGATGATTATTTGACAGTCGGTGAATATGTTATCCTTGGAGAAGATGGTGCGCCATTTCTGGATCACAGAAAAAATAAAGCTTATCTCATAAACGGTCGCTCATGGGTAAACAACCATGCGCATATATTGAAGTCATATTTTGATAATAAGTTCTTATTATTTTATTTAAATAGCATTGATTATAGTAATTATGTTTCAGGAACAACACGCTTAAAACTTACACAAGGCGCATTAAATACAATACCATTCTTACTTCCACCCCTCCCCGAACAGCGGGCTATTGTTGCAAAACTGGAACAGCTTTTCAGTGAGCTTGATAACGGGATTGCCTGCCTGAAAAAAGCGCAGGAACAACTCAAGGTTTATCGTCAGGCGGTGCTGAAACAAGCGTTTGAAGGTGAACTCACCAAAGCATGGCGGAAGCAGCAAGCAGACCTGCCATCAGCGGAGGAGCTGCTTGAAACCATCAAAGCCGAGCGGGAGCGGGCTGCAAAACTTCAGGGCAATAAACTCAAACCTGTTATTCCGCTTACTCAAGCTGAACGTGACGCGTTACCTGAACTGCCGGAAGGATGGGGATGGGTAAAATTAGGGGATATTGCTCAGAAAATTCAGATTGGGCCATTTGGAAGTCAATTACATTATGATGATTACACTGAAAATGGTATTCCGCTGATAAATCCAAAGCATATTAAAGATCAAAAGCTCTTCCCAAGAATAAGAATCTCAATAGATAAAGCGAATTCCTTACCTCAATATATCCTTGAAGAAAATGATATTATTGTCGGTAGAAGAGGAGAAATGGGTAGAACAGCACCTGTTTTAAAAGCACATGCTGGATGGTTTTGTGGAACAGGCAGTCTGTATATCCGATTAGGACAACTCTTTATTTCAAAATTCTATAGCTTGATTCTTAGTGAAAGACGTGTTGTTGATTATCTCGAAAAAAAGAGTCGAGGAACAACAATGGCAAATTTGAATTCCCAGATCATTAATTCATTACCGATACAGCTTCTATCTTCCCAAGAACAAGCCAAAATCGTCCAGGAACTCGAAACGCGCTTTTCGGTTTGTGATAATATGGAGGCGACAATCCGCGAATCGCTTGAAAAAGCTGAAGCGTTGCGGCAAAGCATTCTGAAAAAAGCATTTGAGGGCAGACTGCTCAGTGCGTCAGAGCTTCAGGAAACGCGCAATGCTCCTGACTGGGAGCCTGCCGAAAAGCTCCTTGAGCGAATCAGAGCCGAAAAACGAACTGCATGTAACCAGCATTAACCGCCCTACCCATGACCAATACGCCCTCTGCCATTATCTCGAAAGTCTGGTCGTTCTGCAACGTCCTGCGCGACAGCGGCGTCAGTTATGGTGACTATCTCGAACAGTTGACCTTTCTCATCTTTCTGAAAATGGCCGATGAGTACAGCAAGCCGCCCTACAGCCGCATCATTGATATTCCGCAGGAGTACACCTGGCCGAAACTCAGGGAGAAGCGGGGTGCAGAGCTTGAGGTGCTCTACACAGGTTTACTTCGTGATCTCGGGAAAAAGCCCGGTATGCTCGGGCAGATATTTTTGAAGGCGCAGAACAAGATTGCTGATCCTGCCATGCTTTACAAGGTGGTTGACATGATCGACAAGGAGAGCTGGGTGATGATGGGGGCTGACGTAAAGGGTGAAATTTATGAAGGGCTGCTTGAAAAAAATGCCGAAGATACCAAAAGCGGAGCAGGGCAGTACTTTACCCCTCGCGCACTCATTGAGGTGATGGTGGAGTGCATCAGGCCGGAGCCGATGAAGAGTATTGTTGACCCTGCGTGCGGTACGGGTGGATTTTTCCTGAAAGCGTATGATTTTATCACCGGCCGCTACAGCCTTGACCGGAGCGACAAGGAGTTTCTGAAGCATCACACGTTTGCCGGTAACGAGATTGTGCCCGGTACGCGAAGGCTTTGCCTGATGAACATGTTTCTGCATAACATCGGTGAACTTGACGGTATTGCCGCGGTTTCCTCCGCTGATGCGCTGCTTGCCGACAGTGGCGCGCGATACGATTACGTGCTCACCAATCCGCCGTTCGGCAAAAAGAGCAGCATGAGCTTCACCAACGATGACGAGGAGCAGGAGAAGGAGAGTCTTGTTTATAACCGGCAGGATTTCTGGGCAATAACCTCCAACAAGCAGCTCAACTTTTTGCAGCATATCCACACCATACTGAAAGTTCATGGTCAGGCCGCCGTGGTGCTGCCCGACAATGTGCTGTTTGAAGGCGGGGCAGGGGAGCTGGTGCGCAAAAAACTGCTTGAAACAACCGAGCTGCACACCATTCTGAGGCTGCCAACAGGCATCTTTTACGCACAGGGTGTCAAGGCAAACGTCCTCTTTTTCGACGTCATGCCAGCCCGGAAAGAGCCCTGGACACGCAATGTCTGGTTCTACGACTACCGCACCAATATCCACCACACGCTGAAGAAAAGCCCGCTCAAAGCGTCAGACCTGCAGAAGTTCATTGTCTGCTATAATCCCGAAAATCGCTACAAGCGCAAGGAAACATGGTCGCCCGAAACCCCTGAAGGCCGCTGGCGCATATACAGCTATGAGGAGATTGCTGCCCGTGATAAAACCAACCTCGACATCTTCTGGCTCAAAGACAAAAGCCTCGCCGATCTCGACAACCTTCCCGACCCTGATTTACTGGCCGGAGAGATTGTAGACAACATCGAAGCCGGACTTGCAAGTTTTCAGGAGATTCTTGGGGTGCTGAACGGGCGTTAAAGAGTTGATGTTGTACGATTTATTTGGAAAGAATTTTAAATCTAAAATCTTACTACAATGAATGATGATTTTGAATATCTGAAACAGATTGAAGAGGAGCTTGGTGTTGAGTTGGAAGAGGTTGACAAGCTCGAGTGGTATAGTAAAGGATATCAGGTTAATGTGGATAATCATATAACTGTTATTGGATTATATGGTTGTAGCATTATGAATCTTGATCGAATTATTGAACCTCTTTTCGGTTTGTCACACCTTTCGACTCTTGAGGTTAGGAATAATCAAATAAGTGATCTTGGTCCGTTGTCTAGTCTTTTAAGCCTTTCCACTCTTGATGTTTCGAGTAATCAAATCCGTGACCTTGGTCCATTATCCGGCTTGTCACACCTTTCGATTCTTGGTGTTTCGGCAAATCAAATAAGTGACCTTGGCCCGCTGTCCAGCCTGTTAAATCTTTCGACTCTTGGTGTTGCGTTTAATCAGATCAGTAACCTTGGTCCGCTGTCAGGCTTGTCGAACCTTTCGACTCTTGGAGTTTCGTGGAATCAAATACGTGATCTTGGGCCGTTATCAGGCCTTTCGAATTTTTTGACTCTTAGTGTTTCGGAGAATCAAATAAATGACCTTAGTCCGTTGTCCGGTTTATCGAACTTTTCCCGTCTTTATGTAAGGAATAATCAAATACGTGATCTTGGCCCGCTGTTTGGCCTGTCGAATCTTTCGACTCTTGATGTTTCGGGTAATCCACTGAAAACCTTGCCTTTCTGGATTACTGAGTTTGCAATGGAGATCCAGTGGAGTGAACAAGGTAAAGATGGTTTCATCACGTTTTTCAATAGTCCCTTGGAAAGTCCGCCACAAGAGATTGTCAAACAGGGAAAAGAGGCGGTCAAGAACTATTTCAGGCAGTTGGATGAGCAGGACAAGGATTACCTTTTTGAGGCAAAGCTGTTGATTGTTGGTGAGCCGGGTGCAGGTAAAACCACTCTTGCCCAGAAGCTTGAAGACCATAATTCTCAATTGCCTGCTGATGATGACACCACACGCGGCATTGCCGTAAAACCAATTTTTTTCCCTGTCCACCCTGAAGACTTTCCGTCATTTGATGCTGAAAAACTCAAAGGAAAAGCCTTCAGGATGAATATCTGGGATTTTGGCGGGCAGGAGATTTACAAGTCGACTCACCGTTTTTTTCTCTCCAGCAGTTCAGTGTATGCTCTGGTCATAGATAACCGGAAGGAGAATGAGGATTTAGACTACTGGCTTCATATTCTTGAGATGTTTGGAGGAAACAGCCCTATTATTATTGTTCAGAACGAAAAACAGAAGCTCAAACGTGATCTTGAGCTTGCCGCTCGTCGGCAGCGGTTTGACAACATAAAGGATGTTTGTTCTGTTGATTTTGCCGATGAAAATACAGCCCGACTTTTCCAGCTTGAACGAGTGATTCGTCATCAGATCAGGGAGTTGACCCATATCGGAACTCCTGTACCTGCACGCTGGGCAAGTGTGCGAAAAGCACTTGAACAGGAAAAGCGTCAGACTATTACCCGGCAAGAGTATCTGGCACTCTGCCAGGAACAAGGCATAACAAAGAAAGAAGATGCCCTGTTTCTCAGTAACTATTTTCATGATATCGGTGTTTTCCTTCACTTTCAGGAGGACAGTCTGCTCGGTGGAACAGTGTTCCTTAACCCGAACTGGGCAACAAGGGCAGTCTATAAACTGCTCGATCACTATTTGCTTGATGACCAACAAGGCCGCTTCAGCCGCAATGATGCTGCCACTATCTGGCATGAGGACGAGTACGATGAGCTTCGCGACGAACTGCTGCGGCTGATGCAGAAGTTTTTCCTGACCTATGAGATCGACCAAACCGGCAGCTACATTGTTCCCGAAAAACTGCCATCGGTACAACCAGATTACCCCAAGGATTCGGAACACAGGCTGCAACTGCAATATGCCTACAATCTTTTCATGCCGAGAGGCATCATTTCGCAATTCATTGTAAGGATGCACCGTTACATTATCAACAATAATCTGGTATGGAAACGGGGTTGTATTCTTGAACGCGACGGCGCGGTGGCAGAGGTTATTGAGCACTATGCCGAGCGGTCTATTACCATCCACATTTCGGGCAGCAACAAGCGGGACTTCATGACCATCATTGCCGAAAAGCTGGATGAGATCAACAAGAACTATGAAAAAATGAAGGTTGACAAGCTGATTCCCTGCAATTGCCGAGAATGTAAAGGGTTAGAAAAGCCTTTTTTCTATAAATATGCCGATCTGAAACGCCGGATCGACAAAGGAAAACAGGATATAGAGTGTGGCAACAGCTTTGAGATGGTAAATGTCCGGCAGTTGATTGATGATGTGTTTAATGAAAACAGTAAAGGAGGCAAACCCATGAAAAAAATATTTGTCAGTTACTCACACAATAATGTCAAACATCTTGAGCGCTTACAGCTTCATCTAAAGGTATTACAACACGAAGGGATTGTCCTTGATGTCTGGGATGATACTAAAATTAAAGCAGGGATGCAGTGGAAAACGGAAATTGAGAAGGCCCTTGCTTCAGCAAAAGTCGGCATCTTGCTTGTCAGTAATGAGTTTCTGGCTTCGGATTTTATCATGAAATACGAGTTGCCTTCGCTGCTTCAATCAGCTGTAAAAAAAGGTTTGACGGTTTTACCGCTCATTCTCCAACCATGTAGATATACCAAGAGCAAACTCTCTGAATTTCAAGCAGTAAACGATCCGAGTGAGGCTTTTGAAGACCTATCCCAATCGGAACAAGATCGGCGCTTTCTGAAGCTTGTTGATAGAATCACCGAAGTGATATAGCGAGTTACTCTTACTCAATAGGAAAGTTATCAATCCGGCAATATCTCGAAGGAATTATATGTTCAGACCTGTCCGATTAGGGGGAGTGCTGCAGTGCCTCTTTAATGTTTGTAATGTAGTGATCGATTTTTTGGGTAAATGCCAGTTCAATCAGCGGCGAGAGCAGTAATTGGAGAAAACCTGGGAGGTCAACGGTCAGCTTGCCTCTGGTTTTCAGGGTTATCACAGAACAGTCATCCTTGCCTTTTATTGCCCAGGCACCATCAACCAGTGCGTTGTACTCTTTACCTTCGACGGGAGTCCAGAGAACACTCAAGTTTGCGGCATCTGACGTATAACGGCAGGCATAGAGTGTTTGCTGAAGGGTGTAACTACCGATGCCGATCTTTTCCATTGTCCACTGGTAGGCAGTGTTTCCTAAATTGTCAAGGCGTTCAACATCGGGGAAAAAGGAGGCCGATTTTGGTACATCGGAGAGCAAGCCAAAAACTTTTGCAGGTGTTGCGGCGGTCTCGAATTCCCTTTCAACATTGATTGATACGGTAAAAGGCATTGGAGTTTCTCCATTGTTTTGAGCAGGTAAAAAATATCATCCTTTTTAAAAAGATGGGTGGAGCCGGATTGAACAGCAATCCCGCTATCAATAGTGCAAGAGCGGTTCAATAAGATAGTGTTGAAAAGAAGAATCTGAGCCCGAAAGCCGAGCTCAGATTCTGTTGCCAATGAAGACGGTGCAATTATTTCCCGAACGGATTAGGTGCTGGAGTGCTGTCGGAAGACGGCGGCAGTTTCGGTAAAACAAACGAGGGCTGATCACCGGTCAACGTCTTCAGAAAAGCTACGATTTTGGCATTTTCCTCATCGGTAAATGCTTTTCCGAGCTGGATTTTGCCCATAACAGTGACCGCATTTGTCAAGGTAGAAGCTTCCCCGTCGTGGAAATATGGGTAGGTCAGTTCAACATTGCGCAGGGTAGGCACCTTAAAGGTAAGGCGGTCGGCA
This sequence comes from Chlorobiaceae bacterium, assembly GCA_037134935.1. Lineage (GTDB taxonomy): Bacteria > Bacteroidota > Chlorobiia > Chlorobiales > Chlorobiaceae > Chlorobium. Next base: position 46,757 of record JBAXLG010000004.1, on the reverse strand, counting down.
TTATCTTTTGTAACGGCAAAACGCCCCGTTTCACGGTTTTTTGTTTTATAAGGCTCAACAACGCCCATTTTCTGATAGGAATTGCCGCCAAGTGCAGGGCCGTTGTGGCAGTTGGTGCAGCCGCTCGACTTGAAGAGTTCATATCCTTCCTGCTCATTTTTGGTGATGGCATTATTATCGCCTTTCAGCCATTTATCGAACCGCGAGTTCGGGGTTACCAGTGTTTCCTCGAATGCGGCGATTGCCTCGGTTACATGGCTGATATCAATCTGGTCGGTGCCGAATACCTTTTTGAATTCCTCCATATAACCCGGTATGCTTTTGAGTTCAGCTACTATCAGTTCATGGGTGAACGACATTTCTCCCTGATTCTGCATCGGTCCGCCGGCTTGCTCCTTCAGGTCTTTTGCACGGCCATCCCAGAATTGAACAAAGTTCAGGCTTGAATTCAGGACGGTTGGAGCGTTTATGGGGCCTTTATGCCATTTATGGCCGATTGAGCTTTTGAGGTTGTCGCTTCCACCCATGCTGAGGTTGTGGCAGGAGTTACATGAAATAAATCCTGATTTTGAAAGACGCGGATCAAAGAAGAGTTTTTTTCCCAACTCAACCTTGCCTGGATTTGAGACAACAGCGGGTTCGATTGGTTTGACCGGTTCGTTGGTTCTTGGTTGCAGCACCTCGACTTTCGGCGGTTCAACCGGTTTTGGCTTTATCTCTGCCGGCGGCTGCGGTTTGCTGCAGGATGTCATCAGGGCAATGGTTGCAATTCCAACTGCGAATAAACGGATATTCATTGACGTCTCCTTCCTGGTTAATGTTAATGCGTCATCAACAGTCTGCTTGATTTTTCTTGATAGTGAACCTGCTGTAAATATATGAAATACCCAGAAAGAGCATTCCTAAAATAATAAAAGTGATAATCTTGAATATGATATCCAGATCTGAAAGATCGACAAAAGCAACACGCCCGACGGTCAGCGCTAATAAGACCATTCCTCCCATCCGCTCACTCTTGTTTTCATCAATAAAGCCGGTCATGATCACAAAAACACTGGAAATTCCTAAACCAAGCGATATCCAGGGCGTCACTACATATTGAAAAATAGCGGTTACGAGGAGAAAAATTCCTGCGGCAAAGACCATTTCTGCTTCATACTCAAAAAACAATTTCTCGGCGTTGCTTTCCTTTATATGTTTGATAATACCATACAGGGTAAACACACTGAGTACATTAAAGCCGATAATGCACCATTTCAACAAGAAGTAGCTGGTTGTAATGGGTTCCCAGAAAAAAGTGAGTGACCCGAAAGCCATTACTATATAGGCATAAACTCTAAAACGACTTAACTGCAGTACAAGCGTTGCACCTGCCAGTAGAAGTGCCAGTGTGAACAAAGCAAAAGCTATCCAGGGTTGATCTATCAGCGAGTATACCCACAAAGTTAACGAAAGGCTTGATAGCAACGAAAAGAGTCGATCTGCCGAGATATCAAGAGTATCACTATGGATCTCAGCTTCTTTTTTCATTCGCTGCGTGAGATAAAAACAAACAGCCATTGAGATACTTGCCCAGAAACAGATGAAGCCGTACCAGCTCCATTCCAGCCCAAAAAAGGTAATGGACGGCAAGTCTCCGAGGAACATTATCCTTATGGCTACAATTATGGTGAGCGTATAACTGAGAATACGAAAGATGCGTTCCCTGAAATTCACGCCAATAAAGAGCAGGAAGGGGATTTCGACTAGCCAGGCCACAAGCATTGTTGTCGGCAAAAACTTGAGTGATATCGAAAATGTAAACGCAAAAACAGCGGCCACGATATCGCTGATATACATGGTGTCATGACCGGTTTTCTTCATAAAAACCGCAAGCGCTCCATAGATAGCACCCATAAGAAGCAGCAGTTCAAATGTATAGTCGGGAAATACATTCAGAATCAGTGAATATGCCCATACGCTATAGATTGCAATGTTGCCGAAATTCGAGGCTGCCAGGATTTTTTTAGAGTATGGATCGTTGACATTTCTGACAATGTGCACACCTGTAAGGAATACTGCCCAGTAAGAGGACAAAAAAACAAGATTCATAACATCATAATAATTGACACCCGTAATCCATACAGGAATTCCGCTCTTCTCCGCTGCCAGAAGATGAGGCATGACCCAAATGAAATGAATTCCGTATGTCAGGATGATTCCGAGTGAAACTGTTTTGACCCATTGGAATCTGTAGACAAGGTATAAGGCAAAAGCAGATATAAAGAGTAAGCTCAGAATGGTGAAACCAGTTATCTGCCCTGTTGTTGATGTCAAATACGCAACAACAAGAACAACCGCCATCAGGTTTTCGGACTTGTATTTCAGTACATGAGTGATCATTCCGGCCACAACAATTCCCAATAACACACTGTCAACCACCGGACTGGCTATAATACGGGAGGCATCGAAATGGTGCATGGCATAGGTTGTAAAGTAGATGATCGCCCATGCTCCGCCCAGCAAAGCCCGTCCGTAATTCATCAGCTTCTCTTTAGCCTCCAGTTTCACTCCAATCTGGAAAAGGGCAGCGCCGATTATATAACCGAACGCAATTTTCAGCGCCGGCCCGAAAAATTTAAATGAATAACTGATCAGAAACGCAATCCCCAGCGCGAGAATAGTAATACCAATTTTGTTGAGCCAGTTACGTCCAAAATCCAGCTCGATATCAGATTGATCCTTTGTACTATCCGGTGGTGCTAATGGCTGGGGTTTACTTGTTTGCAGAAGAGGATGCTCAATCTGTTCCTCTATTGGTTCTCCTCTCTTTGTATCAGCGATATCCTGCTTGATACTTTCATTCGATAATGTCAGTATCAGGCTTTCCAGTTCTTGTGTCTTCCTGGCAAGTATTTTCAGCTCTTGTTGAATATTCTGAAGCTGGGTTGCTGCAGAGTGAAGAGTCTTTTCAGCAGGAATTTCTTTAGCCGGTATGCTTTGTTTAGTTGAGGTCAGCAGGATAATAAGTACGGCTAATGGACCGGTAAAAAACGACAGAACAAGAAACATCCCAACGTTAAGTTTTCTCTGCTCGGCAAGGTACCCTGTGAGTATAAAAGATATGATCCAGATTATAGTAGGGATTATAAACATTACATGGACTCCTTATGGGTACCGTTATTTATTTAATATTTAACGTTGTTCAGGGGATTTTATGGAAGAATGTAAGAGCTTCAGAATAGCCTTGTATGAAGTCTTTGGCATATTGAGAAAAACATACAGGGTAACAACACCTGTAACAATATATAAGGAATTCGGCAGTGGCGTATTTTTTTGTGAGGATGGAAAGAAAAAGTTAGCCGGGTTACACTTTCGTTTTCTAAATTTAAGAAAAAAATTACAAAACGTTTTTTTGCGGGCAAATATTTGCAGAAAAAAGCGTTACACCATATCCTCACTATTTTGTTATGGCTGTTACCTGGCTGCATGTTTCGGACTTCCACCTGAGTGGCGGTGCTCCATACGATCAAACGGTTATCCTTCGTTCTCTTGTGAAATCAGTCAGGAGGTTCAGAAATGAAGGCAGTGCTCCTGACCTGATTTTTGCCACGGGTGATATTGCCCAGAGTGGAAAGGCTGAAGAGTACGAGCAGGCAACCAGATTTTTCGATGAACTGCTTGCTGCAGCCGGACTCAATCGGGATCGCCTGTTTATTGTTCCCGGCAACCATGATGTTGATCGCAAGAAAGGCAAATTTCTTGCTCGAACTCTTGCGAGTAATAATGAGGCTGATGAGTTTTTCGATCCAGCAGCTCCAATACCTCACCTGACCCTGAAACTACAGGCATTTTCAGCATGGTACAACCGCTATTTCAAAGGTTTTCGGACATTTCCTACCAATACGACTTGCAGTGCATTAGAAATTGTGCAGGTTGGGAAGAGCAAGGTTGCTGTGCTGCCGTTGAACAGCTCACTTTTTTGCATTGATGACCATGATAATGAACAACTGTTTATAGGCTGCCGTTGCCTTGATAAGGCAAAGGAGCAGTTGGAACAGGAAGCTGATCTGAGAGTTACCCTGATCCACCATCCCCTTGACTGGCTGAACAGTATTGAACGGGCAAAAATAAAGGCAGCTCTGAGCAAAACAGTCGATCTGGTACTTCATGGTCATTACCATGAGACAGAAACAGAGAGTATTGTTTCTGCCAATGGAGGATATCTGAAACTTGCTGCCGGTGCGGCCTACCAGAAAAGGGAATGGCCAAACAGTGCCATGTATGTAACCTTCGACAACCATGAGGTAACTATTTTCCCGATTCGTTATGCAGATACTCCTCATGAAGTCTGGACGCTTGATTCTTCAGTTTTTCCTTTTAATGCGCCAACATATACCAAGAGCTTTCCAATTACACAGGTTGGAACTGTTACCGTATCTCAAGGCAAAAATGTGAGTAGTACAACCTCACCACAGTTAGCCGCTGACCTGCTTTGTTACCAATCTACACTGAAAGAGCAGCTGGGCAATATCACACTTTCCGGCTCACCGGCTATTGCCAGTTTTTCAGCAAAGCTTTCCGATACCTTTGTTTCCTTGCGTCTTTCTGACACCTGGCGGAGCGAAAACCGTGTTGATGGTGAAAACAGCTGTATGGTTCAGCCTGAAGATCGTGTCCGTACCCCCGAAGAGGTCATGAAACTTGCGTTTCAGCGTGATCGTCTGATGCTGGTGATTGGCGATCCCGGATCGGGTAAAACCACGCTGCTCAAGTACTATGTGCTCTCCTGCTTTGACCATGAAACTGCAAGATACAGAGCGTTCGGCTTCAATGAGCCTCTTCCCGTCTTTTACCTGCCACTGCGCGACTTCAAAAAAACAGGTACAGACTATGAGGCGCTTCCTGCAGCTCTCACTGCATGGTCAAAAACACACTTTATCACTATTCCGGAAGAACACTTTTCCGGCTGGCTTGATGACCGCACAACACTGGTACTGCTCGACGGTCTGGATGAAATCAGCAATGTTCTGGACAGAATAGCACTGTGCAGCTGGATAGACCGCACGGTTGCTCGGTTTCCCCGTGCCCGTTTTGTCGTCACCTCCCGCAGCACAGGTTACCGGAAAGGAGATGGTATCGAAATTGTTGTACCGCACAAGCGTGCCGATGTCATGGATTTTACAGCAGAGCAGCAGGAAACTTTTTTACAAAAATGGTTCGCCGCAGCATTTCTGCGTGACCTTCCATCTGGTACCGAAGCCGAATCTGCATTACAGGAGCAGCAGCAAGAGAACGCTGCCCAAAAAGCCCGTTCCATTATTACGTTCCTGAATCAGGAGGAAAACAAAGGGTTACGGTCAATGGCCGGTGTGCCTCTGTTGCTCCAGATCATGGCAATACTCTGGAAAGAACGGGAATTTCTGCCCGGAACACTTTCGGAACTCTATGATGCAGCTTTGAACTACCTGCTTGACTATCGCGACAGCCGCCGTGGCCTGAAACCCTTGCTTTCAGCACGTGAAGCCCGCCTGGTACTCGGGCCGGTATCGCTCTGGATGCAGGAAGAGTTGGGCAGTGATGAAGCAGACAGGGAACAGATGCAGCAAAAGATGCAGGCCAAGTTGCAAACGCTGCAAAAGCCACCATCAGCTGAAAATTTTTGCCGGAATCTTGTTGATCGTGCAGGTCTGCTGGTAGCATACGGCAGCAATGAGTACCGGTTCAGCCACAAGACATTCCGTGAGTATCTTGCAGGCATGCAGCTCAAGGAAGATCGCCCTTATGAACAGCTCAACAAACTGGTTACTCATTTCGGCAGTGACCGGTTTGACTGGTGGCGTGAACCGCTCCGCTTTTTTATTGCCCATGTTGACGAAAAGGTCTTTGATGCCTTCATGCAGAAGCTGTTCGATTCTCCGGTAAGCAAGGAGCTGTCGCAAAAGCAGCAGGATTTGCTTCAACTTCTTGTTCAGGAAGCACCGCAGAAAAAGAGTGATGCCCTGAAAGCAGCACTGCGTGATCCCAACCAAAACCGACAGCGGTATGTGGTGATGTGCCTGAAAACGATCGGCAGTGCTGATGCACTTGAGATAGCAAAGCAGTTTGAAGATAGGCACGCTAACGCGACTGACTTCCGGAATCCCTTTGAACAGAATGCACACTATATCCTGATCAAAGGAGGAACATTCACCTACTCGTTGACAGGACAACCGGAAACTGTTCCCGATCTTTATGTAGCAAAATACCCTGTAACCAACGGACTCTATCGGCAGTTCATCAGCTACCTGCAAACCGGCAAAGCACCAGCAAACAACTCCTTGCCCCTCGAAACGTTCCGCAATGAGTTACAAGCATTTGCTAAAACCAGTGATGACGTTGCCGGTTTCAGCAAATACCTGCAAGGTGAAAAGGATTTGGCAACACTCTTTCAATCTGACTATGATGCCGAGAAACGGTTCAATAAGGAAGATCAGCCGGTTGTTGGTGTTACCTGGTATGGTGCCCGAGCCTATTGTTTATGGCTTTCGCTTTTGGAAAACGGAGGCAAGGATACAGCTCTTTACTGTCTGCCGACAGAGATCGAATGGGAGTACGCCGCAGCAGGGAAGGAGGGAAGAACTTATCCTTGGGGAGAGGAAGAACCAACCCCCCAGCGGGCAAACTATAATCTAAATGAAGGAGCAACCACAACGGTTGGTCGTTATCCAGAAGGCGCTACACCGGAAGGATTGCACGACATGGCTGGTAACGTAGATGAATGGATGAATAATAAATACGCTGATAATACTCTTGAAGCTGCCCGTTCGTTGCGCGGTGGTTCGTGGTACGACACTTCTGATCTTCTGCGTTGCTCTGCCCGGGACTTCAGCCTTCCGGTCAACATGGACTTCTATATCGGTTTTCGTGTTGTCTGCTCCAGTCATTCTTTATCTTTCTGAACTTCTGGTCATCTGACCATCTGGAACTCTGAAAAAGCAGGTGACAAGCTCTCTCATGATGGGCATATTGAACTTTCTGGAAAAAAGTGAACATCCGAGAAGTTTATTATTTTGAATTTAGTCAAGATGTACTCAGTTTTGCTTGATACAAAACCATGAAGCCCGCATTATGCGGGCTTCATGGTTTTCAGACAGTTCAAAACAATCTTTTTTTCTCAGTCCAAAGCAGGGGAGTCGTATGCTGTTACTTTTTCCGTATCACTGTTCAAGGCTGTTTTCTGAGAGTTGAGATATCAATGACGAATCGGTATCGAACATCACTGTTCAGCACCCGTTCGTAAGCTTCGTTGACATTTTCAATAGAGATCACCTCTACGTCCGACAGTACGCCATGTTCGGCACAGAAGTCGAGCATTTCCTGTGTTTCGCGGATTCCGCCGATAAGCGAGCCTGTAAGGTGCCGGCGTTGCATGACCAGAGATGCAGCTGCAAGCGGAATGGGATCCGGTATGCCTACAAGCACCATGGTTCCATCCCGCTTGAGCAGTCCAAGATAGCTGTTGTAATCGTGATTTGCTGAAACAGTGTCGAGGATAAAATCAAACCGCTTTGCGTTGTTTTTGAAAGCATTTTCTTCACTGGTGGCTATAAAATCATCAGCACCCAAGGCAAGGGCATCACTCTTTTTCCCGGGTGAGTGGCTCAGAACGGTAACAGAGGCGCCCATGGCTTTTGCGATTTTCACTCCCATATGGCCAAGGCCTCCAAGCCCCAGAATAGCGACCTCATGTCCGGGTTTGACGCCGAACTGCTTCAATGGGGAGTAGGTTGTAATGCCGGCGCAAAGCAACGGTGCCACGCGTTCAAGATCCATTCCGGGCGGTATGCGCAGGACGTAATCCTCATTAACGGTGATGCAGGTGGAGTATCCGCCATACGTCGGCGTTTTGCCATCCTGTTCGTACCCGTTGTAGGTGACGCTCATACCGTTTTCACAAAACTGCTCCTCACCCTCTTGGCAGGCTTCGCATTCACGGCAGGAGTCGACGAAGCAGCCAACCCCGACGGTATCGCCGATCTTCCATTTTGTAACATGGTTTCCCACATTTACAACAGTGCCGACAATTTCATGTCCGGGAACCATAGGGAACAGGGCTCCGCCCCATTCGTCACGGGCTTGATGAATATCGGAATGGCAGATGCCGCAGAAAAGAATGTCGATCAATACGTCATGCGCTCCTGGTTCGCGACGATCAATTGTGTAAGGGGCTAATGGTGCTTTTGCTGCCACGGCTGCATAAGCGGAAGTGCGTAACATTGTTCTGCATGGTTGAGTGGTTGAAAAAACTTATAACTGCTATATACTCATAAAACGTATCTGCCCCTCTATTCGTTTTCTTCATGTAATTGTTTCCTGAAAAATTGAAACCATTGAACTTTTGAAAAAAGTTTTTTGTTATTTTAAAACTGATACTATATTGATATCAGTTCAAGGAGGGTTATGAAAGTACTGAGAAAAAAAACGGATTACGCAATACGGGCTCTGTTGATGCTCGCAGCAAAAAGAGGCAGTTATGTTTCAGCAAAAGCTATTGCGGTTGAGCAGGATATTCCTTACCAGTTTCTCCGCGGCCTGCTGCAGGAGATGATTCGCCACAATCTCATTCTGTCGAAGGAGGGGGTTCAGGGTGGATTCAAGCTGGAAAAAGATCCCGACGAGATTCCTGTCAAGCAATTGATTGAAATCTTTCAGGGAAAGGTGCAGCTGTCGGAATGCATGTTTCGCAATCAGGTTTGTGCCAACCGTTCGCGCTGTGTGCTTCGTCACGAAATTATGCGGATTGAGCAGGTTGTGAATGATGAATTCAAGGAGGTAACCATAGGCAAGCTTCTTCGTAAGCTGAATGAGGCAAATAATATTATGCCGGCGTTGGATAACGGGTAAAAAGTGGCATCCATAACTCATAAGAAGAGGAGTGAAGAATGAAACGAGAGATTATCACAATAGATGAGAAGAGGTGTACCGGTTGTGGTGCCTGTATTCCTGGTTGCCCTGAGGGTGCATTGCAGGTTATTGATGGCAAAGCGCGGCTGGTCAGCGATCTTTTTTGCGATGGCCTTGGCGCATGTATTGGCCATTGCCCGACTGGAGCAATGAAGATTGAAAGCCGTGAGGCTGAACCTTACGACGAAAAGCGCGTCATGCATGAGAGTATTGTGCCTGCTGGCCCGAATGTTATTGCCGCGCATCTGCGCCATCTTGCCGATCATGGGCAGAGCACTTTTTTACAGCAGGCTCTTGAATACCTTGAAGAGCAGGGAATTGCCAATCCTCTGAAAAACGGTACAGAGGCAGGTGGAAAGGAGGTTGCACAGCACTCTCATGATGTGCCCAAAGGGGGATGCCCCGGGAGCAGGATGCTGCATTTCGTTGATAAGGGGGTTGATGATGACACGGCTTCACCTGCTGCTTCTGTGAAGAGTGCTCTTCGCCAGTGGCCAATCCAGCTTCATCTTGTTTCTCCGCAGGCGCCTTATTACCAGGGTTCAGATTTGTTGCTTGCTGCTGATTGCACGGCCTTTGCTGTGGGGGATTTTCATGGGTCGTTCATGCGTGGAAAAAGTCTTGCGATTGCCTGCCCGAAGCTTGATAAGGATATGGAGGTTTATGTTGAAAAGCTTACAGCAATGATTGATATGGCAAGAATCAATACCATTACGGTGGCAATCATGGAGGTGCCCTGTTGTGACGGGTTGGTGTCGATTGCTGCTGAGGCAATTCGGAAAGCGCAGCGCAAGGTTCCCTTGAAAAAGGTTGTTATTGGTTTGCAGGGTACGCTGTTATCGGAAGAGTGGGTATAAGGTAACCAGATATTTGGAGTTGAAATGCTGAAGGATGCGATGGGTGGATATCGGGGTACGGCTTGTGAGATAAGCAGGATTATTCTGAAACATCCGGATAATGCGGAAGCCTGGTACAACAGAGGTAATGATCGTTCAAGTTGCGGCGAGTTTGATGGTGCAATCAGTGATTATACTGTTGCGCTGAAAATTGGCCTGCGCTTTCGTGATGCTGTTAACGCTTATGGTAATCGTGGGCTGGCAAGAGTTGAAACAGGTGATATTAATGGAGCAATTGAGGATTTCAGCGAGATTATTTCACGGGAGCCAAAAAACTTCTGGATGTTGCGTACAGCATATTTGCACAGGGCTTTACTGAGAGAAATGAAAGGCGAAAGTATACATGCCATGGAGGACAGAAGATTGGCGCTTCTGCTATCGCCCAATATCAAAAACAACAATAATGGAGGATAGAACGATGGGAATGTTGTGTAATCAATGTCAGGAAAGCATTCACGGTACCGGATGCAGAGCCAGGGGTGTGTGCGGAAAGGATGAGTTGACGGCAAAACTTCAGGATGTGCTTATCTATGCAACTGAAGGAGTTGCACTTTCGGCAGGTCAATTGTCGGGAGGTGTGCCGCGAAAGGTCGGCCGGCTTATCAGTGAGTCGCTTTTTGTTACCGTTACCAATACCAATTTCGATGAGAATGCGATTGTAGAACAGATACGTAAAACTCTTACCCTGCGTGATGAGCTTAATGCTCAACTGACTGATAAGCCAAGCCATGATGCGGCAAAGTGGAGTGGCAGTTCGGAAGAAGATTTTCTTGCAAAAGCTCTTTCTGTGGGCATTGACAGCCTCAGTGAACATGAAGATCTCCGTTCACTGAAAAGCCTTGTCCTTTATGGCATAAAAGGGCTTGCTGCTTATACCGACCATGCTGCAGTGCTTGGTTACCATGATGAGGATATTTATGCTTTTTATGTCAAAGGGCTTGCTGCGCTGACAAAAGATCTTTCGGCTGACGAACTGACGGGCCTTGTACTGGAAACTGGTGCGGCTGCCGTTAAAGCCATGGCGCTGCTTGACAAGGCAAATACTGAAACCTATGGACATCCCGAAATTACCAAGGTGAAAACCGGTGTTGGCAAGAATCCCGGTATATTGATTTCAGGCCATGACCTTCGTGATATGGAAGAGCTTCTCAAGCAGACTGAAGGGAGAGGGGTTGATGTTTACACTCATTGTGAAATGCTTCCGGCGCATTACTATCCTGCTTTCAAGAAGTATTCGCACTTTGTTGGCAATTACGGAAGCTCGTGGTGGTCGCAGGACAAGGAGTTTGACTCCTTCAATGGCCCTATTCTCATGACAACAAACTGCATTGTACCGGTTCGCGAAGCTTACCGTAACAGGATGTTTACTACCGGTATGGCTGGTTATCCGGGATTGAAGCATATCCCTGCAAGAGCAGAGGGGGGACAGAAGGACTTTTCTGCACTTGTTGAGCTCGCCAAAACCTGTCCGCCACCAAAAGAGCTTGAAAATGGCCACATTGTTGGCGGTTTCGCGCATAATCAGGTGATTGCTCTTGCAGATAAAGTTGTTGATGCTGTAAAGTCCGGAGCTGTCAAACGGTTTGTGGTTATGGCTGGTTGTGATGGTCGACATGCTTCACGCCGTTATTATACTGATGTGGCGTCGGCTTTACCGAACGATACAATAATTCTGACTGCCGGGTGTGCAAAGTATCGGTATAACAAACTTGAGCTTGGTGATATTGGCGGTATTCCACGTGTGCTTGATGCCGGTCAGTGTAACGATTCGTATTCACTTGCAGTGATTGCCCTGAAACTCAAAGAGGTTTTTGCTCTTGAGGATATCAACGATTTGCCAATTTCCTTCGATATAGCCTGGTATGAGCAGAAGGCCGTTACCGTGCTGCTTGCCTTGCTTTATCTTGGAGTGAAAGGCATTCGTCTTGGCCCAACACTTCCCGAGTTTCTTACGCCAAATGTTGCAGCTGTGATGGTTGAGAAATTTGGTATCAAACCAATAGGGAGCGTTGAGTCCGATGTTGCCGCCATGATGGCGGGTGCGTAATTTTGCTTGTACTATGTTTTTCAGCAGATAGTAATTGTAAACAAGGGGCAGCCAAGGTTAGGCTGCTCTTTTTGTTATTCATCATTCCTTTCCTAATCACCGAGTTACCGTTAATGCTCCGCTTTGCTTAACTTTCGCTATTTAAACGAAACGAAGGTGAGATGAAAAAAAATCTGTTTTCGGGCGTGGTGTTTTTTGTGTTTTTACTGACAGTATTTGCGTCGAATTGGGTGCGTTTATCGAGCTCAAATGGCGAAAATATGTTAGTGGATACTCAGACTATACACTATGAAGAAGATTATTCTAAAGAGGATGTCTATAAAGGAGAAGAAACGGCAACATACTGGATTCGTTGCGACTATGAAAAACCTCATTATGTAGTGGAACACAAAAAAACCTTTTTACTATAGTTCTCTTGATATACTTTATAGGTTTAACGTTTTGTATATCAAAATTTAGAAAGCCCAAAGTCAGGAAAACCAAAAACACTTCATCGGAAGACATCATGATCCAGCTATTGCGAGACCGTCGGAGCATAAGGAAATACAGCGCTGAAAAAATATCTCCCGAAGATATTGAAATACTTGTTGAAGCAGCGCTCCGGTCACCATCGTCGCGCGGGATAAATCCATGGCACTTTATTCTGGTTGATGATCCTGAACTGCTCATCAAACTCTCCCTTGCCAAACAGTATGGGGCAGAATTCCTTAAAAATGCACCTTTTGCCGTTGTGGTTTGTGCTGATGGTACTGCTTCGGATATCTGGGTCGAAGACTGCTCTATTTCCTCAATAATAATTCAGCTCACTGCACACTCAATGGGTCTTGGCAGTTGCTGGGTTCAAATACGGAATCGCCAGCATAACGAAACAAAAACTGCTGAGACCTATGTTCAGGAACTTCTTGGTTTACCGCAGCACATAAAGGTTGCTTCAATACTTGCTATCGGGCATCCGGTTGAGAAGAAACCTCCCGTGCCAGCGGAAAACCTCCAGCGCGACCGGATACAACACAATCGCTGGATTTGAACCTTTCAAAATAACATTACCATGAAAAAATCAGTCGGAGCAAAAACACTGCTTTTCCCCACACCGGTACTGATGGTTGGAACTTACGACCAGGCAGGCAAGCCAAACCTGATGAGTGCTGCATGGGGAGGTATCTGCTGTTCACAACCGCCTTGTGTTGCTGTTTCGCTACGTAAAGCGACCTATTCGTATGCCTGTATTGTAGAGCATAAAGCGTTTACGGTTGGGATTGCCAGCGAAGAGAAAATAGCCGAGGCTGATTATGTCGGGATGGTTTCTGGCCGTGACGTTGACAAGTTTGCTGTTTCAGGATTGACTCCTGTTTGCAGTAAACTGGTTGATGCTCCGTATGCTGACGAATTCCCTGTAATATTGGAGTGCCGCCTGCTGCATGTTATTGAGATCGGTTTGCATACCCAGTTCATTGGTGAAATACTTGATGTCAAAGCTGATACTGATCTGTTCAGCGATGATGGTCTTCTCGATATTATGAAAATAAAGCCACTCATCTATGATACTTCCCACCGAGGGTATCACGGTGTAACTCCGCTCCTTGCAAATGCATTTTCTATCGGGAAAGAGGTAAAGCCAAAGTGAAAAAGTCAGCGTTGTCATGAGGCAGAAAACAAGAGGTAGAAGAATCTCTCTTTGCCGTTAACTGATTTGGTACTTATACTGCCGGAGTTGCATGCTGCAGATCCCACATCCGCTTGTAAAGCCCGTTGTGCTGCATCAGTTCATCATGTTTTCCCTGTTCGGTTATCTTTCCTTTATTGAGCAACAGAATCTGGTCAAATTGTTCCATGGCTTTCAGCCGGTGGGTGATGGTGATCATGGTTTTGCCTGCGCTGATAGCGGCGAGGGTTTCAGTTACTTCTTTTTCTGTGATTCCATCAAGGTTTGCTGTTGCTTCGTCAAGAATCATGATTGGGGCATTTTGCAGCACAACACGGGCAATAGCGAGGCGTTGTCTTTCTCCTCCGCTGAGTTTCATGCCGTGCTGGCCGGTCCATTCATCAAGTTTTGCTGTGAAATGGCTGAGACCGGCAGCAGTAAGTGCTTTTTTGAGTTTTTCGTCAGTTGCATCCGGCGCTGCAAGCTTAAGGTTTTCACGGATTGTTTCGGCAAACAGGTAGGTTCGTTGCGAAACAAGGGCGATGTTGCGCCTGAGCTCTTCTGTATCAAAGAGGCTGATGTTGTGACCGCCAATGGTCAGTTTTCCTTCCGTGCAGTTCCAGAAGCGCATGAAGAGAGCTGTTATGGTTGATTTTCCTGCACCGCTTGGCCCTACTATTGCAATGTGCTGACCTGCAAGGAGGGAGAAGGAGATGTTGTCGAGTGTTTTTGAGCAGGTTCCGGGGTAGGTGAAGCAGAGGTTTTCTGCCCGGATGGCATGGTTTGACGGGAAGGGCAGGGGAGTTGCTGGATTTGTGGTTTCAGGTTTTGCGTCGAGGATTTCAAAAAGTCGCCTTCCTGCATGTGTATCGGCTTCAAGATGCTTTATTGCTGCTGGAAGAGGAAGAAAGGGTTCAAATGACGCCATGACGGCCAGTGTAATGACGGCGAGGGAAATTCCGTTGATGCCTCCGGTTGAGACGGCTGGAATGAGTGTCCATAACACAGTTATTATGGCAGCGTTCATGAGTAAGCCGGTGAGGGATTCCTGCAGGCCTTCTATAATTGCGTTTTTTCTCTGGAAGCGGAGTTTGTCTGCTTCGGTAGTGTGCATCTCTTTGAGATGGCCGGCAAGTTTACCATATACCTGGAGTTCCCCTATACCTTGGAAAAAATCAAGAGCTAATATTTGCTGATCGGTTTGGCACTTCATGATACCTATGGAGACTCCGCGGCTTAATTGCATGGTGAGGAGTGGTACACCGATACCTGCAAGTAGATGAAAGAACAGAATGAGCAGGGCTGCCTGCATGGAGTATATTCCAGCAAGAAACCACATGAGTGCTGCAACCAGAAGTGCTGTGAGTGGCGGGGCAAGAACTCTTGTGTAGATATTTTCAAGGCTCTGGATGTCGTCGACAACCCGTTGCAGCAGGTCGCCGCTTTTAAAGTGCATAAGGCGTGCGGGAGCAAGCGGTTCAATGGCATCATAAAACCAGAGTCGAAGTTTGGCAAGTATTTTGAATGTGGTGTTATGGGAGACAAGCCGTTCGGCATAACGGAGCACTCCTCGTGCCAGTCCGAAAAACCTTACTCCCACAATACCGATTTGCAGGGCGCTCATTGGAGGCTGTAAGGCAG
Source organism: Chlorobiaceae bacterium (assembly GCA_037134935.1). GTDB lineage: Bacteria > Bacteroidota > Chlorobiia > Chlorobiales > Chlorobiaceae > Chlorobium. Next base: position 31,606 of record JBAXLG010000004.1, on the reverse strand, counting down.
CTTTTGCGATAATATAGCCTGAGGTCATGAGCAGTCCGATGCTGCTTCCTGTTGTGGCAAAGCCAATAAGTGCTGCAAGTACCATCCACCAGAAATATGGTTTGACAAGGGCTGTAAGACGAATAAAGGTTTTCATGGCATGTTCTCCTGTTGCAGATGTAGAGCATTGCGGTAAAAGCCTCCGGTTTTGATCAGCTCGTCATGTGTTCCGGTTTGGGTGATTTTCCCTTGGGTAACGACAATAATCTGTTCTGCAGACATTATTGTTTCAAGACGGTGTGCAATGATGATGGTTGTACGGTCTTTCATCAGTTCGTGGATGGAGCTGCGAAGTGAGGCTTCGAGTTCCGGGTCGGTATGCGATGTAGGCTCATCGAGTACCAGAAGAGGGGCGTTTTTAAGAAATGCCCGTGCAAGTGCTACCCTTTGAGCCTCTCCTCCACTGAGCCGTGCTCCCTGTTCACCAATCATGGTCTCAAGAGCGTCTGGCAGTTCGCTTACAAAGGAAGAGAGGCCGGTTTTATCCAGTGCGGCTGAAAGTTCGGCTACTGATGCATCAGGCTTCGCTAGCAGAATATTTTCTTTCAACGTGGCATTAAAAAGGTATGGGTGCTGGGGTACCCAGGAGATCTCTTTGTGCCATTGGTCAAGAGGAATATTATGAATCGGGTTGCTATTTATGGTTATTTGGCCATTGCAAGGTTCCTGAAAGCGAAGCAGCAGATTGATCAGGGTGCTTTTTCCCGCGCCGCTTGGCCCAATGATGGCTGTGGTTTTTCCTGCAGGAATTATTGCATTGATACTGTCAAGAGCCGGTATGGTTGCACCTGGATAGGTGTAGGATACATCGGTAAAAAGGATAGGGTGTATTCCGAATGTTTTTTGCTCAATTGGTTCATTTTTCTGGCTATGAGCTGAAGTTGGCTGTTCGAGAATAGCAAAAATTTCTTTTGATGCGCTGACTCCTTCCATCCCGGCATGGAATTTTGTACCGAGTTGCCGCAAGGGAAGATAAAAGTCGGGAGTAAGCAGCAGTACAAACAAGGCTGGCTGAAAAGCAAGCTGCCCTTTCATGATGCGGAGCCCGATGCCTACAGCAATGATTGCTGTGCCTATGGTGCCGACCAGCTCAAGCGTAAGTGAGGAAAGAAAAGCGATTTTCAATACTCTCATGGTGGCTTCTCGGAAGCTCTCTCCAGACTCTTCGATGGTTTTACGTTGCTTTTTGCTTTGTGCAAAGAGTTTCAGTGTTGGTAGTCCCTGTAGTACATCGAGAAAGTAGCCACTCATTCTACTCATGGTTAACCACTGTTTTTCTGTCATTGCACTTGCTGTTTTTCCAATCATTATCATGAAGAAAGGAATGAGTGGTGCTGTTCCAATCAGGATGGCGGCGGAGAGTGCATCACTCGGGAATATGGCAAATACAATCAGGAGCGGTGTGAACAGGGCAAAAAAGATTTGCGGGATATACTGACTGTAGTAGGCATCAAGTGCTTCTACTCCTTTAAGCAGAGTTGTGCTGAGTCGTCCACTTTGAACTGATTTGGTATAGACTGGCCCCAGAGTACCTACGGTTTTTATCAGGCGGTTGAATAACTTTTCGCGAATTATAAGTGTTCCCCTGTTGGCTTCGGTATGGGAGTACCAATTGAAAAGCATGCGGAGTGTACTGAACAGTGCAAACAGTGCGATAAGCGGCAAGATCTTTTCTATGCTGATTTTACGAATAAACGCATTGTCAATTATTCTGCTGAGATATAGCGCCTGGCCAATCAGCATGCCCGATGCAATGCATCCTGAAACGATAGAGAAGATAAACGGCGCTCGTTCTTCTTTAAGGAGTTGAAACAGTCGCCGGTCAATATTCATGGCTGATGATAGAGTTTATTTCAAAATGACAATAAGTCTACGGAATAAATCAGGTTGCTGCAACCGGCACATCCGTTGACCTCTTATTTTTTAGTATTCAAGTTCCGAGTCCATAGTAATTCTTTGATGGAAAATCCAGTAACTCCAGCCTTGGTAGATAATGATCAATGGAATAAAGATCATTGCCACAATGGTCAAAATGCCCAGGGTGTAGCTGGAGGATGATGTGTTATAGATGGTCAGGCTCCATAACGGATTAAGGCTTGAAACAAGTACTCTTGGGTAAAGGCTTTTAAAGATGGTGATTGTTGAAAAGGCGATGGTAATAGTGGTCATGGTGAATGCCCATCCTGACGCGTTTTTTGATAGCATGAATATCACTGAAGCAAGGGCCAGAATGCTGATGAGTGGTATAAGTAACCGACTGATTTCAATGCTGTGGTATAAGTCGGTTTCTGTAATGGTATAAACTGTGAATATCATGTAGAAAAGCATTGCTGGAGTCCAGAGCTTTTTAGCGAAGTTCATGGCTGTTTCCTGAAGTATGCCGGTGGTTTTCAAGCTAAGAAATATGGCGCCGTGGAAGGTAAAGATCAATAAAGAGGTTAATCCGCATACAAGGGTGTAAGGGTTGAAAAGATTGAACAAAACACCGGTATAGTTCATTGACGCGTCAATGGGTACTCCCCTGATGAAATTTGAGAGTACAATACCCCAGAGTACTGCAGGTAAAGCACTTCCACCAAAGATACTCCAGTCCCAGAAATTTCGCCATACAGGATTGTCGTGTTTGCTGCGGAACTCAAAGGCGACACCTCTGAAAATGAGGGATGCAAGCATAGCAACCCATACGGGATAAAAAATGCTGCAGAATGTGGCATACCAATTCGGGAATGCTGCAAACATTGTTCCTACTGCAGTGATAAGCCACATTTCGTTACCATCCCAGAAAGGGCCGATGGTATTGATGATGGTTCGGCGCTCTATATCTTTTGTGCTCATGAACGGAAGCAAAATACCGACACCGAAATCAAAGCCTTCAAGTACAAAATAAGCAGTAAAAAAGGCCGCTATGAGAATAAACCAGATTGTCTGTACATCCATATTCTTTTTTTACGCTTTATTCAGAAGTTTGAATACCTGCGATAGCATATTTTTTCATCAGAAAAATGTCTGTTATGATAAGTATTCCGTAGATCAGCAAAAAAACAATAAGAGAGAAGGCCAGTTCACTGCTGTTTACTATTGATGAGGGTGTGACACCATTTTCGGTTTTCAGCAACCCAAAGACAATCCATGGCTGCCTGCCAATTTCTGCAAGTATCCAGCCTGAAGAATTAGCGATGTAGGGTAAGAGAAATGACCAGAACATAAGAGTTCCAAGCAATGGGGAGAAGGTATATTTTTTTCTGATCACTCGGTATAGTGTAAAAAGTGACGTAATCAGCATCAGTGTGCCAGCACCTATCATGAATCTGAAACTCCAGTAAGTAGCAGTAATAGATGGTATGTAGTTACCTGAGCCATATTGCTGTTGATAAGTTTTCTGAAGTTCTTTTATCCCTTTTATTTCGCCATCAAAAGTATTGTATGCCAGAAATGAGAGCATGCCGGGAAGACGTATGGCAAAAACGTCTTTGAGACTTTTTTCATCAGGAATGGTAAATATCGAAAAACTGGCAGGGTTTTCGGTATTCCACAATGCTTCGGCTGCAGCTGCTTTCATTGGTTGGGTTTTCAGGAGGTTCTGCATCTGAGCATGTCCCGAAAGTATAACAAGAATAGTTCCTATAAAAGCGTAGATAGCAGCAAATTTTATTGATGTTTCAAAATCGTTTTTTTCTTTTGTGTTTTTCATCAGATGCCAGGCACTAATTGCGATAACAAAAAACCCACCTGTTACTATACCCCCCGCAAGCACATGAGGGAATTGCCTCCATACATAGGTATTGAAGATAAGTGTCAAGAAATCACTCATTTCTACTCTGGAGCCATTCATTGCCATTTTATACCCGACAGGGGATTGCATAAAGGAGTTTGCTGCCAGAATCCAGAATGCCGAAAGAGTTGAGCCGAGTGCTACAATCCAGATTGACGCGGCATGAAGTGCTTTGGGCAGCTTGTTCCATCCAAATACCCAGATGCCGATAAAGGTGGATTCAACAAAGAATGCAAGCAAGGCTTCGATAGCCAGTGGAACACCAAAAATATCACCGACAAATTTCGCGTACGTTGACCAGTTCATACCGAGCTGAAATTCCATTACAATTCCGGTTACCACACCGACTGCAAAGTTGATCAGAAAAAGATTTCCCCAGAATTTTACCAGATGTTTATACTTTTCGTTACGGGTTTTGAGATATACTGTTTCAAGAATTGCTGTAAAGATTGAAAGGCCGACCGTAAGCGGTACAAAAAAGAAATGGAAGATAGCTGTAAAGGCAAATTGAGTTCGTGCCAGTAAAAGGGTATCCATAAAAGGTTTCTGCAGATGAAGTTAATGTGAAAGCTTTTTTTGCTGTTTAACAAGCAAAAAGTAAAGTCTGCATGTGAATATGTTTGTAATTTAAAAACCGGTTTAAAATAGTCCATTTTGTTTTGTTACCAAAATCAAAAACATCTGCTTGTTGTGAGGTCATAAATGAAAAATCCGGACTTTCAAATCCGGATTTTTCAGCAATTAAAAAGTATTGTGAACAAGTAAAATTCAATATGCCATTGACTCGCAGAAGCACAGTGGTTTGTTTTCAGAGAGTTATGGTTTTTCAAACAGTTTTTTCAGCTCGTTGAGGTAGTTGCCGACAACAGCCTTTTTATCGGTGATGATGCCACGAATATATTTTCCTGGAGTGACATCAAAGGCATAGTTGAGAACAGGCGTAGTTGGTGTGGCTACCTGTGTACCAAAAATTGTTCTCAGTTCATCGGCGTTTCGTTCCTCAATTGGAATTTGGGTACCGTTGTCAAGTGTGATATCAATGGTTGATACCGGAGCTGCGATATAAAACGGTATGTTATGGTGATACGAACTGATAGCATGGGCATATGTACCAATCTTGTTGGCTGTATCGCCGTTGGAGGTAATCCGGTCAGCTCCAACTATGCCGAAATCAATCATTCCTCTTTGCATCAGAAAAGCTGAGGATGAATCGGAAATTGAGATGAATGGTATGTTTTCCTGTTCAAGTTCCCAAGCTGTCAGGCGAAGTCCTTGTAACAGTGGGCGACTCTCTGCCGTAATAACCCGTTCAATCAAACCTTCTTGCCATGCCAATTTGATGACACCGAGGGCTGATCCGGAACCACAGCATGCAAGAGTGCCAGTATTGCAGTGGGTGAGGACGTTAAGTTTCCTTTTTTTAAGAATTTCGGCTAAGTCAGTCTTGATAAGATCTACTCCAAGCCGGGACATGGCATCGCAATTAGCGATTTCATCAGCATGTATTTTTTGAGCTGTCTCCGTCATTTTTGTAAAAAGCGCTTCGAGCGTATCTGACTGAAAATTGTCAGCATAGATTTGTTTCAGCTTAGCAGATGCAAAAAAGAGATTAACCGCTGTGGGTCGTGAGGCTTCGACATCGGAAATAAGCGTTTTGAAGAAAGCGGGGAACTCCTCTTTGCTTCCCTTAAAACTGTTTATTCCAAGAATGATTGTGTAAGCTGCAGCAACTCCAATTAGGGGTGCACCCCGCACTGCAAGGGTATTAATTGCTTCAATGGCTTCCTGATGGCTTTTGGTTGAGATATATTCTTGGCGCAGTGGCAAGAAACGCTGATCCAGATAGCGAAGGGTACCGTTATTGAAGGAGATTGCGTCTATCATTTATTTTAATAATTAAAGGTTTTCAACAACGGCTTTAAATATCGTCGTCATTTTTGGTTCAGCAAGATTGGACACCTCAATGATTTCTTCAATACTGACAGACTGAAGGTTGTCTGGAAAACATTCGTCAGTAATGATGGACATGCCAAAAACCTCCGTACCTTGATGTACAGCGGCGATTACTTCGGGTACAGTAGACATGCCGACTACGTCTGCACCAAGAGTTCTCAACATGCGATATTCGGCGCGGGTTTCGAGACATGGGCCGGAAAGCGCAATATAGACGCCTCTCTGAACTTTGATTTTATTGTCAAGAGCTACTTTTTCGGCAAGTTCAAGAAGGCGCATTGAGTAAGGTGCGCACATGTCAGGGAATCGTGATCCAATTTCAGGATCGTTTGGGCCAATGAGGGGATTGCCGCCGAGCAGGTTAATATGGTCGTCAATCAGCATGATGTCGCCCTTCCTGAACGATGGGTTGAGGCCGCCGCAGGCGTTGGTAATACCGAGAGTTTTAACACCAAGATGTTTCATGACTCTAATCGGGAAAACAATCTGCTGCATGGAGTAGCCTTCATAAAAATGAAAACGTCCCTGCATTGCTACTACTTTTTTTCCTGAAAGGGTTCCGAAAATCAGTTTGCCATGGTGGGTCTCAACCGTGGAGATCGGAAAATTCGGAATGGTGCTGTAGTCAAGCGAGAATTCTACCTTGATCTCTTTGGCAAGAGCACCAAGGCCTGTTCCCAGCACTATACCGACAGGATAGTCGTCCTGAGTTTTTTTTCTGATAAAGGTAACGGCTTCTTCGATTTTTACCTTTTGTGAAATCATGATAAGGTGGCTTTATAAGGTTAACGACATATGATGTAGAAGTTGTATTAAATATATATAATCTGTGATATTTGGTGAATCTCCGAACATATAGAAGATTATTTTTGCAATTTTCAGGGTTTTGGTATGAGTGCAATAATCGGTAATATCATTTGCTTTATAATTTTTTGGACTGGTTGCAGAACTTTTTTGAACGTGTATCAATCCTGGAAGAAGTAATTCCCTTTCTACCAGCATGAACGCCCTAAAAAATCTGAACCTTAATATAAACTCTTCAGCTTTCAGATAAAAATGCTGAAGAGTTTCTCATTTGGTTTTGTTGTTCAGCGCCAGCCGAAGATTGATGATCCTACACGGATCATGGTAGCACCTTCCTGAATGGCATCTTCAAAATCGCTGCTCATGCCCATGGAGAGTTCAGTAAGCTTCAGTGGATCTGGAGCGTTTTTTTTCAACGATTCAAGCAGAATTCGAAGGTTGCGGAATTCCCCACGTGCCCTTTCCCTGTCGGGAGATGCTATTGTCATCAGTCCGCGAAGTGTGATGTTCGGTAGTGGAAAAAGGGTTTCTGCGGCTGAAAGCACTTCGTCAGGTTGCATGCCATACTTTGATTTTTCACCAGATGTATTGACCTCAAGGAGGTAGTCGACTTGAAGGTTGTGCTGAACTGCCCGTTTCGAAAGCTCTTCAGCTGTTGTAAGTTTGTCGATACCGTGAATCAGAGTTACTTTTCCGATAATTGTTCGCACTTTGTTTGATTGCAGATGGCCAATAAAATGCCATACAATTGGGCTTTTTTCAAGAATAATATCCTGACGTTTTTCAAGAAACTCCTGAACGTAGCTTTCTCCGAACTCAACCTGACCGGCATCGAAAGCTTCTTTTATAAACGCTGCAGGTTTTGTTTTAGACACAGCAATCAATCGAACTGTTTCTGGCTGCCTGCCAGCATTGATGCAGGCAGCTTTTATCTGTTCACGTATGGTTTTGAGGTTAGACTCAATACTTTGCATGATTTTCTGACCCGTTAAGACGGTATTACAGCTATTATGGTCTCTATGGTTATCGGAACAACTGGATTATCATTGGGGTCAGTCTTAACGACAGCGATTTTTTCAACCACATTCATACCATCTTCTACAATGCCGAATACAGTGTATTCTCCGTCAAGAAAGTCGTTATCCGCCTGATTAATGTAAAACTGACTGCCGGAGGATGCTTTCTTTGGGTTGTTATTGCGTGCGGCAGCAAGAGTCCCTTTTTTATTCGGATGGTTGATTTCTGCAGGTATCTGTTGTGAAGGCCCTCCAGTGCCATGCAGAGCGCGTTTGTCTTCAAAGCGTGATAGTGGGTCTCCGGTCTGGATCATGAATCCTTCAATAACTCGGTGAAAGCGTATGCCATCGTAATAATTTTCGCTGGCAAGCTTGATGAAGTTGTCGCGATGGAGTGGGGTGTCGTCGTAAAGGGCAACGGTAATGTCTCCAAGGCTGGTTTTGATTGTAAATTGTACAGGCATAAAAAGAGTGGTTACGTGTTAATTTTATTGAAGTTTTCCAGAAACCTGCCAAAGTGATCGTTGTGCAACCACTGCCGCGGTTGAAGTTGGATAATCGGTTATGATTTTTTTATAAAGTTCCGTAGCTTTTTTTAGTTGATTTAACTGTTGTAAGCTTTCGGCAACTTTAAGGAGGTACTGAGCTTTGAGTACTGAATTTTCGGCTTTTTTTGATGCTTCCTGATAGGTATCTGCAGCAAGTGCAAACTGATTCTTATTTATATAGCAGGCTCCAGCACCCGCAAGAGCACCTGCCGCAAGATCGTTGTTTGCGATGCAAACGGTTTTGAATATTTTGAGAGCGGTGTCAAACTCACCAATTGAGTAGTATGCGTTGGCAAGCAGAAGAGTAGCCATGTTTCCGCTTGGTGTTCCTGCATATTCATTTGAAATTTTTTTCAGTCCGGATATATTCTTTTCACCGTTGATGGCGGTACTGATCTTTCCGCTGTCAAGAAAGGGAGTTATTCTTGATAACTGTAGTGCGGCCTCCTGTTCGCTGGCTTGACGGTGCTGTATCCAGACAAAGGTGCCGGTACCGAGACATGCAAGCAGTATAACGGTAGCGATAAGCGCAGTTTTATATTTTATTAGAAGATAGAGAAGATTGTCCTCTGCTGTGGGTTTTACTGGTTTTGGGTCTGGATTGGCTGTTTTTATATCATTCATAATATGTAGTTCTGATTACTGAAAAGGCTTCAGGTTACAAGTAATTTCTTTCAGGTCACAAACCTAAACAAGTTTGCATGAATTTCAAAATAATTGGATTTACGACCTTAACAGGGTTGGTAATCTAAATAATTCAACACTATTCTGAGCAATACATTCCGTTGCTTTTTGCAGAGTTGTTTGATGAATCTCAGCAATGGCAGCTGTTACGAAACGGACATAAGCAGGATTGTTGCGTTTACCTCTGTAGGGTACTGGGGTAAGATAAGGGGAATCGGTTTCAGTAATAAGCTCATCAAGTGAAACTGATCTGATAACCTGTGGCAGGAGTGAACGCTTGTAGGTCACTGTACCGGGGATGGAAATTTTGAATCCCCTTCTGATGCATTCCTTTGCGATAGCTGTATCACCAGAAAAACAGTGCATCATGCCTCGCATTGATGAATGATTTTCTTCGGAAAGAATGTGCAGCATATCCGCCCATGCATCACGGCAATGGATAACTACCGGCATATCAAGGGAGCGTGCAATTCTCAGCATCTGCCGGAACGCATCCTGCTGATTTTTTCGGTCATGATCTGGATAGTGATAGTCCAGTCCGATCTCGCCAATCGCGACTACTTTTGGTGAGCGGGCCAGAGTTTCAAGTTCTTCGAAAACAGATTCTTTGACAGGTATGGTGGTTTCATGAGGATGAAGTCCGACGTTGGCATAGATAAAATCAACTTTGCTGGCAAGTTCAATTGATTTTATGCTTGTTGGAACATCAACGCCTGGATCAATCAGCAAGCGTATCTCCTCATCAATCAGACAATTGATCAAATCTTGCCGGTCAAGATCGAAATCCGGAAATGAGAGGTGACAGTGTGCATCAATGAACATTACCGTTCTCTACCATCGTTTCGTCCAAAAAGACCCTGTTATGAAAAAAGATTAGTATGCAAGCTCCTATGGTAATGGCAGAGTCTGCTATGTTAAAAATAGGCCATAGGGAGATATAGGTACCGAGCACATGACCATGATAAAGGTCAAAATAAATAAAATCAACAACATGGCCTATGCTTATTCTGTCAATCATATTCCCGATACCACCGCCTACAATAAGAGCAAAAGCGATGAGGAAAAGAGTTGTCCGTTTTTTTGATTTTATTACATAAAATATTACAAAAGATATAATAAGTCCAGTCAGGAGAAGGAGGACAATCGGTGGCGCAAATTCAACACCAAAAGCTACTCCTTTGTTTTCCGCATAAGTAAGTGAAAATAGATCAGGTATTATGGTAATACTTTGAGCAGTATTTTTAAGAAATGTGATCGCAGCTTTTTTTGTTAGCTGATCAGCAGTGATGACAAAGAGAATAAGAGTGGAAAACAATTTCATAAATAGGTTAGATAATCGTGTTTATTAGGTATAAGGATTAGCTCATTTGTTTAGATGCTGTTGAATTTCTTGCATAAGTGTGTTTTTTACGGCAGCTACAGGCATGGGCATTCCAGTCCAAAGTGTAAATGACAAGGCCGCCTGGCTGACCAGCATCTCAATTCCCGATATGGCTATAGCTCCAGTCAGCTTGGCAGCCTGAAGCAGGGGAGTATTTAAAGGGTTGTAGACCATATCGTAAACAATTTGACCAGAGTGGATTAACTTTCGATCAAGAGGAATCATTGAGTTTATACCGTTATTTTCACGTCCACGTGTTCCAATCGGGGTTGCATTGACGATAACTCGGCACTCTTTGACTCTCTCTGGTTGGCTTTGGTCGATTATGGTTACCGGAGTAGTTTCTATATAACCGCATTCCTCAAGCAGGGTTCGTGCTTTCTTGTTGTTACGAACAAAGAGCAAAATTTCTTGTGGAGTAAAAAGTGATCTGAATGCCTCAATTGCAGCAATTGCAGCTCCGCCACTTCCAAAAATTGCAACTGTTTTGCCTTTTATTGTTTCTGTATAGGGCTCGAGTGGTGCAGCAAAACCAGCAATATCTGTGTTGTATCCAGAGAGTTTTCCATTCTCATTAACAATAGTGTTGACCGCTTGTATAAAAGATGCTTCTGGCGAAAGTTCATCAAGAAAGGGCACAACTGTTTTTTTATAAGGGATGGTTACATTAAATCCTGTTATCCCGAGAGCCTTTGCACCGCGTAAAGCATCACCGACCAAACCGGCATCTGCAATATTAAAAATGGTATAATAATACGGCAGACCGAGTACTTCGCAGGCAGTGTTATGAATGAGTGGGGAGTATGAATAATCCACAGCATGGCCGATAAGACCAAGGATCTTTTTTACTTTCGTCATGCAAATGTTTCGGTCAATGCGTGATCAGATCATGAAATGCCAAGCATTCGCCTAACGGAATCCTGCTGGTAAAGTTCCGGAAAAGTAGTCTGAAAAAGCAATTTTTTATCTGGATCAATTTTGAATGCCTTGCTTAGAGCCTTAAGGGTACTAAGCTTGTCGCCCATGGCAAAATAGGCCGTAGCTATTTCAAAATGAGCGTCGGCCGAAAACGGTTGAAGTTTCAATGACTGTTGCAACGCGTCAATAGATGCATTGATATCGCCAGCTTCCCTTAACACAATAGCGAAATCAACCCATATCTGGGGGTTTTCGGGATCAATTGTGATGATCTCCCGATAGGTTGCTATAGATTTTTCAAGATCATCAAGATTGTACTCGATTTCTGCCTTCAGAAGCAGAAACTCAATACTGTCGGGCAGTGTTGTCAGTGCGTGTTCAATTGCAGACATGGCATCATCATACTCTTCAAGAGCTTCATGGCAGCATGCAAGTGCAAACCACGCGTCGGTAAAATCACTGCTGATTTCAATGCAGTGGCGATAACAGTCAACAGCTTCCTTGTAATTCTCCAGCTCTTCATATGCTATCCCAAGATTATAAAGCGCATTGACATCCTCAGGATCATGTTCGAGAGTTTTCAGATAGCTTTCCGCAGCTTCCTCAATACGTCCTGTGATTGCAAGAACGTTTGCTCGGTTATACCATGCTGAACTAAAATCTTCAGAAATGGCGAGGGCCATATCGTACGATTGAAGCGCTTCGTCGTAGTGCTTCAATTTGCTCAAAACAAGGCCATTGTTATACCAAGCATTGATATTGTAAGGGTCTTGATCAAGTGTTTTGTTGTAGCAGGAGGTACTTTCCTCCAGTTTACCCAAAATATCCTTGCAGTATGCAAGTTCATACCATGCATCAGTAAACTCATTATCAAGCTCAAGAGCTTGCTTAAAATCAGATTCGGCTTCAACAAACCTCTCAAGGCGTTGCAGTACTATTCCCCGATAGTAATAGTATTCCTTTTCAATAGAGGAATCGATAATAATCTTTTCAAGTTCTTCAAGTGCTGTATCAAGATTGCCAGTGTTGAAATAGGCGAGGGCGAGGTTCAGGTTCATTTCGCTGTCTGACGGACTAAGCACCACAGCTTTCTGAAATGAATCAACTGCCTCCTGAAAATTGCCGTTCAGCGTCAAGCAGTTCCCGAGGTGTAACCAAGTGTCTGTACTATAAGGCATAATTTCCTCAAGACGACGAGCAACTACCAAAGCTTCAATGAGGAACCCTTCTTCATTGTACTGATTGAGACGGTCAATTAGCTCCTCCGAATCAAACATAGTATCAATCCCATCCAGATCAGGCGGTTCCTTTCCTGATGACCCTGCTGTTGGGTTATTGCGATTTTCGTCGAAGAAATCAGGCAGGTTCATAAGCATTCAAAAGAATTTCTCTGTTGTTCATCATATCAAGTACAAATATAACAGAATTTTCTTAAGAAAATATCATGAGGGTAGTAATGGATAAGCTCGAAAACAGTCACAATCGGTAAAAATTATAGACAGCTTCGGCTGTTTTTGCATTGACAGAAGCTTTCAGTTCTTCAAGTGTGGCCTTTGCAATAGCATCAACGGAACCAAACTGTTTCAGCAACTTAAATGCTGTTTTTTCTCCAATGCCTTCAATTATTGTGAGTTCAGTCTGAATTGTCCTTTCGGTTCTGAGTTTTCGATGGTAGGAAATAGCAAACCGGTGAGCTTCATCGCGGAGTTGCTGTAAAAGTTTAAGTGCTGGAGATGTTTTTGGCAAATTGAACGGGTCTTTTGCATCCGGAGTAAAAATTTCCTCAATGCGTTTAGCCAAACCGATAACAGGGATAGAAAGACCGAGATTATTTACTGTGTTAAAAGCAGTGTTGAGCTGTCCTTTTCCGCCATCTACAACAATGAGATCGGGCAACGGAAGTTCTTTTGATAATGAACCACCATAACGCCGCTCTATAACCTCTTTCATTGCAGCATAGTCATCCGAACCTTCAAAAGATTTTAATTTAAATTTCCTGTAATCGGATTTTTTTGGCCTCCCCTTTTCAAAACAGACCATTGAACTCACATAATCTGTGCCTTGCAAATGAGAATTGTCGAAACACTCAATTCTTTGTGGAAGTGTTGGCAGATGCAGGAGTTCTTTGAGTGCTGCAAAACCGTAGTGTTCACGCGCAGCTTCGCCTCTTTTCTGTTTCTGGATCAGGTATTCTTCCAGATGGTGTTGTGCATTCTTGTGGCACATTTCCATAAGATGAGCTTTTTCACCGATTAGCGGTACCAGGAATCTCGTTGCTTTTTTCTCTTGTTTTCTCTCCTTCTGTTTTTCGGATATGAGAGCACGGATACTTTCTTCTTCATCACTGATTAATGATTCCCTGAGCAGAATCTCATTTGGAATGAGTTCAAGGGTTTCCAGATAGTATTTTTCAAGCACTCTCAACTGCAGGTTGCTCTCAGTTTCACCAGCGGTGTTGTTCATATAGATTCTTTGCGAGCCGAGCAGTTTTCCTTCCCGTATTTTGAACACAACTCCGCAGGCATCATCCTCTCCAGTAGCAACAGCAAAAACATCCCGATCAAGGCCGTCACTGGCCAGTACTTTCTGACGCTCTGAATACCTTTTCAGGCTATCAAGCTGCGCTTTAATGTCCGCCGCCTGTTCAAACTTCAGCTCTGAGGCGAACGAGAGCATACGCTCATGAAGCGTTCGTACCATTGTGGCAGTCCGGCCTTTCAGCAACTGTATGATTTCCGCCACCATGGAAAGGTATTCATCTTCCGATTGGAGCCCCTTACACGGTCCTTTGCATTTACTGATGTGGTAATCAAGGCAAAGCTTAAATTTATGTGCGGCAATATTTTCTGCGCTCAAACGGTGCTTGCAACTTCGTATAGGAAAGATCGAACCGAGCAAATCGAGAATAGTACGGAGTTGTCCGGCTTCAGTATAGGGACCGAACCATGTTGAACCATCCTTTCTCAACTGACGTGTCAAAAAGATTCTCGGGAACGGTTCGTTAGTAATAACCAGATAAGGATAGGTTTTATCGTCTTTCAGGTTCACATTGTAGCGTGGTTTCAACTCCTTGATGAGATTGTTTTCAAGAATCAGGGCTTCAACTTCTGAAGAGGTGATAATGACCTCGAAATTGTCAATATGTGTAACGAGTACCAGTGTTTTGCCAAAAAGCTGCTGAGGATTTCTGAAATAAGAACGCACTCTGTTTCGGAGGTTTTTTGCCTTTCCGACATAAATGACTTTTCCCTTGGCATTTATGAACTGATAAACGCCAGGGGAAGAAGGGAGGGTAGAGAGTTTTTCAGCAAAAACTTTTTTTTTGCTGAAAGGTTCAGCGCACTCATCATGATTATTTATCATCATTGGATTTTGTGCTTCTATCGTTTCGCTCAAGCAGTGCTCAAATTTTCATGTATTTCCATATACCATTCTCTGTATTCAAACTTTTCAGGACAATTAGCAACGTTACACAACAGAGTAGATAAAAAAAGAAAAGCCGAATAAAAATTCGACTTTTCCTTGATATAAGGTAAACACTCTTTTAATTGTTACATACTTTTTGTAGAGGTTATTGCTCCGGCAACTAGATAAAAAGACACTATGGACTTTATTCCCCAAGCGTTTTAAGAGCTACGGATAAACACTTTTAATTGCCGGAGCAATAATTATTCTGTTCCACCCCGCTGACTTAGCCAGTCTTGCATATCAAAGTTGGGCTCAGCAAATTTTGATAAACGTGCTGAGCTCAAAGGGGTATTACCGTTTTTATCTCTGGCATTGATGTTGGCTCCATGAGCCAGCAGGAATTCCGCCATATCCTTGTCACCAATTTGTGCAGCATAGTGCAAAGGGGTAGCATTGTTGCGATCCCTAGCATTGACGTTGACTCCCATGACCACCATCAATGCCGCTATATCCATGTTACCACTTCCTGCAGCAAAGTGTAAAGGTGTATGACCACTCTTATCCGTATCATAGACGGATGCTCCCGCGGCCAGCAAAGCCTCAACTACATCCTTGCGGCCTTTCAATGATGCCAAGAGTAAGGGAGTAATGCCACCGTTAGTTTTGGCATTGATGTCAGCACCCTTGCCCAGCAGGAATTTCACCATGTTTCCATTACCTCTTTCTGCTGCAAAGTGTAGTGGCGTATCACCGTTGTTATTCTTGGCATTGACTTTAGCACCATTGTCAAGCAGGAATTCAGGCACGTTTTTGTAACCTTTACCTATTGCAAAATGTAAATACGTGTTGCCGTCTTTGTCCCGATTGAAAACTAAGTCTGGTTGACTGCTAATTAGCTCACTGAGCTTTTTCAAATTACCAATAGTTTCCCCTAGCGGGGCCGGAAATGGGGTTGGAACGTCAAAAATTGTTTCAAGTTCACACGGCATGCGGTGTCCGTTCTGTCTGAATGCTTCACCGACTCCATTTCTCTGCGGCAGGCGATCGTGGCATATTAAGCAGGCGTAACGATACTCTCTCGACCAACGCCAGAATGCCGAACTCTCGTTGCTCCAGAAAAGCATTGGCACTA
The DNA here is from genome assembly GCA_037134935.1 of Chlorobiaceae bacterium. Classification (GTDB taxonomy): domain Bacteria; phylum Bacteroidota; class Chlorobiia; order Chlorobiales; family Chlorobiaceae; genus Chlorobium. The sequence goes on along the minus strand of JBAXLG010000004.1, from coordinate 15,951 downwards.
TACAAAACACCCACATAGACGCGAATGTGATTTTTTTTATCATACTAAAGGTGCAGGTCATTGGTTGAACATGCTAAAGCAAAACGTTGTATGAAAAGAACATGTAAAAAACAGCAGGTATGCCATAATTTTGCTCCGGAAAAGTATTAATCCTTAGCCTTAATAAACGTTATTTCAATAAAGGGTGTACTGTTTTTATTTAGTCAATAACTATAGTTGCAGGAGCAATAAATAAAAAGGGATACAAACATACAGTTAACAATTTAAATAAAAATATAAGTATGTGTGTATTTCCTTTTCGTAATATCTTCATTCCATTATAATGGACTCCGAATTTTAGACAGTGGATGAAGTTGGTAACTTGCCTAAAACAGGAGCAGGTTATGAGTAAAAAGAAGCGGAAAAGTTTCAGTAGTGAATTTGAATCTGTTTTAGGGTATAATTCTTCGTGGCTTGCCGCGGGGTAATTCATTACTTACATGAACAGATGGTTTGAATGGAATCGGCACCAAGTGATTTTTGTGTTAGGAATGAGCTTTTACTGATGAATCAAATGGTTGTGGGGTATTTGTTTGGTGGGGGATATGTTTTTATGTATTTACCATTTATATAAGACCATATCTCAACTTATTCTCAACTGCTACGCGTTATGGTACATAATGAATTGCCTCCGACACAAAAATTTGCCCTTTACAAACAGGAGCTTTTAGAGCTTCGGGCTTCGCATGATGCAGCTGCATCCAAACGTGCGGCATACGAACTGTTATTGATGGAGAATAGTCATTTTGTAACTGTGAATGGTATTGTTCATCATTATCATGATTCTGGGCCACAAGATGCTGCTGAGACGGTACTGCTTATTCATGGATGGGATTGCTGGTGGATGTGGTGGCATCATGTAATAAATTTTCTTAATAAAAAAGGGATACGTACTATTGCTTATGACATGCGTGGACATGGATGGTCGGAGAACGATCCAGATAACCATTATCATATCGATTTTTTTGCACATGATCTGCATGAACTGGTCAGCACAATTGAACTTAAAACATTTCATATAGCCGCTTTTTCTTTCGGGCCTTTCGTGGCGCTTGATTATGCTCTTTCTCATTCTGAGAAAATTCGCTCAATGACCTTTTTCAATTTCGGTTACTTGCCCAATAGTGCCTTTATTCAAGAGTTTGCTAATACAGTAATTATTTTATTGTTTAACAATCTTTTACGTAAACTGACATGGTGGCTTCCTGCCTATATTTTTGCTCGTCTTGTTCTGTCGAAAAATACGGTAATGCTTCATGATATCTTGATTGGATTTAAAAGTCTCGGGTTTTGCGCACCGGAAGCAATAGATCAAACAACTCGACAGATAACCTCATTTGAGACTACAGATTCCTTGCCGGGTATGGTCAGAAGGGTTGACAGGCCTATGTTGTTTGTTGCCGGAGAAGGAGATACAATTATGACCTGTGACAACACAAAAAAGCTTGCGGATCTTACCAGTGAAGGGAGGTATGTCTGCGTGCCTGATTGCGGGCACCTTATTACACTTGAGCTGCCTGACACAACTTCGGCGCTTATTCTTGGACAGGTTGAGGCCTATAAAGCTGGTGTTTGATCTTTGAATCTTTATTGCTCCGGCAATTAAAAGTGTTTATCCGTAGCTCTTAAAACGCTTGGGGAATAAAGGCCATAGTGTCTTTTTATCAATACCTATAGTTGCCGGAGCAATAAGAGGATATTTCCCGAAGCTCTGTTTGGTGACCGAATAGATCAAAGATGAACTTGTATCCTGTAGCCCTGATTTGAAATAATTGAGTTGAATACTCCATAACTCTACTTTAGGGATTCTTTACGTACCGCGTGGATAAAGGCTTTTATTTTATTTACGTCTTTGATTCCCGGTTCAGTTTCAACACCGCTTGCAGTATCAACTGCGTATGGTCGAACATTGCGGATTGCTTCCGCAACATTGGTTTCATTCAAACCACCAGCGAGAATGGTATAAAAGGAGTATCCGAGTTGATTAAAGATATGTGAAGCGAGAGATGATTTGATTGTCTCTCCCGTTCCACCTAGGATACCAGCACGGTAAGCATCGAACAGGAAGGAGTTTGTACCACTTTTTTTTGCATACTCCAGAACCCGCTGTACCTCAAAATCCTCTTCAGGTCGAAAAACTTTGATTACGCGAGCTTCATTGATAGCACAAGCATCTTCCGGGCAGTATCGTTCACTGTGCAACTGTGCAATCTGCAGGTTGCAGTAACGGCAAATGGTCTTTATCTCTTCTACTGACTGCTCTACAAAGATACCGGCTGCCTGAACAAATGGAGGAATTTTTTCAATGATTACCTTTGCATGTTCAGGGGTAATAACCCTTGGGCTCATGCTGCTGAAATTAAAGCCAAGGGCATCGGCACCGGCATGTGAAGCTTCAAGGGCATCCGATAAACGGGTTATGCCGCAGATTTTTATTTTTACCATCGGTATATAAATAGGTGTTATAACAGTGCCTGTATAAATATGTCGTTAAGCTTATAATACTGTTATTGCTCCGGCAATTAAAAGTGTTTATCCGTAGTTCTTAAAACGCTTGGGGAATACAGGTCATAGTGTCTTTTTATCAATACCTATAGTTGCCGGAGCAATAAATGGTATCAAGGCAAATTATGGTGCATCATTCCCTGCTGTATTACGTTTATCGCTGTATGCTCGCATTATCTTCATGGTCATCGGTTGTGATTTTCTCTTATTGTGAGTATATTCTGCCCCGCTTTGTATTTAAGCTGTCTTTATAATGGGGCGTCGCCAAGTGGTAAGGCATCGGCCTTTGGAGCCGACATCCGCAGGTTCGAATCCTGCCGCCCCAGCAATATAAGGATAGTATTCTCTGTTGTTAATCTTCGGAGTGATGCATAATGTCGTTAGATCAACGCATGTTTCTTGGTATGTTACGCTGCAAGTCCTTTCCCATATTCCACGACCAGTCTGCAGAGTAAACCCGCTTACGCATTGTTCTTGCCTTGCTTTACTTTCTGCAGTTGAGACTTCATTTTCCCCTGACTGTTTCATGGTCATAAATCATGTGAATTTTTCCTGATTGTAACCTGCTCAACTCAAACATAGTGACTGATTTTCTGAACCTCATGCAAAGGTACTTACGGTTTCTGTTCCGTATTCTTTTATTTCATGTGTGTACTCATACTATGAAAAAGCATCGTCACGGATAATCTTCTTTCAAAAAACGAAAATACCGTGTAACTTTTTTATAAGGTATGCTTTTTCATAACACATGTTAAACCCTCCAGATTATGATAAGCGATAACACTCTTGATTTTCTCCGGGGCCTGAAATCCAATAATGACCGTGTATGGTTTGAGGAGCACAAAAAGGTGTATCAGCAGTTATATGGTGATTTTCTTGATACGGTTGTTCAACTGCTTATGAAGGTTGCTGCATTTGATGGGGATATTGCCGCCTCGGCTCTTGACCCGAAAAAGTGCATCATGCGCATTAACCGCGATATCCGGTTTTCGAAAGACAAGTCACCTTATAAAACAAATTTCTTTGCCTTTATCAACAAAGGGGGTAAAAAAAGTCATTATGGGGGTTATTACCTTCATGTGGAACCCGGGGCGTCGTTTGCCGGCGGAGGAATTTATATGCCAGAGTCTGCTGTGCTGGAGCAGATACGGCGGGAAATTGATCTCCATTTTGATGAGTGGCAGTCGATTGTTGCAGAAAAATCCTTCTTTTTTCATTTTCCGGACGGAGTCAGGGCTTCGGGTAAACTGCTCAGACCGCCGAAAGGGTATGTCAGTTCCAATCCTGCAATAGCGTATCTCCAGTTCAAGGATTTTTACACTCAGCGATTTTTTAATGATCAGGATGTAACCGATTCTGCATTTGTCGCGAGGCTTACTGACGCGTTCCGCTCTGTGAAACCTGTTGTCGATTTTATCAACCGGGTGTTGTAGCTGTATTCATGTAACCACTGTCCTGTAAATCGGTAGAGACTTGGATAATTCTAAAATCGGAGCAGGCTCTATTTAATTATGAACAAGGGTAAGGATGTGATCGTTTACCAGTCCTATTCCAGAATTGCGTGAAAAAGCGTTACCTTTTTATGACGTTTTATACAACTTTAATCAGGGAGAGAATGAAAAAGACCTTTATAATGGCTTTACTTTTTGCATGCCTTGGGTCAGTTCCAGTATTTGCAGCACCTTACGTCAGTGTTTCTGCTGGACGTGGAATACCTGGCGATTTGAAATATGTATCTGTGCTTGACAAGCTTGATAACAGTGTTGCATTGAATGTTGCTGCTGGTTACAATTTTTGGTCAGAGAGGCTTAAGAATTTTGGGTCAGAGAGTTTTGGGTCAGAGAGGCTTGAGATTGCTGTTGGAAATCAGCGGTATGATTATCATAATTTCACCCATTTGCATTTATCAGCCAAGACTGTTATGGTGAACGGCTATCATGATTTTGATGATTTTGAAGTCTGTCTTGGCATTAAAACTTATGTAATGGCTGGTGCAGGTATTGCAGATCTTACAACTAACGATAATTTGATTGATGGTACCTTTTTTTCATGGCAAGTTGGAGCTGGTGGAGGTGTTAAGCTTACAAAAAGTATGACGTTTGATCTGGGATACAGGTACCTCAAACCTGTCGGTGTGGAAGATGTTTATGGAGATAAGGTAAGCTGGAAACTGCATAACATTCTGGCCGGTATCAGGTATGAGTTTTAACTTATAGTCCTTCTGAAATAGATGGAGCTGCAGCACGTATATTCACCTTTTAAGAAGTACAGGTTTATTTTTTCATAATGTGTTAATAAACATGACTATGCCGGAAGAGAGGATTATGGGAGGTGGCTGTTCATGTTCCGGAGAAGGGGGCAATTCCGGAATGGCAAAGCGACTTGGCTGGCATGAATATTTTATGAGTGTTGCCCATCTTATTGCACGCAGGGCCACCTGTACAAGGGGAAATATCGGGGCTGTTATCGTTCGAGATCACAATATTCTTTCGACTGGATATAATGGAGCACCTTCCGGGCTTCCGCATTGCAACGAAACAAACTGCCGTATTTACCGAAGTACCCATCCCGATGGAACTGTTGAGGAAAATTGTGTGAATACAATTCATGCGGAAATCAATGCAATCGGCCAGGCTGCAAAGCATGGTGTATCGATCAAGGATGCTGATATCTATATCACTGCGAGTCCCTGTATTCATTGTCTTAAAGTTTTGATCAACGTTGGTATAAAGACCATTTATTACGATAAGCCCTATAAAATTGAGCATATTGATGAACTGCTCAGGCTTTCGGGTATCAGGCTGGTTCAGGTAGGTGTTGTTGAAGACAGTACATCATGAGGAGGCAATGCAGCGATGAGGCTTATATGAGCCGTTGTCTTGAGATTGCCTTACGGGGTGCAGGGCTTGTAAGTCCTAATCCGATGGTAGGGGCGGTGATAGTTTATAACGGGGAGATTATCGGCGAAGGTTATCATGAACGCTTCGGTACTTCCCATGCTGAAGTAAAGGCTATTGCATCAGTAGCTGATAAAGAGTTGCTCCGCCATTCAACACTTTATGTCAACCTTGAACCCTGTTCCCATTTTGGTAAAACTCCTCCATGCAATGATCTTATTATTGAAATGGGGATACCGAGGGTTGTTGTTGGTTGTCGTGATCCTTTTGTTGAAGTTGCTGGAAAAGGTATAGCAAAGCTGCTTGCTGCTGGTATTGCCGTTACTGAAGGTGTGCTTGAATCCGAATGCTTGAAAGTTAACGAGGCATTTATTAAAAGTCATACTGTTGGACTGCCTTTTGTAGCTTTGAAACTTGCCGAGACTCTCGATGGCAAAATTGCCACATTTTCTGGCGCATCCCGATGGATTACCGGTGATCTGGCAAGGGGTGAGGTGCACCGCCTCCGGAGTACTTATGATGCCATCATGACTGGTGAGGCAACGGTGCAAGCTGATGATGCTCAGCTTACTGTCAGGCATTGTTCCGGCCGTAATCCTGTCAGGGTTGTGCTTGACCGAAAACTGAACCTCTCTCCTGAATTGAAAATTTTCAACTCCGAGGCACCTACGATTCTCTTTACCTCATTTTCATGCAATAACCTTTTGAATGCTGAACTCCTTAAGGAACGAGGGGTAAAGGTGTTATTTGTTGATGAACATACGGAAGGACTCGATCTTCGCCAGGTTCTTAAAGAGTTGCAAAAGCGACAGCTTCTTTCAGTCTTGGTTGAAGGGGGGAGTCGACTGTCGGCCTCTTTTATACGTGAAAAGCTTGCCGATAAAATCTATATGTTTATTGCTCCAAAACTTTTTGGTGGCGATGCCTTAAGTTCATTTGCTCCTTTGGGTATCGCCATGCCTGAGCAAGCTGTTGCACTGAAGTTTGAGGCTCCGCGTTTTTTCGGCAGTGACCTGCTGCTTGAGGCTTATATTGAGAGATAATGTGAGCTGAAACAGGGTGTATAAGATAAGTATTGAATTAATGCGATAATAAACTCATAAAAAGGAGGCCGCTTATGATTGACCGTTTCGTTAATAACAGTGATCTGGGAAAGCTGTTTCTGCGGAGTTCGGTTGGTGGCCTGATGCTGTTTCACGGAGTTTACAAGCTTCAGCATGGCTATGGATTTGTATCGCAGATGCTTCTCAAAGCAGGGTTGCCCGTTTATCTCTCGCATGGAATACTTGTTGGAGAAATTCTTGCGCCGCTGTTTATAGTGCTTGGAATTTATACGCGGCCAGCCGCTTTGATTGAGGCGTTTGTCATGGTTATGGCACTCTATCTTGTTCATAACAAAGATCTCTTTTCTCTGAATCCGCAAGGTGGATATGCTCTGGAATTGCAGGTATTCTATCTGTTCGGCGCCCTTGCGATTTTCTTTTTAGGTGCCGGTCGCTTCAGCTTTTCGAAAGGTGGCAGTATCTGGAAATGATGTAACGCATGGCAGTGCAAGAGAGTATTATTGATATACGTAATATTACGGCCTATTGCGGAACTACCTGTGTTTTCAGCGGGTTTTCTCTGCAGGTGCCTAACGGTTGCAATACGGCAATTCTCGGGCCTAACGGATCAGGAAAAAGTACCCTGATGAAGTTGCTTTCTCGCGACCTCTATCCTGTTTTTGATGGTGATTCCCATGTAAGGATTTTCGGCAGGGATCGGTGGAATATTATGGAACTCCGGGCTCGTCTTGGTATTGTTTCTCATGATCTACAGCATGATTATCTGCCGGAAGTGCCTGGCCTGAATGTGATATTATCAGGCTTCTATGCAAGTATTGATGTCTGGAAGCATCAGCAGTTCAGCAGTGATGATCTTGAAAAAGCTGTTTTGGTTATGCAGCAGCTTGGTATTGGTGAGTTGAAAAACCGTTCTTTCTGTTCCATGTCCACAGGCCAGCAGCGCCGTTTTCTTCTTGGCAGGTCACTGATTAACAATCCAGAAGCCTTGTTGCTTGACGAGCCGACGACGGGACTTGATATGAGTGCTTCATTGCACTATCTGCAAACACTTCAATCGATGATAAGATCCGGTAAAACGGTTGTACTCGTTACGCATCACCTTCATGAAATTCCTCCGGAAATAGATCGAGTTGTGCTTTTAAAAAAGGGGCGTATTTTTGCTGATGGTAAAAAAAGTGAAGTGCTGATCTCTGAAATTCTTTCTGATCTTTTTGATTATCCTTTGCAGGTGATTGCGGTGAATGGTTACTATCAGGTGCTTCCTGCAGGGTAAGATGAGGCAGAGGCGAATCTGTTTATAACATGCATCATACCTGATATAGAACAAATGTATTTATCTCTTGATTACTATTCAGTCAACTCATTTTTTTTGAACTTAATAGTCCTTTTTATAGATTATAGCTGTTGGTGAGGTTGATTAATTGGAAAATATTACTTTTCAACCATAAATTAATATGGTACTAATAGGAATACTAACAGGCGGTTTAGCTGGTTGGCTGTCCGGAAAAATTATATTCGTATTGTTTGGGCAGAGATTATATCAAAATGACGATCCTGAATACCGTGAAGCTATTGCAATTAATTTGCCTTATGGGTTTGCTGCTATTGGTGCATTGATTGGTGGAAGTCTTGTGTCACTGTTGTAGTGATAAATTGGAGATTAAAAATGAAAGATGCAAAATTCTTTGAGTTTCCAGGAAGTGGTATAGTTCAAAACTTAGTTTTTGCTGGTATCGTATGCTTAAAAGTCTTTGATATTTGGGACTCTAATTGGATCTTTGTGATACTTGTTGCGTTTATTGGTTCTGCTGTAGTTACCGCAATTGTTTCAAGTTTCTGGCATTCTGGGCATCTTGATTAGCAAGTAAAAAATATCATGTGAGCTTTTCTTAGATATTGAATGATATGTTGACTGTTTTTCTGAAATTAATGGATGAATAGACAGATATTCGAGAAATCAGGTTCTTTTTTAGTGATTTTCCTGCCAACTGAGTGTACTTATTCCAAAATAACAGTATAGACTTTTTTTATAAGTCCTATTTTGATCAGAGTTGTTCGAAGCTTCCAGATTGTTTTGCTATCAGGAAGTTTGCCGCTTTTTTTTACCCATAAAAGGTATGAAAGCATAACCGGTAATTAATTTTATACTCCAACTAGTTATCCGAGAAATTATAAAGCTGCTACCGGATGAGCATTTAAAAGAGTAATAACCGATCAAATGGTGGACATCCACCTTATCGAGAATTGGTGTGAAAATATTTCCCTCAGTATACTCATACCACTTCACCAGTGGCTCCTTGAGCTAAGTAAGTTTTTGAAGATGATAATGGTCGTCAAACAAACCTATAGGATTGATATTGGTTATTGAAGAACTATTTAAGTGCTTATAAAATAGCAGGATATAGAAAGTGAATAGTTTTGTCAAATACGGTTCGATCATATTTTTGTTTGGTGTATCATTCAGTTATTTTGCGATTCATTTATGTTTCAAGATAGGTGAAAAGTGAAGCGAATGACAACGTATCTGTTTATTTCAACTCATTAGCCCTGTTTGTGGTTTTATTGCAGTTGTTGATGTTGGTTGATTGGTATATTTCATAATATTTTAAACGGTATTTTATGGCACATATCACACTTAAAGGTAATCCTGTTGATACAATAGGAACGCTTCCTGTAAAAGGCTCCGAAGCACCGTTTTTCTGCCTGGTAAAAACTGATCTTTCCGAGGCGGGGCCAGCGGACTTTGCTTGTAAACGATTGGTTCTTAATATTTTTCCCAGCCTTGATACTTCCGTTTGTGCTGCCTCTGTTCGGCGGTTCAACCAGGAAGCAACATTGTTCGACAATACTGTTGTGCTTTGCATTTCAGCCGATCTGCCTTTTGCGCACAACCGTTTCTGTGAAATTGAAGGATTGAAAAATGTTGTATCGCTTTCAGTATTCCGTTCCCCGGAGTTTGGGCGTGATTATGGTGTTACCATTACTACCGGAGCTCTCAAAGGACTTCTTTCGCGTGCCATTGTGATTATTGATACTGACGGCAAGGTGATTTATACTGAACAAGTGCCTGAAATTACACAGGAACCTGACTATGAAGCAGCCCTGAAAGCTCTTGCATAACTTGTTGCATAAGACGTGACTCACTTATAAATGCATGGGGGCCTTCTGTTACGATGTGTGTGTTTGCAGAAGGCCATCCTGCATGTGCAGGCAGCGGTCGGATAGAGCAGCATACTCCTCGTTGTGGGTAACGATGATAAACGATGTCTGCCGTTCCTTGCTTAGTTGAGCCATCAGCTCGTAGAGCATACGGCTGTTTTTGCTGTCGAGGTTGCCACTGGGTTCATCTGCCAGTACAAGTTTAGGTTTGTTCATCAACGCACGGGCAATTGCAACCCGCTGTTGTTCACCGCCGGAAAGCTCTGAAGGCAGATGATTGAGTCGTTCAGAAAGTCCAAAACCTGCAAGAAGTTCAGCTGCACGTTTTTTGGCTGGTGGAAGTTTACCGGTTGCAATGAATTCCGGCATAGCTACATTTTCAATGGCAGTGAAGTCGGATAAAAGATGATGGAACTGAAAGACAAACCCTATTTTCTGGTTTCTGAACTTAGCCATTGCTTTTTGGGAGAGAGTCTGTTTTTGATTCTTGAACAGATACTCTCCGTCAAAAAGGAGTTCTCCGTTGTCGGGTATATCAAGGGTTCCAAGCAGATTCAACAACGTTGTTTTACCGCTTCCCGATGCCCCGACAACTGTTACCATTTCTCCCAGGCCGACTGTGAGGTTGATTCCCCTAAGAATCGGTATGGTGTGCTGACCAGGCAGAGTGTAGGATTTGGTGATATTTTTTGCTTCCAGCATATTTACTAAGGTCTGGTTTGGCCATTACCTTCAATAATCCATTTATAGGTAGTGAGCTCTTTTAATGCCATTGGTCCTCTTGCATGCAGTTTCTGGGTGCTGATGCCAATTTCGGCTCCCAGTCCAAACTGAGCTCCATCCGTGAATGCCGTAGAGGTGTTTGCGTAGACAACCGCGGCATCAACTCTTTTCAAAAACAGTGCTTTCGCTTCCGGGTCACTTGTTATGATTGCCTCGCTGTGACGCGAGCTGTATTTTGCAATATGATCAAACGCTTCTTCAAGGGATGAGACGGTTTTTATCGACATTTTGAGTGAAAGGAACTCTGTTCCGTAATGTGCCGGTTCAGCGTGGTTCAGCAACGCTTTCGGGTATGAACCATGAAGGTGGATAAAGGCTGGCTCATCAGCAAAAAGCACCACCTTTTTTTCGTGTAGAGGTTCCACGAGGGCTGAAAGATCATCAAGGCGATCGCTGTGGATTATAAGGGTATCAAGTGCGTTGCAGACACTCGGGCGACGGGTTTTTGCATTGAATACAATTTTTTTCCCAACCTCAAGATCGCCGCTCTTATCAAAATAGGTGTGCACAATCCCTGCGCCGGTTTCAATGACCGGAACTTTTGCATTATTCCTCACAAAATCAATCAACTTTTGACTGCCGCGAGGAATGATCATGTCGATATAGCCTACAGCATTGAGCATAATGGCTGCGGCTTCCCGTTCAGCAGGGAGCAGATAGAGTACATCCCGATTGATGCCATGTTCTTTCAGAACTGAATGGATCAGATCGACAATGGCAATATTTGAATACATGGCATCACTGCCCCCCTTCAGAACAGTGGCATTTCCGGATTTCAGGCAGAGTGCAAAAACATCAAAGGTGACATTTGGCCTTGCTTCGTAGATGATACCAACGACCCCAATGGGTACGGTTACTTTTTTCAAACCGAGACCATTTGGAAGTATTCGTTCTTCAAGCACAAGGTCAAGAGGCGAGGGGAGTGTGGCAACATGACGTATGTCGTTGGCAATAGCATCAAGGCGCGAAGCATTTAAAAGCAGCCTGTCGTACATAGGGTCACTCTGATCCATTCGTTCAAGATCTTTACTGTTGGCACTGAGCAAAGCATCCTGATAAACGGGTATGTTCAACGCAAGGTCAAGCAGGATGCTGTTGATAATGTTGTCACTAAGAGTGACGATATCCCTGCTTGCCTGCTGGACAGCAGCAAGCTGCTGAGTGATAGTTTCCTGCATATCGGATATTTTTCAGTTAGTTATGTAAAGATAATCATAATGTACCAAAGGCTTTTGACCATTCTGCCCTGTGAGCTGAATGGCTTTTTCAGAGCTGTATTGCGCCATTCCGTAAGCTATGACGGTACCTTCCATCGAACATACTTTGATGATATCACCCTTCAAGAATTTTCCCTCAACCGATACAATTCCCACGGGCAGGAGGCTGTTGGCACGGTTATCGCAAACCAGCGCGGTTTCAGCTCCTTTATTTATGGTAACGGCACCTTTTTCAAGGCCTTCGCTATTGGCAATCCAGCGTTTTGGCCCATAAGTCGGCTTTTGCGGCAGAAATTTCGTACCTGTTTTTTCTCCATTGAGAATTGCAAGCAGAATATCTGGAGTGCGGCCGTTGGCGATATGGACGGTTATGCCGAGCCGTGAAAGTTTCTGTGCGATATGGCATTTTGTCAGCATTCCTCCCCGCCCGAATTCCGACTTTCCCGGCCGGATATATTGGTGGAAATGTTTTGTTGAAGCATCAATTTCGCTGATGATTGTTCCATTGCCTGCTTTAAGATCGAATAATCCGTCAACATGGGAGAGAATGATATAGCCCTCAACATCCATCATTGATGCAATGAGTCCCGAAAGCTCATCATTGTCGGTAAACATCAGTTCAGTTACCGAAACGGCATCGTTTTCATTCACCACAGGAATGATGTTTTGCTGCAGAAGGGAGGAAAAGCAGGTTTGCATATTGAGATAGTGCTGACGATCCCTGAAATCTCCCTTGGTAACCAGTATCTGGGCAGTGACCAGCTCGTGCTTGAGAAAAAGTTTGTTATATGTGCTGATCAGCTTTATCTGCCCCGTTGAGGCCAGAACCTGCCGGGCAGCTACCGGTGCGAGGTTGCCGGAGAGCTTTACTACTGAACGGCCAGCACCAACAGCACCAGATGATACCAAAATGATCTGGATTCCTTTTTTATGCAGCCGAGCAATTTGAGTTGTGAGCCTGTCGAGAATTTCAATGTCAAGCTGACCGGTTTTATCGGTAATAACATTGGTGCCGACTTTTACGACAATTTTTTTATAGACTGGATGTAGATGCTTCATGCGTTCGTATGCCTGTTCCTGACTCAAATGCCAACCACCAAGGCCGATAATAATAAAAAGAAGGGAAAATAGCTTTATAGGATTAACCCTTTTGTAACTTCCGAGTACCGATCAGGTTGTTTTGGTCAGGTCGCTTGAGTATCATCATAAGTATCCGAAAAAATACATAACTCTCACTATACTGAAAAGAATAGATATTCTTTTTGTAGTTTTCCCGTATTGTTCCGATTTTTATTTAGAAAATTCAACTAATATTTTATAAATAAAAATAACATTATTTGCCAGTTTACTTTTCTGTCGCGTGTGATCTGTTTTCATTGCTTACCACCTCAAAAGGTGGAGGTGGTAACAGTATTTTGCTTTATTTGTAATCGGAGCAGAGTACTGACCATCCGAAAAAGTTGCAAGCTTCACAGAGTAAACAGCAAGTCTGAAATTGTTGAGTATAGAGATTACAGCATTACAACAACCTCAATCTCAAACTGAAACGCCATGACTACAACGAAGCCGCTTTTTTTTATGCTGATACTAATATCAGCCCTGCTAGCCCTGCTTTCAGCTGCAGTATTTTATCGTGTGAATCATTCCGATCCACTGCCAGAGATTATGGGAAAGGCTGAAAAGGGAGATGCAGATGCGCAATATAATCTTGGCCTTGCGTATAAAAAAGGGGAGGGGGTCAAGCAGGATTATGCTGCAGCACTTAAATGGCTTAAACTCGCTGCGGTTCAAAAGAATGCGAAGGCAGCGTACATTCTTGGAGAAATGTACCAGGATGGCAAAGGAGTTAAGCAGGACTATGAAATGGCTGTGAAATGGTTCGAAGAAGCTTGTGATAACGGATCGTCTGATGGCTGCAAAATATATCAACACATGAGAAGTGTAGGATACTGAGCTGAACCCGGAAGTAATGTTGCCATGAGAGCCGCCACGGCGGAGTCTGTTCTGATTTTTTTTAATGCATTTTTTCCCTTAATCCCTTAAGGTTGTTTCTGTAACGTATGGTGTGAGGGTTATCCTTGCCCAAATTCTGTTCCCCGATTGCAAGTGCCTGTCGGTAAAGTTGTTCGGCTTCCGTATATTTGCCTTGAAATTGCAGTAATTCAGCCAGATTGTTCAGACTTATTGCCACATCGAGATTGTTATTACCAAGCTTCTGCTCCATCATTTTCAATGCCTCCCGGTAGAGGTTTTCGGCTTCATCGTATTTTCCCTGAGCTTGCAGCGATGCGGCCAGATTGTTCCGGGCTGTAGTTAGATTGGGCTGGTCTTTCAACTTTTTTTGCTCTTTTTCCAATATCTTGCGGTAGAGCGGCTCCGCTTCGGCATACTTGCCCTGAGTATACAGCAATTCTGCCTGCCTGTTCAGCGTCAGAATCAATTGTGTTCTTTCAACATCCCCTTCAGCATTAATGCTGTTGTCGACAACGGTATTATTTTTGCCGGAACCAGTTCTATTTTCGTCGGCAATGCACGGTTCGGAAGTATGTATTACCAGCCCAAGGGTAAGGGCACTCAAGCCACAGCGAATGATGTTTACGGATTGTAATGACATATAAGAAATCGTTGATGGAAATATTATGTAAGCTTCATAGGGTCATCTTCCTCAATATAAGGGACGATTCTCAAACGCTTCTTTATCCAGTAATGCTTTAAGGTTGTTTCTGTAGCGTATGGTATCCGGGTGATCCTTGCCCAGCTTTTGCTCCCCGATTGCCACTGCTCCGCGGTAGAGCGGCTCCGCTTCGGCATATTTGCCCTGAGCAAACAGTAATTTCGCCAGATTGTTCAGACTTGAGGCTACATTGGGATGCTCATTGCCCAGTTTCTGTTTCCTGATTGTCAACGCCCGCCGGTAGAGCGGCTCCGCTTCGGCATACTTGCCCTGAGTATACAGAACTAACCCCAGATTATTCAGGCTTGTGGCAACATCGGGATGCTCCTTGCCGAGTTTCTGCTCATGGATTGCCAGCGCCCGTCGGTAGAGCGGTTCTGCTTTATCGTACTTGCCCTGAGCAAACAGCAATGCCCCCAGGTTGTTCAGGCTGGTGGCAACATCAGGATGCTCCCTGCCGAGCTTCTGTACCCTGATGACCAACGCCCGTCGGTAGAGCGGCTCCGCTTCGGCATACCTGTACTGAACTCGCAGCAATTCCGCCAGATTGTTCAGGTCTGCAGCTACATCAAGATGATCCTTTCCATATGCTTTTTCATCAATTTCAAGCGCCCGTCGGTAGAGCGGCTCCGCATCATCGTACTTTTCCTGAGCATCCAGCACTACAGCCAGATTGTTCAGGCTCGTGGCTACATCAGGATGATCTTTTCCGAGCTTTTGCTCCCTGATCTCAAACGCCCGTCGATAGAGCGGCTCGGCGTCACCATATTTACCCTGAACTCGCAGCAATTCAGCAAGATTGTTCATGCTCGTGGCTGTATCGGGATGCTCCTTGCCAAGCTTTTGTTCCCTGATTGCCAAAGCCCGTCTGTAGAGCGGTTCCGCTTCGGCATACTTGCCTTGAGCTTGCAGTACCAACGCCAGATTGTTCATGCTTGCAGCTGCATCGGGATGATCGTTACCCAAATTCTGCTCCCTTAATGTTAGCTCCTGGCGAAAAAGCTGCCCGGCTTCGGCGTACTTGCCCTGAGCTTGAAGCAATTCCGCCTGATTGTTCGGTTGCAGCTTCAGTGGTGTTCTTTCAGCAGTTCCCGCGGCATTGATTTTTTTATTGGTAACAGCCTTTTTTTTGCCGGCAACCCTGGTTTTCTTTGCCGCAATACACGGTTCGGACACATGCATTACCAGTGCAAAGGCAAGGGCACTCAAGCCACAGCGAACGATGTTGACTGATTGAACTGACATGGAAAAATATAGTTGTTTGATAGTATTTGAGCTGCAAAGAGTAATCTTTTCGCAAAAGGCGAACAACTTTCAGCGAGGTACTTGGTCATGTCAAAGCAATCTATACAAACACAAACTCGTAAAAGATAATTCCGATAAACGTCAAATACATCGAACCATAAGCTAATCGGCTTTTTTGGTGTTCAAAGCCAGTTTTGGCAAAAATCATGTAGTTTATAATTGACAATGGATAATTGATAATTGATTGAGTGTACGTTATTACATTTTCGTGAGCAAATTGTTAAGGTTGTTTCTGCTACGTATGGTTTTAGGGTGATCGTTGCCAAGCTTCTGCTCTCTGATTGCCAGTGCCCTACGGTAGAGCGGCT
>JBAXLG010000003.1:0-109317 GCA_037134935.1 Chlorobiaceae bacterium | reverse complement strand
ATAGCCTACAAATAGTCTTGGGTGGTCTCACTCGGATCTGGCAGGAGACAAAAGAGAGATGTGTGATCGAAAAACTCAGCGTGCTTCTCAACCTGACTCATGAGGAGTGTGAGGAGCTGCTCAGTAAGATGTGAGAATTCAGCGTCAGAGGGCCGTTACCGGAAAATTGAATAAAGATCAGCGATCAATCTTTTTCTTGAAACAACAACGGGATGACAACCAAAGACCGAGTTGCAGCCATGAAAAGAACCTATGTGATTTTGTACAACCCGGAGGCTTTCAACAAGAAGTGGATGTTTTTTTTGTTCTTCTTTACCATGCTTCCGCAGTAAAATTTGAAATCAGTGCGTTGATGCTGAGATACGTCAATAAGATTCTTCAGGAAAAATCAGCAATGGTCGTCGCTTCTGTTATTTCCATGAAACTGATGGAGCTGTTTGAATCGATGCAAGAACCGCAGCATTTTTTTATTGAATAAATATAATATTGACCGATATGAGTGATCTTTCAAAACAAGCGGAATCGGCAGTTGATCAACTTATGCGTGCTGATGAAAATGAATTATATGAACTCCTTGCTTTGCGAGTAAAGACAATAGAACAAGAACCTTCACAGCCAGACTTTTTCGCAATAACGGTACCAAACGGTGAGGGTGATAGGGGCATAAAGGGTGAAATTATCGAACTTGGCAAACGCATTTTTCAGCGATGGAATGCCGCTGCATATCAAATTGTATGCGGTCCCGAGTCCATTGATACGGAAGACCGTAATAAATTTGTCGATGCAATTGGAATAAGCGAGACCACAATGGCTGCGGCCCTTTCTGCGATGCTTGTTTCCAGTTTTGGCCTGGCTCCTGCGATTGCTGCTGTACTTGCTGCTTTGGTCGTCAAGCGATTTGGGCGCCCAGTTTACGAAGAACTTTGTAAAACTTGGAAATGTCATATTACGGAATGATGAGAACTTTCAGGATTGCAGATTTCAGGAAAAACCTTTTCCTTAACAAGTTACGATCATCTTAACTTTGACTGAGTGGCTGTTTATAAAGTAAAGGCAAACAAAAAACTTCGCCGCTTTGTAGAAGGAAACGATTACGCCATCAGGCTCAAGGCCGAAATCGTGGTTGATCACTTCCATGAGCAGGTCATGGCGCAGAACAAGATTGGCTGTGAATGGTTTGACCTATGGTGCTGGCGCTGCCTGACCATGTGTGCCGATGATGATGTATATTGTTTCAAGAGGGAGAGAAAATTTCAATGGCCGGATTCTTGTAGTGGGGAACTGCAGTCGGCTGATTTCGAGATAAAAAATCTATTGAAAAAGTGTTACATAGGGATATAAAACAACCATAAGTAAATTACAATAGTCTATGACCAACCTCCAGCTTGGTTTTATCGGAACAGGAAGAATTGCCCGTGCGCTCATAGCCAGTCTTTCTGGCAAAACGAACATTGTTATCTCTGGTTACGACAGGGAACCTGCTGTTATGGCCGCCATATCCGCAGACTACCACATTGCTCCGTGCACATCAATTAAGGAGCTTGCATTAACGTCGCAAGTGATTATTCTTGCCGTCAAACCCTATCAGATCGCTGAAGTGCTTGGTGAGCTTACATCATCGCTTCGTGGTGATCATGTGCTCATTAGCGTGGCTGCTGGAATTTCCTCTGAATTTATTAGAGCTCATTCGCTGGATACATTGAAAGTTGTCAGGGTCATGCCCAATACACCGGCATTCGTAGGTGAAGGAATGACAGCAATCAGCAGAGGCCGGATGGCTTCCGATGAAGATGTAACTCTTGCTTGCGATATTTTCAGTTCGGTCGGTCGTGTGGTTGTTCTCGATGAATCAAAAATGGATGCTGTAACAGCGGTATCAGGAAGCGGCCCGGCTTATATGTTCCATATTCTTGATGCTCTTGCTGCAGGGGGTGTACAATGCGGTCTTTCTGCAGATGAGGCGCTACTCCTCAGTGCACAAACCATGCTTGGAGCAGCAAAAATGGTGCTTGCCGGGCAAAAAAATCCGGAAGAACTCAAAAACGAAGTTACCACTCCCGGTGGAACAACAGAAGCCGGTTTAAAAGTCATGAATGAAAAAAATATCAAGCAAATAGTAATGGAATCGATTGCTGCTGCAGCGTTACGTTCAAAGGAACTTATGAAATAACTCTTATGACCCGAAGAGTTGTCTATTTCTGCTATCGAACTTTTTTCATACTGATGATGGTATCGTCCTGTGCTCTGGCTTTCACCGGAACCTCAGGAAGTTTTGCAAGCAAGCCGTTTCTTCTTTCTTCAATAAGCAACAACCAGCCATATGTGGGCCAGGAAATACTCCTGACTTATAAACTTTATTTCAAAGATGCAGCGCCAAAAATATCCAATGAAGCAACTCCTTTTTTCCAGACAGTCTGGGCAAAGGAATCCACACCTGAACGATATATCAACAGTGTTCCGGCAACTATTCAGGGGCAGCAGTTCAGAGCTGCTGTAGTCAAGCAGTTCAAACTTATTCCCATTCAGAGCGGAATAATAACTATTTCAGGTTACAGTATGCTCTGCACCTTGCAGGGGGTACAACCTGTACATACAGAAAATAACCTGCCCGATACGCAGTTACAGCTCAAAGCACCGGATATAACCATCTCCGCCAGAGCATTGCCGGAACCAGTTCCAGAAGGATTTACTGGCGCTGTCGGCACCTTCCATTTTGAACTTCTTGTTGACAAACAGAACATCAGAGTTGGAGAACCTCTTACGTTTAAACAAACAATTACCGGAACTGGAAACCTTTTTATTCTTAAAATTCCTGATCTTCTTCTTCCTGAAAGCTTCCGGCAGCAGCCTCCTGATATTACCACAGCGGTGAAAAACAGAGATGGGAACACTTCCGGTACCATAACATCAACTGTTATTACGTGGCCCCAATCCCAGGGTGATTTTACAATTCCATCGTTCAGAATGGTTGCTTTCAACCCTGAAACCAACAAATTTTACACTCTTTTTACAAAACCACTCTCTATAAGGGTGGTAAAAGCAATCCCAACAACAACAGCCACTGAAGAGGACTCTCAAATCAGTTATTCTGGCAAGAGCATGACAAACTATTCACTTTTTATAAGCATGGTGATTGCATTGCTGATACTGTTGACTTTCATAACGATATTTATAATCAGGAAAAAACGCCGGCAACGGCAGAAAAAAACGCCATCAGGCAGCATTGTTAATCATGACCATAAGAGCGCAAAATCTGTCGAAAGGCTGAAACAGCAATTTTTTTCTGTTCTTGAAGAAGGAGGAATAATAAGTCCAAGAGGACTGACCAGAAAAGAGTTTGACGATGAACTGAAGAAAATCGGAATACCCGAGGAGGTACGAACAGAAATCCATGATATGTTGGATGCATTTGACCGTGTCATTTATTCTCCTGCTGCCAATAGCGAGCTCTTTATTTCTGAAGGCATAGAGTTAAAAATCAATACCCTTTTAAACCAGATAAAAAATTTCACTGCATCGACTCTCAATCAGAGCGTAAAAAAATGATTATTGACAATAGCTAATCGGGAAAACAATCAAAATTATTGCCGTAACGTGATGTATTGTTTATCCATTATTTGCCGATTTTGATTTACTCTTATTATCAAAGTCAGAAACACCGAGAAGTGACTGCGCCGGTAAAGCAACAAGGCGTTAGTTTTGGAGAATATCATTACCTTCTTTACCATTGGAGTCAATTTCGGCTCTGTTAAAACTTTTAACCTGCTGACATGATCAACCATATTAGTTTCCTATAGTCAAGGTTTAGAAAAGGACGTAATTATCAGGAGTTGGTCATGTAACTGGTTGAGTTTTATGGTTATCCTGAGTAACATGGTGAAGAATTCATTTGTATTTTATCCATATGTTCCAATGCAATATTATTGATTAGGAGTAACTACCAAAACAACTTAACTCTACCATCATGCAAGAGCTGCTCCTTATCAACATTACAGGCCCGGATAAGCCAGGTCTTATATCGAAAATATCAGCAATCCTTTCTGGCTATGAGGTATCTGTACTTGATATTGGTCAGGCGGTCATTCATAATCATCTTTCTCTGGGAATGCTGGTTGAAGTTCCAAAAAAATCCTCATCATCGCCTATTCTTAAGGATCTACTGTTCTGCACTCATACACTCGGTGTCGAGATAACGTTTACCCCTGTAACCAGCACTGAGTATGATCAATGGGTGCAGGAACAGGGAAAACCTCGCCACCTGCTTTCGCTGCTTGCCAGAAGAATTACGGCTGAACAGATTGAGCAGGTATCGTCCATAATTGCGGCACATAACCTCAATATCGACACCATCAGCCGACTATCGGGACGTATTCCCTTTGAAAACGGCCGACACACCAAAGCCTGTGTCGAGTTTTCCATACGAGGAACGCTGCAAAGCGAAAACCGTTTCCGCGAACAGTTTCTTGCTATTACCGACAGTATGGGCATTGACATTGCTTTTCAGGAAGACAATATTTTCCGGCGCAACCGCAGGCTGGTGGCCTTTGACATGGACTCTACGCTTATTACCTCTGAAGTGATTGATGAGCTGGCAATCGAGGCTGGAGTCGGTTTAGAGGTTGCTAAAATTACAGAACAAGCTATGCGCGGCGAGATCGACTTTACTGCCAGCCTGCAGCGAAGAGTGTCGCTTTTGCAAGGTTTGGACGAACATCTCCTTGAAACTATTGCCCGCAAGCTTCAGCTTACCGAAGGTGCTGAAACTCTTTTTCATAACCTGCATAATTTGGGCTTTAAAACCGCCATCATCTCAGGCGGGTTCACCTATTTTGGCCATTACCTCCAGAAAAAGCTCAATATTGATTATGTCTATGCCAATACACTGGAAATCAAAGAGGGTAAGCTAACGGGCAAAGTCATCGGGCAAATTGTCGATGGCAAACGCAAAGCGGAACTGCTTGAGCTTATCGCAAAAAAGGAAAATATACGGCTGGAACAGACCATCGCAGTCGGTGACGGTGCCAATGATCTGCCAATGCTGCAAAAAGCCGGCCTCGGCATAGCCTTCAGAGCAAAACCGATTGTCAGAGAAAGTGCAAGGCAAGCTATTTCAACCCTTGGACTTGATGCGATCCTCTATCTGATGGGTTTCAGAGACCGCGATAACCTCTCACTCACGCCACATACTCCACAAAACGCTCAAAATCTTCTGGTCGGGGAAGAGTAATGGCCCCGGCAGTACACCGTGGCTGACATCTGGTACACAGTACAATACAATTATCGGGATTGGAAACTGTCATTTTAGGCCGCTGAACGCCCTCTTGTTTACCAGGAGTAAAAACACCTGGTTTGCAGAATATCTCGCAATCTCCACAACCATTACAAACTGATGCATCCACAACAGGAAACCAAGCAATTTCTTTTCTATCCACCAGTAGCCGGAGTTTTTTCTTTTTGTTCAGATCATCAGTTTTCATAAAAATCTTTTCTATGCAATAGTTTTTTATTTCAAGACTCAAGCTTTGTTGTTGCCGAAACAGTAAACGCTGCAAGTGCATTTTCTAATCCAGCCACATCCTTTCCGCCGGCAGTTGCAAATTCAGGTTTTCCGCCTCCGCCACCCTTAACATGTTGCGCAGCATCACGAACCAGTTTATCTGCATCAAGACCGAATTCCCTGACAGCTTTATCAGTAGCAAAACATACCAGCGATACTTTTCCGTTGTCAACAGAGCAAAGCAAACCAATAGCAAAAGGGATTTTTTCGCGCAAAGCAAGTCCTGCATTACGTAAAGCGTCTCCGTTTACACCCTCTACAACTTTAGTCATTACTTTACAACCAGCAATCTGAGCAGAAGAATGAAGATCGCCCGTAAGCGAAAGAAGCAGCGAGTTGAGCTTGATATTATGCAGTTCTTTTTCGAGCTCCTTTTTTTCGTCCATCAACTGAAAAATCTTTTCCGATACCGGTTCGTCGCTCTTAGTTTTCAATTGGAGCCGAACCTGCTGGAGCTCCCGATACTCTTTCCATAGAAGATTTTCAGCTGTTTTTCCGGTCAATGCTTCAATACGCCGGACTCCCGATGCTACAGATGATTCACTGACAATCTTGAACATTCCGATCCGACCAATATTGTCGACATGAGTACCCCCGCACAGTTCCACCGAGATATTTGGCACTTCAACTATCCTGACGCGGTCGCCATACTTGTCACCAAAAAAAGCGAATGCCCCCTTTGCTATCGCTTCATCATAAGGAACGTCAGCGCATTTGATCACCTGTTCGGATCGTCTGATCAGTTCGTTGACCTCAGCGTCCACCAACTCAATTTCAACATCGGTCAACTTGGAAAAATGACTGAAATCGAAACGGAGCCGTTTTGAGTTGACAAATGATCCTTTCTGCTGCACATGCGTTCCCAGAATTCTTCTCAGTACACTATGCAAAAGGTGTGTAGCTGTATGATTCCTTTCAATATCCTGTCGTAGATGCCGGTCAACAGAGGCTTCTGCAGACAACTGTTCTTCATCAATAGACAAATCACAAGGAGTGATTGCTGTATCAAGAATCTTGTCGAAAGCTGCGGTAATGACATGTACAATGGCATCGCCATCCTTGCTTGTATCGGATACCTGAAGACGATAATTTCGAGTCTCTAACCACCCCCTGTCACCTACCTGTCCACCGCCTTCCGGATAAAACGGGGTTTGATCAAGCACAACAAGAAGTTTGTCTTGGGTATGCTTAATTCCCGTAATCCGAACCGGCATTTCAAGCTGATCGTAACCAGCAAAAATTGTACTGTGCAGATTACTGAACCAGTGCCAATGCAAACTATCATCCTTTATGTGCTGTTTTTGCTTGCGGTCGGTTCTTGCCCGGATTTTCTGCTGCTGCATACAGTGTTCAAAGCCTTCTCCATCGACAAAAAAACCGACATCTGCAGCCATAAGACGAGTCAGATCAAAAGGAAAGCCATAGGTATCGTAGAGCTTGAAAGCATCTTCTCCTTTAATAGTATTACCCTTGTCTGAACGAACTCTTGCAATAACATCATTGAAAATTTCAATTCCCCGATCAAGAGTAACAATAAAGCTTTCCTCTTCGCACCTGATAATTTTACTGACCGTATCTTGTTGTTTCTGCAGCTCCGGAAAAACATCCCCTAAAGAGTCTGCAAGCGTTCCGACAAGCTGATAAAGAATAGGTTCATTATACCCGAGATTTTTTGAATAACGTAAAGCTCGACGGAGAATACGGCGAAGTACATAACCACGCCCGTCATTTGACGGCATGGCACCATCTGACAAAGCAAAGACCAATGTACGAGCATGGTCGGCAATAACTCTCATAGCAATATCCATCGGTTCATCCATAGATGCGCCGTAATAAATGCCTGTAATCTCAGTAATACGATCAAACAGTGGTTTAAAGACATCACTGTCGTAGTTGGAAGATTTGCCCTGCATTACTGCTGCAACTCTCTCCAGCCCCATTCCAGTATCAACATGCTTTTGTGGTAAGGGTTCCAAGCGACCGTCACTCTGGCGATTATACTGGATAAAGACAAGATTCCATAACTCAATAACCCGGTAATCTCCAGCATTAACAAGACTCTTGCCTAAACCATCTTCCGTAAGATCAATATGAATTTCAGAACAGGGTCCGCAGGGTCCGGTTTCTCCCATCTCCCAGAAATTATCCTTTTCACCAAACCGGAGAATATGTTCATCACAAATAGTGGTATGATTCTTCCATATCTGGAAACTCTCATCGTCATCCCGATAGACTGTTGCGTAAAGCCTTTCTGGTGGTAGTTTCCATACAACAGTCAGTAGTTCCCACGCCCAGGTTATCGCCTCTTTCTTGTAATAATCGCCAAACGACCAGTTACCAAGCATTTCAAAAAATGTGTGATGATAGGTGTCTCTACCAACATCTTCAAGATCATTGTGCTTGCCTGAAGCCCTTATGCATTTTTGGGTATCAGCCGCACGCATATATGTTCTTGTCCCTTTTCCTAAAAACACATCCTTAAACTGGTTCATTCCTGCATTGGTAAAAAGCAATGTAGGATCATCTGCAGGGATAACGGGCGCCGAACGAACAATATTGTGACCTTTTTGAGCAAAAAAATCTAAAAAAGATTGCCTGATGTCTCGGGATTTCATGAGATTTTTAATCTTGTTGCAAGACCTGCCATTATGCTGTTATACGTGTTGAATCGTATTGCCGATTGTGCCCCTGAATTTAATTTTTTTTATGGCTCGTTGCCAATTATAAATTTATACTCTTTCACAGGAAAAAATCTTGACAAGCTGTTTCGTTAAACTGGTACATTCGTTGTGATCTTTCTTTTAAAAAAGATTTATATTAATTACTTTCGATACAATGGTTATTACTTCCTGTAAAGTATTTCCTTAAAAAATCCGGAAAATTGCTATGAGTTGGGGAATAGAAAATGAACAGCGGCGAAAGGATATTCTGGAACTTATGAAGATTTCAGAGGGAATAATGAAGGCCAACCCAAACCATGTCAATGAAGTACCCAAAAGCACTAATGGGTGCTGGATGGATCAGATGTACGGTATGCAGCGTTGTGATTTTTGTGACTTGTCACCGGATTGTCCGATTAGGGAAGAACAAGCGTGGCAGGATTATCTGGCACAGAATAATATCATTGTAGAAAAACATCTCAGCTAATAAATAATCCGTTTTTTCGTCCTATCTATTACTTATATTTTCTTGTTTACAAAACAGTATGGAGGATATTTCATTATATCTTCTTTTTAATCTTTTAGACACATTTTACCACAATAAATAAGCCATCAATGACCTCTTTGCCAAGATGTCCATTGATGCAGGAACTGTATTACTGTTTACCAACTTTGAAAAGTAAATAAAATGGCCAATGATTGATACAAAAACAACATCAAAAGCAGTCAATGTAACTTCGAAAGCCTGTGTTTCCGTGCTTTTTGCAGGGGACTCGGGTGATGGAATGCAGTTGACCGGTACACAGTTTGCCAATACTGTTGCTATTCGCGGTTCGGAATTGAATACATTTCCAAACTTCCCATCTGAAATCAGGGCACCTGCAGGCACTATTGCCGGTGTTTCAGGCTTCCAGCTTCAGTTCGGCAGTAAACCTGTCTATACCCCGGGTGCATTTTTTGATGTTATGATTGCAATGAACTCGGCAGCTCTGAAAGCAAATCTTAAAAATCTGCACCGCGGCGGTATTATTATTGCAAGTACTGATGGTTTCGACGCAAAGAATCTTCGGCTTGCCGGCTATCCAGAAGGGGTAAATCCTCTTGAGGATGGTTCCCTGAGTAACTATATCGTTTTTCCAATTCCGGTTCAGCAATTGACTCGTGAAGCTCTGAAAGATAGCGGTCTCACTAGTAGAGAGGTGGACAGGTGTAAAAACATGTTTATTCTAGGCCTTCTCTATTGGCTTTATAATCTGCCGATTGACGGAACAGTAGAGATGCTGCAAACGAAATTTAAAAAGAAGCCGCTTATTGCCGAAGCAAACATCAAAGCTGTGAAAACCGGCTATTTCTTTGGAGATGAAACTGAAATATTCGAAGGCATCGGTCGGTTCGACATTCCTCCGCAAAAGCAGCATGGTGTATACCGTCGTGTAACTGGTAATGAAGCTTGCGCAATAGCCTTGGCCGCGGCAGCAAAAAAGTCAGGACTTGAACTTTTTCTCGGTTCATACCCGATCACACCGGCAACGGAAATACTCCAGACTCTTGCTAAAATGAAAAAGTGGGGAGTTAAGACCTTTCAGGCCGAAGATGAAATTGCCGGTATCGTAAGTAGTATAGGAGCAGCATTCGGTGGAGCCCTTGCTGCCACGAACACTTCCGGCCCGGGGCTTGCCTTGAAAACCGAAGCGCTCGGGTTGGCTGTAATGATGGAGATCCCTCTGGTTGTTATTAATGTTCAGCGGGGAGGCCCTTCTACTGGTCTTCCAACAAAACCGGAACAGTCCGATCTTTTCATGGCTATGTATGGCAGGCACGGAGAAGCGCCATTGCCTGTTATAGCCGCATCTTCACCTGTTGATTGCTTCTATACAACCTATGAAGCGGCAAGAATCGCTATTGAGCATATGACACCTGTACTCTGCCTTTCAGATGGATATCTTGCTTTAAGTTCAGAACCATGGAAGGTTGAGATACCTGAAAATCTTGCTGAAATCAAACCCCATTTGCAGCCCGCCAGAAAACCGGAAGATCCTCCTTACCTTCCGTATAAACGCGACGACCGTCAGGTTCGATCATGGGCAGTTCCAGGAACCAAAGGGCTTGAACATAGACTCGGTGGTCTTGAGAAACAGCATGAAGTAGGAACCGTATCTCACGATCCTGACAATCATGAACTTATGACCCGGATTCGTGCTGAGAAAATAGCGCTGATTGCCGATACGATTCCGCTCCAGAATCTCGACAACGGACCGGAAAAAGGTGATTTGCTTGTTCTTGGATGGGGTTCATCGTATGGAGCCATTAAAACCGCGGTCAATCAGGCAATTGAAAAGGGATACAGTGTTGCTCATGCACACCTTCGCTATATCAATCCGTTTCCGAAAAACCTTGGAAATATTTTGGCCAACTACAAATGTGTAATGATACCCGAAAACAACTACGGACAGCTTATCCACATTATCCGGGATAAATTCCTTATTGAGCCTATTGGATTTAGTAAAGTGAAGGGACTGCCATTTAATGAAATGGAAATTTTGGCTAAAATTACCGATCTTATAAAGGAGCTTCAATAATGACTGATAATAATATAAAAGTAAAGCCGGCGCTTATTGCCCAGGATTTTGCTTCGAACCAAGAGCCAAAATGGTGTCCCGGTTGTGGCGACCATGCTGTGCTGCAGCAAATAAAAAACACCTTGCCGGAACTCGGTGTTGCACCTGAAAATATTGTTTTTATTTCTGGCATAGGGTGCTCGTCTCGACTACCTTATTATATGGCAACATACGGAGTTCACGGAATTCACGGAAGAGCACTGCCAATGGCAACCGGTCTGAAAATCGCAAGACCGGATCTGAGTGTTTGGGTTGCAACCGGTGATGGTGATGCGTTATCAATCGGTGGTAATCATTTCATTCATACCTTACGACGAAATCCCGATCTTAATGTCATACTCTTCAACAACGAAATTTACGGTCTGACAAAAGGTCAGTATTCACCGACCTCTAAACTCGGTCAGAGAACAGTCACCTCACCATCAGGCGTTATTGATTACCCGTTCAATCCTGCATCGTTAGCAATTGGTTCGGGAGGCTCATTCTTTGCCAGAGCCTTTGACCGCGACGGCAAGTTCCTCCGTTCTATATTGTTAAGAGCTGCTTTACATAAAGGAACTTCACTTGTGGAGATTTATCAGAACTGTCCTATTTTCAACAATGACGCTTTTGATGCAATTGCTAATCCAGGAAATAAAGCAGAAAACACCATTTATCTTGAACAGGACAAGCCTCTTGTATTCGGAAAGGATAATAACAAGGGAATCCGCCTTGACGGCTTCAAGCCTGTTGTTGTAGAACTAAATAAAGAGAATGTTTCAGCTGATGATCTCTGGATTCACAACGAGGAAGATATCAATAAGGCATCCATTCTGGCTCGCTTTGCCGACACCCAATTTGATTCGGATGAGTTTCTGCCAAGACCAATTGGCGTCCTCTATGCGGAAAATCGAATAACCTATGAAGATGCTCTTACGGAACAGATCAGCGATGCTCAGAAAAATAAAGCTGGCACTCTTGCTGAATTGCTCAAAGGTGATAATGCCTACATTATTCAGTAAAACAATGGGGATATAGGAAATGAGACCGCTTCATAAGTCAAATTATGATGCGGTCTTTTTGTTTACCCAAAGGGACGTTCAATCTGAACTTGGAACCATGCGTAGTATATCAGTAGCGTCAAACTCAAAGGAGCAAGGTGTCAGAAAATCCTAAATCATGACGTATTTGCAGAAAAATTATTTGCCGCAGTCAAGATTACGCTTCCATCAAACCTTGATGAACAATTCTTTTTACTCCAGCGACAACCTTATTACAATCAATAACAAAACAACTTCATATTTTCGAGCTAAGTAACCTTTTGTGTTGGTAATTTTTGCCAGAACTTATTACTCAAAAATGATTTATGAGAATTTTTTTATCCGATTAAACAGGTCTTTCTTTAATCGTATCAAAAATACACCGCAAATCCCTTTTAAATAATGCTTTCCGGTAAGCGGCCCCAACACGAAAGGTTACTTAGCTCATATTCTGAAATCAGGACAATTCTCTCAGCTGTCGATAAAGGTCTTTACGTGAAAGACTATACATATGAACATAAAGTAGATTGAACATCAAAACAGCAGAGCGAAGTTTTGGGGCGCGCATAGCACGTTTCACCGCGTTCTGAACGGTAAAAACCCGTTTTGTCAATGCTGTATAGCTTGGAATGAACATGTCAAGTGAAATCCGTTGAGGCTTGTAAAGCATCTCTTGGCCCCATGAAAATCTGAACGCATCATGATTATCCTTTGAGTGCAAAAGGCGCCCTTCATCCGCCAAGCGATCAAAAACACCCGTTCCTGGAATTGGCCGCAGCAGATTAATCCCGGGAACATCAATACCTGTTTCCTCAATAAAAGCTTCAATCCTTTCAGGCATCTCTAATGTATCTTCATCAAGGCCATAGATAAAACTGCCATAGACACAAATACCTGCGTTACGGATATTTTTTATACATGAGACTTGACGAATGGCTGGATTATGAAATTTTTTATGTGCATGATTACTACCATCTCCAATGCTTTCAATACCAACAAGAAGCGCACCACAACCTGAACGGGCAAAAGTTTCAAGTAATCGAGGCTTTTCGCCAAGAGCAGTGGTTGCTTGGCCTACCCAATTGATCCCCAACGGAATCAGTTCGGTGAAAAGCTTTTCAGCATATAGCTCATCAGCATTGATTGTGTCGTCAAGAAAGAAAAAAATTCTCTTATCTTCTTTCAAAAAAGTTTCAACTTCTTTCATCACAGTACTGATACTCCTGTGACGAAGTCTATGACCGTTCATAACATGAACATTGCAAAAGTCACAACTGTAGGGACACCCCCGGGTAGTTTGCACCACATTGGTAGTAAAGTAACTCCTAATATCAAGAGCACTTTTGCTCAAAAAACGTTCTACTGAAAGATCGGGGAAAGTCTCAACTCGGTACTCCCGCTTCAAAGTACCGCAAAGAAGATCTTCCTGCACCTTAGTCCAGATATCATCAGCTTCTCCGATTACCAACACATCAGCATGCTCCCTGCATTGTTCGGGAAAAATAGTTACGTACGGGCCGCCAAGTACTACCTTTATCCCTTTTGAACGAAGTAACCGTGCAAGATCAAAAGCAGGCTTCACCGCACCAGTCTGTACGCTGATGCCAGCGAGGTCCCAGTGACGATCAAGCGGAAGAGCCTCAAAGCGGAGATCACAGATAGTCTGGCGGACTCCGGTTATCTTTTGAGAGCTAAGGATAATAAGTGAAAGCGGAGGGATAGCAAACTGTGCCCGTCTGATAATATTACTCAGAGCAGTTTCTTTGAATGAACTAAAAAAACCTTGTTTTACTGAAGCGCTGTCCAGAAGAGATGCACCATCAACTCCACTGTCTGCCTGAATAAAAATCAGCAATATCTTTTTATTCTCTTCTCTCTCTCCTTTCATCAAAAGTCTCCATCTGTACGGGCAAGATCCTGTAATTTTTTCAGCTCCAATAGTCCTTCTATCGGTGTAAGCCGATCAAGATCAAGAGCCTCAAGAGCTTTACGAAGTCTGGAGTCGGATTCTTCAAAAAGACTAATCTGCATGTTTTTGATATTTGGTGGCCGGTCAACAGGAATTTCAATATCACGTTTTTCCATTCCCGCAAGGATCTCCCTTGCACGTGTGATGACTTCCGGAGGCATTCCTGCCATTTTCGCGACCTCAATACCATAACTGTTGTCTGTGGAACCACGAACAATCTTCCGCAAAAAAATCACACGGTCTGCGGTTTCCACAACAGTGGCATTATAGTTCACAACACCTGACAGGCGAGTTTCAAGTTCTGCAAGCTCATGGTAATGGGTAGCAAAAAGTGTTCGGGCTCCTATAGAATGGCAGATATATTCACTTATTGACCAGGCAATTGACATGCCGTCAAAAGTACTGGTTCCCCGACCAATCTCGTCAAGCAGAAGTAAGCTTTTTGATGTTGCATTATTGAGAATATTTGCAGCCTCATTCATTTCAACGAGAAACGTACTTTCACCGGAAGTAAGGTTATCTGAAGCCCCAACCCGGGTAAAAATCCTGTCCACCAAACCAATTTCAGCCCTTTCTGCAGGAACGAAACTTCCTGTTTGAGCCAAAAGAACAATTAAACCTGTCTGGCGAAGAAAAGAACTTTTTCCCGCCATGTTTGGACCTGTTATAATCAACATGTTCTGTTTTTTATCAAACAGACAGTCATTTTGCACATAAGGTTCATCGGTACTCATGATCCGTTCAAGAACGGGATGACGCCCATTGACAATAACCAGATTCTGGTGCGTCATCATGTCTGGCTTACAATACCCATACTGAACTGCAGAAAAAGCAAACGAAAAAAACACATCAAGTTCGGCAATGACGGCGGCATTTTCCTGGATATCGGAAGCGTGTTCGGCTATATTTGCACAAAGTTCACGGAAAAGTTGGGCTTCAAGAACAAGGCTTTTGTCTTCAGCATTGAGAATTTTCTCTTCGTACTCTTTTAAAGCCGGTATGGTATATCGCTCAGCATTAACAAGTGTCTGTTTTTTTTCATAATAGGAAGGAACCTTGTCCAGATTTGATCGGCTGATTTCGATGTAATAACCAAAAACTTTGTTGAACTGTACCTTGAGAGAAGAAATCAAAGTTTTTGCCCGTTCTTCCTGCTGAATTTGCATAAGGCGGTCTTTTGCTGTCGATGCAATAGAACGAAGTTCATCAAGTTCAAGATGGTAGCCACTCCGAATATAGCCACCATCACGCATTGATGCACCGGATTCAGGGTCTATTGCATTTTCAATAAGCTTTGCAAGTTCCGGTAAAGGATTCAGTTGAGAAGCAATAAAGCGCAGTCTCTTTGACGTTGCTCCAGCAAGTAGCTCCTGAAGTTTTGGAATTATAGCCAGCGATAAACCAAGCTGGCGAACCTCTCGTGGAATGGTACGGAACGTTGCAATCCGTGCAAGAGAACGTTCAAGATCATTGATACCAGACAAGCGTTCACTAAGTCCCTCCCGCATTGCCCTGTTCACTGCCAACTCCTCAACAGCATCCAGTCGAAGCTGAATATCGTCAATTCTTCTCAGCGGACGCTGAAGCCAACGGCGGATAAGTCGAGCACCCATAGGGTTACAGGTATAATCCATTACCTCGAGAAGACTTCCATTCAGTGTGCCATCCTGCATTGAAGAAATGATCTCAAGATTCCTTTTTGTCTGTAAATCTAGAGTCATATACTCATCGCTCTGTACCTCACTGATCCGGGTAATATACTGCAGACGGTTCTGCTGGGTCTCTTCGAGATATTGGAGAATAACACCGGCAGCTACCTTCCCTGCACGATTTCCCTGTATGCCAAACCCTTTAAGGGAATGAGTTTTAAACTGTCTTGAAAGAACATCTTTTGTTTGCTCTTCACTAAACATCCATGCGTCTAGTTCAGTAATCAGCATATCCGGAAAAAATGTTTTTTTCAGCAGCTCAAACCTATTACGCTCGGACGATGATATCAGAATTTCAGACGGATGTAGTGAAAGAATAAAATCCTTGACTTCCTGAAGTTGAATGGATGCAATACTGAACTCGGCTGTAGTAACATCAATAAAGGCAACTCCAGCAAAATATGTTCTACCCTCTTTGAGAAAAGCAACGGCACACAAATAATTGTTGTGACGGTCGTCAAGTATTTTGTCACTAAAAGTTATACCCGGTGTAACAATATCAGTAATTTCCCGGCGGACCAGTCCCTTGGCAAGGGCAGGATCTTCAACCTGATCACAAACTGCAACTTTGAATCCTTTTTTGACCAGCTTGGCAATGTAGCTCTCACTCGCATGATAAGGAAAACCTGCCAAAGGTACTTCAGCCGAAGAACCACTGGAGCGCTTGGTCAACACGATATTCAAAGCACCTGATACGAGTTGTGCGTCTTCAAAAAAAGTCTCGTAAAAATCCCCAACTCTGAAAAGCAGCAAAAAATCAGGATACCGTTCTTTTACCTCCAGATACTGACGCATCATAGGGGAGTGTTCTTTACTTGTACTGCCTTTTTCTTTGCCCATAGCAAATTCATCAGCGATTTAGAGTCAATTACAACAATATCATACTACCAGAAAAAGTCGTTTTGCATAGCACTATTACAGAATAATGGTTCTCTCCGGTTAAAGTGTCACAAATCCATATATAAAACAGAAAAAAACCATATCAATTAATAAGGCTCAATAACTTAGTAAAATGCATGAAAAATCATACTTCTGCCTACCAGAAAACAGCAGGAGATTACCCCTGCATCAAATCCAGTTCTTGCACGGTAAATCTGTTGGTTTTCCTCCCAATTGCAAATTTGTTGATTGTATTGCGGAAACTATTTCCCTCTTAGAATAGGAGAAAAAACAACGTTTGGTAATTTCTCAAAAAAGCAAAAAAGCCCGACGTTGATCGGGTTTTTTGTGAAGCGTCAACAGAAGCTTTTTTATTGTAAAATTTTAATATTTTTGACTATCCACTGTTTAGGGCCTATCTGCTCAACTTCGCCTGAAAAATGCCGTTTCACCATCGCCCCACATTCTGAAACCTCATAAAATGGTGCACTTATATCATAAACTTTCTCACCATATCTTTTGAATGCATAAATCTTTGTGGGATCGGTTTTACCATAATAAAATCCAGTAAACACTACTGTATCTTTAGCCTTGCAATGCGCTTTGACGTATGGCTTGATAACCTCAAATGCTTGTTCTGAGTTGTTGGTGTGATTCCACGAGAAAACATCAATATCACCAACACTTCCTGTTGCTTCTACCGAAGCAATAAATCCAATGCATACTACAATGAAAAAACCGATGAACAAAGAACGGATCTTCATACTTGACAAAATTTTAAGTGTTTAGTGTTTCAAGAAATACCAAAAAGCGTAATAAAAGCAAGACCTTTAATTTATCAAATCCGATAGATATAAAAAACCGTTAATAGAGCAGCTTGGTATTGAGCTTGGCTTTATTACCCTTTCTGGAGCATGAGTGTCCAATTTGTCGATGATGCTCCTACTCTTTTCTTTTTCATCGTTGAGCAGCCCAAGATCCATCGGATAGGCGATATAGGCTTTTGCATACTATATGCTCATCAACAAGCAGTCTTTCTTGGTTTGCAGGGTTTGCAAGATATCGCGGAATGCTTAAAGTGCTTGCGACAATGAGTCACCAACGAGCTGTCGAATGGTGCTGCGTGCAGATAATGTTCCAAGCAGATGAAATATGGTTTTTCCTATATCTCTTCAACAGCCACCTGGTTACTCAGTCCGATTTTCTCTTTGATGATGAGGATCATCCGAGCATCATGCGAGAGGTCCAGGCCTGAGCTCCAGTTTTCGAAGGAAAACTTCCCGGCATAGAGCAGTTCATCTTCATGTTACGGCATGGCTTCGGTCATCTTGATCCATCGATTGTTACCATCAAGCTTACCACAAAACGGCAAAGGAACGTTCTCAAATAAGAACTGGTGAAGCTTTGGTTGCTATATGAATGCGTATTTCGAAATACAAGGTCAGCAAGTCCTATTTATAGGTTGTTGGTGACGTGCTGGGTGTTCAGGAAATAGATAGGATTTCGTCTTTGAGAAGTTGCTGGTTGTAAAGTTCCGCATAGAGCTGTTTTTGATTGAGCAGTTCTTCATGGGTACCGCTTTCAACAATCATACCCTCTTTCATAACCATGATGCGGTCACAATTTTTTACGGTTGAAACTCGGTGACTGATTAGCAGAATCGTTGTATCGGGGAGGTGTTGTAACAAAGCTTCGAAAATAAGGGCTTCGGTAGCAGTATCGACGGAAGAAAGGGCATCGTCGAGTATCAATAGCTTGGGTTTCCACGCAATGGCTCTTGCAATACAGGTTCTCTGTTTTTGTCCCCCTGAAAGGTTGATTCCTTTTTCACCAAGCATGGTTTCAAATTTATCCGGAAAATCTTCCACATCTTCGTAGAGCATTGCAATTCTGCTTGCTTCAATAACTGTATTAGCGTCATTTCCCTTACTACCCCAGTTGATATTATTATTAATTGTGTCAGAAAAGAGAAAGTTGATTTGCGGTACAAAGCCGATTTGTTCTCTTAAGGTTTTCAATGGAAAGCTTCTGATATCTTGTCCATCAAGCAGTACAGCTCCTTCGACAGGTTCGAAAAGTCTTGGTATCAGGCTGACCAGCGTAGTTTTGCCTGAACCTGTGGCTCCTACGATTGCCACTTTGGAACCAGCAGCAATGTCAAGAGTGATGTTTTTCAGAATGGGATTATTTTCATGGTCCGGGTAGTGAAAACAGACATTGTCAAATGACAGCGCTCCTTTCGAACTTATATCAGGAGCACTGTCACTGTTATCTGATTCAATATCGGTTTGTACACAAAATATTTCATTCAGGCGGATCTGGGCGGATGCGGCTTTTTGGACAAGGCTTGTAACCCAGCCGATAGAAATTATTGGCCAACTCAACATTGAAACATAGACGATGAATTGTGCAATGCCTCCAACGGTCATACTGCCTTGAATAACATTAAGGCCGCCGACCCATACAACAGGAAGTACCGAGAATGCTGTAAGCGAGGTAAGTAATGCAAAAAAAAGCGCTTCCAATTTTGCAAATGAAAGATTTTTACTGTAATACTCCTTATTGAGAGTTTCAAATCGTTCTATTTCGAAAGATTCACGAGTATAACTTTTAATGACTTTGATGCCTGAAAGATTTTCTTGAACAAGATTTGTTATTCTTGCGTAGCTTTCTTGTATGCTTTTTGACCGTTTTTGCATGGAGCTGCCGATTTTGTAAACAGAATAACTTAATAATGGAGCTGGAAGCAGCGCAAAAAAAGTTAGTTTTGGTGAAAGAGTAATCATTGCTATCAGAGCAAAAAAAAGTCGAAAAAAGGTATTGAGGGTGTACATGATACCGGGGCCGAGAACGTCTCTTACAGCATTAAGGTCATTGGTACCTCTTGAGATAAGTTCCCCTGTACTGGTAGTATTGAAAAACTTTTGGGGTAGTTTTTGTAGATGGGCGTAATAGTCGTTTTTCAGGTCAAATTCAATATGCCGTGAAACAACAATAATGTTCTGCCGCACAAGAAAAAGAAAAAAGCCACTCAGGAGTGCAAAAAGAAAATAGATACCGATATCTCCAAGAACATTTTCAAGCTGAAAGCGCCTGTTCATTGTATCGATTGCCAGACCGATATATTTCGGGGCAATGGTGGCGAAAAGATTGGTCAGGATGACAAAGATAAAGCCTGTCAGCAGCTTTTTTTTATACCTGAGCAGGTAAGGTTTTAGGCTAATAAGTAAATTTTTCATCCGTCCTATATTTTTGAAGTGACGGCAGTAATGTATAATAAGAATAGGTAAATCAAAATTTCATTTATCACTTCTGTTTTATGGCATTCGATTCAAATAAAAACTACTACTCTATAGGTGAGGTGAGTAAAATCGCGGGAATTCCTACCTATCTTCTTCGGTACTGGGAAGGTTTTTTTAATGAACTGGCACCTGCCAGGGACACAAGAGGAAACAGGCGCTACACCAACAGAGACATTGCTATGGTGCTGAATATCAAGGAGTTGGTTTATGAGAAAGGTTACAGGCTTGGAAAGGCGAGTGAAATTGTTAAAGGAGTTATTCGTGACAGTGAGCGCGATCATAAGACTACAGAAATTCTCAAGCTTCAAAAACAGATTGGCCAGGAAAAGAAACGTAATACTGTTGTTGATGAACGACGCATCTTACTAATGAAAGAGATAAAAGAGGAGATTGAGGATATCTTACAGCTTCTTGGATAGCATTGTTTATTGGATACATTATTAAAAGATTATGTTAACAAAAAAACCGGTTTTTCTACCGGTTTTTTTGTTATTCAACTTCAAGTCAGCTTACTGTGCGTAAAGTACTTCAAACTGTCCAGTACCACCTTTGCAGACATGCTCAACCCAGCGAGCATATGCTCCGCCGCTCCAGCGATACTCCTCAAGGTTCTGTGAACGGAACTGAGGTGCAGCATAACGGACTTTGTAGCCTTTTGGAAGAACGATTTTAAGTTGTGTATCTACTGTAAAGTCATTGAACTTTCCTACCATACCGTGGTGTACCAGTGGAATGAGTGGATGATTCAAAATTCTGCGGAGGCCGCCGCCGGCATCTACAGATACGCCAGGGAAATCACCGTCAACTTTTACTTCAATTCCTTGTGAATCAGAGCGGAACCCTGCTTCTACTGAAGCTGGCCTGCTGAGTTTGTCTGCAGGGAAAAGTTCTGCCCAGCGTGCAATGGAGTCTACTATACCAGACCCACCATGAGAGAAACGCCATCTTGTGACACCAACCGGACCTTTTTCGCCACTCTGGGTGCCAATACTGTTTACCTCAATTTTTGAAATTCTTTGACCACCCTCATTCAGTGCGGTAAAGGCTGGTCCAATAAACCAAAATTCGCGAATCCAGTCATTGAATGAACCGTTTGACTGCAAAGCTTTCAGAGTACCTTCCCAAGTATCAATAACATCAGGATTATTAAGCGGTACTTTCATGATAATGTCATGAAACTGGCGTCCCTGCATGTAAATCGGGTTTGGTACATTTCTGCGTACTGCGTCTGAACGGTAGTAGAAGAGGTTCACAACGGAACCTTCAAAGGAGAACGAGTGAGAGAAATCGCCTACGGAAACAGAACCTTCTCCAACACAGATCCTTCGTTCCTTGGTTTCATTGGCAATATCAGCCTCGACAACCAGTTTGTTTTTTGTGCTGTCAACAATTGATTCAATAACAGCGGAAAACCTGACAAATCCTTTTGCCGGATCAAGAGGTTTTACATTGATTTTGATGTTACAATCTGCTGGCAACAAGGGGAGTGCCGGGGGCACGTTAACCTTTGCCCGGCATTTTACTTTGCCCCATGAGCTTGAACCACCCTCAAGAACGATTTCGTAATCGGAGTGTGCGGTGGTTGTGTCTTTAGTGCCGAAAAGAGCCATAGTGATTTCTCCTTTTTCTAATGGCGTTGAAATTGGATATTTTCAGGAAAATTATTCAAATCTTTATTCCTGTTAAATAACAGCTTAGAACAAATTTAAAGAATAAAAATCAATAATTAAAGCAAAATATCTCTGTAGAATTATCTGTTCGAGTCAATTATTATAACTTTCATCGTTTTTTTATTCCAAGTTACTGTTTTTTCTTTCTTTTTTGGCTCAGATGATAACCTATTTTATATTTTAATGAACTTATTATCATCCCGGACATGGGATCAATTGACGCATGCCCGTTATGTACCATCCCTGCTCAGCGGGATACTTTTTGGTATCTCGTTTCCATCCTATCCTTTTATTCATTTTGAAGTACTTGCCTGGGTTGCTTTTGTGCCACTGTTGATTTCTTTTCAAAGAGTAGAGAAGTTTGGTGATTTTTTTCGTCGGGTCTATTTTTGCATGCTGCTATTTTGCATGATAAGCCTTTGGTGGGTTTCTCTTGCTACCATGTTAGGAGGAGTTCTGACTATTGTAGCCCAGTCATTTTTTTTGACAGTGCCTCTCCTTGCTTTTTATGGAGTAAAGCGTTTTGCTGGTTACCGTTTTTCTCTTTTTTCTCTTCCTTTTTTATGGGTTGCATGGGAATGGCTCTATATGCAGCAGGATCTTTCACTTGGATGGCTTACTCTTGGAAATTCCCAGGCGGCTCTTAATTTCATGATTCAGTATGCTGATTTTGCCGGTGTATGGGGGATCAGTTTCTGGCTTGTCTGGTTCAATGTATTTGTATTTTTAGCTTTGAGTGGAAGCAGAAAAGATGTTATCTATTCTGTTGTTGGCATGTTCCTAATGATTCTTGCCCCGTTACTCTATTCTGCAGCCGTATTTTACATAGAGAGCTCTGTACCCGGAAAAGAAATGAATCTTCGGGTTACCCTTATCCAGCCGAATATTGATCCTTATGAAAAATGGGGACGAAGTAATAGTACCCCCATTATCGATCGTTACTATGAGCTTACCAGCAGGACGGTTCGTGAAAATCGTTCTGAACTTATAATATGGCCGGAGACGGCGATTCCATTTTATATCCTTGATACACCTTATGCTTTAGATTTTCTTTCTCTGCGAACATCATTGCGACGTTGGAATACACCACTTTTGACAGGATTTTCGGATATTGTTCACTATCCAGCAAGCTCATTATCAAAATTTGATAATTCAGTAAAATCTAACCCGATATACTCCAAATCTTTTGAAACCTATAATGCTTCGATGTTGCTTTTGCCAGGCAAAGAGGCTCCCCAAATCTATCGTAAAATGCACTTGGTTCCGTTTGCCGAACGGGTTCCCTATGTTGAGTATCTTCCTTGGCTCAGTAATTTTACTTTTTCTCTAGCGGGTATTCGCGGTTGGAGTAAAGGTGGCAATAGTGCTGTCATGGAACTTCCCACTTTCCAGAATGGGAAGGTGAAAATGGCCAATATTATT
Organism: Chlorobiaceae bacterium; assembly: GCA_037134935.1. Lineage (GTDB taxonomy): Bacteria > Bacteroidota > Chlorobiia > Chlorobiales > Chlorobiaceae > Chlorobium. The sequence continues at coordinate 86,512 of JBAXLG010000003.1, read as the reverse complement.
TGTTATGAGTCTATTTTTCCGGGTTTCGTTACAGAGTTTGTCCGCAAAGGCGCCAGGTTTCTCACTCTTGTTACCAATGATGGTTGGTATTCGAAATCGTATGGCCCTTACCAGCATTTGGCTATCGGAAGGTTGCGATGCATTGAGAACCGCAGGGCAATGGCTCGGTGCGCTAATACTGGCCTTACTGTTGTTATTGACAAATTTGGTCGTACTATAGCTGAAATTCCCTGGTGGCAGGAGCGGGCATTAACTGCGGACGTACCGCTTGAGAACTACTTGACTTTTTATACCTGTAATCCCGATCTGCTTCCGAAAGCAGCATCGGTTATATCAGTTGTTTTAGTTGTTATTGCCATTGTAAAGGTAAAAAGACGGTAATCACTACAGACGATAAGCCTTGATTTTGCGGTAGAGAGTGCGTTCGGTAATACCGAGTGCCAGAGCGGTTTTTCGTTTGTTTCCCTTAAAGGTTTCAAGCGCATCGGCAATGGATTTTTTTTCGATGTCGTTCAGCAAGAAATGGGTTTCTGCTGTCTCTGGTGAGGAGACGCTTGGCGCAGTATTTACAGATACATCAGGAAGAAGAAGGGGAGATTGAGGTCTGGTTTGGATCAAATGTTGAAGTATCTCCCGGATATCGCTTATCTCCTGCCTCAATTGGATAATACCACTGTAAATTGCGTGTAGTTCATTTTTTTCTGACCGAACCGGATCATGTACCAGACTTTTATATCGGTTGCGTTGTACAAGATGTTTTTCAAGGAGTTTCGGGGTTATGTATTTACCTTTTTCAAGTACCAGCAAGGACTCTATAAGATTTCTAAGCTCTCTGACATTACCAGGCCAAGGATAACGCATTAAAATCTCTGCAGCATCCGGGCTGAAACCTTCAAAAGCAATAGTATGTTTGCGTTCAAACTCATGAACAAAATTTTCAGCAAGCAGGAGAATATCCCTTCCTCTTTCCCTGAGAGGTGGAATCTGGAGTTCAACACTTCTCAGCCGGTAATAGAGGTCTTCACGGAAGTTTTTTTCCGCTACCGCTTGATTCATGTTCTTATTTGTTGCAGCAATAATGCGTGCATCCGAATAGATTGTCTGTGATGTTCCAACCTTTTGAAATTCACCCGACTCAATTACCCTGAGAAACTTCACCTGGGTTTCCAATGGCATTTCACCAATTTCATCCAAAAAAATTGTACCCTTGTCTGCACTTTCGAAGTATCCTTTTCTGCTTTGTATTGCACCAGTAAAAGCCCCTTTTTCATGACCAAATAGTTCCGATTCAAGAATTCCTGCTGGAATGGCGCCGCAATTAACGGGAATAAAGCTTTTATCTGCACGCTTGCTGTGGTCATGAATAAAGCGAGCCAATACCTCCTTGCCCGAACCAGTTTCTCCAATAATCAGTACCGTGATATCGGTTTCTGCAACTTGGATGGCAAGTTGCTTGAGCTGGGAAATAAGGGTTGACTGTCCTTCGAAGTTTATTTGTCGTTTCATCTATTTTTTCTCTTCCATGCAACGCATCATGCGGTTATATCGTAGGCACCACAATGGTGTGGAACGGCAGTTTTTTTGCTGCGGCCGCGGCCTTCCTGGTTGATGCATAGTTTTTTTTCAATAGCACTTTATACATCTTGTTATGCAACACCATTTCTACCGGCTCGTGTATAGATATCTTTTTAGCAAGAATTTTCGCGTTTTCCTTGTTTGAAAAACTGCCGAATTGCAGGGTAAAAGTTTCTTGTCCGGGTACTCTCTTTTCCTGCTTCGTGCTATTCTCTATATTGGTTGAATGCCGTTTAGATGGAGATGCTGCTTTTATTCGATGTGCTACTATTTTTTTTGTTGTATCCTCTCCATTCGGGGAGCGTTGATTCGGTGCAGGTAAAGGAACAGGAAACATTGATAAAGAATCGTTGCTTTCCATTGCCAAATTGTATGCGGCTATTCGTGAGGCACTCAACTTGTCAAGTTCTGGATCTGGATATTCCCTTAACTGCTTTTTATAGAGTGAAACAGCCAGAGGGCCATCTTCAGAAAGAAGTGCATCTATAATGGTTTGTTCCGAAGGACGGGTGACCTTTTGCCGGATATTTTCTAATAAATAAACTTTATCTTCAGCTACGTATTGTTTTATCTGCTGGGCATATGAAACAGTATCTATAGCATACAGTATGGCTGGAAAGAAGAGTATTGTAGATAGTACAACGCATTGCAGCCAAATGCTTTTACGCAGATGGAACATTGAATAATTCAACGACATTGTTTTTTGTTATTTTTTTTCAGTATTTCCAGGCATTTTTTATCAGATAATATGCCAAATATTTTCGATATAAAGGGAAATCTCAAAAAAAGCCTTCCCAGCATTTTTAGCTCCTGACAGAGTCGATGTATCCTGTTTTATGATTTTCCAAACATATTTAATCGGTGCTCCATGCAGTTTCTTTCAATCAAATCCTTTGCAAAAATCAATCTTGGATTACTTATCACCGGTAAGCGCAACGATGGGTATCATACGCTTGAAACCATTTTTGCGCCAATAAACTGGTTTGATACTCTCGAATTCACCGATTCCGAAACTCTTTCTATGAGTTGTTCCAATATTGATCTTCCTGTTGACGACAACAATCTCTGTATCAAGGCGGCCAAATCCCTGCAGCAATTTGCCGGTATCCAGAAAGGTGTAGCCATCACACTTCATAAAGATGTCCCTTTCGGGGCTGGTCTTGGGGGCGGCAGCAGCGATGCGGCCACGGTACTCCGGGTTCTCAATGAGCTCTGGCAGATCAACGCCTCTTCATCAGAATTGCATGCTATAGCGGTAAAGCTTGGTGCAGATGTGCCATATTTTCTTTTTATGAAAGGGCTTGCCTATGCCAAAGGCATTGGCGATGAACTTGAGGATCTTGATCTTACCCTACCTTATTATGTACTAACAGTATTTCCTGAAGAGCACATTTCAACGGCTTGGGCCTACAAAAATTTCTATCCACGTTTTGAGCGCGAGCTTCCTGATCTAAAGTCACTTGTTTCAGAACTCTGCCTTTTTGGGAAAAAAGATGGCCTTCCTGCCTTTGAAAATGATTTTGAGCCTGCGGTGTTTGATCACTTTCCAGCAGTTCGCCTTGTCAAGAGTATTCTTCTTGATGCTGGAAGTGTTTTTTCTTCGCTTTCAGGTAGTGGTTCTGCTGTATTTGGGTTGTTTGAACACAAGAGTGATGCTCTGATTGCCATGAAGATTTTGCCTGAGGCTTATCGCACAAGCCTGACCTCTCCCGGTTTTTCAATGGAACAGTAACATTTCATGGTAAGTATTTCGGGCGTTGTATGATGATGTCGTTAAGTTCTGCAGCAATAAGGCGAAGATCTTCATCAAGGAAATGGGAGGAGTGCAGGCGAGTACGTTTGATCTCGGTAAAATCCAGTGTAGCATCCATTACATGGGGTTCAAAAAGGGGGGCAGCGCAAAGCACACTGCCGTCAGGTCCGATCAGTGAAGAGTTTCCCCAGTAAGTGAAACTGTCTTCATTCCCTACACGGTTTACACAAGCGACATAGCTGCTGAACAGAAACGCATAGGTTGAGGCAATGGTCTGCCACTGGGTTACGATGGCTGGGTTGCCGTTTCCTGGTGAGAGGCGTAAAGGACTTGACATAAGCACAAAAAGCAGTTTTGCGCCTTGGTGGGCAAGCAAGTATGGTACTGATACATGCCAGAAGTCCTCACAGATTCCAACGCCGATTCTTCCAAGTCTTTTTGAGCTTACAGCATTGATTGTTTGACCTGCAGAAAAATAGCGCAACTCTTCAAACATACCATAAGTTGGCAGGTAAATTTTACGGTGAATACTTTGACCAACGCCATCTTCAAACATGAATGCGGCGTTATAAACTCCGTAATCATCACTTAACTCAATACCGCCACAAATGATACATATTTTCCTGCTGAGTTCATGAAGGGGGGCAAGCCGTGCATCCCCGATATGGATGGCGATATCCTGTGCTGCATCCTGAACATTGTATCCCGTCAAGGAAAGTTCCGGAAAAACAATGGCATCAGCACCTTCACGGATAGCTTGTTCGGTTAGTGTACAGTGCTGGGCAAGATTCTCGTCGAAATTAGCAAGAGTACAATTTGTTTGGGCTATTCGCAGTTTCGCAGTCAGCATCATAGGTTCCGGGTTAATGGTACGGGTAAAAAATATAAAAGGTAAAAGAGAGCAAGGCCAGTATCCACATACCGGAGCGTACTTCTTTTGCTCTTCCTGTGAAGAGTTTCAGAAGAACATAGGCAATAAATCCTGCAGTGATGCCAACTCCGATATTAAAGGTGAATATCATGAGAACAATAGTCAGAAAAGCTGGTAAAAGCTCGCTGTAGTCATTGAAATTGAATTTAGTCATGGACTGCATCATGAACATCCCGACTAAAACCAGAACAGGGCCGTAAGCATGAGGTGGAACAATTGTTAGAATAGGAGAAAAAAACAGGGCAAGAGCAAAAAGAGCTGCAATGACAAGAGCGGTAAAACCTGTTTTTCCTCCCTGTTCAATACCTGCAGCGGATTCAATATAGACGCCCGCTGTGGTGGTTCCTAAAATCGAAGCTGCTATTGTCGAAAGTGCATCAACCAGCATTGGCTTTTCGATTTCCGGAAGATTGTCGTCATCATCAAGCAGGTTGGCTCTGGACGACAATCCGAACAGCGTGCCCATGGTATCCACAAAATCCATAACCAATACACTTGTAATAACTCCGGCAAATCCCCAAGTCAGTGCTCCTTGTAAATCGATTTTCATGAAAATCGGCTCGATTGATGGAGGTAAACTGAACATTGCTTGCGGCAGGGGAGCAAGTCCCCTCAGAAGAAAGGCTGCTGTGGTAATGGCCATACCGGCAAGAAGAGCTCCGGTTATACGCTGTATCAGCAGTACGCCTGTTATGAGCAGTCCTCCAAGGCTCAGGAGTACCGGAAGTTTCGCAATATTCGCAAGCTGAACCGGTGCCCCGGGAGCTCCAAGCGCAATAAGCCCCATGTCGTTCAAGCCGAGAAATGCCAAAAATAATCCTATGCCTGCTGAAAAGCTATGTTTAAGCGACCCAGGAATTGCTTTGGCAAGCCATTGCCGTACTCCTCCAAAAGTAATAAGGGTAAAAAGAACCCCACTGATAAAGATTGCCGCCATTGCGGTTTGCCATGAGTAGCCAAGCGTTTTGACAACGGTATAAGCAATAAAAGCATTCTCTCCCATATAGGGTGCAACGGCAAAAGGTCGTTTAGCGTAAATTCCCATCAAAAGGGTTCCAAAGATGGAGGTGAGAATGGTTGCGGTCATGGATGCATCTTTCGGGATGCCAGCCGCTGCAAGTATTGCCGGATTGACAATAATGATATAAGAAAGTGTGAAAAACGTGGTGATTCCTGCCAGCGTTTCCTGGCGATAACTGGTGTGGTGTTCCTTAAAATTAAAATAGGATTGCATAATGGTAACTGTTAGAAACATCAAGCTTTACAATTGCAATTATGACCGGTATCGTGAACAGATTTCTGAATTCCTGTAAAAACATGACGTGCCAGAGACATTGATCAAAGTAGGAATAATTTGCACTCACTAAAATCTACAAGAAAGATTCTGTTATCCGGTATTAACTTCTTTTACCACAGCGCAAAATCATACCAATAGTTATCCAAAAAAAGAGCGTAATATGTTTAGTTCAAATGATAAGTGACAGGGCTACAATATAGGGTCAAATGCTGTACTTTTTCCTATCTTTCATTAAACAACCAAAACAAAGGAGGGACGTGTGAAAAAGTTACTGCTATCAGTTGTACTGGTTTTCTTGTTTATACCGGCAGTATTTGCATCGAATTGGGTTTTTGTGGCGCATTCAGATAACGCAAAGTTGCTTGTTGATACTGAAAGCATACAGTATGACGGAAGTAATATTGCTACATGCTGGGCGCGATTCGACTACGATAAGCCGCAATATTTACCAGATAACTCTACACACTTTTACTCTCTTAAGTCCCATTATAGGTTTAATTATCATAACAGGACTGCTGGTACCTTGAGTTCAATTTTTTATTCAGAGCAATCTGAATCAGGTAATATTGTCTCAAGAAATGATAATAATCATCCCGAACCATTAAATATTGTTCCTGATTCATACGGAGACAGGATACTGAAATATGTATTTGAACAGTATGCCGGACGACCAAAGAGATAAAAGAACGAAAAATATCAACGTATTCATTTCATACTGATTCCGCACGCTCTCAGAGAACTGATTAAGACAACTCATTCAGCACAGATCGTCAGATAGTATTATCGCTAACCAATCAATACCACAACTCTAATCCCGCACATTGAAGCCTTTAACACTCTAATATGGAAGCGAAGAAAACTATATCTATCGGGAAAATCATCAAATAGCAGGCTATGTGAAATACGGCTATTTCTACAAGGAACAGTATAAAGCGGGCGATAATATCCCCCCTTTTATCATTTTTTGAATTTATCTATTGATGGAATCTGACTGAGTAACCTTTCGTATAAATTAAAAAGGCCGACTCATAATCTGCTTTATGAGACAGCCTCTATTGAGCTTACATTTCATCAATTTATTGTCGCTTCTACAAGAAAAAGAGTTTTGGCATTTACATATCCTGCCCGAAAACAAATCTCAACGGCTCAGTTTTTTACATTCTATAAAGAAATCACGCAAACGGTGTGTTCCATGAAGCGGAGCTATGGTATCTATTCTGCTGACGGTAGTTGCAAACAGTGCAACATCGTGAACATCACGGTTGACAATGCCAGTTGCTGCAACCAGCCCATCGGCCAGCCATAATGGCAGAGGAAGGATAAACGGACGATTTCCTGCAACTTCGGCAGCAAGATCAGTCATCTCAAGGTAGGTCGAAACTTCAGGGCCTCCCGCTTCAACTTCTTTTGCCGTGCCATCAACAGCATCAACGCAAACCTTGGCAAGGTCAGCACCGTGGATAGGATTCGACCTTTGGTGACCATCCCCGACCATAAGCATGAATCCACTGAGTGCCCTTGCAACAAACTGCCCTATCTCCGAAAAATAACCTGTTGGCCGGATGATTGCGTAATCGATGTTCGATACTTTCAGTGCAGCAACAAACTTCTCATGCGCCTGGATGTTCGGGATATTCATCATCCTGTGCGCGTCGAAGACTGATACGTAAATGAATTTTTTTACCTTTGCTTTAAGAGCCCGATGCAGCAGATTCAGGTTAGCCTGGTAATCAACATCGAAAATCGAATGCACGAAATCAGGCTTAATCATGCCAAGCGATGAAAATACCACATCCACTCCATCGCATACATCAGCAATGTCTTCCGGCTTTGTAGCATCGCCGATGAAAACCTCGTTAGCCAGGTTGTCGATAGCTGGTGCAAAGTAAGGGCCTGGTTGCTTGACCTTCTCCGGATTACGTGCAAGGGCACGCACCCAATAACCTTGATTTATGAACTCCTGTACGACATAGCGACCAAGATAGCCGGTCGAACCGGCCACAAGCACTTTTTTCATTGTTATGCTGATAAGGTTGAAAAATATTTTTTAACGGTTTTCATTTTACTATCGGAATCTTTTGCAAACAGTAAACCCTTTTAATGAATATATATATAGCCTGCCCTGTTTTCCAAGGTTTTAAAATGTGCTCCTGTTTTTGCCTTTATAAATATGAAAAGCATATTACCGGTACAACCAGTAAATGACGGTGAGCAGAGTTTTAAAACGTATTATTCCACACAATGCCCATACCAATGAGATGAAAGAGATAATTGCAGCCAAGGTTTTTGCGTGCCTCATTCTTTTTATCATACTCTTTCAGTTGGGGTTGGCTCTTGGAGCTCCTTGGGGTGCATTCGCATGGGGAGGTGCTTACCGAGGTACTCTGCCAACAGCTATGCGTTTAGCCTCCGCGGGTTCAATTTTTCTGCTCGTGGCTTTTATGTGCATTGTTCTTATACGTGCAGGAGTTATGGCTCCAAGATGGCAAAGTGTATCAAAAAAAGGAATATGGATCGTTGTTTCATATCTCGCGCTGGGAGTGATCGCCAACACGGCAACTCCCAGCCATCACGAACGAATGCTCTGGCTGCCGGTAACGGTACTTATGCTGATGTGCAGCACTGTTGTGGCCAGAAGCAGGTAGAGAAAGTCTTTGTATCTCCATGCTCAGCGTTTTTTTCATCATCACTCCAAGCAGTATAGCGAATGAAGAAGCACAAAAATCCCTTGATCCATGACGAGCCAGAAAAGCCCGAGACTATCAGTAACAAGCCGGTTATATAACCTCTTTTTCGGAGGTCGCTCATCATTCTTATACTTTTTGTTCTTTTTTTGATTTCCAGGGTTTCAGTATCGAGATAAATATGGTGATGATCAGCGCAAGAACCTGAAGGGCGCCGAACATGAGGTTCATCTGCTGATTGTAGAGATAAGCCGGATCAGTTAACGAGGCAATGCCGATGTTGCCGGAGATCTCCATCATTGCTGTTTCCCATGGCCCGAGGAAAAACGTTCCGAAAAGAATTGCGGTGAGTGTCACAATCCACTTGACGGTCAACCAGTTGTGCTTGAAGAATCCCCAATGAGTGAAGATGGAGTACATTAAACCGGTCAGGAGACTCCCGATGGCACCGGGAATGACAACAATGTTCATATCAACATGATGGATGCTCCGGTTTATTCCGTACAGCACACCGCCATCTGTAACACTCTCTTTCAGGAAGTAGAGCGTCAGAAGGGAAACAGCTCCTCCCACCCACGAAGCAACCGCAATGAGGTGAAACCCTTTCAGCCATTTCAATCCTTTTGCTGATAGTTTTAGCATCTCTATTCTAATGATAATTGAATGATGATATCGATATGTTGAATTGTGTTCAAACTTTAAAAAAAAGATATGTCAAAATTTCATGTTTCGAGGTTTCCGCAATTACATTGCTTCTTTAATTTTTCTCTTTTCAAACCAGTTGTACACTGATGGAATAATCAACAGTGTCAGCAGTGTCGAAGTTACCAAACCTCCAACTACAACTGTAGCAAGCGGTTTCTGTATTTCAGAACCGGTCTCTCTGGATAGCAGCATCGGCAGCAAGCTGAAAATCGAAATAGATGCTGTCATCAATACCGGGCGCAAGCGGTCAAGGGAACCTTTTCTGATTGCCATCTGCAATTCAAGCCCTTCATTACACAGTTGGGAGATACGTGATACTAGTACCAGGCCATTCAGCACAGCAACACCAAACAAGACAATAAATCCGACCGATGCGGGAACAGAGAGGTATTGTCCGGAGATGAAGAGCGCGAATACCCCGCCGATCAGAGCAAACGGCAAGTTGGATATTACCAGCAATGCCAGGCGGATAGAACGGAACGTGACTAAAAGAAGCAGCAGTATCACGCCGATGGAGACTGGTACGATGATCAGCAGCTTGTTCATTGCTCGCTGCTGGTTTTCGAACTGGCCACCCCAGGTGATATAATATCCGGCTGGCAGTTTGACATTTTCTTTGATCTTCTGCTTTGCCTCGGCAACAAAACCGCCGATATCTCTTCCGGTAATATTCATTTCTATGCCGATTCTTCTTGCTCCGTCCTGACGGCTGATTTGAACTGGTCCTTCAATCATGTTGACTTCTGCCAGTTGTTCGAGAGGAATATTTACGCCGTTTTTTGTGGTTATCATGAGCGTTTTGAGCGCTTCCAGAGAGTTCCTTTTTTCTTCGGGCAGGCGAACGGTTATATCGAAGCTACGGTTTTCTTCGTACAACTGTGATGCTGCTTTTCCTGCCACACCAATTTCTATAACCCTTTGTACATCGCTGATATTCAGCCCATAGCGGGCGATTTTCGAGCGGTCAATGTTCACTGTCAGATAGGGCTGACCAGAAACTTTTTCAACGCTCAGATCAGTTCCTCCTCGAACGGTAGAGAGAACTCTCGAAATTTCAGCTGATTTTTCACTGAGTACCTTGATATCGTCACCAAATAGTTTGATAATGAGTTGCGCTCGGGTTCCGGCCACGAGTTCGTCAATCCGGCACTGGATCGGCTGGCTGAATCCGAAGGTAATTCCCGCAACCGATCTCAGTGACTCGCGCATCTTATTGGTCAACTCATCTTTTGAAAGACCCCGTTTCCAATTGCTTTTCGGCTTGAATATTCCCACATAACCGGTTTTGTCCGATCCCCGGGTATCAAGTGCAACGCCGGTTTGTCCGGTTCGTGAAACCAAGGTTTCCAGTTCGTCAAACTGTTTCAGTTTCATTGAGACCCGCTGATTCACCTCCATTGCTTTTGAGAGGGAGACACCGGGGAGCATCGAGACATCCATGTCAAAGGAGCCTTCATCCATGCTCGGCATAAATTCAGTTCCCAGGCGTGTGGCAAAAAACAGCGAAACAAGTAGCAAAACGCCGGCAGCACTCAACACCACATGCTTCATCTTCATCGCATAGTCGAGCAGTGGCAGATAGAACCTGTGAGCATGCTTCATGATGAAGCTCTCTTTTTCCTGCTGTGGTTTCAGAAAAAGAGTACAGAGTACCGGAATCACAAACACGGAGAGAAACAGGGAGGATAAGAGAGCAATAATGACGGTAATCGCCAAAGGAGCGAACATCTTTCCTTCAATCCCTTCAAGGGAAAGGATCGGGATAAAGGTGAGTGCGATAATAAGCTCGCCAAAAATACTCGGTTTTCTGACTTCCATTACGGCTTTCAGGACGGTATGCAAATCGGGGTGCTTGCTGTCTTCTTCACTCAGGTGACGCTGAACGTTTTCTACTTGGATAATGGTTGTGTCGATAATCATACCGATGGAAATTGCCAAACCGCTGAGAGACATCAGGTTTGCACTGATCCCCGTGATTTTCATGGTGATGAAGGTCGCCAGGAGTGACAGCGGCAAGGCAAGAAGCACCACAATACTGCCACGGACGCTGTTAAGCATCAGGTAAAGCACGATCAATACCAGTATGGAACCCTCTATCAGTGCTTTGGTTACAGTGCCGACACTTGCATTGACCAGGTTGCTTCTGTCATAATAGGGAACGAGTCTGATGCCTTCGGGAAGTACATTGTTTTCATTCAGTTCTTTAACTTTTTCCTCAACCCGGCGCACAACGTCACGGCTGTTTTCACCGCGCAGCATCATGATAATGCCCCCGACACATTCATCTTTTCCGTTTTTCATGGCGGCACCCATACGGACAGCTTCACCAACCTTTACCTCAGCGACATCCCTGACACAGGCAGGAGTGCCACCCGAGGATTTCAGAACGATGTTTTCTATATCACTGATGGTTTTTATCAATCCGACCCCGCGGATAATATATTGATCAGTGCCTCGTTCGAGGATGTTGCCGCCAACGTTTTCATTGTTGCTGCCAATGGAGGAATAGACATCCGCTACAGTTATTCCAAACTTCAGCAGTTGCTCCGGTGACACGATCACTTGATACTGCTTAAAATACCCTCCAAAGGAGTTGATCTCGTTTACCCCACCAACACTTTTCAGCTGAGGCGCAACAATCCACTCCTGAATGGTTCGAAGGTTACTCAGGTAGGCAATCTTTTGCTCCGGATCGTCCGGCATCTTTCCTTCAAGCGTGTACTGGTAAATCTCTCCCATGGCGGTACCAATCGGCCCCATGGCAACCGCAACCCCCTTCGGCACCTTCTCCCGTGCCTCCGCCAATCGTTCAAACACCAGTTGCCGGGCAAAGTAAAGATCGACATTATCCTTGAAGACAATGGTGACAATTGAGAGGCCGAACTTGGTTACAGAACGTATCTGTTCTATATCAGGCAGACCACGCATAGCCATTTCTATGGGATAGGTTACATTTCGCTCTATTTCCAACGCTGAAAGCCCCTCCGCATGGCAGACCACTTCAACCTGTACGTTGGTGACATCCGGAAAAGCATCCAGAGGCAGTTTCAGATATGAATAGACACCGAACATGGTAATCAAAAGCGAAAGCACGATGACCGCACCTTTTTTCTTTAACGCATAGGCTATGATTTTTTGAAGCATTATTCCGCTCCCCCCTCAAGTTCACCCTTTTTGAGTTCTGACTTCAGAATGAATGATCCCTTAACGGCATAAAGACTGCCTTCTTTCAGACCTGAAATAATCTCAACCATGCCGCTGGCAGAACGGCCTACTCCAACTGTTTCCGGTTTGAACTCTTCCTGTTTCTCATCGGTAACAAAGATTACTTTTTTACCATCAATTTCCTGGACAGCGTCTTCAGGAACAGCAAGGGTCATTGCCGCACTGGATGGAGGTGTCAGTTCGATCCGGGCAAACATCTCGGGCTTCAGCTTTCGCCTGGGATTGGCAACCTCCAAACGAACCTTGAGCGTTCGGGTTGTTGCATCAAGTACATCAGCAAGGTAGGTAACCCGCCCTGTAAGCTTTACGTCTGGATAGGCATCTACAGTAACCGTTGCCGTCTGGCCAGTGTGTACTTTTGCCAGATCCTTTTCGTAGATGTCCACAACGACCCAAATCGAAGAGAGGTCTACCACGGTAAAAAGGTTTTTGGAGGGATCCGACAGTTCACCGACAATGGCATGCTTTTCGGTAATAACTCCGCTGATTGGAGCAGGTACAGTCAAAGTGGTTTTGTTGTGACTGCGGCCTTTCAAATTTGAGCTTGAGGCTCCGTAAAGAGAGAGCCTCTCTTTATCATTCTGCATCTCGGTTTGCGCAATTTTATAATCTGCTTCAGCTTGAAGAATATCTTTTCGGGCAACAATTTTCTTTTCCACGAGAGTGCGGATTCGTGTCATATTTGCTTGGGCAAGAACAAGTTTTGTCTTTGAAAGGCGGTAGCGGTTGATGGCTTCAGCCATTTCAAGACTTTTCAGGGCTACCAAGCTCTGCCCGGCGGTTACACGATCACCCAAAGAAGCCATAACAGAAATAATTTGGCCGGAAATACGAGGAGAAACATGGGCGATCCGGTCGGCATTGGCCTCCACTTTACCTGTCGCTGTTATAACTTCAGTAAAACTTTGTTTTTTGGCGACTGCGACAAGAACACCATTCTCCTTCTGTAACTTGGCGTTCATTTTGACGCCATCACTTTTTTCTCCCTTTTGGCTGATTATCCGCTTTTCGGTGTTCTCAATTTCTCCGTTTTTCAGGCCGGAAGAACGATAGAAATAGATTCCACCCAGGATCAGGGCAAGAATAACACCAATGATAATCCATCTCTTTTTCACTCTGCCTCTCCGTTTAATTCTGATGCCACTGCTGAGTCAAGTTTTACAAGAGCGATCTGACTATTATAAAGCGCCATCAGATAGTTTTCACGGACTTCGAAGAATTTCTTTTGTTCCTGAATTACCGACAGTATGCCGACTTCGCCAAGGCGCCAGGCTTCTTCGGTCAGGTTCAGGTTTTCCTCAAGCTGTGGAATAATGTTCGTATTGTACAGTGAAAGAATTTTTTCATTGCTCAGGCAACTGGCATAAGCTCTTTCCACTTCAAGCTCAACACCCCTCCTTACTGCTGAGAGCCGACTTTCAGTTCGGTTCAGCCGGGCACGAGCTTCCTGAACTCCTGCCTGATTTCTATCAAAAACGGGAATGGGCATCGAAAGCTTTATACCAATGGTATAGGCTTTATCTGTACCTTCCAATTCGCCGATTTTCATTGCTCTCGTGTCACGCCAGAGGGCCAGTCCAACGGTGGGATTGGGAACAGTTTCAGCCCGGGCAAGGCGTACGCCTGCTTCACCCCGTTCTCTTTCAGACTCAAGAGCCCTAATATCCGGACGCTGAGTAAGCGCCAGTTGTTTCAGGTCTTCCAGTGTTCTTGTCAGAGGTGTTGTGGATTGAAATGTTCCAGATATTACGTATTGCGTTCCAACTGGCAGCCCTATGATCGCCTCAAGCTTCTTGTGATTCTGATTCAACGCTTTTGCAGCATCAATTCTGGAGCCTTCACTTCGCGCCATCTCTACTTTGACAAGATTCATCTCCAGCTCCGGAATATCTCCTGCCGCTAAACGAGCTTTTGATACCTCAAAAAGCTGCCGGTTAAGCGCAATGGAACGATCGGCCAAAACAAGTCGTTGTTCGGCCAAAATGACATCATAAAACATTGTCTTGACCTCTTCGCGGATCAGTCGTTCTCTGTCCGCAAGCTGGTATCTGTAGAGATCCAGTTCCCGTTCGGCAACGGCCAGTCGTTTACTCCGTTTGCCTCCAAGCAACAATTCCTGCGAAATTCCAACCGAGAGAGTGCTTTCTGTGCTGCTTCCGGTCAAAGCGCCCGTACCAGCTTCCAAATCAATCGTTGGATTTGGCAAAAGTCCCGCTTTGACCTTTCCGGCCTCAAAGAGTCCTTGCTCTGCGCGAAATGATTGGAGATCACCATTATGTTGCAGTGAATACTCAATCACTTTAGGCAGCGAGAGTGTTTGCTCACCAGCCCATGCTGAAACTGACGATAAAACACATACCATTCCCGTTACAAGAAGTAACGCTTCCCGAGCTCGTATATTTTTTCCCATAACAACAGACTCATTTGATTACATTTTTTATCATAACGCCTCAATAGCCTGCAGTGCACAACACAACGGAATGAAAGGATAAAACTATGGCGTCACAAAGCAGATTTTAGCTGTCAGGCTAAATTTCGAGGGGGGATAAACCTGGAAAGAGTTACTTCGGGGAGATGTACTATGAGCTTGAAAGAGCAGAAACTCGTGATTACAGGGTTATAATCCAGCTTAATCGTTTGGACTGGAAGAAGTACATGGCATGTGCAGTTGGAGCACGTATGACATTCGCTGGAGTGTTCATGGTGCTTGTGTGAATTTTTTTTGTCTGTCCGCATTGCAGATAAAACAGCAAAAGACTCAAAGTTGTCTGCCGATACAACACTTTTTTGTATCGCATGAGTACTATCGAACTTGCCGTCAATTGAGGCTGTCAGAAGGATCAGGAGAAGAAATCGGGAAAAAAATGTTACAGTTCGGATTTTTTGCATAAAAGTCGAAGATTATGCCAATGTATATAACCCATATTAACGAATAAAATTATTTTTCCCGCAGCCCAATCGGGCTTACCTCCATAATGAGTGCTCCAATTTTCTTTCCTTTCATCTGAGTGTACCGCAAGTGTGCATTTGAAACGCTAATCGACATAATGCAGTAACGCTGTTTTTGTGAAAAATTTGGAGTTTTTCGGAGAAATTGCGATTATACAGCAATGTCATTACTGTATAATAATGCGGTCTGATGAAAGTAAGAATAAAAAAAATAGCAACAGTACAGATGGGGTACTCGTTCAGGTCCCGGCTTGAACCTTCGAAAGGCGGGGAAGTGGCGGTTATCCAGATGAAGAATCTGCTTGATGATAACACCGTTGGTTGTGATGGTTTGACAACTATAGCTATGGATTCAGTAAAGGATCACCACCTTGTTTGTAAAGGCGACCTTGTGTTCCGGTCGCGTGGTCTTGTAACCACTTCGGCGATTCTTCTTGAAGATCCTGGAAAAGCGGTTGTTGCCGCTCCGTTGTTACGAATCAGGATTACAAGACCCGATATGATATTGCCTGAATATCTGAACTGGTATATCAGCCAGCGGGATGCGCAGGTTTTTTTAACAAGCAGGGCGAAGGGAACAGCTCAGAAAATGATCAGCAAGGAGGTTGTTGACGAAATGGAAGTACTGTTGCCTTCATTGGTGCGGCAAAGAAATATTGTCGAGCTGGCCTCGCTCTCTGCTCGTGAACAAACCCTGTTGAACACGCTTGGTGAAAAGCGGAAGCACTATATTGAAATGGTATTAATGCAGCTTGCAAAAGGAAAATGACGTATGAGCAGCAAAATAGATCAGAAAGATATCAATAATGCAGCATGGGCCGCGTGCGACACCTTCAGGGGTGTTGTGAATCCCGCACAATACAAAGACTACATCCTTATCATGCTGTTTTTAAAGTACATATCCGACGTGTGGCAGGATCATTATGACTCCTACCTGCAACAGTATGGGGATGATGATGCCCGCATTCTCCGCAAAATGGAGCGGGAGCGCTTTGTTCTTCCGGTTGTACAACTGATTGAAAAAAATAATGAGACCGGCAAAGAGAAAATTCTGGATGAATTTCAGGCCACATATTACAGCCTTTACGAGCGCCGGGCAGCCGCCAATATTGGTGAGCTTATCAATATTGTGCTTGGCCATATTGAAGAATCCAACAAAACCAAACTCGAAGGAGTTTTCCGGAACATCGACTTTAACAGCGAGGCAAACCTCGGCAAAACCAAAGACCGGAACCGCCGTTTGAAGCAACTGCTGGAAGACTTCTACAAGCCGCAGTTGAATTTGAAACCAAGCCTTGTTTCAGAGGATGTTATTGGCAACACCTATATCTATCTTATTGAGCGGTTCGCCTCGGATTCTGGTAAAAAAGCCGGAGAGTTTTTTACGCCCTTTAAAGTGACGGAACTGGTAGCCAGGCTCGCCAGACCCAGACCCGGTGACCGTATCTGCGATCCTGCTTGCGGTTCAGGCGGTCTTCTGGTGCAGGCGGCCAAAGTTGTTGGCGACCGTAATTTCGCTCTGTTCGGTCAGGAGTCCAACGGCAGCACATGGGCGCTCTGCCGCATGAATATGTTCCTGCACAGTTTTGACAGTGCCCGCATTGAATGGTGCGACACCCTGAACAGTCCGCTTCTGGTAGAACATGACCGCCTGATGAAATTCAATTGCGTTGTGGCCAATCCGCCATTCTCACTGGATAAATGGGGAGCTGAACATGCAGAAAACGATCCATATAACCGCTTCTGGCGCGGGGTTCCTCCCAAGGGCAAGGGCGACTGGGCCTTTATCACCCACATGGTTGAAACAGCGCTTGAAAAAGAGGGTCGTGTTGCCGTGGTTGTTCCGCACGGTGTGCTGTTCAGGGGAGCAGCTGAAGGGCGTATCCGCCAGAAAATGATTGAAGAGAACCTGCTCGATGCGGTAATCGGGCTGCCGGGCAATCTCTTTCCAACCACAAACATTCCGGTTGCCATACTGGTTTTTGACCGCTCTCGGGAAAAAGGCGGTGCCAATGAAGCACGCAAGAATGTTCTTTTTATTGATGCCAGCAGGGAATTTGTATCCGGCAAAAACCAGAACACCCTCTCCGAAGAGCATCTGGACAAGATCATGGAAACCTGTTCTTCAAGAATTGAGGTAGAAAAATACGCCCATGTTGCTGAATTTGCCGAGATCAGGGAAAACGACTTCAACCTCAATATTCCGCGCTATGTTGATACCTTTGAAGAGGAAGAAGAGATTGATATTGATGCTGTCCAGGAGGAAATTGACAAGCTTGAAAAGGAGCTGGCAGAGGTGCGGGCAAAGATGGCGCAGAAGATGGAGCAATTGATAAGGGATAATTAGACAATTGACAATGAATAAGGGATAATGAAGGATAATATTATCAAAGAGAAATCATTTGCTCGTGAGGCTGAACATGCTGAAAGCAAGGCCGATTTTATTCACAAGATGGCCATAGCTCTCAAGGAAGCCAATGAGACTGAATATTGGATTGAACTGCTGTATCAGTCACAACTGCTTGACAAAAAATGTATGGACTCCATTAAACCTGACATCATTGAGCTGCTAAAATTACTTATCAGCATCATAACGTCATCCAAAAAGAAGAGGATTAACAATGGATAAGGGAGAATTGATAATTGATAATGCTGGATGTGGCTATTTCTGTGCATTGTCCATTGTGCATTGTCAACTGTCAATTGATGGAGGGCTCAAGGAGATTCAGCGATGAAAAACAAAGAAATAGAAAAAAGACATCACCAGACGTTTGAAGAGATTAAGCAGGCTCACGAAAATGGCAAAGAGTTTTGGACTGCTCGAAAGTTATCCAGAATACTGGATTATTCTGAGTATCGCCATTTTCTTCCAGTTGTTGAAAGGGCTAAAGACGCGTGTCAAAATAGCGGGCATGAAGTGACAGACCATTTCGAGGATATCCTCGAAATGGTCGAAATCGGATCAGGAGCAAAGCGAAAACTCGAAGATATAAGACTTTCTCGTTATGCCTGTTATCTGATTGTTCAGAACGCTGATCCATCCAAGCCTGTTATTGCCAACGGTCAGACATATTTCGCCATCCAGACCCGCAGACAGGAATTGGCTAATGATGAAGCGTTTAAGCGACTTAAGGAGGAAGAAAAAAGGCTATTTCTTCGTAACGAGATGCGCGTGCACAACAAACAACTGGTTGAAACAGCCCAACAAGCAGGGGTAGAAACAAATCTCGATTTTGCCATTTTTCAGAATCATGGCTACAAAGGACTATATGGCGGACTTGACGCCAAGGGCATTCATCAACGCAAAGGGCTGAAAAAAAACCAGCAGATTCTCGACAATATGGGCAGTACTGAGTTGGCCGCCAATCTTTTCCGTGCTACCCAGACAGAGGAAAAACTACGCCGTGAACATATTCAGGGAAAGCGCAGAGCTAACCAGACACACTATGATGTTGGAAAGAAAGTACGTCAGACCATTGAGGAGCTGGGCGGCACCATGCCCGAAGACTTACCAAAACCCGAAGAGGATTTGAAAAAGTTGGAGCAGCGGGTAAAATTGTCGGAGAAGAAGCTGGGAGGAACCGAGAATGAACACGAATAGACGAGAATCAAAATCGGTTAATGGACAATTGATAATTGAAAATGATTTTAACTGTCAATTACGCGAGGAGAGGTAGCGATGAGTAAGAATAGCAAACTTCCAGTTGGATGGAAAAATATAAAATTAAAAAAGCTTGTTATTCAGCCTATTAAGAATGGCTACTCACCAAATTGCCCCGAAGAACAAAATGGGAGTTGGATTTTAGGATTAGGTAATTTGACGGAGAATGGTTTTGATCCGTCTCATGCAAAACCTGCTCCAAGAGATGATAAAAGAGTAAAAAATTTTCTATTGGTATCTGGAGATTTTTTAATTAGCCGATCTAATACATTGGATAAAGTTGGGAGAACAATACTGTTTAGAGGAGAGATTGAAAATTGTTCTTATCCTGATTTACTAATGCGATTTCGTGTTGATGAAACTCAAGTTCTCAATGAGTTTTTAGAGTGCTATTTAAGGAGTTCAACAGTTAGGAAGTATATACAGAGTTGTGCATCAGGAACAAGTGAGAGTATGGTGAAAATCAATAAAACAGCAGTTGAACATATACCAGTCATTTTCCCGCCATGCATCGAGCAAAAAGCCATTGCTGATTTGCTTTCCGCTTGGGATGAGGCCATCGAGAAAACCGAGCGGCTTGTTCAGGCGAAGGAGAAGCGGTTTAAGTATTTGTTGAGGAAATTGATAAGTGACAATGGACAATTGATAACGGGGAAAAGCGGGTGGAAGAAGGTGAAGCTGGGAGATGCTTGTAAAATAACAAAAGGCAAACAGTTAAATGTAGCTCATATGAAGGATGATGGTGATTATTATGCCTTAAATGGTGGGATTGAACCATCTGGAAGAACCTACGATTGGAACACTGAAGCAGGAACAATAACAATCAGTGAAGGTGGGAACTCATGTGGATATGTGAATTTCAATACAGAAAGATTCTGGTCAGGTGGCCATTGCTACTCACTTCTTAACCTTCATCCATCTGTATATAGCCAGTACCTATTTTTTTACCTGAAAATGAACGAGCCAAAGCTCATGAAATTAAGGGTTGGATCTGGACTTCCCAACATCCAAAAGAAAGATGTTGATCGAATCAAAGTATCACTTCCAACTCTATCAGAACAACAGGAAATAGCCGAGACATTGAATGCCACTCAGCAGGAAATCGATCTTCTCAAACATCTGGCAGCAAATTACAAAACCCAGAAACGCGGACTGATGCAGAAGCTGCTTACCGGTGCATGGCGGGTGAAACCGGAAGTCGTTGATACATATTCAGGGAGATCATAATGGCAAAAAAATATATCACATTTGCAATTGCCTATGATTTTGATGGAACCTTGGCAAAAGGAAACATTCAGGAGAACTCTTTTATTCCTGACCTGGGCATCAAAAAATCTGATTTCTGGAAGGAGGTTAAAACACTCACCGAAGAGCATCAGATAGATGAGATTCTGGCTTACATGTTTCTTCTTATCAGCAAAGCAAAGAATCATGGAGGAATCAAGTTTGACCGTGACAGCCTGAAGCGGCACGGAAAGGATGTGTCGTATTTTGACGGGGTGGAAGATTATTTCCGACGAATCAACGAATATGCACGGACAAGGCATATTAAACTGGAGCACTATATTATCTCTTCCGGCACCAAGGAGATGATTGAGGGTACTACTATTGCCAGGAATTTCAAGACAATCTATGCTTCCAGCTTCAAATATGACCAGCATGATGTTCCCGAGTGGCCGGCAATTGCATTGAACTACACCACCAAAACCCAGTTTCTCTTCCGCATCAACAAAGGCATTGATAACGCATGGGATAACTCAAAAATCAATACCTATGTTCCACAAGAAGAACGCCCTGTTCCGTTCGAACGAATAATCTACATCGGCGATGGATTGACTGATGTGCCGGCCATGAAGCTGGTCAAAGATCAAGGAGGAACATCTATTGGTGTTTACGCACCAAAAAGCAAAAAAAAGTCTGAGGTTGAAAAACTGCTGGATGAGAAGCGGGTTTCATACGTTGCGCCCGCAAACTATTCCGAAGGTTCTGAACTGGATGAAATAATTAAAGCCGTTCTCGATCAGGCTTCGGCAAAAGCATCCATTGAAGCATATGCGCATAGTTTTTCCTCCAAAGAACGTGTTCAGTCTAAGGAGGACTCTCATGTTTAGTCAACATTCGATTGCATTGATGTCCAGTCGTTGTTCGAAGCCTTTTCATGTCATTTGTGTATTTCAAAGTTCAGTGATGGAGCTCTCTAAATGAACAACTCCGCACTACTTATTTACCAGGCATCTGACGGTAAAATCAAAATTGATGTACGACTTGACGACGAAACTGTCTGGCTGACGCAGGCGCATGTATGTGAGCTCTTTCAGAAGTCAAAAGCGACCATCAGCGAACATATTAAGCATATTTTTGAAGAGGGTGAACTGAACGAAGAGTCAGTTGTTCGGAATTTCCGAACAACTGCGACCGATGAGAAGAGTTATGATGTTCGATATTACAATCTGGACGTCATCATTTCAGTGGGCTATCGCGTCAAATCGCAGCAAGGTACTCGGTTCCGAATCTGGGCGACGCAGCGGCTCAGGGAATACATTGTCAAAGGTTTTGCGCTGAATGATGAGCGCTTCAAAAGCGGCAGTTCCATGAACTATTTCAAGGAACTGCAGGAACGTATCCGCGAAATCCGGTTGTCGGAACGTTTCTTTTACCAGAAGATCAAGGATATCTACACGACCAGTATTGATTATGACTCCAAAGATGAAAAAACCATCGACTTTTTTAAAGTTGTACAGAATAAGTTACTGTGGGCAATCAGCACGCAGACAGCAGCGGAAGCTGATTTATCGTCGTGCTGATGCTTCACTGCCGTTGATGGGAATGCTCTCTTTTGGCAAAGAGGGAGTACCTGTCCGCAAGGGCGATGTGAGCATCGCAAAAAATTACCTTGATGAAGATGAAATAAAATTGCTTGGCCTGCTGGTGGAGCAATATCTTGCTTTTGCGGAAGCGATGGCGCAGCAGCGTACTCCGATGTACATGAAAGACTGGATTCAGCGACTGGATGCAATTATTCAGCTTAATGGTCGCGAACTGCTTACCCATGCAGGTATAATCAGCCGCCAGATAGCGCAGGAAAAGTCTGTACTGGAATACAACAAATACAAAGATGCCCAGAAAAAGCCGCAACTGGACGAAAGTTTTCGGGAACTTGAGCAGGATATCAAACAACTGAAGTCCACTCGACATGTGGATAAAAACGAAGCATAATGATATTCTGTCGTGCTTTCCTTGATTAAAAAAGGAATCGAGTAATGTGTGATTTTGAAACTAATGAAATAAAGGCATCTCAAATTCCTGCGGTGCAATTGCTGGTGGCGATGGGCTACGAATATCTTTCACCTGCTGAAGCACTCCGGGAACGACAGGAAAAAATGTCGAATGTTCTGCTTGAACATATTCTGCGGAATCAACTGAAAGAGATAAACCGTATCCGGTATAAAGGAAGCGAATACCTTTTCAGTGAGGAGAATATCCAGTCTGCTGTTCAGAAGCTGAAAAACATCAAGTATGACGGTTTACTGAAAACCAATGAAGCCGTTTATGACCTGCTGACACTGGGTACTGCCCTGGAGCAAAGCATTGAGGGGGATGCAAAAAGCTTTAACCTGAACTATATCGACTGGCGGAATGTAGAGCGGAATCGGTTTCATGTAACCGTTGAGTACAGTGTTGAGCGTTCCAGAAGCGCGGAGAGTGCACGGCCGGATATTGTGTCGTTTGTCAATGGTATTCCTTTTTGTGTCATCGAATGCAAGTCACCGCAGGTTGAGGTTGATCAGGCGGTTTCGCAGTCCATCAGGAATCAGAACGATGACCATATTCCGAAGCTGTTCATTTATACACAACTGCTGCTGGCGTTAAACAAGAACAGCGCCATGTATGCAACAACTGGAACGGCCGCAAAATTCTGGAGTGTCTGGAAAGAGCTGGATACCGGACAAAGGACACTGGAGAACGGGAAATTGCTTGAGCTGAAAAACAAGCACTTATCAGTTGAACAGCAAAGAAAAATTGAACACTCTTTCAATTGTCCATTGTCAATTCTGAACTCTCAATTACTGACGGCTCAGGATGATGCGTTATATGCACTCTGTCGTCCGGAGCGGCTGCTGGAACTGGCTTGGAAGTTTACCGTGTTTGATGGCGGGATAAAAAAGATTGCCCGTTATCAGCAATATTTTGTTGTAAAGTCCACGCTGAACCGTGTAAAGCATGTTGATGGAACAGGTTCACGAAAAGGTGGCGTTATCTGGCATACACAAGGTTCCGGAAAATCCCTGACCATGGTTATGCTGGCACGAAACCTTGCCCTCGATCCGGAGATTCTGAACCCGAGAATTGTGCTGGTTACCGATCGGGATGATTTGGATATACAGCTTGGGAATACCTTTACCGCTTGCGGGCTTGAAGCTGGCAGGGCACGTTCAGGCCGTAATCTTCTGGAGCTGGTTGCCGAAAAAAAGTCGGGTATTATTACCACGCTCATTCATAAGTTCGATAAAGCCTATACTGTAAAAAAATATCAGGACGACTCTCCTGATATTTTTATTCTTGTGGATGAAAGCCATCGTACGCAGTTCGGTTCATTTTCTGCCCGTATGCGGCAGATGTTTCCCCGTGCCTGCTATATAGGTTTTACAGGAACTCCGCTTCTGAAAAAGGAAAAAAACAATTTTATCAAATTCGGTGAATTGATTGAGCCCCATTATTCCATTTCACAGGCTGTAGAAGACGGAGCAGTTGTCCCGCTTTTGTTTGAAGGCAGGCATGTTGAAATGAGCCAGAATCAGGCGGCTGTTGATGTGTGGTTCGAGCGTCATACACAGGGTTTGTCCAAAAAGCAGCAGGCGGATCTCAAGCGCAAATATGCCCGGGCTGAAATGCTGAACAAGGCAGATCAGGTGATTTATATGAGGGCTTTTGATATCACTGAACATTATCGGGCCAATTGGCAAGGCACTGGTTTCAAAGCGCAGCTTGTTGCTCCAAATAAAGCATCTGCCCTTAAATACCATTCTTACCTGAATGAAATTGGCATTGTTACGTCGGGTGTTGTTATCTCTCCGCCTGACATGCGGGAAGGGTATGAAGAGACCGATGATGAAACGACTGATGAGGTTGTAAAATTCTGGCAGAAAATGATGATGCGTTATGGCAAGGAAGAAGAGTATACCAAGCAGCTCATCAACCAGTTTAAACATGATAGCGAACTCGAGATCTTGATTGTAGTGGACAAGTTGCTGACTGGATTTGATGCTCCGAGAAATACGATTCTCTATTTATGCAGGGTGTTGCGGGAGCATACGTTGCTTCAGGCCATTGCCCGGGTCAACCGGCTCTATGAAGGCAAGGAGTTCGGTTATATTGTCGATTATGCGAATGTTCTTGGTGAGCTGGATAAAGCTTTGACCATGTACAGCGCTTTTGAAGGCTTTGATGATGCTGACCTTGTTGGTACACTGAGTTCCATAAACAGCGAAATTGAAAAATTATCCGGACGTTATTCTGATTTGTGGGATCTCTTTAAGAGTGTAAAACACTCCTATGATGAAGAGGCTTATGAGGTTTTGCTTGCAGATGATGAGTTGCGTGAGGAGTTCTATTGCCGCCTTGCAGTGTTCGGCAAAAATCTGTCTATAGCTCTTTCGTCAGAAACATTTTTGGCTGATACGGATGATCATACCTTATCAAGGTACAAGGCTGATTTGCGAAAGTTTCAGTCGCTGAAGGTCGCAGTAAAGATGCGGTATGCTGAAACGGTTGATTACCGGGATTATGAACCCAAAATCAAGAAGCTGCTTGATACTCATATTCAGGCCAATGAGGTCATGCAACTGAATGAGCCGGTCAATATTTTTGATGACAAGATTTTCAATCAGGTTAAAGAGCAGCAAGGCCTCTGCAAGTCAGGGAAAACCAGAGCATCCAGAGCTGATACCATTGCTCATGCTACCAAGAAAGTCATTACGGAAAAAATGGATGAAGATCCTGCCTATTACGAGAAATTTTCAAAACTTGTTCAGCAGGCTATTGACGACTTCAGGTTGAAAAGACTATCTGACCTGGACTACCTTAATAAGGTTGTTGATATCAGGAATAAGGTCGTTGGCAAGGTTCATGATGATGTGCCGGATATACTTTCCGGCAATGAAGATGCCATGGCTTATTACGGGCTATTGAAACCGTTCATTGAACTGGCAGGGGCACAGCTTCTGAAGAATGAAGGCCTTGAGGCTGTTACTGCAGATATCGCAATTGCGCTGCATGGCATTATTAAAAAGCATAACAAGGTTCATTTCTGGTATGATGAAAATGCTCAGAACCAGATGGTCAATGACATTGATGATTACTTTTATGATGAACTGAAAGCCAAAAAAGGCATTGAGCTGTCACCGGATCAAATGGATGCAATTATCGAAAAGTTCCTGCAGGTGGCAAAACACAGGAGTTACAGATAATGGGGGCTATACAGTGCGATAAACAGTCGTTTGTTTATGGTTCTACTGTCATTGATTACAGCCTCTTGTATTGTGAAAGAAAGAGTATGGAAATTGCGGTTCATCCTGACTGTACTGTTGTTGTTAAAGCGCCTGAAGGTGCGGGTAGTTCAATGATTGAAGCGAAGATAGGCAAAAGAGCGCGATGGATTCTCCGGCAATTGAATTACTTCAGGCAGTTTACTCCAAAGACACCGGGGAGGTTTTATGTTACTGGTGAAACGCACTTGTACCTCGGTAAGCAATACCGGTTGAAAATTGCTCAGGGTCATGAAAATAGCGTCAAGTTATCCCGAGGTTTTTTCCATGTGACCCTGCTGAATGAGCCGATGCCTGAAACAGCAAAAAGGCTTTTGAGCAAATGGTACGGAGAAAAAGCTTCTCAGCAGTTCAGCAACAGCCTCGACCGGTGCTGGCCTAAGTTTACTGACTCTGGATTTCCAAAACCGGCAATATCTGTGAGGCTAATGCAGAAGCGATGGGGAAGCTTGTCCGGAAAAGGCACGGTGACGCTCAATACAAATCTGGTCAAAGCGCCAAAGGAGTGTATTGATTATGTTGTCATTCATGAACTCTGCCATTTGAATTACCATGACCACAGCGCCGAGTTTTATAAACTCCTCAACACTGTAATGCCTGGCTGGGAAAAAGTAAAACAGAAACTCGAACTGGGAATGGTTTAGAATGGATTCCGCTTCTCTGACATTGACGGTATTAATCTTTTGTCAAAGACGATCTTGAAGATGAATACTGATAACCTGATATTGGGTAAGAGAGATAAGAGAAAGACAAATTATTCTTCCATGGAAAAAAGAAATTCTTGGCGGGCATAATCCAATGGATTATATTTTTGAATGAATATTACTATTGTTGAGTTACCGGAATTCATCCATACATCAGATAAGCTACTGACCCATGAAGAGCATGAACTTCTTCTCTCTTTTTTAGCCACACATCCTACAGCGGGTATTTTGATGCAAGGTACCGGAGGAGTTCGGAAGCTGAGATGGGCAGGCCGAAACAAAGGAAAAAGTGGCAGTACTCGCATCATCTATTTCTAATACAATCCAACCAGACCACTTTTTTTGTTAACGGCATTCAGCAAAAGTGCACAGGCAAACTTGACCAAAGCCGGACGAAACGAACTGGCGGGATTAACAAAACAATTGATTCAAAACTACAAAGCTGACCATGGAAAAGATGTTTGAAAGTATAAAAAAGGGGTTAGAAGAGGCACTTGATTATTCCCAAGGGAAAAAAGTCATGGTCAGGGAATTTCATCCCGAACCGGTCAATGTCAAAAGCATTCGGGAAGGAACCCGATTGACACAGGACGAGTTTGCTGCCACATTTGGCATCAGTGTTGCCACACTGAGACATTGGGAGCGTGGTGATCGAAAACCGCACGGTCCGGCACTTGTTTTGCTCAATCTTGTCAAAAAAGCTCCAGACACAGTACTGCAGGTGTTGCATCACTAATGTTGCCGAAGTACTTTTTATCCCCAACAGGATGTCTTTTCGGTGGAAGCCACCATGATTTTTTGCTGTATTTTATAGCTTTGTAAGTGATTAGTGAATTCAGTTAAGGTTGTACTCCCTTGGCAGGGTTAATCTTTAAATGGTGCCCAATTATCATGGTTAACCAAGTACCTTCTGTACCTCCTGGTGCTCCACACCGGAGCTGGACGCTCAATGAGGCTTTTGGCCAAGTCAATGGCATAGTTAATCTGCAAAAAGAGCCCAGCCTATATTTTACGCTCTCCTGCAAGTATCTTAATCCTCAGACCAACTCTTTTGATCGGCACTTATTTGCTTGATTTGAAAGAGCTTTTGGATCACAAGTATATCAGGCATAATCCTAAAAATTCAGGTGGGGATGACCTGCGCCTTCGAATTGTGCGTGATGGAAAGGACTTCTATATTCAAATTAACAGCAAGGAGGACAGATTACTGTTGCCATGAGGGCGTATCTGTATCATAAAAAATATGATACCAATGAGTGCTGCCAGTTTCAAGACTGAACTGCTGAAAAAATAAACATAATAAATTACTTTATAGAGAGAGTTTTAGTCTGATTTTTTGTGGTATAGGCAGATCTGTTTAGCCAAGAGTAACGCAAAACCGAAGATCTGCAAAGTTTATAGCGGGAAAGAATATTTTCGGTAGCGGTGTCATGTTGTAAAAAACTATTCATTATGGCCATAGTGCAATTTCCTCAATTCTCTCAGAAAGCTGCCGAATTTTGGGCAGACATTCCCATGGAATACAGAGCGCAAATACTCGTGAATGTATTTTGCTCACAATGTAGGGATGCTGTTGAAATCGTTGATTATTCCGGTTCAATTGTGAAAGGTGATCTGCTGCTCAAAGGAAAGTGTGCAACATGTGGGCATCAGGTGGCTCGCCTTGTTGAAGGCTCCTGAAGCATGAACTATATTGCGGAAAGTTTTACTCCATAGGATACATCAACTGAGTCATAGGCATGATTTCAGTAAAGCAAAAGACATAGTGCATGTATTTAATGAACACTCAATGAGGTTCTGGTTGTCAAAGATTCCTGAAAAACCACATTAAAAAAACAGCGACCTTTTCAAGGAGATACCCATATGAGTAAATCCATTTTTCAGCTAAAGGTTACATTAGTCGGTGCAAAACCACCGATATGGCGGCGTATTCTTGTTGCGGATACTATCACGCTCGGGCGCCTTCATGATTTTCTGCAATTGGTTTATGGGATGGACAGACAGTCACCTTCATCAATTTATTGCCAAGGGAGAGATATACAGCGTTCCGGATGAAGATATCGACGACTTGTTCGGAATGTCAGCTAAGAATGAAAATAAAAATAAATTATCCGATGTGCTATGGTTTGAAAAGGATTTCATGATGTATGAATATGATTTTGGTGACGGTTGGGAACACAAGATCACATTGGGAAAAAGAGTTCCTTTTGATAGCGCCATAAAAATTCCGAGTTGCATCAAGGGCAAAAGGGCTTGCCCTCCAGAAGATTGCGGCGGGATTTGGGGATATCATGATTTGATCGAGATAATCCACGACAAGTCTCATCCTGAGCATGAAGAGACGATGGAGTGGTTTGGCGAAAATTTTGATCCAGAGTTATTTGATCTTACTGAAGTGAATAATCTTTTTCAGGGAGCAATTAGATGACACATAGGTAGGTGATTCATCACGTTCCTGATTCATGATACCTTTTTCTACGGTGACGTGACCGTTAAGAGCTTGTTAGTCCATAATTTGCGCTTGAACATATTCTGGACTGCTTTTGGTTTTCCGGCACTGATGCTGCTTGCTCAGTGTTCCGCTGTTCAACCTGTTGTTTCTATTATGAAAGTTCAATAGTTCGTTTTGGCTCAGTTCTGAAATTTTCTGAGTAATTGCCTTGATAGCAAAGACTATTTTTGTACTGATAAAGGACATTCTGGAATAGCTGTATTCATGGCAATCAGAGCTTATAACCCGCACCAAAATATCAAGCAGCACAATGAAAAGGTGCAGAAAAAAAGAAACAAGCCGGATTCGGCAGCTCCTTGTTAAAATTGCTATAACGGATGCTGCTGTTTATTTGCACGTTTTTTGAGCCCAAAAGATCGGGATGTTATGGACTTGAAAAAAGAAAAATAGTTTGTTGCGGAAAGAGAAGGAAACTCTGGTTTATTAAAAATACTTTTCCGTTAACTGCCAGACTGTTTTGACCAGCTTACCCCTGTTCGTGTATCCTGGATTTCAATGCCGACAGTAAGTAGCTTGTTGCGTATGTTGTCGCTGAGTGCAAAATCTTTGTTTGTGCGTGCCTCTGCCCGAAGTTCGAGAAGAATGTTCATCACTGCGTCCAGAGTATTGCTGGTATCGGCGTTACTTTTTTCGTCGATCAATTCTTTGGATTTAATAATTCCAAGCACCTCAGATCCTGCTTGTTCAAGAAATGTTGTTGCCTCTTGTCGGGATTCTTCAGACATGCCTTCGATTCGATCAAGTGCCGTATTGATGTTTTTGGATAAATCAAACAGCACCGCTATGGCTATCGGTGTATTAAAATCATCATTCATTGCTTCGCTGAAGCGCTGAAGAAATGGCTTAACATCAAACGTGCCATGCCCATTTTCTGTTTTACTGAGTCGCTGCATGGTCTGAAGGAGTTTTTCAAGACCTGTAGCAGATGCCTTTATTGCTGTTTCGGAATAATCGAGTGGTGAGCGGTAGTGCGACTGAAGAATAAAGAATCTGATGACCAGTGGATCGATATCTTTGAACAACTCCTTGAGATTTATGGAGTTTTTCAGGGATTTACCCATTTTAGTTCCGTTGACTGTCACCATATTGTTGTGCATCCAGAACCTGACATAGGGTTTGCCTGTAACTGCTTCTGACTGGGCGATCTCGCAGTCATGATGGGGGAACTTGTTTTCCATGCCACCGCCGTGAATATCAATGGTTTCACCGAGATATTTCATCGACATGGCCGAACACTCCAAATGCCAGCCGGGATAGCCCGTACTCCAAGGGGAACGCCACTTCATCAGATGACCCTCTTCGGCCTTTTTCCAGAGTGCAAAATCGGAAGGATGACGTTTTTCGGAGCGCACCTCAACCCTGTTGCCAGACTGGTGGGCGTTTAAGTCAGTACGTCCTGAAAGCTTTCCATATCCGGGAAATGACTCTACGGAAAAATAGACATTACCATTCATCTCATAGGCGTGACCATCTGAAATCAGGAGTTCAATCAGCTCAATCTGTTCCGGAATATGGGCGGTGGCCGCCGGTGCTATATTCGGCCGAATAAGTCCGAGCATATCCATATCTTCATAGAAACTGCGGGTATAGAACTGTGCAATTTCCATGGGATCTGTTTTTTCAAGGCGGGCCTGTTTAATGATTTTATCCTCACCTTCATCAGCATCATCGGTCATGTGCCCCACGTCAGTAATGTTCTGAACATATTTCACGTTGTAACCGCAATGGCGCAGCCACCGGACGACCACGTCAAAGGAGACATAGCTTTTGGCATGGCCAAGATGAGAGTGGCCGTAAACGGTTGGTCCGCATACATAGATGCTTACGAATCCAGGGTGCAGGGGTTCAAACTGTTCTTTAACTCTACTGAGGGAGTTATATATGAAGAGTGACATTTTGTGCTGTTCTTCCTTTTCGGGGATATAAATACATAAAAAGCCGGATCAAAGTTAAGCATTTGGGTTTTTAACGCAAGGTTTTTAGCTTCCTTTTTATTGCTCTTTTTGTATGACTGCTATTTTTATATGAAAATTACTGATGCGGCCTTTAACATAAGTGCTTCAACCCTCGCTGGTTTGCCGGAAGAAGCTCTCCCTGAAATTGTTTTTGCCGGTAGGTCCAATGTAGGCAAATCAACACTTCTTAACTCTCTTACCGGTTTAAAAGGTCTTGCCAAAACAAGTTCCACCCCAGGAAAAACAAGATTGATAAACTATTTTTTAATTAACAAGGCATTTTATTTCGTTGATCTTCCGGGTTACGGTTATGCTGCTGTTGGTCATGAACAGAAAGCTGCTTGGGGCCATTTGCTCTCCTCCTATATTGAGCAACGGCAGAGTATTTCACTTGTAGTATTGCTTTTTGATGCACGTCATCCTGCCATGGAGTCCGACCGGGAAATGACAAATTTTCTTGAATTTCACGACAGACCTTATGGCATTGTGTTGACCAAGTTTGATAAACTAACGCAAAAGGAAATGGTTAAGACTCGGCGTATTATGGAAAGTTGCGCGGCGAATGCCAAATTTATTGTAAATTATTCATCTTTTTCGGGAAAGGGCAAAATTGTACTTCTTGATCATTTTGATCATTATATCTGTTAAAATCAATCGTCGTGGAATCAAAACGATTTAGTACACCGTCTCAGTCAGCAACAGTTATTGTTGGTACTCAGTTCGGTGATGAAGGTAAAGGGAAGCTTGTGGATTACCTTTCAGATAAGTTTGATGTCGTTGTCCGTTATCAGGGTGGGGCGAATGCTGGTCATACTATTTGTTTCGATAATAAAACTGTTGTTTTGCATCTTATTCCTTCAGGTATCTTTCATGAGGGATGCGTTTGTGTAATTGGTAATGGTGTGGTAATTGATCCCGTTGCGCTTCTTGCAGAAATCAGAACGGTTGAGGAACTTGGTTATACTGTTAAGGGCAGGCTGTTTATCAGTCATAATGCCCATCTCATTATGCCGTATCATAAACTGCTTGATTCCTTGCATGAAACTGCCCAAGGTAACCAGAAAATCGGCACGACTGGACGGGGCATTGGTCCGAGCTATGAGGATAAATTTGCTCGAAAAGGAATAAGGGTTGTTGATCTTCTTAACCCTGAGGTACTGCAGGAGAAGCTCAGGGAAAATCTTGCAGCCAAGAACAAACTTTTCAAAAACATTTATGAAAAGGATGAGCTTGATGTGGAGACTATGGTGCGTGAGTACGAGGAGTTCGACAAGATTATTGACCCTTATGTCACCAACACCCAACTTTATTTGAATCGGGCGCTCAGGGAGGGAAAAACCGTTCTTCTTGAAGGTGCGCAAGGCTGCCTGCTCGATGTTGATCACGGAACCTATCCTTATGTTACGTCATCGAATCCAACTTCCGGCGGGGCATGTACTGGATCCGGTATAGCTCCAAACTACATTGGCAAGGTGATCGGTGTATGCAAGGCCTATATGACAAGGGTCGGCAATGGTGCATTTCCTTCCGAACTTGATGATGAAACTGGTGAACTTCTTTGCAGGATTGGTCACGAGTTTGGTGCCACAACAGGTCGAAAACGCCGATGTGGCTGGATTGATCTTGTTGCACTTCGTTATTCACTTATTGTGAACGGTGTTACCGAAATTGCGCTTACCAAGCTTGATGTGCTTGATGCATTTGAAGAAGTTAAAATTTGTACGTCTTATATGCTTGATGGCAGGGAGATTCATGATTTTCCGACTGACCATCTGACACTTTCAAGGGTAACACCTGTCTATACTACCATGAAAGGGTGGATGGCTTCGAATGCTCAGGCTCGAACTGTCTCCGATATGCAACTGGATGCGCAGAACTATGTGGCTTTTCTTGAAAAGGAGTTGCAGGTACCGATTACCTTTATTTCTGTTGGTCCCGGACGTAACGAGACTGTTTTTAGATAACCTTCGTGTAAATGTGCCATGGCTTTGATGGATATTGCTGTTATTCCTCTTGACAGTAAGGATGGTAGCCTGAGTGGCTTTGTTGCTGGTTTGCAGGAACTTCTTGCAAGAAGCGGCTGCAGCTATAGGCTTCATGATATGGGTACTACTGTTGAAGGACCAGCAGCCCTGTTGTTTGGCCTTGCACAGAAGCTTCATGAGTATTCGTTCAGCAAAGGTGGCAGGCGTGTCTATACGGTTATAAAAATTGATGACCGCAGAGATCGGGCAGTACGTCTTGGGGAAAAAACAGCTTCTGTAAAAGTAAAAATAGCTTCTGCAAGTGGTTCTTGATAGTAGGGGGATTACCGAAAATATTTTATCTTTAACTTCTTTAAGTTTTGCCGTTGCAGCGTTTATAATCATTACAGTGAAGTAAAGGTTGTTGCGGGTAGTATCAATCAGGAGGAAACAGTTCATGATGCAGGTTCCCGGTGATGTTCAGATAATCAAGGAAGATAACGTTACACATAGTTTTTGCGGTCTTGCCTGTGTCGGTTGGCTGTATCAGAAGATCAAAGACAGTTTTTTTCTTATACTCGGGACGCATACTTGTGCTCATTTTTTGCAGAATGCTCTTGGCATGATGATTTTTGCCAAACCCCGCTTTGGTATTGCTCTCATAGAGGAAGGTGATCTTGCCAAGCACGAGCCAACTCTTGAGGATATTATCAGTGAAATTAAAGCTGATCATAATCCATCGGTTATTTTTCTGCTCTCTTCGTGTACTCCCGAAGTCATGAAGGTCGATTTCAAGGGTCTGGCACATCATCTCAGCACTCCTGATGTTCCTGTACTTTTTGTACCGGCAAGTGGCTTGGTCTATAATTTTACCCAAGCTGAGGACTCAGTGCTGCACGCTTTAGTGCCTTTTTGTCCAGAAGCTCCTGCCGGTCAAAAAAGTGTCGTATTCCTTGGGTCAGTCAACGATGCCACGGCTGATGATCTCAAAGCTGAGGCCGAAGAACTCGGTATTCCTGTTGGCGGTTTTCTTCCCGAATCCCGTTTTGATAAAATGCCGGCTATTGGACCCGATACTGTTCTTGCTCCTATTCAGCCATATCTTTCAAGGGTTGCGGCCAAGCTGAACCGTGAACGTGGTACCCGTGTACTCAACTCTCTTTTTCCCATAGGTCCCGATGGTACCAGGGTTTTCTGGGAGGATCTTGCCCGTGAGTTCGGTATTACCGTTGATCTTCGCGACCGAGAGAAAGCCGCTTGGGAGAAGATTCGTAAACAGACGGAACTTCTTAAAGGAAAAAAAGTATTTTTGACCGCTGATACCATGATGGAGCTGCCGTTGGCACGCTTTCTCAAAAATGCGGGCGCCAATGTTGTTGAGTGCAGTAGCGCTTATATTAACAAAAAATTTCACTCATGTGAACTTGAAGCTCTTCAAGGTGTGCGTGTTGTTGAACAGCCTAACTTTCATCGCCAGCTCGAAGATGTAAAACTCATTCGTCCTGATCTGATTGTTACTTCGCTCATGACTGCCAATCCTTTTGTTGGTCACGGGTTTGTTGTGAAGTGGAGTATGGAGTTTACTCTTATGTCTATTCATAGTTGGTCGGGTGTTTTTCCTCTGGCCAATTTATTTGTTTCACCGCTCTTGCGCCGCAGCAAGCTGCCAGTTTTTGACAAAGATGTATGGCTTGAAGGGGTAATGCCGAGCGCTGAATAATTCACGGAAGAAAATGCAATAACAAACGTTATAAAAAGTATGCGCTTAGCTTTCTGGCTCTACGAAGGCACAGCCCTTCATGGTATCAGCCGAATTACCAACAGTATGAAAGGAGTTCACACTGTCTATCATGCTCCTCAAGGCGATGATTACATTACGGCCACCTACACCATGCTTGAAAGAACACCGGAATTTCCGGGTCTTTCTATCAGCGTTGTAAGGGGACGGGATCTTGCTCAGGGAGTATCAAGGCTTCCAACAACACTGCAACAGGTTGCGCATCATTACAACCCCGACCTTACGGTTATCGCTCCAAGCTGTAGTACTGCTCTTCTTCAGGAAGACCTTCACCAGCTTGCAGCTCACTCAGGTGTACCGCAGGAAAAGCTTCTGGTTTACGCACTTAACCCTTTTAGGGTGTCGGAAAACGAGGCTGCTGACGGGCTTTTTACTGAACTGGTAAAACGTTATGCTGTCACCCAAGAAAAAACAGCCTATCCTTCGGTGAACCTGCTCGGCTTTACTTCCTTGGGTTTTCATTTGCGTGCAAATCTGACCAGCATTCGTCGCATGTTGCAGACTCTTGGCGTTACGGTCAACGTCATCGCTCCCTGGGGAGCTGGTATTGAAGATCTCCGGAAACTGCCAGCTGCTTGGCTTAATATCGCTCCTTATCGTGAAATCGGAACTACGGCAGCGGAATATCTTTCCGAAACATTTGCCATGCCAGCGATTTGCCAGGCGCCTATTGGTGTTGAACCTACTCTTGCATGGCTCAGTTCAGTAATTGAGCAGCTTAATCTTATTGGAGCTGAACGAGGAGTTCCATTAATTACCATGCCGAAACTCCACGCATTTTCGCTTGATGGCATCAATGCGCCGAGTGGTGTTCCCTGGTTTGCCAGAACTGCTGATATGGAAAGTTTTAGCAACAAGCGGGCTTTTGTTTTTGCTGATGCAACGCATACTGTTGGTATTGTGAAGTTTCTGAGCGACGAGCTTGGCATGCAGATTATTGGTGCTGGTACCTATATGGAACAGCATGCCGACTGGGTACGTAAAGAGCTGGCTGGCTACCTTCCCGGAGAACTTATTGTGACCGATAAGTTCCAGGAGATTTCGAAACTTATTGATGATGAAATGCCCGATTTGGTCTGTGGTACTCAAATGGAACGCCACAGTTGCCGTAAGCTTGATGTTCCCTGTATGGTGATTTCTCCTCCTACTCATATCGAAAATCATCTGCTTGGTTACTATCCTTTCTTTGGCTTTGATGGTTCAGATGTTATTGCAGACAGAGTCTACCTTTCATGCAAACTCGGACTTGAAAAGCATCTGATCGACTTTTTTGGTGATGCTGGCTTGGAATATGAAGAGCCTGAAGCTTCCACTGAACCTCAGGCAGCTTCCGCAAGCAGTAATGCTTCAGTCACCCGTGATGTTGTTGCTATTGATTCAGCAGTTATTCCCGGTGACGGCAGTATGACATGGACTGAAGAAGCTGAGAACATGCTGAAGAAGGTTCCATTTTTTGTTCGGAAAAAGGTTAGAAAGAACACGGAAACCTTTGCTCTCGAGAGTGGAGCATTAGAAGTATCGGTAGAGGTTTTCCGGCAGGCAAAAGAGTCTCTCGGTGGATAAGATTTATCAATCAATTATTATTTCTGTTTATCATTATGAGTTTAGTATTAGCGGTATATGGCAAGGGTGGCATAGGAAAAAGCACTACTAGCGCCAATATTTCGGCGGCACTTGCCCTGAAAGGTGCCAAGGTGTTGCAGATCGGTTGCGACCCCAAGCATGATAGCACCTTTCCCATTACGGGGAAACTGCAGAAAACCGTTATTGAAGCTCTTGAAGAGGTTGATTTTCATCATGAAGAGTTGGGTCCGGAAGATATTATCGAAACCGGATTTGGAGGTATTGATTGCCTTGAAGCTGGCGGTCCACCTGCCGGAAGCGGTTGCGGAGGTTATGTTGTAGGTGAATCGGTTGCTCTTCTTCAGGAGCTTGGTCTTTACGATAAATATGATGTTATTCTTTTCGATGTACTTGGTGATGTTGTATGTGGCGGTTTCAGTGCTCCGCTGAATTATGCTGACTATGCTATCATCATTGCCACAAACGACTTTGACAGCATTTTTGCCGCCAATCGCCTCTGCATGGCTATTCAGCAAAAAAGTGCTCGGTACAAGGTGAAGCTTGCCGGTATTGTTGCCAATAGGGTTGACTATACCACTGGAGGAGGCACCAACATGCTTGATCAGTTTGCTGAAAAAGTCGGAACAAGGCTACTTGCCAAAGTACCCTACCATGAACTTATTCGTAAAAGCCGGTTTGCTGGCAAAACCCTTTTTGCCATGGATGATACACCGGGGAAAGAGGAGTGCCTTGTTCCCTATAATGAAATTGCTGATTTCCTTGTTCAGGAAAATCCAACAGCCACAGTACCAGTACCAATTGGCGACCGTGAAATTTTTGCCATGGTTGGTGGCTGGCAGTAAGAAGGGCCGTCAAGTTTTTGACCTATTTTAAAGTAATAGTAATTTATGCAGTAAAAAGCGGATCAATGGATCCGCTTTTTTTATACCATTTATACATTTTTCTAGAGCTAAGTAACCTTTCGTGTTGGGGCCGCTTACCGGAAAGCATTATTTAAAAGGGATTTGCGGTGTATTTTTGATACGATTAAAGAAAGACCTGTTTAATCGGATAAAAAAATTCTCATAAATCATTTTTGAGTAATAAGTTCTGGCAAAAATTACCAACACAAAAGGTTACTTAGCTCTTTTTCTAAAATTTGTGAGATCGGTACGGAATCCAGAGTGTCAACACACCCTAAAGTTATTTGATTACATCTGAAATAGCAGGATAAATTGTTTTATTTTTAAGCTGTTAAATAACGTTAAAATTTTCAACAAAAAAGATATTAGCGACCAATCACTATTAATGAGTAGCCATGCTTAAAACAAATGAGTCTTGTTTAGTAGAGTTTTTGCTCCAGTGTCAGCCGGGGCAACCGAGAACCAGAGGTAACTGGGAGGTTGATCATCACGGTACGCCCTTTATTCTTCCCTCAATTGGAGGCATTACCCTGAATATTCAGACAGGAGATCCTGCATTCGGTTGGCAGGGTGATCATATTGAGCCGGGAGTAAGCTGCACGGCCGACACTCAAAAACCATTTGAGCATCCAAATGTGGGACTGCAGATATACTCATGTACGGGGAATATTGCCACCGTTGTTACTGGAGAAGCAAAAGGTTCTGAAGGCAGGGTTCTTGGCCATCATGGAGGTTCCGAACATGTTATTGTTGATTTTACACGTGAAGTCAAGGAAAAGCTGCTCTACAGTGACACTATTATCATTCGGGGGAAAGGCCAGGGATTGAAGCTCAATGATTATCCCGATATAACCATCTTCAATCTTGATCCAGCCATGCTTCAAGTTATGAAAATTCGGGAACTTGAGAATGGAATGCTTGCAGTACCGGTTACAACTTTTGTGCCCGCTGTCTGTATGGGATCGGGAATCGGTTCCGCTCATGTTGCAAAGGGGGATTACGATATTATGACCAGTGATGCTGAAACTGTCAGGGAATACGGAATTGACAAAATCCGTTTCGGTGATTTTGTTGCACTGCTGGATCATGATAATCGTTATGGCAGGGCATACCGTAAGGGTGCCGTTACTATCGGTATTGTTGTACACAGTGATTGCATGGAAGCGGGTCACGGACCGGGAGTTACTACACTCATGACCTGTGTGTTACCGCTTATTAAACCGGTTATTGATCCTGAAGCCAATATTGCAGATCGCCTGGGTTTTGGTACTGTATTGAAGACGTTAACCTGAGGGAAGTAGCAGTAATTTTTCAAGGAGTGAGTTTATTTGCTCTCGCTACCTTCACAGCTTTTCAAACTTGACTTGGTAAAAGAAGTTACTCAGTTTACATAAAGAGGGTTATCAAACACAATACTTATCCAATGCTTGAGCTTTTCGTAAGTAATATATCAACTCAAAAAAATAGATATAAACTAACCTTTTTATAAAATGAGTCTTATTGAAGAGCGTGGTGTATTTTATTGGTCACATGACACATCAAAAGAAAGAGAAGTATCAGGATTGCTCAAAATTAATGACAATGGCAATATTTTTCTTTTCTTAGATGAGTTCTTTTATCCAGACAAGCAAATGCCGAAAACAATAGTCGTGGATAAAGAGGGAATCTCATTTGAAGATAAATTCATTTTTGGAACACTAAATAAAACCAACCAAGTTATTTACTTATCAGGCCTGCGTGTTTTTGGATTATTTTTTGAAAATTTTCAGGCATCAGACTGCCTTATTGGGTTTGATTTTGACCATGATGGATTTTCAGAGGAACTGATAAACCCTTCCTGCAAACAACTTAACATTCCTCTTGAGGGCTTTGAAAACTGGTTGTGCTGGAATCCAATAGAATATAATAAAAACGACAAGGAAATAACCATTTCATATAAAGTTCCAGATGATGATATTTATCTAATTGATAATGCGGAAATCAGATTAACCTATGATCCAAATTTGAGTTATGGGCAAACAGCATCATTAAATCCTTCCGCAAATTTTATATACACACCTAACACCCCATCAACTCTGAAAAGTATTAGTGATATTTTTCGGTCGCTTCAAGATTTACTTATTCTACTTACAAATTCAGAATATTGTATTAAGTGGCCTATTTTGACACTTTCACACAATGATAGAAAGTACAGCTACTATTTCTTGAGATACACAAACAATACAAAAAAACCAGAACGACATGAAGCTCCAATATATTTCGATCATATCAAATCAAACTTCGGAGAAATTTTTGCATCATGGAAGCAAAAATCAGATTGGCTCGGTTCTGCTTTTTATAGCTTTCTGGGTACAAAAAGAGGAATAATGCTATATATAGAGGATCATTTCAAAATATTAGTTGGTGGACTTGAAGCTTATCATAGAAAAACAGTTGAGACTCCACCAATACCCGAAAAACTACAGAAGAAAATAAATCGTATTTTAGGAAATATCCGACTAAACAAAGACAAAAAATGGTTAGAACATCATGTAATTAAGCATGCCCATATAAGCGAACCTCGTCTAAGCGATCGACTCTTTCGTATCATAAAAGATGTGCAACCAAATCTTGATGATAAAAAAGTCAAATGCTTTTCAGAATCATGCGCATCAATCAGAAACGACCTTTCCCATTATGCAGGACAAAGAAAGGCAAATGACAATACCTCTTTTTATCAAGAGTTAGTAAAAACGAATGAGGCGCTTTCGTATTTATATCATGCTTTGATATTAATTAATATTGGAATAAATGAACAGCTCATTGAAAAATGGTTTAACAACAGCCATTATTCTTATCGCATTAAAAAGGCATTAGCTAACGCGAAACTCATTGATAAGCCTTCTGAGATAAAATGAAACATGTTTTTGTTAGTTGAGAGCAAATGTAAATCTGCTGACTTTATAACGTCGTTACCTCCACAGCTTCTCAAACCGTGCCGGATTCGCTGCCGTATAAATAACCGTGTGCTGAATGTTCCGGTGCCCAAGATAATCCTGAATCAGCCTTGGGTTTTTTGTAGAACAAACATACCTTGCTATGACTACGGGCGTATTGTACACCCCAATGTTTTTTGTAGTTATCCACATTTCGATGGGAATCAACTATATGTTTAGTTATATGAAAAATACTATATGGATTTAGGGTAGGGCCAATTTCACATTTTCTTATCCATGAAAAGCAAAAAAGCACGGGGTTAACCGTGCTTTTTAATGTAGTTATACATTTTAGATAACGTTAGACCTCTATTCCTTCCAAGCGGTCTTCAAGATCTGAGTAAATTTCCTGAAGTTTTTCGATCATGTTGGGGTCTGCACTCCACATTCCACGTCCGTTGGCTTCAAGCATACGGCCAACAATGTTCTTGAAGGCTTTCGGGTTTACCTTCATAAGGCGTTCACGCATTTTTGGATCAAAAGCGTACGTTTCGGCAGCTTCTTTATAAACCCAGTCGTCAACTCCTTTAGTTACAGCATCCCATCCCAGCATGTAGGTAAACCGGTTACTGATTTCGGCAGCTCCGCTGTGGCCCTGGTCAAGCATGGTCTCAAACCATTTCGGATTCAGTAGCTTGGTTCTAAATTCGACCTTCAAGGCTTTGTCAGCATCATTGATTCTTACATCAGCAGTAAAGGTTTCGATATAGTTCAGCTTTACGTTGTCTCCTTTGGGGTTGCGTCGACGTGCTGATAACTGCAACGCTCCAGATGAGGAAAAGTAGCGGTCAATGTCTGAAATGCCAAACTCAGCCGAGTCAACCTGTTGCACTACGCGATCAACAGTGCTCAGCAGTTTATTCAAAATGTCAGATTGCTGGTCTCCGTAACGGTTACCGCCATAAGCAAAACCACTTCGTTTAACAAACATGTTGTCAAGATCTTCTTCTGATTCCCATGCGGAATCTTCCACCAGTTCTTCAACCTGTGAGCCGTAAGCCCCTGGTGCCTGGGTAAAAAGGCGTGATGTTGCGCTCTCGAAATCCTTTCCTTCTTTCAATGCCGCATCCACGTGTTTTTTGATATGATTCATCTCATAAGGCTCATCGGCTTTTGCTGCATCCTTGACCAGTTTATCGAGATGATCAACAAGAACACCAAAAGTGTCGCGGAAGATTGAGCTGATTTGGATGAGAACATCAATTCTTGGACGACCAAGCTTTTCGAGAGGAATAAGGCGGTAGTGACTGATTTTGCCCTGCGCATCGTAGGCGGGCTCTGCACCCATAAGGTGAATGATTACAGCAACTGCTTCGCCTTTGCTTTTGATGGTATCAAGTCCCCAGAGTACCTGCGCAATCGTTTCAGGATATTCACCGTTGTTTTCTTCACTGTGGCGTTGAATGATAGTATCTGCTATCTGTTTGCCACGTTTGAATGCCAGTTCCGAAGGAATTCTCCACGGATCAATGGCGTGTATGTTACGTCCGGTCGGCAGAATACCTGCGCCGTCACGTACCAGATCACCTCCTGAGCCAGAGGGAAGATACTCTCCGCACAGGGCACGTAAGAAACTTTGCATTTCATTGCTGTTGTCTTCCAATGCACGCTTCAGGGCAAGACCGTCCTGTAAAGAGGCGTTTATCGCTTCGCTCATATCCTGCGATACTTTTGCGCCACCTGTCAATCTGTTAAATATTGTTGCAGGGTTGCTCTTGCCAAAAATCGTCTGC
The DNA here is from genome assembly GCA_037134935.1 of Chlorobiaceae bacterium. GTDB lineage: Bacteria > Bacteroidota > Chlorobiia > Chlorobiales > Chlorobiaceae > Chlorobium. The sequence continues at coordinate 45,060 of JBAXLG010000003.1, read as the reverse complement.
TCAATAAATTCTCTTGTATTATGGTCTACTTGTTCACGAATTTTCATGGTCACAGATTCTCCCATTCGGGCGCGTGCTGCAAGTGTGGCATAATCACCATATGTATCGCTTTCACCAATAGCCTTAAGTATGATTGACGGTAGCGATTTTTCATTGCCACGTACTTTCAGGTACTCGGTAATTGTTGTTATCTGTGTGTCAAGTTTTGGTGTTTCACCGAAAACGTGCAGCGAGTTGGAAATCAAGCGACCCTCAAGCTCCATGAGGTAGATATAGAGGCGACTGACATAATTCTGGAAGCTTTCTTCTTCAATTCGGGGGCAGTCATCCGTCAGATTTAGTTGCTGCGCCTTCTGAATAATGACTTCTTCAGTTTCAATATCTACAATTTTTTCAAGACCACGTTCACGGTAATCATTCAGCATCTCCTTGAAGGCTGGCAGCTCTTTGTAGAGCCCGGCCCTTGCCAGAGGAGGAATGTTGTGCGAAATCATGGTTGCATAACCTCTTCGCTTGGCAATATTCGCCTCACTCGGATTATTAACCGGGTAAATATAAAAATGTGGTACTTCGCCAAGCAAGGCATCAGGCCAGCAGTCGCCAGTTACGCCAAGCTGCAGGCCGGGCATCCACTCTGCTGTACCATGCATACCCACGTGTACCAAGGCATTGGCTCCGAACTCACGACTAATCCAGCGATAGAAAGCGATATATTGATGGTGAGGAGTATTTTCTTTATCGAAAAGCAAGCGCATGGGGTCGCCCTGAATTCCAAGGCGAGGTTGAACAGCTATAAAGATATTACCGAAGGTAATACCTCCAATAAAAAGTTTGTCAGGTTTAATCGGCGCAATCTCTCCCGGAAAACCGCCCCAACGGTTTTCAATGCGTTCGCGTTCCCTTACGCTGGTAATTCGATTGAACACTTCGCGGTCAATCGCGAAGCACTCCTGCTCGTGTGCCTGGATTTCGTAATCAGTGGATTTGTCAAGTAGTTCAAGCAAAGCTTCAGGAGATTCTGGTATTTCGCCAGTATTGTATCCTTCAGCACGCAGTGTTTTGAGGAAATTATAAAGACTTTTTGGTATGTCAAGCAGGGCGGCACTGGCCTTTTTACCCATACCCGGTGGATAGTCGTAAACTACAAAGGCAACTTTTTTTTCTTTGTTGGGAAGCTGACGCAAGTCGGAAAATTTTTTAGCCAGTCCTGAAAGTCTTTCCAGTCGGTCAGGCACAGTCTGCAAACGTCCATCTTTGATGGCCCCAAGTACAACAGGGCAAACCGCACCGTCCATTTCAGGTAATGAATAAGTCATGGCTGACTGCAGAGGCACAACACCTTGTGACTTCCATGATGTAAAGTCCTGTATAAAGAGAGGCTGTGAAACCACATAAGGAGCATTAATTTTGCCAAGTATTTCATCCCTTGCGGCTGATGATGCGCCGGGTGTAGTTGCGCCTGCAGGACCGCCAACAAAACCAAACCCCATCATGTTGATGAGCATATCGATTTTAGTATGCGTAAACCACTCCCTTGCGGCGACATGACCTTCAACGCCCATCACAAAAACCGGTAAGGGATTGAGGCCCTTTGCCTCTAAGGCACGAATGGTATTATCTATATACTCCTTCTCCTGTAAAAGGTGCTTTCGGAAGAACAGCAAGCCAATGTTTCTTTTTTTCGGAGAATTCTTGTCGAATTTATGCAACCATTTTTCGTAATGGTGTAGATCTTTTTGGTATTCGGGAGCGTCCGGGTGATAAAAGCCCATGGTTGGAACTTCACATACTTTTTCCACTTTTACTGCTACATCGTAATATTCGGCTACGATGTAGTTGAACATTGAAGCCAAGTTGTCGGCTGTCGGGTTCATCCAGTATGTGTATACCTGCATCCAGTTCTTGAAATCCTTTGCTTTTTTCGGAATGAGCGGCAGCATGGTGCGCATGATTTTCAGCAGCTTCATGTAACCATAAAGCGCATCCTCATCGCGGCCTTTTACCAGCATTTTCGCAACCTTTTTGACGATATCCGGCATACCGCTACCGTCTCCTGACACAACATAATTACCTATTTTGGTCATCTGCATTACCTCAGGCATTGATTCATAGGCAAAAATGGTTTTGACCTTTGAATGTTCAATCTGCTCCTGAAGCCAGTCTGCCTGTCCTTTGAACTGGATCAGAGTGGTGAAAATGCAGTCGGCATTATGAATGGCTTTGGCTGTTTCTGGGTTTTGATGCTCAAGGTCCTGATCGGTCCATTGGGTCAATTCGACATGGTCGGCAATTTTTGCAGTGACCTCACGCCAGACACGCTGATTGCATTGCTCCATTCCTACAATAGCGGCAATTCTGATTTTATCGTACATAGAATTACAAAAAATGTGCGTTTGCTATGGTTTTAACATAATTTAGAAATGTAATAAAATCTCACGATGAATACTAACGATTAAAGAGATGGATGAAAATCGTCGAAAGTAGTAGGCAACTCAGGACAAAATAGTTGCCCCTAAGATTTATGTTAGTGATTATTTAGGTGATTTGGTTAATCTCTTTTAAAGGGAAATGTTAAGATATTCCCACAAACATATATCAGCACTTAGAAATGGAATCAGGCATATTTATGAAAATCGAACGTGGGTAAAGTTAAGAAAGATGACAATATTCGATGAGTTACCGGGGGAATTCACAATCAAAGTGTTTACATTTTAATTGATTGATTTAAAGTGACAAGCCGGTAATATTGATAAAGCAGATAAATTAGTTACGACAGAAGGTTATGAAAGCAGGGTTTATAGGTCTTGGAAAAATGGGGTTCAATATGGCGCAACATATTCTTGCTTGTGGCCACGAGCTTGTTGTATATGATCTTGCTGAAGAAGCTGTTATCGCTTTGGCCGGGCAAGGAGCTTTAGCTGCAGATTCTCTGCAGGAGCTTGTGTCTATGCTGGAATCTCCACGTATAATCTGGATGATGCTTCCTGCCGGTGAGCCTGTTGGTTCAACAATTGATAGGCTTGCTCCATTACTTGAGCGGGGTGATATTATTGTTGATGGGGGTAATTCACATTATGTCGATGCCGTAAAAAGGTCGGCAAGCCTGAGTGAACGGGGTGTTTGTTTTCTTGATGCTGGCACAAGTGGAGGACTTGAAGGTGCGTTGTATGGTGCCTGCGTCATGGTTGGTGGTGAAAAATCGGCTTATGATGTTATTGAACTGCTCCTGAAAGATCTTTGTGTGGAAAACGGTTACGCTTATATGGGAGCTTCTGGTTCCGGCCACTTCGCCAAAATGGTTCATAACGGCATTGAATATGGCATGATGCAGGCAATCGGTGAAGGGTTCAATCTGCTTGACGCAAGTGGATTTGACTATAACCTTCAAAAGGTTTCACAGGTCTGGTCCAATGGTTCTGTTATTCGCGGGTGGTTGATGGATCTGGCTGTCCGAGCTTTTCAGAAAGATCCCAAGCTTAATTACCTTAGCGGTAAAGTAGCTGATTCAGGAGAAGGGCGCTGGACAGTTGAAGCTGCCCTTGAACATGAGGTATCTATTCCGGTTATTGCCACATCTCTTTTCAGTCGTTTCCGTTCTCGTTCCGAAGATAATCTGTCCGATAAGGTTGTCGCTGCATTGCGTCATGAGTTTGGCGGACATAGTTTTCTTAGTCAACCATAATCGGAACTATCATGCCGGTAAAGCTTGATAATTTTTCAATTGTCATTTTTGGAGCAAACGGAGATCTGGCCGCCCGAAAACTTTTCCCATCACTCTATGAACTTGCCTTGTGGGGTCAAATGCCGGATGAGTACCGCATCATTGGTGTTGGTCGATCTGCTTTTTCCCATGAAGAGTTTCGTTCTCTGGTGCATGGAAAACTGGCACTTTTTGCTCCCGGTATCGTGCGTGATGAAGCTGCTATTCAAAAAATCAGCCAAAGGCTTTTTTATGTCAGAACCGATTTTGAGGATGTTGAGGGTTATTATCTCCTGTACGAAGAACTTATGAGTTTTTCTGGAGAGAGCGGCATTTGCACAAATCTTCTTTTTTATCTTTCAACGCCTCCGGCTCTAGCTCAGGTTATTGTAAGGAACCTTTCTCAGGCAGGACTTGGAGAAAGAAAAATTTCCTGTGGAGGATGGCGCAAAATCATTGTTGAAAAACCTTATGGGCGGAATCTACAGACTGCACGTGAGCTGAATCGGGTTATTGGTGATGTTTTCAGTGAAGAGAGAATTTTCCGTATTGACCACTACCTGGGAAAGGAGACAGTACAGAACATCATGGTCTTTCGTTTTTCCAACGGGATTTTTGAGCCTTTATGGAACCGCCACTACATTGCCAATGTGGCCATTACTATTGCGGAAGATTTCGGCATACGTGACCGTGGGGTATTTTATGAAGAGACTGGCTTACTTCGTGACATTATGCAGAATCATGCGCTTCAGTTACTTGCTGCCGTTGCCATGGAGCCACCGGTCGATTTTTCAGCAGATTCCGTGCGCGACGAAAAAGCTAAAGTTCTTCGTTCAATCCGTCACTTTACTCCTGATAATGTTGCTGAATCGGTTGTTCTTGGACAATATGAAGGATATTGTTCCGAAAAAAATGTCTTTCCCGACTCCAAAGTTGAAACTTTTGCTGCGGTAAAATTTTTCATCGACAACTGGCGGTGGAAAGATGTTCCTTTTTTTGTAAAAGCAGGTAAGAATCTTGCTGAAACTGTGACTGAGATTGTCATTACCTTTAAGTGTCCTCCCCAAAACTTTTTCGGTACTCCCGAAAGCTGTAGTTATACTGCCAACCAGGTGATTCTGCGTATTCAGTCGGAAGAAACCATTGCTATAAGGTTTGGGGTGAAACGTCCGGGTGAAGAGGTGATCACTGACCCCGTTTACATGAAATTCGATTACAAGACATCGTTTACCGAGTCTGGCATGACTCCCTATCATCGTCTCTTACTCGATGCTATGGCTGGAGAACAGATGAACTTTATTCGTCAGGACAGTGTCGAACAGTCATGGGCAATTATAGATTCCATAAGGTCTGCAGTCAATGAAAGTCAGCTGGACTTCTATGCTATTCATTCCAGAGGCCCTGAGTCGGTGCAAAGACTCTACAGTTGAGTGGTAAACCAGAATAACCTGCCATTTTCAGGTGCTACAAAGGCAGCAGGTACTCCGCACTCCTCTTCAAGAAATATTTTTTTCGCAAGAACGGCTTTGTCTTTGCCTAAAGTAAAAAACAGTATGTTCCTGGCGTGGTTAATGACTGGTAAAGTCAGGGTGAGCCGCTTTACCGGTGGTTTGGCATGTGGTGCATCAATGGCTAATACCCATTGCGTTGTTTGCCGAAAAGTTTCAAGATTGTCGGCAAACAGTGATGCGGTATGACCATCTTCACCGAGCCCGAGCAAAACAAAGTCAAAAACCGGAATATTTTCCATTTGTTTATTATTGGTGGCCTGGAAAAAAGTTCGAATACTTGATTCATACTCTTTTGCCGCTTTTTCAATATCGGGTTGTTCTGTATCTATTCTTATAAGATGATCATCAGCAATAGATGAGTGCATAAGTAGCGTATCTTTTGCCATTTTGTAATTACTTTCTGGATGATCGAAGGGCACATATCGTTCATCTCCCCAGAAAAGCCAAGTTTGTTGCCAAGGCATAAACGTGATTTTTTCATTCAGTTCAGTTCGTGCATCTCCTAACAGTTGAAGCCCGTAATGTTTCAAACGGTTGGTTTCAATTCCTGCAGCAAGACGTTGATAAAGTGGACGAGGGGAGTTGCCACCAGCAAGCACAAGTGAAAACTTTCCGCGGTCGGCAACAGCACGGTATGCTTCGGTTATGATAAGCATTGCCGCACGTTCCGTTATTTCATTTTCGCTTCCACTGTAGAACAATTTGTTTATGCTCATCATAATTTTTGCTGTGTTTTTGCCCAGTTTCCTGATTCTTTTTTGCTGTGTATTCAGCAATTTTCCTGCTCAATCATATTTTTTTGTTTCAAAAGCAACATGAACTAAGGCTATAGAAGGCATTCTAAAAGGTACTGCGTTTACCCATTTAATCAGATTAACGGTAACGAGGTTCTATTGTATTGATCGCTATGATTTCAGGAAAGGAGTTCTGCATGAACGAGTTTGCCGGTTTTGTGTTTTTCATAAAAACTTTTTGCACCAGATAAACCATAATGACGGTTCCAAAGGTTCCTTTGATAAAATTCAGTTTGCTTATGCATGGTAGTGTTACCTAAGTTACACTATTGTTTTTCATAACCCGATCTACAGTATATGCCTCTTTACGATGGTTATGGTGTTCTGGTTGGCACCCTCTACAAATATTATTGTGATCAATCCATCAGCAATAGAAAATACTACCACTGTACTCTAAAGGTTCTGTCTGGTAAAACAGTTTTTCGTTGCCCTGTAGATCTTGATAGCAAAAGAGATGCTCATGGTATTCAGTGGCGAGTGATCGAGATAGATCCTGCTGCATTTCAACCCATATTGCACTTCGAAGAGGGCTGGTACTCTCTTGATTCGCAGCCTGATTCCAATGCTCTTGATTACTATCGTAGTCCGGTACTTCGTCCAACATGCGAATGTATATCAGAATCCATAAAATCTGACTCAAATAAAATTGCATCAGAATTGGGATCTAATGTTTGTGATCCATGGAAATACGGCATAGGCTCGGCCGCATTCAAGGATCTTGAGCTCCTTCTACTGCATTCTCGGAAGTTGTTTATTTTTGGTGAACCATTCAGAACAGGAAATGGTGTGCATAATATACATCAGAATCAAGGGGATCCTCCTGACAGCCAATGGTATCCCGAAAACGGTATATGGCAGGATGGAGCGGTACTTGCTTTGCGTCGTGATTATACCTTAGCTGCATTTTTATGCAAATTTAGCACCCAAAGCTTTTTCCCTTCCTATGGTTCCCTATGAATATTCAAGGCAGAAATCACCAAACACATCACCTTCCATTGTGCATGGCGCAACAGGTATACGGGATGTCACCTGACTTCTATAATCTTCAATTGAAGTGATTTTTTGATTTTTCGAGGTATTTTTTATAGGTTTATTAAAGTTTATTTAACGTATAAAAAACACTCAAATGAATAAGAAGCAATCTTCTCAAAAAATTGCATCGCAAGCGGCAAAAACATTAAACGATAAAAACGCATCAAAAACGGCTAAAACATTGGCTGCTTCTGTTCTTTCACAAAGTGGCACACAAAAAGAAACAGGAAAAGAGATGGAATCAAAAGCATCAAGTGTACTGCAGAGTGATAAATATAGTGATCAAACAAAATCATTGGCAGCATCCTTATTATCGCAATCAAACAAAGATAGATAGGATTGGTAAAGTGCAAGGTTTTCGATAAAGAACCTGTGTTAGGATAACTGTTTTCTTGTTCAGAGAAGACCTGTTATTAATAACAAGTCTATTGTCTGCGATAGCAATAAACAGTGGAATCGCTTTTGATATCAGCAGTATAATGGGAAACCGAGATCACCTGTTGAGTTGTTATAACAATTAAAAGCTGTTGCTTTTTAGAGGAGCCACTTTTTTCAAACCCCTTCAGGGCTACATGTTTTTTGTTTGAGACTCTTCGAATAATTTTCCGGTATGGTCGTTACCACCCCGCACTCCTGTTTTCAGCAAAGGCATTAGAATCTTTATCGTACTTGCTGAAGTATTATTAAAACTCCTGATTGTTCTGCTTGTTTATTGCTTTGATGGCTATAGCAGCCATTTTCATTTTAGAGGTCAGTCCTCCTTCGAAACTCAGTGTGGCCATCCGGCGGTAATCCTCGGCTGGCATAACAGATGCAGCAATTGCTTTTGATGTTGCTGCGGAAATATTCTCTTTGATCAATTCAGCACCTGCCTTTTTAATAAGTTTATACTTGTGGTCAAACATCTTGGGAGCATGTGCCGCTCCAGCTGCAGAGATTAAAAGTTCACCAGACCATTTCCATTCCATATGTTCAGAGATAATCCGGAAGTGCTGGCTGAGCAGGGTAAAATTCTCAATTTCCGGAAAGCCGCATGAAGAAATCAGAACGCTTTTGGGTTGACGTCCAAAACGTTTTGGATGTTGACTACCGCCACTCGGCAATTCGATCTGAGTAGGCTCCAGAAGAATAAAGAAGCGATCGAGAACATTTTTAACCGTAGCGGGAAAATCAAATATGTAGAGAGGAGCGGCAAGAAGAAAGTAGTCGGCGCGCTTGAAAACATCAAGTATATGATCGAAATCGTCTTTCTGAGCACACACTCCAGGGTTCTTTTTGCTCCAGCAAGACCAGCAACTGTTACATGGCCCGATGTTCATCTTGTGAGGATAAAACTTATGCACTTCCAGCTCTTTTCCCGTCTCTCTCATGCCTTCAAGGCATAAATCCAGCATCTTTTCGGTAAACGATGGATTTCTGAGAGAACCCGATATTGCTAAAACAACACTGCTCATTGAATATTGTTTTAATTCACGTTAACCAAGTATTTATGTATTGGTAATCAGTGCCTAAAATTTGCTTAGTTTATACCAATAAATAGCTAACCAGCACCAAATACAAAAGCAGAATAATTTTTATGAGGAAGAGGACAAATTTTTTTACGTGTTACTTGCGCTACTAATTTAGTATAAGAAAAAGATGGATGACATTCCAAACTCATCGTATATGTTCCTGATTGTAGATGTTCATAAATCGGGCAAAAATTCGTTATGCTTCTTGCTGCGTTTCGAATTCATACTTCCACAAATCAGCAATCTTTTCAGGTAGGGTTGATGTAGTTTCATCATGTGCTCCACCTAAATATTCATAACGGCCGTATTTTTTTATTCTGTTAGTGCTTGAAGTGCCGCATTCCTGTAAAGACCATGGCAAGGTGATTGGCATCAGCAGCTTCAATTACCTCATTGTCTCTTATTGAGCCTCCCGGTTGAATAACTGCTGTTACACCAGCTTCAGCTGCAGCCAACAGCCCGTCAGAAAACGGGAAAAACGCATCTGAGGCAACAACTGAACCTTTAAGATCAAGTCCGGCTTCAGATGCTTTCCAGCGAGCAATTTTTGAAGAGTCAACTCGCGACATCTGGCCTGCGCCGATACCAAAGGTTTGCCGGTTTTTCACGTAAAGAATCGTGTTCGATTTAATATGCTTGCAAATTTTCCAGGCAAACATCAAATCGGCAATCTCTTCTTCAGTAGGTTGCCGCTTCGTCACTACTGTCAGGTCATCCTTGGCTACTATTTGGCAGTCTCGTTCCTGAACAAGCATACCGAACGGTGTTGATTTGAATTCCAGGCCACCTTTCGGTAATACTTTTTTCTGGAGAACAAGTCTGCGATCCTTTTTCTTCATAAGCAGTTCAAGCACGCCATCTTCAAACGCTGGAGCAATGAGAATTTCGGTAAAGATTTCATTGACTGCTGTTGCTGTTTCAAGGTTCAGTGGACGATTAAAAGCAATAATTCCGCCAAAAGGAGCTAAAGTATCGGTTGAGAATGCTCTGCGATATGCTTCTAAAAGTGTACTTGCCTGCGCAACACCGCAGGGATTGGTGTGTTTGATAATGACTACTGATGGATCTTCACCCTGGAACTCCTCAATCAGAGCAGCAGCAGCTGCAATGTCGAGCATATTGTTGTAAGAGAGCTCCTTGCCATGAAGTTTCTGGAAATAGTTGTCAAAAGAACGTGAGCCTTCAGTGTCGGTAAGCTTGTAAAACCCTCCATTTTGGTGAGGATTTTCGCCATAGCGCATATCCAGCTCTTTTTCGAGTTTTAAGGTTATTGCACAATCGGTATTCTTTTGTTTTTCTTGCGTTGTAGTTGTGAGGTAGGTGGCAATAGTATGGTCATAACGGGAGGTTTCGGCAAAGACTTTTATTGCAAGCGCAAGGCGGGTTGCCCTTTTTGTTGCGCCATTATTCGCTTTCATTTCCTGAAGCACAAGGCTGTAGTCGGCACTGTCAATTACTACCGTTACCGATTCGTTGTTCTTGGCTGCACTGCGTAGCATTGAAGGACCACCAATGTCGATATTTTCTATAGCATCTTCAAAGGTTACATCTGGTTTGGCTATGGTTGCTTCAAAAGGGTAAAGGTTCACAACAACAATATCGATAAAATCAATACTGTTTTCTCTTGCCTGGTTGATATGACTGGCATTATCTCTGACGGCAAGGAGACCGCCGTGTATTTTAGGATGAAGGGTTTTTACCCGTCCATCCATTATTTCAGGGAATCCTGTGATGGTTGATATGGAGAGCGCACTGATACCTGCATCCTGAAGAGCTTTCAAGGTGCCTCCGGTTGAAAAAATTTCAACACCCATTGTGTGTAACTCACGGCAGAAATCAACAATACCGGTTTTGTCCGAAACCGACACCAAAGCTCTCTTGATTAGAGGATCAGGCATTTTCAGGATATTTATTTATAGTGTTATTGCAATTAAAAATATGTGAATATAAGAAATAATCAGCTGATTTTTGATTGATGGTGGATCGGCTTCCTAATGGGCATCTAACCAGTTTTTTCCAGTACCAGTATCGACTTCGATTGGTACGTTTTTTATTCCGCAGGTTATTGCCGCTTCAATCATTGCTTCTTGAATCATGCTTGAAAGAGGCTTTTTTTCCTCATCAGTTGTTTCAAAAAGCAGTTCGTCGTGTACCTGTAGAAGCATGATTGATTTCATGGAGTTTTCGCGCATCCGTTGGCTGCAGAGGTTCATTGCGTATTTGATTATGTCGGCGGCTGTTCCCTGAATTGGGGTATTCATGGCGGCTCTTTCTGCGGCTTTCTGTACGTTTGCATTCCGGCTGTTCAGATCGGCGATGTAGCGGCGCCGACCGAGAAGGGTTGAAACATAACCGTTTTGTCGCCCGATTTCGATAATATTCTGTAATGCCAGGAAGAGCTTTGGATATTTCGATTTATATGTGTCGATAATGGCGCTTGCTTCTGCTCGGGGTATATTAAGTCTTTTTGAGAGTCCAAAAGGCATGATGCCATAAAGGACTCCAAAATTTACTTCTTTTGCTTTGCGCCGCATATCGCCGGTGATTTCATCCGTTCCAAAAATGACTTTTGCTGTTGCAGTATGGATGTCTTCACGATTGCGGAAAGCTTCAATAAGTTGAGGATCACCTGAAATTTCAGCGGCAATTCTTAATTCAATCTGGGAGTAATCCGCCGAAAGTAGCCAGTTTTTGGGTGATGAGGGGATGAATGCTCTGCGTATCTCTTTACCTAAAGCAGATCGTATGGGAATGTTCTGCAGGTTTGGATTGGAAGAGGAGAGTCTGCCTGTGGCTGTGGTAAACTGATTAAAAGAGGTATGCAGTTTGCCGGTTGCGAGATTGATCATTTTAGGCAGTGCGTCAATATAGGTATTCTTGAGTTTCTGGAACGTTCTGTATTCGAGGAGATGGCCTATAATTGGATGCAGCGGAGCAAGCTCCTCAAGTACCTCAACATTGGTGGAAAAACCGGTTTTGGTGGTTTTTTTTGTTGGAAGGCTCAATACATTGAAAAGGATATGGGATAGCTGCTTCGGGGAATCAATGTTGAATTCGGAGCCTGCTTCGGAGAAAATTTTTTCGCTTAAAAGATTGAGCTCTTTATTGACCGATTTGGAAGTTTTTTCAAGATGTGGTGTGTCAATACTTATACCTGTGTATTCCATTGATGCAAGTACGTTGACCAATGGGAATTCGATATTGTTGCAGAGCCACTGGAGTTCGTTGTTTTCATCAAGCTTTTTACGGAATATATCTTCAAGCTGTAAAGCAAGATCAGCATCCTGGCATGCATAGTCTGAAAGTTTTTCAGGGGGCAGCTCGAAAATATGTAGTTTTGCTTTTCCGGTTCCTACCAGTTCATCAAAGGTTGTTGTTTTGTAGCCGAGATGACGAGCTGCAAGATCATCAAGATTGTGCTTTTCTTCTGGATCAAGTATATAACTGGCCAGCATGGTATCGAATCCTATCGGTGAAAGATATATGCCGTATTTTTTCAAAACCAGAATATCATATTTGAGATTCTGACCGGTTTTTGGCAAGGCTGGATTCTCAAGCATCGGTCTGAGAAGCTCAAGCGCTGTTTTACGGTGCAGTGTACTGTTTGCAAAAGAGATGAATCGGGCTTTTCCTGGTTCAATGGAGATGGATATGCCGGCAAGTTCGGCTTCAAATGTATCAAGACTGGTTGTTTCTGTATCTACAGCAATTCGACAGGAACCTTGAATTGAAAAGAGAAGTTGTTGAAGTTCTTTTTCTTCGGCTATAATTCTGTAATCGGCACCAATCCGGGGGGAGCGAAGCTCTGCCTGAGCATCAGCGGGAACATTGGCCTGCACCTCATTAAAAGGTGATTCTGAAGCTATATCCTGCATAAGCTCCGGGAATACAATAGGTAATCTGGAAAAGACAGTTTTAAGCTCTAATCTTTTCAGCAGCGGTAATAGTGTTTTTCGGTTTGGTGCTCCGCAGGCAAGTTCTTTGAGGTTGATGTCAATATGAAGATCCGTGCGTATTGTGACCAGCTTTTTTATCAGGTCGAGTTGTGGGTGAAATTCCTCCAGGCTATATCGGGTTTTTGGAGCTATATCGTCCAAATGGTTGTAGATATTTTTTACAGAGCCGTATTTGCTGAGCAAGGAAGCTGCTGTTTTTGGCCCGATGCCTTTTGCTCCAGGGATGTTATCCGAAGTATCTCCTGTGAGGGTCAGAAACTCTGTGAAACGTTCGGGCGGAACCCCGAATTGTTCGTTAATTTCCTTGTATCCTAAAAGCTCCAACTCATTCTGGTTTTTGCTGGGTTTGAGGATTTTAACTCCGTTCTGCACCAGCTGGGCAAGATCTTTATCGGGAGTAACAATGAAAACGTTGCATACCGGCCCGAATTTCCGGGAAGCTGTTCCTATAAGATCGTCAGCCTCGTATCCGGGGATTTTGATAAGCGGTATATCGAAAGCTGCAAGCAGTTCAAAGATGGCATCAAGCTGGCTGATCAGATCTTCAGGCGGAGCTGTGCGATTGGCTTTGTAAAGCGGGTAAAGATCGTGCCGAAAAGTTTTTTCTCGGCTGTCAAATGCCGCCGCCAGGTAGTCTGGTTTGTACGTTTCAAAGATTTTGAGCAACGCAGTGGCAAACCCGTAGATTGCTCCGGTTGGCATGCCATTACGATTTGTCATTCCTGAACTTTGCAGCGCAAAAAAAGCACGATAGGCCATAGCCATGCCGTCAATCAGAAAAAGCTGAGGTTTTTCATGTGCCGGTTTGACAGAAGGGAAGAAATCAAGCTGTTTTTGACTCATGCGGCCACCACTCCATAACTTCCAAGCACTTTGACCATTGTAGCGAATTCGCGGAGATGACTGAGGGCATTGTGAATATTCGGATCGTTCTGATGCCCGGTAAAATCAACATAGAAGAGATATTCGAAAGCTTTTTTGCGGAACGGCCTTGATTCGATTTTCGTCAAGTCTATATCACGCATGGCAAATGTGGCGAGCGCCTTGAAAAGTGAACCCTGTTGATTGGGCAGGGTGAATGCAATGGACGTTTTGTATTGCGAATGATCTTGTTTTGTTTCAAACCGCTGTGTTGTGTTGTTATCTCTATGTGAGATACAGAAGAAACGGGTAATATTCCACTCTTCATCGGCTAAGTTTTCTTGTAGAATCGTCAGTCCATAAAGTTCTCCCGCTCTTTTTGACGCGATAGCACACTTGGTTTGATCCTTTTCAGCAGCAATTATTTTCGCACTGCCGGCAGTATCATACGCTACTTCCGCTTTCAGGTTTTTGTGTGTTTTAAAAAAGTTGTGACACTGGGCAAGTGCTTGAGGATGTGAGAGTACTTGCCGGGTACGTTCTATTGTTGACCCGTGTATTCCGAGCAGGCAGTGTTCTACTTTCACAAAGGTTTCTGCCGCAATAATGACCGGGTGCTGGAGAAGAAGGTCGTAGTTTTGATGAATACTACCTCCAAGCGAGTTTTCAATAGGTATGACTGCATAATTGACCTCACAGTTTTCAACCGCAGCAAACACCTGTTCAAATGATTCAAAAGGTTTTGGCTCTCCAATCCTGAGCGCGGCAATTTCACTATAAGCGCCGGGTTCTCCTTGATAGGCGATTATCACGTTTGTCATTATTTTGTCTTGTGATTAACTTGCGGTTATGCAGAGTGATTTGATTTTATTTAAAGAAAATAAATCTATTATCATAAACGGGTGTTTCCAGAATTATTAATCAGCAGTTTTTTATGTCAGGACATAGCAAATGGGCTACTATTAAAAGGAAAAAAGCGGTTACCGATCAGAAAAAAGGTAGTCTGTTCACCAAACTGGTCAAAGAGATCACAATTGCGGCCAAAATGGGTGGTGGCGATCCAGCAGGTAATCCAAGACTCAGGCTTGCTATTGATACGGCAAGAGCTAATTCGATGCCAATGGATAATATTCAGCGTGCTGTCAAAAAAGGGACTGGCGAGCTTGAGGGTGTAACCTATGAGGAGATTACTTATGAGGGATATGGCCCTGCCGGTATTGCGCTGATTATTGAGACTGCAACGGATAACCGTAATCGAACTGTTGCCGATATTCGTCATATTATGAGCCGCAACAACGCTTCTCTTGGTGAAAGCGGCAGTGTAAGCTGGATGTTCCAGCGTAAAGGAACTCTTGATGTTTTAAAGTCGATTGTCGATGAGGATCGGCTTATGGAAATTCTGCTTGATGCCGGTCTTGAAGATCTCAGCAGTGACGATGAGCTTTACTTTACAGTCATAGCCGATATCAAGGCTTTTGAAGAGGTGAAAAAAGCTCTTGATAATGTTGGTATCGCTTATGAAAATTCAAAGATTGATCTTATTCCAGAAAATTATATTGAACTTGACACTGAGGATGCTCGGAAAGTTATCAAGCTCATAGATGCCCTTGAAAGCAATGATGATATACAGGCGGTTTACAGCAATATGGAGATCAGTGAGGGAGCAATGGACAGTTTAAACGAATAAGAAATGGTTGTTCTTGGGATTGATCCCGGAAGTCTTAATACCGGTTATGGCATGATTCGTCAGGAGTCTGGAGTGTTAACTGTGCTTGGATATGGTGTTATTCGGCTTCATGTTCGCAAATGTCAAGTGGAGCGGATCGGGCAGATATACCGAGAGCTTGATACTGTTATTACTTCATTTCGTCCCGAAAGAGTAGTACTTGAGACTGTTTTTTTAAGCAGAAACGTACAATCGGCTCTGAAATTAGGCCAGGTGCGGGGTGCAGTTATCGCTCTTGCAATGAACAGGAATCTTTCTGTTCATGAGTATGCTCCACGTGAGGTTAAATCAGCAGTGACAGGAACAGGGTCTGCAACCAAGGAACAGGTTGCTTTTATGGTCGCACGTTTGCTTGGCATTCATCAGGTGCTCAAACCTTATGATGTTACCGATGCACTTGGAATAGCGTTGTGTGACCTGCTGAAAGGTGAAAGCAGGGAGGTTTTGCGATCAGCAGGAAAAGCTAAATCCAATTGTAGCAGCTGGTCGCAGTTTGTTAGCGCATCTCCCGATTTGGTTATTTAGTAGTTTAAGGTGTCTTTAGCATTTCGACTTGAGAATTATTTGCCTTGAAAGATTTTACCTGGCTTAACCATAATTTATTTAGCTGTGGAAGGTCGTATCGTTAATTTGCCAAATTTTCTTAGTTCTTTGAGGATAATACTGATTCCTTGGTTTCTGTATTATTTTCATACACGCCAGCTCAATATTGCCATAGTCATCATGATTGTAGCAATATTGAGCGACTGGTTTGATGGTCGGGCTGCCCGATGGACTAACAATGTCTCTGATATCGGTAAAATTCTTGATCCACTTGCAGATAAGCTCTGTCTTGCAAGTGTCGCGGTTTATTTTTTATGGATCGGACAGCTTCCTTTGTGGTTTGTGCTTTTTGTTGTTCTGCGCGATATTCTGATTTTTACTGGTGCTACTTATGTTAAATTCCGTCATCAGGTGGTCACCACATCCCTTTGGCCGGGAAAATGGGCGGTTGGTTTTGTCTCCATGATGTTTATTGTCATGGTGTGGCCTCATCCGTTTTTTGTTCGCTATTTATTCAAAGAAATTTTCCTCGGGCTTTCTACGGCCATGCTGTCCTATTCTTTTATTCTTTACTGTTTAAGGTTTTATAGAATACATACAGGCAAGGACTATCACGCCTGATTATACGAGTGGGCTCAATTAAAACCTATTTTATGTAGATAATCAGGTTCGGGTTACTATGGGCGCTCGGCAGCTTTTAACCAATCGTTGACACCATCCACTTCTAACGCCAGTAGTATGTTTTGTAACGATACGACCCGATGAAGCATAGTGCTGTTATCAGACTCTTCTCGTTCCTCGGCTTCAGCAAAAAGACGAGTCATAAACTGAGTAAGGTTATTTTCATGGTTATATATATACGCCTTGGTACGGCTAACATAGGGGATATATATTTCCGCCAGAGCTAAAGCTTGTTCGGGATCATGATGCGCAGTTACATTGAGCCATTTCGGAAACTCAAAAAAGGAGTGTTTGTTTTGGCTATCGTTTTCAAATACAGTAAAGCATTGTTTTATTAATTTTATCGGAATGGAAAGTATTGAATTGTTGTCATAAAATAAATGCCTCATCGTCTCCGCTACTAACACCGCATGAGTAGCTTTGGTGTTTAGACCAGTCTCCATGCCATTTAAGCATTCTGATTTATGTCGCGTGATATTTTCATGGTTTGTCCAGACACTAGCGGCACCTTTCCAAGCCTCTGGGCTATCTAAAGCTTTCAATTCATTGAGCAATACAGAAAAATCAACATGTTCAGATAATGATGCCAGAGCTGAAATACGTCCCCATGTTTCCATATCTTTGCCGCTTCCTTCTTTATGAATGCGTGATAGAATTGGGGCAACTTTCTCAAAATGATTGTGATAAGCATAATACAGGCATGATTCAGCTATTTTCCAGAGTCCTGATGAATCCTGCATAGCAAGATTGAATAAATCCCATCCTAACTTGGGGTTTTGGCTTTGCAGATAAGGTAAGTGATTTAAAATCACAGCACGAATAGCCGGATGTTCTTTCCCTGCAAAACGGTGGAGTGTTGGCTCTAACAATTCAGGAAATGAGACGTTGTTTTCTTGAAAACGATTTGCCAAGATCATCAAGGCCTCTGCAATATGCCCGGATATCATATTGATACCCTTGTTTATCAAGTCAACCTGATCTTTTTGGATTGAGCTTTCCTCATGAAAATTCTCGAAGCCTATTGTCAGAAAAACTAACCGCATACCATTCTGGGTATCCTTTATGATGTGTGCACAGGACTGGATGGCCTTGGATGCTGCATGATTGTGATACCAATGCTTACGGTGTTTTTCAAGTTCATCAAGAATTTTGATCGCCAAGAAAGATGCATCTGGTTTATCAAGCGGTTTCCAGTTATCATTAAATATTACGTTACCACAAAGACGTGCAAGATATTCAGCGGCACCTTCCATTATTGCATTGCGAAATTCTTCGGAAACGTGCGACCAATGAGCGGCTAACAATTGCAGAAATCGAATTGGATGACGTGATGATGCCTCTCGTAGCTGAGAACTAACCAGATGATCCCCATCATAAGAATGCCTTTGATATCCAGAGTAATGTTCCAGCAAACGCAATACCCCGCTATCAGTAATGCGATGAAAAACCTCGTATGAAAAAGGAGGACTAACCCAACCCGACCCAGATTGTATATCAGGTTTACGTGTCAAAGTTCCATTGGCTTTTTCGAAATCATCGAGTACTGCTCGAGCTGCAATGGAACGTAAATAGGTAGGAATAGATACAATCAATTGACATCGACTTTTCAAGAACCGTTCATCTTTAAGCTTATTTTCCCACAGAGTCAAAATACATTCCTGTACCGCAGCTTGTGTAGGAGAATCAAGGTATATAAAAGCTTTTTGCATTAATGTACCCAATTCAAAGGAGAGGTCGGATTCCAGCATCTCATTGTCTTTCAATATTTGCCCGATACAATCGATATTCATTTCAGGATTGCTGGAGCAAGCAAGGATGGCGAAGTAACGTAAAGCCCCTTCATGACTGAAACCTAAACGTTCCCGATTGGTTAACCACCATTCAGAGTTGATTTGGGCTTGGTTCAAGATGGCCGCTTCAATTGCATTAAATAAAATATTTACACTGTTTTTGTGCTGTTCTTGTTCATGTTGACTATGGAGATCATGGTATGAAGTTTTAAAAAGAAAATTATCACTGTGCCCTTTGTTGATACTTTGACAATACGACGATGATATGCATTGGCTCCACTTCTCAATGGATTCCAAAGCCAAGTCCAGTAATGTGGTTGATTGTATCATCCGTTTACGGAGAAAATCTTCATTACCGTTTCCAAACTCATGAGGTTCGCAATGCAGTTTATTATCAAACGTAAATTTTGTTACATTTTCGTCATTGATATCACCTGCTATATAATTCCATAGCCAGATATCTTCCAATGAGCCAGCTAAAACACAACGTGCGACAGCGTGTCCCAAGAAACCATCTTCCTGTTTCGGCAGATTAAGGAGTTGCCTAAGTAAATGAGCTGCTAAGCTCATCTTTTCAGTATCGATTTTTGAGAGATGCAGCGGTAGTCGCATCGCGAGCTGTTTTTTGTCCATCCAGTCCAGTTGCAATACCTGCATCCAAAATGCGACTACACCATCTGTATCATCGTTTTTCCATTGCGATATGTGATGAGTATGGATTAATAGTCCTTCAGCATCCTGCTCCTCTATTAAAAGAGGTATCAAGTGCTTTAACCAAAAATGATGCCATTCAATTTGTTTAGCTTGGGCATAAATCGCTTGAAAAATCCCTTTGTTTTGCTTTTTCAAATCGCGAATCAATGGCCAGTCTTCATCCTGAGGTGTCTGCTCGGCAAATGTTTCCGCAACCAACCTACGAATGTGAAAAGCAGTGCTGCTACTGAAGACAGTTCGTAACTGCTTTCTATAATTGAGCCTTTCTCCGCTTGCCAAATATGTGGTAAAACTGCGGATGCTTGGGCGCACAAATGGAACTGGCGGTAAATCTTGAATAAATTTATATAATGTATCATTCCGTCGCAGTGCTGAACTGATAACCAAAGTATCCAGAAGAGTCTGATGCCCAAACATTAACTCTCCTCGCATATTTTCCTGCAATATGTTGAGGCTGTATAATGAACGTTGGATATCTTGCGTAGTATTAAGACGCTGTTTCGACACAGCCAATTTGCGAGAATACAACATTTCATTGGCGATGCTTTCAATCGCATGAATAGCAGTTTCACCTAATGAACTATTATTCACGACAAAGGAGTCCAAGTAGCGTCGAGCCAATTCCTGACCAGTCACTACACGAAAAGTTCCCTCTTGTTGAGCTAATTCTACAAATAATGCCAGCTCACGCGGATTCCTGATTAACTCGCGGGTATCAGCATCGATTGCTGCTGAATTAATACCAAGAGTATTTAGTAATGGTGCAATTTGGGACTCCCAATCCAAAGGCAAACATTTTGCTTCATAATCCCATTGCCTTTCCGCGATCTGGCGGTCGTAACGTCGGTCAAAATTACGGCAAGATGTGACCATAGTTATATTTGGAATTGTCAATAAACGATCGATTTGTGCTAAAAAGTATGATAACACAGTGTGTTCGCGAGCGATAGACAAAACATCCAAAGAATCAATCACAACCACAACATGAGCTTCTTCAGCCATTCGAGCTGCTTGTTCTACCCACTTTTCAGGTAGACCGGAAGCTTCTCGCTCTTGAACCGTGGATAGATGAGCAAAATCACGAGATTGAATAAAAAGTGGAACTATATCTGAATTATTCTGTGCTTTTTGCTCTAATTTTTCCTGAAGCTCTAACATGACACAGGTTTTGCCTGAACCTGGTAAGCCCGTAAGCAAAATAGATCGGTTTTTTGTTTCTATGGCTGTGAGCAGCTCATTCAAAACAGAGTTTGTAATACGATGCCCTGCAATGTCTCTTTTCCAGTTTCTACCTATTGCAGAGGTGCCGGCAAAAGATTTGCGTATCTCGGCCAGATCCATGATTGGAGCCAGCACTACCCCTGATTGATGAAGAATGGCTTTTAAATCATCTTTGGTCAAGCGATGCAGACTTGAGGCAGCTTGTTTTGTCGCGCAACTCATCATTCGTGCTCCGAGTTGATCTAATCGTGTCCAGAGTGCATCGTATGCAATTTCATGGTTACTTACCATAGAACGCAAACGTTCATGCAGCAATCCCTTCATACGATCAAAATCTTTCGTGACTTCGAAACGTATCTTGTTGAGAAAATCATAGGTTGAGATGAGGGGTACTTCTGCTTCAGCTAATTGCAGCGCCAAATCGCTATCTTTTTTTTGTAATTCTTTGCCTAAACTTTGGCGATATGCGACTTCATCCGATTGTGTTGTAGAGTGTTCACGTAGTTTATCCAATGCGCCAAACGGAGTGCGGGAATAAAAATAGATGATAGCTTTTTTGTTTTTATACAATAATTTAGCAGCTTTAGCTATTTCATCTGTAAGGTCAGATATACTCCAAGCTTTAAAATCTGGTTGGTTCTTTTTACACTGGCAGCAAATCTGAGTCCCGTCGGTTTTCCCAACAACTATGTCATCTACAGGGTACGCTGTTGAGTCTATTTCAATCCACAGAAAATCTGGATCGGACAGAATGGTTATTGCCCAATCAAAAGCTACTAATGTTTGATAATAGTCACCTCGGTTTGAGCGAATGCCTGCAATGCTCATTTATTTCTACTCTATAACACTAATATAGGTATCACCTCTTATTAATTACTTCGGCAATTATAGACAACAATGTTATATCTCAAGAACGCTTAATAATGAAGAAATTTTCATTGAAATAGTTTGATTCTTATAATTGCCGGAGTAATAAAGTCGGATTTTCTTAAGAATTTTTATGAACGGATTGGCTTAAAGCAAATGAAATAAATACGTTCTGTTTCTTTTGCCATCCGAAATCCAGCAAAGCAAAATCCAGATATTTCTGTCATTTAGCAATCCTGACAATTGCAATGATGATTGTAAATCACAAAGTTTACTTGTTTTTCTGTACAACAGTAGCCATGAGAGAGGCTTCGCAGACAAGCTCTCCTCTTACGTAGGCTTTGGCGTCGAACTGGCACACATTTCTGCGCTTGTTGGTCATGGTTGCTTCAATTGCAAGCGTATCACCTGGCAGCACCGGTTTGCGGAAACGGGCTTTATCAATACCCATGAAGTAGACCACACTATCCTTGATATTATCATTACCGTTGAGCATCATGATGCCGCCGGTTTGAGCCATGGCTTCAAGGATAAGAACGCCGGGCATGATGGGGTTTCCGGGAAAATGTCCCTGGAAAAATGGTTCGTTCATGGTGACGTTCTTGATTGATACAATTTTTTCGTCAAGCTTGAAATCAACGATTTTATCAATCAATAGGAATGGATAGCGGTGGGGGAGAATGTTAAGAATGGCGTTGATATCAAAAATAACGCCGGCTTTTTTCTCGTACTGAAACTGCCGGGCAAGTTTGTTGCGGTCGGCATATTTTTTTAACTGTTTGACAAATTCCACATTTGATGCATGACCAGGTCGGGCGGCCAGTACCTGGGCTTTTAAAGGCATTCCAAGTAAGGCGATATCTCCAAGAAGATCAAGTAGTTTATGGCGGGCCGGTTCATTTTTGAATCGGAGCTCGCGGTTGTTGAGAATACCATTTTTACCGAGGACAAGATTAGAATGCTCTATTCCGAGTTTTTTACTAAGGGCACAGAGTTCCTCGTGCTGCATGTTTTTATCGATAATTACAATGGCGTTATCAATATCTCCGCCTCTGATAATACCCTGATTTGCAAGTGCTTCAACTTCGCTGAGGAAACAGAATGTTCTTGATGGAGAAAACTCTTTAACAAATTCCTGTTCAAGGTTAAAAAGACCGGAGTGCTGGGAGCCGAGTGCAGGGTTTTTGTAATCAACCATGACGGTTACTCTGAAATTATCGAGCGGTAGCGCCACAATATCTACGCTGTTTTCAGTATCATGGTATTCAATAGTTTCATCAACGACTAAGTAGTTTTTTGGCTCATCCTGCTCACAGAAACCTGCGCTCAGCAGAGCTTCGGCAAACGGATGTGAGCTGCCGTCCATGACTGGAGGTTCCGGTCCACTCAGTTCAATGCGGCAATTATCGATCTCAAGTCCGTACAGCGATGCAAGAACATGTTCGGTGGTATGAACCTTTACGCCATTGAGACCGATGGTCGTGCCCCGGAGGACATCAACCACGTTTTCAATAAGGGCAGGTATTTCCGAACTGTCTTCACTGTCGGTTCTGACAAAACGGTAGCCGTAATTGACCGGAGCCGGCTTGAAAGTAATTTTGCACTCTTTACCAGTGTGCAGTCCGGTACCCCAGAGAGAGACTTCTTTTTGAAGTGTGCGCTGATGAATGAGCATAGTGTTATAATTGTTCTTGACGTGTAAGTCGTACAGGATGAATTTTAATAATAATGAAGAAAATAAGAGTGCCTCAAGGTAATAAAGAACAATGTTCTCTTCAAATCAGGGTTTTAGCGACTCTCTTTCTGAATTGTTCAAGGGGTTATTGAATTTACGGTGAAGTGTTTTAATGCTTTTTCAAGCAGGAGTGAATGTGTTGTATTGTTGCCGGCAATAATGCTGTTCTGTTTGAAAATATCATGCTCCCCGTTGAAGTTGGTTACTTTTCCACCAGCTTCACGTACAAGCAGTACGCCGGCAGCGAAATCCCACGGGAGAAGTTTATATTCCCAGAAACCGTCAAAGCGCCCGCAGGCGGTATAAGCAAGATCAATTGCAGCTGATCCTGCACGCCGGATGCCGGCAGAGTCGTGAATGACATCCTTGAGCATGCTGCAGTAAGATTCCAAATAGTGGTACTCTTTGAATGGAAGTCCTGTGGCAATGAGAAAACTTCCACTTTCCGTGCGATCAGAAATCGATATCCGTTTCCCGTTAAGAAATGCCCCTTTTCCTTTTTCGCCGGTAAAAAGTTCCTGAAGCACTGGTTGATAGACAACGCCGGTGAGCAGTTCATGGTTGTGATCTTTCAAGGCAATGCTTATCGAAAACATTGGAAAAGAGTGAATAAAGTTCAGGGTGCCGTCGAGAGGATCGACAATCCATGTTCTTCCTGATGATCCGCTAATGAGGGTTCCTTCTTCGCCGAGTATGCTGTCTTCAGGGAAAGTTTCGATTATAATTGAAGCAATTGCTGCTTCACAAGCGTCATCAACATCAGTGACAAAATCCTTGAATTCTTTAGCCCTGATTTGAAGATGAGACAGCTCCCCGAATTTTTCATAAGCAATGGCTCCTGCAGCTTTTGCCGCCTTAACTGCAACTTGCAGCTCAATACTCATCTTTACCATGCAATGCCTTAAAAAATTTAATCACAACAATTAATATAACAATTTTGGAAGGGATGAAAATGGTGATTATAAAGCTATGAAACAATATTACATTAGGAATTATCAGTAGCCAATATCTGTTTCTTGTTGAATGTGATACATGGCGTTATAAATTCAAATAAACGATTAATGATGAAACTCAATATTCCAAGGCTTGTCCTCTGTATTGCTTTTTGCTTTTTATTTGCGTTTGCTGGCAGTACCTTTACGCCGCAGCCAGGTTCAGAATGGTACTATACGGTTCTTAATAAACCTTCGTGGAATCCCCCGGATTGGATTTTTCCTCCGGTATGGACTGTACTGTTTTTGCTTATGGGTATCGCTCTCAATTTTGTTTTAGCAAAGAGAGATGAAAAAAAACCGATAAAAGGAGCCCTTGTTTTATTTGGTTTGCAACTTTTACTGAATCTCGGTTGGTCTGCAGCATTTTTTGGGTATCACTCTCCATTGTTGGCATTTTTAGATATCGTTTTGCTTTGGCTTGTTATTGTACTGACTATCGTAAAATTCAGAGAGGTGTCTTTGTTGTCGGGGAATCTATTGATTCCATATCTCCTGTGGGTGAGTTTTGCATTATTTTTGAACTTTACGATTTTGCAACTTAATTGAGCGAATACTTGGGTTACAAGGTCATCAAGATTTCCTCAACTGTGATACAGATTCCTTTTTTTAATCATTGCGCTTTTCGGGTTGGGTTAATTTTGGAATCTGTGTGGAGTAAATTGTGGAAAATTTAGGTATAGCTTCAGATGATGAGAAAATGCGAAAAGCGCAGATAATAGCCTGCGCTTTTCGCATTTTGATTGTGTGATACGTGGTGTTTATTGTCTTTAGCTTTTAATCTTCTTCCTGATCGCGCAGGGTTTCCAAAACGCTGAAATCCTCAAGGGTGGTGACGTCTCCCTTTATCTCATTACTGGTTGCAAGTTCTCGAAGGAGACGGCGTATAATTTTGCCACTTCGGGTTTTCGGAAGGCCTTTGGCCCACCTGATTTCATCAGGTTTTGCAATAGGTCCGATTTCTTTAGCTACGTGGTTGCGAAGGGCTTCACGGAGATTCATATCGCCCACATATTCATCTTTTAGTGTTACAAAGGCGACTAAAGCGTTACCTTTGATATCATCGGGACGGCTGACAACTGCGGCTTCGGCAACGGCTTCGTAGGAAACAAGCGCACTCTCAACCTCACTGGTACCGAGACGGTGACCCGAAACGTTGACCACATCATCGACTCGCCCCATAATCCAAATATAACCATCCTCATCCTTTCGGGCACCATCGCCGGTGAAATACATGTCGTCGAATTCCGACCAATAAGTTTTTTGATAGCGTTCGTCGTCACCATAAATGGTGCGGAGCATTGAAGGCCATGGTTTCTTTATAACAAGGTATCCCCCTTCATTGGCTTCGCATGAGGTGCCATCTTTTCGTACTACATCAACCATAATGCCAGGCAGAGGTCGGGTGGCCGTGCCTGGTTTTGTTGGGGTTGCACCTGGAAGTGGAGAAACCATGATTCCGCCTGTTTCAGTCTGCCACCAAGTATCAACAATTGGACATTTTTCCTGCCCAACTATCTTGTGATACCACATCCATGCTTCAGGATTGATTGGTTCACCAACAGTCCCAAGAAGGCGAAGGGAGTTGAGATTATGTTTGGTAACCCATTCATTTCCAGCACGGATAAAGGCGCGGATTGCAGTTGGTGCCGTATAGAGTATGGTAACTTTGTGGCGGTTGATGATATCCCAGAACCTGTCCCACTGAGGATAGTTTGGAGCTCCTTCGTACATGAGAAGAGTGGCACCGTTCAGTAGCGGTCCATATACCATGTAGCTGTGTCCAGTGATCCACCCAACATCTGCCGTACACCAGTAAATATCTTCATCCTTGATATCGAAAACGTATTTAAAAGAGCTTGCGGCATGTACCATGTATCCAGCGGTAGTGTGAAGTATTCCCTTTGGTTTTCCTGTTGAACCACTGGTGTAGAGAACAAAAAGTGGATGTTCCGATTCGACTTCCACAGGATCCGATTCATCATCAGCAAGTCCCATAAGATCATGCCACCAATGGTCCATGCCATCATGCATGTTGACTTTTTCACCAGTAACCTTTAGTGTGATGACATTTCGGACTGAAGGTGTGTTAACGATAGCATCATCAACGATATTTTTCAGATTGATAGATCCTCCACGGCGTCTTGTACCGTCTGCGCAGATGATCATCTTGGCTCTGCAGTCATTAACACGTTCAGTGATAGCATGAGCTGCGAATCCGGCAAAAATGACGTTATGAACAGCACCAACCCGTGCACATGCAAGAGTGGCAATAACCAGTTCGGGAACCATTCCCATGTAGATCGAAATCTTATCTCCTGGTTTGATACCTGCAATTTTCAGAACGTTTGCAAATTTGCTTACTTGGCGGTGTAATTCACCGTAAGTTAGAACCCTCTGGGGACCTTCCTCACCTTCCCATATAATTGCAGCTTTGTTTTTTCTCCAGCTGTTAACATGTATGTCAACAGCATTGTAACAAATGTTGGTTTTTCCACCGCTGAACCATTTTGCATGAGGGCAATTCCATTCAAGCACTGTATCCCATTTTTTGAACCAATGGAACTGTTCTGCGATTCCTGCCCAGTAAGTATCAGGGTCTTTAGCCGCTGCCGCATAAAGCTTCTCGTATTCCTCCATGGAAGAAATCTGAGCATTTTTTGAAAACCCTACAGGGGGGGGAAACGTCCGCTTTTCGGACAGAACAGACCTGATCGAATCTGTTGCAGAAGACGGTGTTACCGTGTTCTGCTGGCTGGAGTTTGTTGCTTTAATAGTCATTTATAACCGATACCAAGTTTTAATGTTAATGCAAAAAAGAGATACCATCCCCTGTTAACGGTATCTTGGTAGCAAAAATAATCGGTCGAATTACAGTATAAAACGCTCTATCTCAAGTTTTATTCTACATAAATAATCCCTGCATAATCAATAACATGTCTATATATCAGAACTCTCTATATGATATTATTTTATAACAAAATTAACCAATTTATTAGGAATAACAATTTCCCGAACAATACTTTTTCCCTCAAGAAATTTAATGACTGATGCAATGCTTCTTGCCTTTTCAACAAGCAATTCTTTCGAACTGTTAGATGGTATTGCAAAGGTTCCTCTCAATTTTCCGTTGACCTGAACGGTAATTGTCGAGACCGAGTCTTCGACAATTACCGTGCTAAATGAGGGAAATGCTTCTAAACTTATGGATGAACTGTGACCGAGAGCAGCCCAAAGTTCTTCAGCCATATGAGGTGCGTATGGTGCAAGCAGGAGAAGCAAGGTTTCAACGGCTTCTCGGTTCTGACACTTGGTCTTGTGCAATTCATTGACTAATACCATCATATCGGCAATTGCCGTGTTAAATTTAAGATTTTCCGTATCCTCACTGACTTTTTTAATGGTTTTATGCAATTTTCTCATCAGTTCTTCGGGCATGGGATCGTTAGAAAGTAATCGTGCTGGTTTCTTTTGATCAGAAGTACCTTGGTCAGGATAGACCAGTCGCCACACTTTTGAAAGAAAACGGCTTATACCTTCAATGCCATTCGTATTCCATGGTTTTACCTGTTCAAGGGGGCCAAGAAACATCTCATAGAGGCGAACCGCATCAGCACCGTAGCGTTGCATGACGTGGTCAGCCGGAATGACATTACCTCGCGATTTCGACATTTTTTCATTGTCTTCACCAAGAATCATCCCTTGGTTAAAGAGCTTTTTGAAAGGTTCTTTTGTGCTGACAATACCAAGGTCAAAAAGAACCTTATGCCAAAACCGGGCATAAAGCAAATGAAGAACGGCATGTTCTGCGCCACCGATATAAAGGTCGACGTTCATCCAGTACTGCTCCTTTGCAGGGTTGATCAGCTCCGTAGTGTTTTTGGGATCAATGAAACGGAGATAATACCAGCAACTTCCAGCCCATTGAGGCATGGTGTTTGTTTCTCTCCGGAAAGCCCCGTATTCATCAGTTCCGTAAAGCCAATCAGGAATATTGGCCAGAGGGGATTCGCCGGTAGAAGAGGGTTGATAGGCTTCAACATCAGGAAGAGCGAGTGGAAGGTTTGTTTCTGCGCGAAGTGAACCGTCATTATAATGTTTGATCGGAATAGGTTCTCCCCAGTAACGCTGGCGGCTGAATATCCAATCGCGGAGTTTGTAATTGACTTTTCGCGTACCAAGATTTTTTAATTCAAGCCATAAAGTTATACGCTCAAAAGCTTCATTGAACGAGAGTCCATCAAGCGATATTTCGCTATTTGAAGAGTTGATACAGATGCTCTCTTTTTCTTCAAAAACTTTTTTCTGAACATCATAAGGGCTTTTAATAACTTCGATGATAGGAAGGTTGTGTTGATGGGCAAACTCCCAATCTCTGCTGTCATGTGCGGGAACCGACATGATTGCTCCGGTGCCGTAACTTGTCAGAACAAAGTCAGAGATCCAGATGGGGAGTGGTTGGCCTGTGGCTGGGTTTATAGCATAAGAACCAGTGAAGACCCCTGTTTTTTCTTTTTGTAGCCCTGTACGTTCAAGTTCTGTTTTAAGTTTTGCCTGTTTGATATATGTTTTTACCGCAATCAATTGTTTTGCGGATGCAAGCTTTTCAGACAGCGGATGTTCAGGTGAAATTACAAGATAAGTCGCCCCGAAAAGTGTATCGGGACGTGTTGTATAGACTTTGAGTTTACTGTTATAGCTGGAGAGTTCAAAATCAATTTCAACTCCTTCTGACCTTCCGATCCAGTTTCGTTGCATCTGTTTGACATTTTCAGGCCAATCCACATCGTTGAGATCGGCTATCAAGCGCTCAGCATACGCAGTGATTTTTAGTACCCATTGCCGGAGAGGACGGCGAATTACATTATAACCACTGGCAGTTTTTTCTTCGACTTCTTCATTTGCCAAAACAGTTTTGAGCTCTTCGCACCAGTTGACGTCAACTTCCGACATATAGGCCAATCCCATTTCATAGAGCTTAAGAAAAATCCATTGTGTCCATTGGAAATATGCCGGATCAGTGGTATTGATTTCTCTTTGCCAGTCGTAGGAAAAACCCATTGCCTGAAGGGTTTCTTTAAAGCTACGGATATTATGTTCTGTGGTAATTTTCGGGTGTGTTCCAGTTTTTATGGCGAATTGTTCAGCCGGTAGTCCGAAGGCATCCCATCCCATCGGGTGCAGCACATTGTATCCGCAACTTCGTTTATAACGTGCTGTAATATCTGAGGCTGTGTATCCTTCAAGATGCCCTACATGGAGTCCTGATCCGCTCGGATAGGGAAACATATCAAGCACATAGTACTTAGGTTTGTTTGTTTTTTCCTCGGCTTTGAAGGTGTTATGCTGCAGCCAGTAAGCTTGCCATTTTTTTTCTATTTTTGAGAACTCGTACTTCATAATGTTTTTGGAAATGATATTTCAATTCCTGTCATAAAAAAATACAGGGTAATAATGTGAGCTTTCTGCTATAAATCAGTAGTAATAAAAAAAGCAGTGCAGGTTAAGCTGCACTGCTTTTGCTTGTTTGTAAAATTCAGCTGTTCTCTAGTATACCTTCTTTTTCCATTTTGGTTTCGGAATCATTTTCGACAGCTTTCATTGAAAGGGCAAAACGAGTTTTTCCTGTACGGGGGTCTTTTCGGATATCAACCAGCTTGACCTTTATCCTGTCCCCGATTTTCAAATAGTCACTGACTTTAGCAACTTTTTCGGTTGATATCTCCGAGATGTGTACAAGTCCATCGGTTTTTGGAAGAAATTCAACAAAAGCACCAAGCTCATCACGAATATCGCGGACTTTGCCAACATAGGTAGTTCCCACTTCTGGTTTTGCAAGCAAAGTTTTTATGGCAGTCAATGCAGCTTGTGTTCCTTCAGCGTTCGGGCATGCAATAGTAACGGTGCCATCGTCATCAATATTGATCTCCGCACCAGTTTCCTCAGTAATGCTGCGAATAGTTTCGCCTCCTTTACCGATAATGAGACCGATTGCCTCCATAGGTACCTGTATGGTTGTAAGCCGTGGTGCAAATTGTGCAAGCTCGGTACGGTATGAGGGAATAGCCGCTTCCATTTTATCGAGAATGTGTAGTCGCCCTTTACGAGCCTGTTCAAGAGCTGTTTCAAGAATATGGTAGTCAAGCCCATCAATTTTGATGTCCATCTGGCAGGCTGTGATACCATCTCTGGTTCCAGAGACCTTGAAATCCATGTCGCCAAGATGATCTTCATTGCCAAGAATATCGGAAAGTACAGCATACGAAGCATCTTCCTTGATTAGCCCCATGGCGATACCTGATACCGGCTTTTTGATCGGAACCCCGCCATCCATAAGGGCAAGTGTTCCGCCACATACAGAGGCCATTGATGAGGAGCCGTTCGATTCGAGGATGTCTGAAACAATACGGATTGTATAGGGGAACTCTTGCTCGGATGGTGCAACCATTTTAATTGCACGCTCGGCAAGATTGCCATGACCAATTTCCCGACGGCCAGTACTTCCGATTCTACCGGTTTCACCAACGGAAAATGGCGGAAAGTTGTAATGAAGCATAAATTTCTTGTCGGCATTGTTTGTCAGATTGTCAACTGACTGTGCGTCTTTATTCGTGCCGAGAGTAATGGTAACAAGTGCCTGGGTTTCGCCTCTAGTAAAGAGCGCTGAACCGTGAGCTCTCGGTATGATACCGAGTTCTATGCTGATTGGACGTATTTGTTCAAGGGTTCTGCCGTCGAGACGTTTTAAGTCATCAAGAATCATATGGCGCATTACTTTTTTCTCGATCGCATGGATTTGCTCTTCAATGATATGTTCGTTAAAGTAAAGTGCTTTTGACGGATTTACCTGGATATCTTCACTGCTGATGGTGGCTTTGAAATGCCCGACGACACTCTGTATTGTTTCTTGATAGATAAGAGCAGTCTGTGCAGCACGATCCTCTTTTTTGAGCGGGGTGTAGGCAAGCTCTTTCAGACGCTTTTCACATACTTCACGAACAGTTTCAGTAAGTTCTGCAGGAATAGTTGTTGGTGAAAATGGACGATCAGGTTTTCCAACTGCAGCAGAAATTTCATTTTGGAGAGTGCAAAGTTTGCGGATGGCATCGTGACCGAATTTTATAGTTTCAAGCATTTCTGCTTCGGAAATCTCTTTCATTTCCCCCTCCAGCATACAAATGGTATCCGCTGTACCGCCGATGCAAATATCAAGGTTGCTATTTGCAAGTTCATTGATATCAGGGTTGATGATATACTTGCCATTGATTCTGCCAACCCGAACTTCGGACATTGAACTCCGGAATGGAATGTCGGAAACCATAATCGCTGCTGAAGCAGCCAAACCTCCTAGAACATCACCATCATTGATTTGATCAGAGGAGATAACAGTCACAATGACTTGTGTTTCATAAAGGTAGCCTTCGGGAAAAAGGGGTCGGAGAGCTCGGTCAATCAATCTTGCCGAAAGGATTTCTTTTTCAGATGGTCGGCTTTCTCGTTTAAAAAACCCTCCAGGGAACTTGCCTGCAGCAGAATATTTTTCGCGGTATTCGACTTGCAGTGGAAAATAGTCCTGGTTTGGTGGAGGTGTTTTTTTACTTGATACAACAGTTGCCAGTACCATGGTGTCGCCAAGGCGGACAACGGCAGCACCATCGGCCTGTTTTGCCATTTTACCGGTTTCGATAGAGATTATTTTTCCTTGGCCGAGATCAATTTCTTTGTTAATAATCATGGAAATCTTTTAAAAATAAGTAGTGATAAAAATGTTGACCGTTTTTTCATGTATTCTGTCATAAGTTCTCGGCACTTATCCATTGCAGGCTTCAATTTTTTGCAGAAAGCTTACCAAGCGATTTGATTTTAAATATAGTAAAAAAAGTTGTCTCCGATAAACTTGATCTAAGCATGCGGTCATACCAGAATTCGCCCATTGTCAATTAGTCGGACTGTTCCTGCATACGCAGCAAGAAGTAGTCGATACTCTTTTCCTTTTTCAGCGATTACTGCGGATTCAAAGTTCATTTCATCGACAAAATCGGCATAATCAATGCGGAAACCGGTTGTTGAAGAAATCATTTCACGGATTTCTGTGGCAATGATTTCCAGGTTTTTTTCTTGTTCACCGATACGCTTTTCAGCATGGCAGATTCCTTTGTACAGAATGCAGGCAGCACTACGTTCTTCGCTTGACAGATAAATGTTTCTTGAACTTACCGCCAACCCGTTTTCTTCTCTGATAATTGGTGCACCGATAATGTTGATATCATAATTAAGATCGGTGACCAGTCTCCTGACAATTGCAAGTTGTTGAGCATCTTTTTCACCGAAAACGGCAAAATGTGGCTTTGTGATATTGAAAAGTTTTGTCACCACTGTAGCGACACCGTTGAAATGACCTGGTCTTTGTTTTCCTTCGAACCGGTTTGCCAGAGAGCCGCATCTAAGCGTGGTTTGAAAGTTTTCGGGGTATATGCTTTTAGTTTCCGGTGCAAACAGATAATCCACTCCAGCCGCTTTTGCAAGAGATACGTCCTTATCGAAAGGTCTTGGGTAGCGGTGAAGGTCTTCATTCAATCCGAATTGCCGAGGGTTTACAAAAATTGTTAGAATAAGGATGCCCGCGGTTTGTTTTGCCAGTTTCAAAAGGCTCAAATGCCCTTCATGCAGTGCGCCCATAGTCATGACAACGCCTATAAGCTGATGATTGAGACGGAGCTTTTCGGCTATGGCCTGCATTTGTTTATGTTCAGTAATGATCTGCATGGTACTTTTCTGCTTTGTGTGTTTTTGCTCCGGACGGATGTACTACAACAACAAATTCTCCTCTTGCTTTACCTTCAGCAAGGTAAAGGCGGATTTCACCGATGGTTCCTGTAATATATTCTTCGTAGATTTTCGTCATTTCCCGTCCAATAAAAATCTGAGCATCTGGTATGATGTTGTCGAGTTCGTCCAGGAGCTTCATGATTCTGTAAGGAGACTCATAGAGAACAATAGATGTCCGCAGTGCAGCGAGTTGTTCAAGACGGCTTTTACGTCCTTTTTTATTCGGAAGGAATCCGGCAAAAAAAAAGTTATTCACCGGAAGTGGGCATGCTGATAGAGCAGTTGTTACTGCACTTGGTCCGGGAATAGGTATGACCTTGAACTTTCGTTCATTTAGGGCATGCAACATCGCGTATCCCGGGTCGCTGATAATTGGAGTGCCAGCATCGGTAATGAATGCGACATCGGTATCTGCTTCAAGCTGTAAGATTATCTCCCTTATAGCTTTTGGCTCATTGTAGTTGTGGTAACTTATGAGCTTTTTGCCTGAAATATCAAGATGTTTAAGCAGAATTGAGGCACGGCGCGTGTCTTCGCAGGCTATAGCTTCGCACTGCCGGAGAATTTTAATGGCTCTCAGGGTAATGTCTTCGAGATTCCCGAGAGGGGTTGCAACAACGTAAAGTGTTCCGGTATGTAAATGTGCAGATTGCAAGGAATAAAAGAGCAACGGTAATGATACGATTCACTATTATATTTTATATAATAATAAAAATACTATAAACAGCGGTTCATTAGAGATGAAGAATAATGGGTCATTACTATCGGTCAGTGATTTACAGGTGCGTTTTTTTCAAAAGAAAAATGGTGGTTTTGGGAAATCCTTGCAGTTAAAGGTGGTTAATGGGGTTTCTTTTACTGTTTTTCAGGGGGAGACGCTCGGTTTGGTTGGTGAGTCCGGCTGTGGAAAAACAACCCTTGGTAGAGCCTTGATTCGTATCGGTAATTCCGATGTATCAGGAAAGATTGAGTTTTCCAATCGGGAGATTTCATCAATTGGCAATCATGAGTTCCGCTTACTGCGTAAAGAGATTCAAATGATTTTTCAGGATCCTTATGGGTCGCTGAATCCCCGTATGACAGTTGGGCAGATGCTGGGCGAGGTATTGCAGGTTCACGGCATAGCTAAGGGTGATAGTGCCCGCAAGAGGATTGCAGAGCTGCTTGAGGTTGTTGGGTTGAACAAAGAGTATATCAACCGTTATCCACATGAGTTTTCAGGTGGGCAACGTCAGCGTATAGGCATTGCGAGGGCTCTGGCGGTTAATCCTAAATTCATTATTTGTGATGAACCGGTTTCCGCTCTTGATGTATCAATTCAGTCGCAGATTATCAATCTTCTTAAAGACCTCCAGCGGGATATGGGTTTGACCTATCTTTTTATTGCCCATGACCTTTCGGTTGTTGAATACATTTCTGACAGGGTAGCAGTCATGTATCTTGGAAAAATTGTTGAAATTGCCGAATCAGGGGAACTCTATGCCGCCCCAAAACATCCTTATACCCGAGCACTTCTTTCCGCAATTCCCAATCCTGAACTTGGCAGGAAAAAAGAACGGATTTTGTTGAACGGCGATTTGCCGGGGCCCCTTCATATTCCTTCCGGCTGCAATTTTCACCCTCGTTGTCCGGTCGCCATGCCGGAATGCAGGCAAAACGAACCGCAACTTAAACCACTTGATCACACTGAAGCCCATCAAGTAAGCTGTCTTTGCTATGAATAGTTCACAACAAAAAATATCGGGATGTTTCCGAAAAAGCTGCCTTGCATTTATTATTATTCCAATGCTGCTTGTTGGTTTACTCTACCTGCTTTTTCGTTTTTCACATGCCGTGCCAGAACGTTTTATTCTGAATCTCCAGCTTGGGGGGGATATCAGTGAAATTGCTGCTGAAAGCAGTTCGCTGCCGTTTTTCTCTTCCCGCGAGCCACTTTCACTGCAGGATCTGCTTTTTATTCTTAATCATGCCGCTCTTGACGGTCGGGTCAGAGAAGTGCTGGTTGAAATCGGAGGAGTGCATGCTACTCCTGCAAAAATTGCTGAAATACGAGGGGCGATTGAAAAGGTACGTGCAAAAGGGAAAAAAGTCACGGCCTTTTTGCGATCTGCCGAGGATAGTGATTACCTGCTGGCTACCGCATGTGATTCTATTGTTATGGAGCGCGGAGGATATCTTCTTCTTGATGGATTGAAAGCAGAAACACTTTTTTATACCAAACCATTGGAAAAAATAGGTATTACGTTTCAGGCTTCCCAGTGGAAAAAATATAAGAGTGGTATAGAGCCCTTTGTCAGAACCACGGCAAGTCCAGAGTATGTTGAGCAGATCGGCGCACTGCTTGATGAGGTTTATGATGATTACCTTGATTATGTTTCGAAGCGGCGTGGTATAAGCCATGATTCGTTCAAGGCAGTGATTGACGAGGTTACTCTGATGTCAGCGGTTAAAGCAAAAGCTCTCAGGCTGGTTGATGGTATTGCCTCCGACTGGGAACTGAAGCGTACTTTGAGCAAAAAAATAACAGGCAAGAACCCAACCAGCGACAACACTGTTTTTGTTACGGGTGCTGATTATCGTTCCGCAGTCGAATGGCCTGTAAAGCATGAAAGTGATGAACGTATTGCGATAATTACACTTTCCGGTCCGATTGTGCGTACGGCGAGTGAGAGTGCTTTGGGTATGGGAGAAGGAACCGATAAGGAAACTCTGCGGAGTTCTCTTGAAATGGCTCTGGAAGATAAAAAGGTCAAAGCTCTTGTTTTGCGTATTGACAGTCCCGGAGGAGATGCTCTGGAAGCCGCAGATATGCTCCAGATCCTCGACTCGGCTGCAGTGAAAAAACCCATCGTAGTTTCTATGTCGGGTGTTGCGGCTTCCGGTGGTTACATGGCAGCTCTTGCAGGGAAAAAAACTGTTTTTGCCGAGCCTTTATCCATTACCGGCTCTATCGGAGTCTATGCCCTGAAACCTGAGATAAGCAGACTTGTAACAAAAACAGGTCTTGGCCGTCATGTTGTTACAAGAGGAAAGTTCGCTGATGCTAACACGCTATTCAAGCCGCTTGAAGGTGAGGCCTACAATAAATTTGTTAAAGCATCAGGTGAGGTTTATGATGATTTTGTCGGAAAAGTTGCGGCATCAAGAAAAATGTCGTTTACCGCAGTTGATGCTGTTGCCGGAGGAAGGGTCTGGAGCGGATCCCAAGCATTGAAAGCGGGTTTGGTTGACCGTATTGGAGGATTATTTGATGCTATCCGTGCAGCACAGCTCTTGGCAAAGATGGATATTACTAAAACTCCCCGAATCATGCTCTATCCTGAGCATAAAAGCTTACTGGAAACGTTATGGCGGAGCAATAATTCTGATTTTGCCGGTCGGTTAACGGTTGCGTTCAAAAAACAGCTTCTGCATGAGTTCATTCCTGTTCGCCAGTTTTCCTCAATGGACTATTTCTATGAGATGCTGATGATTTCAGGTCAGCCTTCTATGCTTGCCATTATGCCATTTGATATTATTATTCGTTGAGCTTGTTTTTTTCACACACCCAGCATTCAGAACCATCGGAGGGGCTCTTTTCGTGGTCTCAGTCAGTTTCTTGAGTTGGAGAGGGTAATTGAAGAGTTTTGGCAGTGGGCAAGAGTGTGTGGATAATTTGTTGTTATCCACACACTTGGCCACCGGATTTTTCTTAAAACTTGTAGGTTAGCGAAGTTTGTGCCCGCACTGCATCACCTCGGGTGTTGCCTTTGGTTGGATCAGCGTAGTCATAGTCTGTATTCCATTTTGATAACTGCATGCCGAGGATGAGGTTTGATGTCAGTTTATTCGTTACGCAGGCGAACACATTACGGTTTTTTGTTCGTGGGTAACTTGATGGTCCATACCCCAAGTTGTCAGGTAACCTGTCAAATGGTTTCGGGTCGTCAACTCCTCCACCCATGCTGATAGTGGTTGAGGGGGAGTAGGTGTATCTGATTGCAGCCCATCCTCCTTTGCTGCGAATTGCTATTGGAATGTAATTCCCTGGACGGTCTTTTGGTGTCCATGCTCCTTGTCCAATTCCTCCCCAGAAATCATCAAGATTTGTGCCCGTAAAGTATTCACCGGCTAAAGTAAGTTTGTCGGATAAAGGTAGAAAGAGCTCAACATTACCTGACCACAATTCAATCGTTGTGGTTATTCCTTTATTATAGTCAGTGATCCAATCTTCCTGACCGTAATGGCCCGACACAGCAATTGTTGCAGGTTGGTCTTTTACTTTAATTGGTGCAGCCCACCATCCAATTCTTCCTTGGAATGTCGGTATAGAGGCGGCCTTGCCTGTATCAGTATTTGCAGTGTTCGGATCATCTTTAAGAGGAGGCACATTTTTGTTTGTTTCGCCAATAGATCTTGAAATGGCAACGGCAAGTTCTATACGGCTGCTTTCTCCGGTTTTAAATCCCTTTGTTACTCGGAATTGCGGGTGGCGGGCTCCTATATTGCCAGCACCCCACATGATGCCAGGGTCGTCGACAAACGGAACCAGGGAAGAGACGAGATCCCAAGTCTGCCCTGCTAGAATACTGAAATCGGAAGCTTGCCAGTATGCCTTGAGGTAACTGTGGCGCTGGCGCGGGTTCATGGCGTTTTCAGTATTTCCTGCGAGAAAATCAAACTCAATATTACCGGTAAGCTTAACTGTTTCGGTATCAGGTCCGGTTAGATTTATCCCGAATCTTGTTGCACCTGCAGCGAGTACCCATTCGGGATCTTTTAAGCCTTCTACTAAGGGTTGTTTTGCCCAAATAGCGGTATTTCCTGGATAGACTGGTGCTGTATCGTATGCCATATCAAGTCGGGCAAAACCGTAAAGCTGTACATTTACTCCCGAATCGGGCGACACTACAGCAGGATTCGGTACTCCATTTCTTATTGCTGGCGCCTGCTCGTTTTTCACCTGATCTTTCAGTTCGGAAAGTTCCTTTTCGAGACGTTTGATGCGTGTGCCTGTACTTGTTGTGCTCTCAGTTGATTCTGCAGCAAAGCAGGGGGCTGCTGTAAAAAGTATGCCGGCAAGCAAGGCATACCGGAATGTTTCCCTTGCGTTCATGAAGATATTCTCCATAGGATGTTTAGGTTTAACAAGTGTAACAGTAAAGGCTTCTCTATGAAATTTGTTCAACGATTCGATTCCAATTGATTTCATTTTTGGAGCGGTTGCCAATAGCTTCATATTGCTATGTTCTTATGATGAATTTCAGTTTCTTCGCTACATCAACTTCACATTCAGACCTATTACAGAAAACTTTTAAATAGAAATACCTTTTGAAGTTAGAATTTTTTTTTCAGATTTTCATAACCCTTTTCTTTATTCTGACAGTATTAAAAGAGGTTTATAGGTGTTTACTGTTGAACGGATTACAATTTCCTCGCAGTTTTGCATTGATGACGTATAAATCAGCAACAGATGAGGTCAAATACATTGAGATGATTCAGATACTCCAGAAATCACGATCAAGGTTGCGGTATTGAATACTCTGGATGAGATGCTTCATTTCGATTTTTTCGGAGTTGTCAAGATCGGCAATCGTACGGCTGACCTTAAGTATCCGGTCGTGTGCACGTGCTGAAAGGTTGAGGCGGTTCATGGCATCCATGAGTTTTTGCACACTTTCCTTATCAAGGCGGCAAAATTCCCTGATAAGTTTGGTGTTCATCTGGGCATTGGTATAGATGTTCGGTGATCCGCTGGATGTAAAGCGCTCATATTGAATTTTGCGTGCACTAATGACTCTATTGCGGATGGTTTGCGAGTTTTCAGCAATTGATGATGAAAAAAGCTCTGTGTTTTCAACTTTCGGAACATCAATGTGAATATCAATGCGGTCAAGCAGCGGTCCGGAAATTTTTGACAGGTAACGCTGAATCTGAGGCGGTGTTGCGGTCAGGTTGCCGTCACGGTCTTTCATTGCCCCTGCAGGGCTTGGGTTCATGGCAGCAATAAGCATGAAGCCTGCGGGATACTTTGTGGTGACGGATATTCTTGAAACGGTAACCTCGCGGTCTTCAAGAGGCTGGCGTAGTACCTCAAGAGCATTGCGGGTAAACTCGGGAAGTTCATCAAGAAAGAGAATACCGTTATGGGCAAGGCTCACTTCACCGGGCTTTGCCGTTGATCCTCCGCCGATCAGCGCAATGTTGCTTGTAGTATGATGGGGACTGCGGAAAGGCCGGGTTACCATAAGAGGCTTCTGGATTTCCAGCAGGTTCGCAACAGAGTAGATTTTTGTAGTTTCAAGCGCTTCCTCAAAGTTGAGAGGCGGCAGAATTCCCGGCAGTCCTTTCGCGAGCATGGTTTTACCGCTACCCGGAGGCCCGATCATGATAACATTATGCCCGCCCGCAGCTGCAATTTCAAGGGCTTTTTTTGCCGCACCCTGCCCCTTGATATCGGCAAAATCAACAGGATATTCAGGTTCTCTGTTAAACAGTTCAGCAATATCGACTGTCATCGGAACACGTTCTGTTTTCCCGTCCACCAGAGCAACGGTTTCATTCAGGGTTTCAACGCCATAAACCTTTATGTTGAAACTTGATGCAGAGACAGCAACAGCGGCTTCCGGCGCGTTTGCCAGTGGCACTATCAAGCGTTTTATCTGCTCTTTTTCTGCCATGATGGCCACTGGAAGGGCGCCATTTATTCTCCTTACCGAACCATCAAGTGCAAGTTCCCCTAATATCAGCGTATCTTTGAAGCGATGACTCATAAAGTTCAGTGAGCCGAGAAGTCCGATGGCAATCGGAAGATCAAACGCGGTACCCTCTTTTTTGATATCGGCCGGAGCAAGATTAACCGTAATTTTTTTCGGCGGTATCGTGAATCCAGAATTTCTTATTGCCGTCAGAATCCTCTCGCGACTTTCTCTGATGGCATTGTCTGGAAGTCCAACTACTGTAAAAGAAGGAATACCTCCCGCCACGTTTGTTTCGACAACAACCTTAATAGCGTCAATGCCAATCAGCGAAGCAGCGTTTAATATTGAAAGCATTGTTTTACGTGATTACGAAGTAGTGTGTAGTGTTACAATCAAGTAACCTGGATAGCCGATACAACCATTTAATTCCAATTCCTACTATATGACTAATTTTATTTGCTCAGAATTTTATGAGCACGCCAACCTTCTGGCGTTTATCAAGCTACTTTTTGATTGCATCCTAATTTTTTTATATTTTCAATAATAGCTTAATTTTAATTACTTTAGCAATAAAATATGAGTGTATTTATGCATAACAGTTTTACTTTTGATCAGCTGTAGATAAGAACAGCATAGCTGAGGCTAAGTACGTGATCAATGGCATAATGAACGTAGGTGTGATGTCTATGTAAGTTTTTTGTTTATGTTCGTTATATTTGCTTTATTCCTTAAAAGTGTATTTATTCGGACTTCAAACATGTGCTTAAAAGTAAAAAATCCGGAAGTAATTCACCGTGAAAAAGGTTTTATCAGTATATTATTAGACATTTATTTTTTGCGGAAGTTCCATGTGAAAATTCCGGATTCCATAGTGAAATGTAGTTGGAATTGAAATAGAAAGGCTAAAAGACAGTTAAGATTGTCAATTAATAGAGGAAGTGCGTGGGCATTGGTTGTTGTGAGTATCGCTACATTGATTAAGTTGATTGTCAAGTGATTTTGCTGATCAACCCATGTCAAGAACGAATATTATGTACATTAACTTGTTGATAAGTCCAATAATACCCAAAGGAGGGAGTAGATGAAAAAGGCATTTTTAATACTTTCATGCATAGTTGGGCTGGTTGTATTCAGCGGCGAAAGCGCTACAGCTGGCACTGAAAGTGCGACAGCTGATATTTATGCAACTGTATTAGGCTATGCCAGTATTGTAAATGTGCATGATATGAGATTTTCTGACATTATTCCGTATAAGCAACCCTTTAATGTCACAATTGCGGGGGACACCTATCCTAATAGGGAAACTGTTGATACTTCAGGTGGTGCAACGTCAGGTAATATACAAACTCCACCGAAAGGAGGTTCCATAGGTACAGATGTATTCCCTGTTTCTTGTGCGGTATTTAAGGTTAGTGGGAATCAAAACACTAACGTTACGTTTAATGTACAGAATATAGCGTATGTACTCACCAATGGCGTAGATGAGATGCAAGTTTCAGATATTAAGGTATGGGAATATTCCGGGAATGATGATAAGGGGGCGGGGGTTGAAGCGCCTATGACGGCTAATTCAACAGCGAAATTTCCTATAGAACAGTCGAAAGATCTATATTTCAGGGTTGGTGGCACGCTGGCAGTTCACGCGTATCAGAAATTTGGCAATTACGTCTCTTCAGCTGGTTCTCAATTGGTAGTAAGTATAACTTATGAATGACTAAAAGCATTTATTTGACAACTAAAGTATCAATCTGCAATGTAACTTTGAGTGTGTTATAAGTTGTATATACAGTTTAATAATAAAAATAATCTCATCGATCCTCTATTTAGTGTCTTCTGATAATTAATTTATGTGTTTTGTTGTGATTTTAGCTATTAGTTCCTATTAAATACTTAAAAAATAGCATTATAGGTCGATAATTTATTTATCGACAATTCAAAAATGTGTTTGAGTTTAATAAATAGAGATGCCTAAAATTTATTGTTTATAGGGTGAGTTTTTGATGGCCTTATGGCTTTGAGAGGTTAAAAGGTGCCTGTTTTGATCTGTTTATTTGTCTATTAATAAGGTTTTTGTGTTTGTTGCCTGAATATATTGAAAAAGGGTTTATACATTTAAGTAATCATGAAAAAAAATACTCTATTCATTGCTTTTTTCATGATAGTAGCAGTTTTTTGTGCTGTGCAGGCTGTTGTATCGGTTAGTGAATTACATGCGAGCCAAGCACCTGATGATCTTGGTGGTGTGATGGTTTCCCCAACGCGTATTGTCTTTGATGGTCGTAAGCGTAGCGCATCGCTTGCATTGATTAATCGTAGCAACAAGACCGTTAACTATCGCTTATCGTTTGTCCAGTATCGCATAAATGAAGAAGGTAAATTTCAAACGATCACCGAGCCTGGGCCGGATGAACATTTTGCGTCCGACTATGTGCGTTTTACACCACGCAGTGTGGTGCTCAAGCAAAATCAGGTTCAGACAGTAAGGCTTCAATTACGCAAACCGTCTGAACTTGCTGCAGGTGAATACCGTTCACACCTTCTTTTTCAAGTTATTCCTGAAACGGTGAATGCTTTAGATACCATCAGCGTGAGGCAGTCGTTGAGAGTCAGTATTGTTCCTGTTTTTGGCTTATCGATTCCTGTTATTGTGCGCATTGGCAAGTTAACAGCTGTGACGCGTTTGACCAACCTGCGTCTTGTTGCCAGAGCCAAGCCAGCCGAAAGAAATCTTTTACTGAATATTGAACGGGAAGGTGACCGATCTGTTTATGGCGACCTGCTTGTTGAGTGGAAAGCACCAGGCCACGAGAAAGTAGTTGTTGGTCGGGTCAACGGTATTTCTGTGCATATGCCCAATGTGAAACGTTCTCTATCATTATTGCTTTTGCATCCCAAAGGGACTGATCTTAAAGGTGGAATGTTGAGTGTACGATACATTGATTCTTTGGGGTCTGGCGATTTTGACAGTAAATTGGATAGAGTGTTTGCCCAGAGTGATATAGCCATACCATGACTATGCCTGAAAGCATTAAAAGTATTTTCTTTTATGCTTACCGGTTATTGTTATTGATGCTTTTTTTGTGCTGCGTTTTGATTGTTCCCTTACCGAAAGGGGTTGCACAAGAAACTGGTCATGCGCAAGAGCGGTTTATTGTGAATGAAGACAATATGATCTTGTGTTTGCTCCAATTGAATGATGTTGATCTGACAATGGAGCTGGCAACTTATATGTTACCTGATGGAAGGATGCTTCTTCCTCTTGGCGAAATTAGCCGACGCCTTGATTTGGGCATTACCGTAGAACAGAGTGCTGGTCGTGCGAGTGGTTTTGCGGTTAATTCCTCTCAACCATTCCAACTTGATATTGCTTCTTCCTCAGTAATGGTTTCCGGAAAACCTTGCCGCTACGACCAGGCAATGGTTTTTGCTTTGCCTGATGATATTTATGTTGAAAGCACTCTGCTTGGCGAGTGGTTATCCATGCGTTTTGATGCCAATCAATTTAACGCTACTGTCAGCATTTTTCCCTCTGAACCGCTACCGATACAGTTGCGCATGGCACGTGAACGGCAGGGTTCCAATACATCGGGCTATGGGAGCAAACAGAATCCGGACTATACAAAAGCTGAAACCCCGTACCATTTTCTTTGTGGTCCGAGTATTGATCTCTCTCTATCTTCTTCCGTATATGGCAATAATAATAATTCTGCAGGAATTTCCAGAGAGACTAATTATTATACCCGGTTTTCTGGCGACCTGCTGTGGATGAGTGCACAAATAGATGCTTCAGGGCAGATTTCAGGGCAGAATAACAGCTCAAAGGCATCGATTTTAGGGGTTAACC
The DNA here is from genome assembly GCA_037134935.1 of Chlorobiaceae bacterium. Taxonomy (GTDB): domain Bacteria; phylum Bacteroidota; class Chlorobiia; order Chlorobiales; family Chlorobiaceae; genus Chlorobium. Next base: position 2,073 of record JBAXLG010000003.1, on the reverse strand, counting down.
GCGCAAATATGGTTTTGGAACGCGTTCATCCAGATGGTATTTTGCTGGGTCCACTGGGAGCCCGCAAAGTGGCATTTGGCGATATTCAGCCTTATCCGTTGCCGTTGCTTGGAAGCCAGAGTGGCTTGGGAATGATGGTCAGCAGTTATCCATATTTATTTTATGATGGCTATGATGATGTAACCTTGAGAGGGTTTCTTGCTGAGGGGTGGGATGTGCAACTTTTCAATAACGGAGTTTTGCTTGATTACCGCCCTTCAAACGCCAAAGGTGTTTATGAATTTGCCAAGATTCCTCTCTATTATCGCTTGAATGAATTAAAACTGGTTTTCCATGGGCCTCAAGGGCAGGAACGGATCGAAACACATTCCTACAATATTGGGGGGAACATGATGGCACCAGGTACCTGGGGCTACCAGGTAACGGTGGTTGATCCGGCCAAAACGTTGTTGCTGGGGTCAGAAAAAGAGAAGTCACAGCCACTCATGACATGGAAAAGTACGGTTGGTCTGAACAAATGGTTGACTGTCAGTAATTATTTGGCGTCAGCTCTTATAGGTGACGAACGCCAGACCATTGCAGGGGCTGGATTCAGTGGATATCTGGAGATGATACAGGTAGATGCTCAGGCGGCTACCAATCTTGCCACAAGCAATGGTGCCCGGCAGTTAACTCTTCAGTCATTCTTTAATCCAATGAGTCTCTTTTTTCGATTGGAGGACGACGACAAGGGCTGGCAGAAAGTTGATGGAACAAATCCGTTCCTCAGGAAAGTTGATGCGCGGATTGGGGGTATAATGCCGTTTTCGTCTTCTTCTCCATCAAGTTTGTCTATGGGTTTCACGCATACCGAGTATGATGAGCAACACCTGGGCAATATTTTTAGCCTTTCTTCCAGCAATCGTACAAAAGGGATTTATCATACGCACACCCTTAATTATGAACGAATCAGCAACCATGATGCGGTAACTGAAGCTCTTTCAGGGCAATCTTTCGCAAGCTTTTTTAACAAACAGATATCGTACAGGGCTCAGATCGACTACCAGCTTATTCCTGAGAGGTTGATCAACAATGTTGTATTTACAACCGAACGGACACTTCAGAATCAATTTTTCTTAAACAATAGTATTGGTTACCTTCCTGAGAGACACCAATGGCTAGCCGAGATGGGACTTAACCGTAACGTTGGTCTCGTTGCATTTGGGGTTAATGGTCATTACGGGAATACAGGATGGGGTATTGGATTGAGATTGTCAACCAACATAAATCAGGAACCGCGCCTAGGTTCATGGAGTATAAATGACCCCACCAACAGCAGCCAGGCAGGGGTTTCTGCCCGGGTATTCCTCGACAAAAACTATGATGGTACGTTTCAAAAGGGAGAACGTCGGCTCGAAAATGTCGGTTTTTTTGTCAATCAACAATCCCATCCAACGACAACCGATGTGAATGGTATTGCTTTGCTTAAGGGTATTGGTTCAAATGTCCCATTAAATATAGAACTTTCGCAGGCAACATTGGACAGTCTGCAGTGGTTCCCTGGTGGTAAAGGAGGGGTGAGATTGGTGTCGCGACCGGGTAATCCAATTAAGGCTGAATTCCCCGTATGGGTTAAAGTCGAAATCAGTGGTAAGGTTTATCGAAGGAAAAATGGTCTTGAGAAGCCTGCTTCTGGTATAGCGGTTGAAGCAGCGGTTGAAGCCACCGATAAGGATGGCAATGTGGTTGCCAAGGTGGTTGCCAAGACCTTATCGGATTACGATGGATTTTATGTGCTTAAAGATCTGCACACCGGTGATTGCATGGTTCGGGTGTCAACAGAGCAGGCACAGAAATTGGGAACCAGTGCTCCGTTCAAGCTGGTACATATTTCTCCTTCCGTTGATTCCATCGATAATATCAGTCTTGTGCTGGATGATCGTACGGCGGATTCTATTGATGGAAAATCTGAGCCATTGTTAGAAGAATCGGTCAAAACCATTGAGAGCGAAATAGTCAAGGGTAAAACTGTTCAAGGCAAAGCTGTCAAAAAAGGTAAAGCTGTCAAAAAAGGTAAAGCTGTCAAAAAAGGTA
>JBAXLG010000002.1:0-110204 GCA_037134935.1 Chlorobiaceae bacterium | reverse complement strand
AGGATACTAACTTAAACTCGGCCCCTTTTTGTCTCGTGCTTGGGGTCCACTTCAGGGTTCTCGATCAGTCAAGCTATGGGATGGGCTTAAAAAGTAGTGCTGAACCCAGATAAAAAGAATGACTTTTTTTAAATAACGCGACATCTTTGTTGACATAAAACGATAGGAGGTATGCCAAAGTTCTGCATAGTTTTTAATCTCTTTTTCCTTCCTTACTACAATCTGACGGGTAGTTGTCATTGTTCAACGAAAGCGATAACATAAAAAAGCCATACAGAAATTATGCATGGCTTTTTAAAACAGGAATTTGGAGTTTAAAGTGCTATTGTAGATTATTTAAAAAACTCATCAAGTGTATAGGTTTGACGGTCAATTTCAATACACAACTGCTTATGAAGTGAATCATAAAAAACAGGAACGTCCCTCATTGTCCATTTTACGCCTCGGTTATCAAAATCAATGACGTACCGGTTTTCATTATCCAGCACTTTCTTTTTGAGGTCAATACGTATATCTGGCTGTGTTGTTAGAACCCATAACTCAATTTCTCCAGAAATAATCTGATTGACTATTTCTGGAGTCGGAGACAACTTTCTTCGTCCCGAAGCGGGACTTATCTCGACATTAAGTTTTCCCTGATTATCTCTTTTAGCTGAGGTGATAAAATATTTTTTTGTTTTATGAACCGCATTGCCCGACCATGGTCCTGATGTGCTGGTTCTTACCTGATTTGTAGCGGTGTGTGGACGGCTGAGTTGAGGTTGCATCGTTTACACATTTAAAATTTGCAAATAGAAAAATTTTTTATATCCCGCCTTTAGCTTTTATAAGTTAGCAAATCAAGTTTAAATAACAAAGGGATTCATTATGAATCCCTTTGTTATCAGATGACCTTTTGCTGATCAGGTTATTTGTTGTTGCCATCAATTACTTCATATTCGGCATTTTCAACTTCACCGTTTCCACTGCTTTTGTTGCTTTTACTATTATCAGAGGATTGAGTAGTCTGTTCTGTCTGTGATGATGATGGTTCCTGAGACTGATAAAGTTGAGAAGCAATTTCGCTCCATTCCTTGTTCAGTTGTTCCATAGCACTTTTAATTGATTCAATAGTTCCATTTTTGTAGGCCTCTCTCAGTTTTTCAAGGGAACCTTCCAAAACAGGAAGTTTATCTGCAGGTATTTTATCCCTCAGTTCTTTTAACTGTTTTTCAGTGCTGAAAATCAAGGAATCCGCTATGTTGCGTGTGTCGATCTCTTCTTTGCGTTTCTGATCCTCAGCAGCATGTATTTTGGCATCCTGCTTCATTTTTTCAACCTCAGTGTCACTGAGTTTGCTGCTGGATTCGATTCTAATGCTTTGCTCTTTTCCTGTTGCCTTGTCTTTTGCCGATACGCTAAGAATGCCATTGGAATCAATATCAAAGGCTACTTCTATCTGCGGAAGCCCTCTTGGAGAAGGAGGAATATCGCCAAGGTGAAAACGTCCGAGAGTCTTGTTGTCAGATGCCATTGGACGTTCTCCCTGTAACACATGCACTTCAACAGAGGTTTGGTTATCACTGGCCGTGGAAAAAACCTCCTGCTTTTTCGTTGGAATAGTAGTGTTTGCGTCAATCAACTTTGTCATAACACCCCCTAAGGTTTCGATACCCAGCGACAGGGGAGTAACATCAAGTAGAAGGACATCAGTTACATCTCCTTTCAGTACACCACCTTGTATGGCGGCACCAATAGCAACAACTTCATCAGGGTTTACACTTTTATTAGGCTCTTTTCCGAAAAAGTCTTTCACTAGTGATTGTACTTTAGGTATGCGGGTTGAACCTCCAACAAGTACGACTTCATCAATATCTTTCATTTCAAGCTTGGAGTTCTTGATTGCTCGATGGCATGGATCGAGAATTTTATCAAACAGCTTAGCACTTAATGCTTCAAATTTTGCTCGGGTAAGATTAATAACAAGATGTTTCGGACCTTCCTGAGTAGCCGTGATAAAAGGCAGATTTATTTCTGTATCAGTTCTTGATGAGAGTTCTATTTTTGCTTTTTCAGCAGCTTCTTTTAATCGCTGAAGCGCAATAGGATCTTTACGCAAATCCAATCCTTCTTGTTTTTGGAACTCATCTGCCAGATAGTCTATGATTTTCTGATCAAAGTCATCACCACCGAGATGTGTGTCGCCATCAGTTGATTTTACTTCAAAAACGCCATCTCCCAGTTCAAGAATTGATATGTCAAATGTTCCACCTCCAAGATCAAAAACTGCCACTTTTTCACTTTCCTTTTTTCGGTCAAGACCATAAGATAGAGCGGCAGCTGTTGGTTCATTAATAATGCGTTTGACATCAAGCCCTGCAATTCGTCCTGCATCTTTTGTTGCCTGTCTTTGAGCATCATTGAAGTATGCTGGAACGGTAATCACAGCTTCAGTTACCTTTTCTCCAAGAAAATCTTCAGCAGTCTGTTTCATTTTTTGCAGGATCATTGCTGAAATTTCTTGGGGTGAGTAAACCTTGTCGTTGATTTTTACCCTAGCTTCACCACTTTCATTGATTATTTCATAAGGGGCAAGTTTTTTTTCATCTGGCACTTCATCGTATTTGCGTCCCATGAACCGTTTGATAGAGAAAATTGTGTTTTTTGGATTAGTAATAGCCTGTCTTTTAGCAGCCTGGCCAACTAAACGGTCACCTGTTTTAGTTAAAGCAATAATTGATGGTGTAGTTCGGTTACCTTCTGAATTTTCAATAACCGTTGGTTGCGTTCCCTGCATGACTGCTACACATGAGTTAGTTGTACCAAGGTCAATGCCGATAATTTTACCCATAATAAGTAGTCCTTATTTTTTAAATAATATTAAATAAAAAGTTTTTTACCGATCACCGAAGTTCCTCTTATAATTACTTCTAATTGATTACAATTTCTTTTGTTTTTATTGCCATTTTTGCTTTCGGCAGTGTTATATGAAGTATTCCTGCATCAAAGTCAGCATTAATATTATCTTGGTCAATAATTTCTCCCAAATTGAAACTCCTTGAAAAGGTTCCATAAGTTCTTTCAATACGGTGGTAATGCTTTTTTGATTGTTCTTCAACTTGTTTTCTTTCTGCTTTTATGGTCAGAACATCATCCTCTATATTGAGGTTGATCTGATCTTTTGTGATTCCTGGTAGTTCGGCTTCTATATGAAATCCTGTTTCATCTTCAGAAAGATCAACCTTGAAGGCTGGTGCCGTTGGTAGTTGTGAACCAGACCAGATATCGTCAAAGAGTTTAAGAGGATCTTTAGATAATTTTACCAACATAATTTCTCCTTGTTATTTATTGTGATGCGTAATTCAATTGTAATATGGTAATAATATTTAACCAGTATAAAAATTATTAAGCAATTATCGTGCCAATGTTTCAATATGTGTTTGATGTTATCAAGTAGTGTCAGAAATGGTGTTTTTATGGTATTAATGTCATAGCGTTTGTGGCGGGCGTGAAAAAATGTCAGATAATGTCAAATAGTGATGTAAGTTCTATTTATTGGAGACAGGTACTATTTCCCAATCATCGGACGGATTTCTATATCAAAATAAGTTTTGAACTTGCTACATGTTCTTGGATACGCTAAAAACAGAATAAGTGTATGGAGGGTGGTTCAAAAATCATGAAGAGAGGAGACACTGTTTCTTTGATTATATTCAAGTTTTTTACAATCAAAAATGCAAGCTTCGATTTTAAGATCTCGGTCTTCGGTTGAGTTATTATAACATGACCAAAAATTAAGCGGGGTATGACTTCTTAGCGTGTCCGTTTTTTATGTTGCAAGTTCAAGAATAACTTGTTGATAATTGTGGTCAATTAATACGATAACAACATATCAAACATGTTATTGAAAGATTGTATTAATAATGTACAAAGCGGTGTTCTTCTTGGTAATTTTTTTATTCTTCAGGATGAACCAGAGTAGGTTAATCATATAGAAGGGCATCTTCGAACTCTTTGGTAGTGATACTTGTGAGTTGCATGATAGAATTAACGAGTGACTGTGGGGCTTTAAATTGGATAATTTGTTCCTTGATGATCATTTTGGTTTTTTTTGCTTCGCTAAATTCCTTACTGCATTTGTTGCATTTTGTGAGATGCATTTGAAACTCCTGTTCTTCTTTCAGGGTAAGCTCACAGTCTACTGCGGCACTCACAAGTACGAGGGCTTTTTTGCAGCTCATCATAAAAAATAGTTTTTACGTATTGATGTATTAATCTTTATCAGTATTGATTCCGTATTTTTTTGCATACTCTTTAAGCTGTTTACGAAGTAGCTTTCTGCCTCTAAATAATCTTGATCTCACGGTGCCAATAGGGCTTTCTACCATATTGGCAATTTCTTCATAGGTAAATCCATCAATATCACACAACTGAATTACTTCTCTGAATTCTTCGGGTAAAGATTGAAGAGACTGATAAACTTCTTCATGCAACAAAGAATGAAAATAATCACTTTCAGCTTCACTGGTGTCGTTTCGAGTGTCTTTTATTGAATGATAAAAATCCTTTATAAGATCATAATCAACCTTTGCTGGTTCTCTTGAGTTTTTCCGAAAAGTATTGATGTAATTATTTTTCAGAATTTTAAACAACCATGCCTTGCAGTTTGTTCCCCTTTCAAATGACTGAAAAAATTTATAAGCTTTGAGGTAGGTTTCTTGCACGAGGTCCTTTGCATCATCAGGCTTCATGGTCAAATGTAATGCATAATTGTATAAGGAATTAAGATGAACAACCGCCTCCTTTTGAAACTCGTGCTGTTTTAGCTGCTCCTCCCGCGACAAGGATTCCTTTTTTGTTGTTATGTGACGATGAGGTTCAGTTTTTTTCATGAGCTGAAATCTTGAGGGTTCAGACATTGTGTAACGTACTAGTGCTTGTTTCCCTTAAGGAACATCTGCACAAGTCATTTAACCGCAATTACGATTTTTATAAATCAATGAATTACGTAGTCGCTTAACTGGAATTTCGGACTTATGTAGAGGTTTCTTAAGGGAATTAATATAAAAAAATAATACCTTAAGTCATTTATGAACTCCCGGACTAAATCTTGATGCATGGTTTCTTCAAATGAGTCTGCCGATGTCATTGTTATTGGTGCCGGTATCGGGGGACTAACTGCAGCTGCGTTGCTTCAGGAGCGTGGTATTTCAACTATTGTTTTTGAAAAAAACCGTTATCCCGGAGGAAGCTGTTCTTCCTTTCAGTGTAACGGTTATTCATTTGATGCTGGTGCATCAATGTTTTATGGCTTTGGTGAAAATGGTAAAAGCGGAACTCTTAATCTTCATACAAAAATTTTCAGGAAACTGGGAGTTAAGGTCAATACAATTCATGACCCAGTTCAAATTTATTATCATTTACCCAATGGTTTTTCTGTGCAGGCTTCTTATGATCGTAACGCATTTCTTAATACACTTATAACTCGTTTTCCGCATGAAACTGAAGGGATCAGAAAGTTTTACCGGGAACTCGATGATGTTTATGATATTCTCAATTCATTGCCGGCTGGTTCGCTTGAGAATGTAAAGCATTTGGCATTTGTTGGTTCTACGTATCCGCTTAAAACTTTTTCTCTTGTCCTGAAAACTTTCCAATCTATGGGTAAAACCGCTCGCCGGTATATTCGTGATGAAGAGTTGCTAAAGTTCATTGATATTGAAGCTTATGCATGGGCTGCTCAGGATGCCGTTTCAACACCACTGGTCAATGCAGGAATTTGTCTTGCTGACCGTCATTATGGCGGCATTAATTATCCTATAGGTGGGGCAGGTGCCATTCCTGACGCGTTGTGCAAAGGAATTGAAAAATTCGGTGGGCATATACGGTATCAATCTGAAGTTACTGCTATTCTTGTCGAAAATGGGGAAGCTCACGGTGTTATGCTTGCGGATGGGACTGAATATTTAGCAAAGGTTGTTATTAGTAATACTACGATATGGGATACCTTCAATCGCCTCATCCGCGATTCTCGCTACAGTCTTGGAAAAGAAGAGTTTGAGTATGCTCCGAGCTGGTTTCAGCTTTACCTTGGTGTTAAGGCCTCTGTAATTCCTTCTAATTTTCCTGTACACCATATTCTTGTTGATGATTGGAAGAACTATAATCAGCCCGGTGGTACCATTTATTTTTCAGCTCCGACTATTCTTGATTCATCATTGGCTCCGCCCTCCAGACATATTGTACATCTATTCGTTAGCGCTGAAATTGATGAGTGGCAGCAGTATGAAAGGACAAGTATCGCATATCGTGAAGCGAAAGAAATGTATGCTGCACAGATTATTTCCAGAACAGAAAAAATTTTACCACGACTTTCTGAGGCTATAGAACTGAAAGTGCTTGCGACACCATTGACTCATGAACGCTATCTTAACCGCTATAGAGGCTCTTACGGTCCATTGTTTAAACCTGGTCAAAATATTCTTCAGAAACCCCAGAATACGACCATAGTAAAAAATCTTTTTGCTGTTGGTGATAGTACTTTTCCAGGCCAAGGCGTAATAGCTGTTACCTATTCAGGGATATCGTGCGCATCCTATGTTGCAAGCAAATTCGGAAGTCCCCTTGATTATCTTAATGATGCGTAAAATATAAGTTTTCGTTGGTGCTCCAAAGTCTGTGCGTAATTTTCATGGATTACCAGTTTGATTCCAATTTGCAATCAAATTGATTTTAATGAAATTGAAAAGATAAATCTCAACTGGATTTTAACAGGCGAAGGGGAAATGTTTGCAAGTGAGGGCAATGCTCACTATGAAGAGATAGGCAGGCTTGCAGAGGAGCTTGTGAAGGAGATCATCGAAAAGCCATAAAAACACGAAGCCCTGCTGAAAATGACAGGGCTTTTTTGTAGCTTTTTATATTGATTAATTAAACCGAACCCATCATGAAACTGAAATCCCTGTTTATAACTTTTGCGCTATGCTTTGTGGCGAATGTTACGATGGCTTCAGATTGGCTTGAATTGTCAAAAGAAATGTCTATTGATATAGATCACTTAACATATGAAGGGAAAGACGTTGCAACTTGCTGGATACGCTATAATAACAATAAGCCGAAATATTTATCGAATAAAAAGGCTGTCTATCAATCTGGAAAATTTTTCTACAGAATCAATCATCTTTCCAGAACTACGGAAACTTTAGATGAAATTCTTTACTCAGGAAGAAATGGTTCTGGAGATGTTGTGTGGAGTTATCATAACAAATACGCTGAAGCAGAAAGTATTGTCCCAGATACAAATGGAGAGATTTTGTGGCAATTTCTGTTTAAATCGTCAGAACAGAAGGGTACGGACTAACTTCTTTTCAAAACGTTACATAACACTTTTTCGGCACTATGTTCACGAAGCAGATTTCGGGAACATCACAACACCACCAAAACCCGATTAACAGCCGCCCGCTTCCTTTCGTCCAGCACCTTTGCATAAATCTGCGTCGTCTTCACTTCATTAATCGTATGGGAAGATTCAGGACATTTTGCTCGGCGGCTTGAACCATCGTTTCCGGGAGTTTTTTAACTTCTCATATGCTTCAACACCGCATTTTGGATGACATGTATTGGGCTTGACCTTACGTCAACCATGACGAGCCAACATTCGATAAACCGAGGACGCCGTGATTGCTTGTCCCAATAGTTTTTCCAAGGCAGCATGAATTGGAGGAACAACCAGTACGCCGCTTTCTTTGGCTTTCTCTATCCATTCAGCAAGAAACTGAGCTTTGGACTTGCTACATTTTAAGATACCGAGCGGAAAGCTGTATCTTCAACTAAGGAACCTCTGCACAAGTCATTTAACCATAATTATGATCTTTATAAATCAATGAATTACGGAGTCACTTGTTTGGAATTTCGGACTTATGCAGAGGTTCCCTAAAAAGAGATATGAGCAATGACAGAGCAAGTGAACAAGAGTGGCAAAGGTAATTGTTATGACAACAGTGTCACAGAATCCTTTTTCAAAACACTGAAAACTGAATTGGTTTATGATGAGTACTATCGCACGCAAGAAGATGCCCGACACAGTCTGTTTGAATACATCGAAGTCTTTTACAACCGGAAACGAAAGCACTCAACTTTAGGGTATCCAATTTATTGTTGCAAGCTCACTTTACCTTTTATCAGTATCCGGATAAGCATTGGCAGTATATCCGCAGTACCAACCCCATTGAGTCAGCATTCGCGAAGGTGCGATTGAACTTGCGGTTTTCTGAAAATAACCAGGAAAGTAATATATTAGCCGGTTAAAAAAGCCTATACATCCTGTTTTATCTTTTTTTGTAAAAATAAAATGATGATGTTTTTCAGTATGATGTGGATTTATGCTATTACTATTATTTGTTTTGTAGTTATCTAATGTATTTTTTTAATTACTCTGAATTTTAATGCTGTCATTAACGTTTGAAGAACTTGTAATAAGAGCCAAACGGATAAAACTTGTAATATCCGATAATGATGGTGTTTTTACCGATAACGGCGTTTATTATTCTGAGAGGGGAGAAGAAATGAAACGCTACTCTATTAGAGACGGTATGGGGGTTGAGCGGCTTAAGGCCGTTGGTATTGATGTTGGAATCATGACTGGAGAAGTGTCACCCTCTATTAAAAAACGCTCAGAAAAGCTTGGAATAAAAAATCTCTATCTTGGCATCAAAGACAAGGTTTCAATGTTTGAAACTGTACTATCAGAAACCGGTTTTACAAAGCATCAGATAGCCTATATTGGCGATGATGTTAATGATTTGGGAATTATGAATCAAATTTGCGTGGAGGGGTTGACTGCATGTCCACAGGATGCAACTGTTTTTGTGGAGCCTGTTGTGCATTACCGGGCCAAGTTTAATGGTGGACATGGAGCATTCAGGGATTTTGCTGAATGGTTAATAAATCTTAGAAAATCTTGATTATTAAGTTTGTAGAGCTTTCCGTTTTCTGATGTTATACAGTTGTGGCTAAAGAAGTATTTATATTTTTTTGTTACCTAATAAAGGCAGAAATCTTCAACTTCGATTCTGGATTTTTTTGAAAATTACAATACACGTCTCTTTTTTATTTAAAAAAATTATTATGGCAGAATTAACAATAGGAAACAGAATAGTTGGGGATGGACATCCGGTGTTTGTCATTGCTGAAATTGGCATCAATCATAATGGATCAATGGATGTTGCAAAAAAACTTATTGAAGGTGCAGCTCTTGCTGGATGTGACGCTGTAAAGTTTCAGAAGCGCGCTCCCGAACTCTGTGTTCCAAAGAATCAAAGGGATATTGAACGTGATACCCCATGGGGTCGCATGAAATATATTGATTATCGTTACAAGGTTGAGTTTGGGCGTGAAGAGTACCTGGAAATTGATCATTACTGTAAAAAAAATAAGATTTTATGGTTTGCATCCTGTTGGGATGAGGATTCGGTAGATTTTATGGAACAGTTTGAGCCTCCCTGTTACAAGGGTGCCTCTGCTTCTCTGACTGATCTTGGCCTTCTAAAAAAAACCGCAGCAACAAGAAGACCGCTTATAATTTCAACAGGAATGTCGACAATGGAAGAAGTTGAAAAAGCGATCGGTGAGCTCGGTTTTGAGAATCTGCTCATCGCACACACCAATTCAACCTATCCTTGTCCGGTTGAGGAATTAAACCTTCGAATGATAACAACCTATAAAACTCTTTATCCTAGAGTTCCAATAGGATATTCCGGTCATGAAGTTGGTCTTTCAACAACATGGGCGGCTGTTGCACTCGGAGCTGTTTTTGTTGAACGGCATGTTACCCTTGACCGTGCTATGTGGGGTTCTGATCAGGCGGCATCGGTTGAAATTTCAGGTATGTCGAGGCTGGTTTCGAACATTCGCGATATTGAAAAAGCTCTTGGTGACGGTATCAAGCGTGTTTATGATGGTGAAGCGGCAGCACGCAAAAAATTGCGTCGTTCCTGAACTTTGCCACCTTTTTCATTATCGTATCAGGTACTTGTTATATTCCCTTATCCCAATTAAATTTACTTTAAGAAGTATTTTTATCGGATAGAAGTTAATCGTTATTGTGTTAGTAAAATTTACGTAGTAATCAATCATATCAATAAAGCATTTTATTATGAGCAAAAAGACTGATAATGGTACCTTACCTGTTCAGGAGTTTGAATATAAAGCTGAAATGAAACAGCTTCTGGATCTTATTGCCCATTCACTCTATACTCACCCTGAAATATTTCTAAGGGAGTTGATTTCCAATGCATCTGACGCATTGAGTAAAGTACGTTTCAATGCCCTGACCGATCAGGATATTATTGATAGGGAAACCGAACTTGCCATTCGCATAAGTATCGACTCCAAAAATTTGACCTTCGTAATTGAAGATAGTGGTGTAGGTATGACGGAAGAAGAGTTGATTGCTAATCTCGGTACCGTGGCGAAATCGGGGACTCTTGGCTTTATGCAGTCTTTGAAAGAGCATCAGAAAGAACTTGATGGTAATCTTATTGGCCAGTTTGGAGTGGGTTTTTACTCCGTTTTTATGGTAACTGATGATGTTACGGTAGAAACAAGAAGTGCCAAACCCGGTTCCGAAGGGTACCGCTGGCGTTCCAGTGGTCAAGGAACCTATACGATTGAAAAAATCGACAAGGTTGAACGAGGAACAAAAATTTCTTTCAAACTAAAAGAGGAGTCTAAAGAGTTTACTGAAGAGTATCGTGTTGAGCAGATTGTCAAGAAATACTCCAATTTTGTTGATTTTCCTATTTATCTTGCTGCTAAGCAGATTAACAGTATTACTGCACTCTGGCAGCGTTCCAAAAATGAACTGAAGGATGAAGAGGTTAACGAGTTTTACAAGTTCATCGCTAATGATTATCAGATTCCTCTTGATTTTTTACCGATATCTGTTGAAGGTATGGTTAGCTTCAAAGCCCTTCTTTTTTTACCAAAAGAGGCCCCTCCGCAATTACTTTACCGCCAAGGTGAGCTTGAGAACCGTGGTCCTCAACTTTATGTGAAGAAAGTACTTATACAGAATGAGTGCCGTGATCTTTTGCCTGAGTACCTTCGTTTTATTGCTGGTGTTGTCGATACCGAAGATCTTTCGCTCAATGTATCAAGGGAAGTGGTTCAGTCAAGCCCTGTAATGGCAAAAATACGTCAGATTCTTACCACTAAAATTCTTGGCTGGTTTGAAGTTCTGGCCAAAGAGCAGCCTGAAAAGTTCCGGATTTTTTACAAAGCTTTCGGTCCGATAATCAAAATAGGCTTGAATACGGATTTTACCAATCGTGACAAGCTTATTGAGTTGTTGCGGTTTGAGAGTACCAAAACTCTTGTCGATGAATATGTGACGTTAAAAGAATACACGGAAAGGATGGGAGCGGATCAGAAAGAGATTTATTATCATTCAGGATCGAATCGGTCACAGCTTCTTGTACATCCCAATCTTGAGTATTTCCAGGATAAAGGTATTGAGGTTTTGTTGCTCAGCGATCCTGTTGATGTTTTTGTAATTCCCTCAATCCACGAGTATAACAAAATACCACTGAAGTCGATTGAAAAAGCTGATATTGATTTCTCAAAAGAGAAGGCAACATCGGCTGAACCGATTGCCTCAAATCTTCTTGCCCCAGTGTTGAAGCTGTTCCGTGAAACCCTTAGTGATCATGTTGAAGATGTCATTGAGTCTCACCGACTTGTCAGTTCACCTGTAACGTTGGTGAGCAGCAAAGATGGCCTCGACAGCCAGATGGAAAAAATGATGAAGCTTATGCAGAGTAATATGCCTGCTGCAAAAAAGATTCTGGAAGTAAATACCACACATCCAATTATCCGAAACCTTGCAAGTATGATCATCCTCAACGAGAACAATCCGCTGATCAGAACGGTAATACATCAGCTCTATGAAGGTGCATTGCTTGTTGAAGGAAATCTTGACTCGACCACCAGTTTTTTATCGAGAATGAATGAACTGATTGAAGCGGCAACGATTTCCAGATAAGAGGATTTAAAAACTTTTTAACCAGTTACTTTTGTGAAAAAAGGAAGGGTGTTCGAGGCGAGGACTGCTGAGGTTTTTCAAAAAAATGAGATAACCGATCATTATATCTATAAAAATCTTTCCGGCAAGGCTAGTGGGGTAAAGAATCGTCGCATACTTTTCCAGATTGCCGATGATGAAATGCGGCATTACAACGTTTGGAAAAGTTATACCGGAAAAGAGATAAGTCCCAGACGACTCAACGTGTGGTTCTACAACATTGTCAGTATGTTCTTTGGTTTTACATTTGGTATCAAGCTAATGGAAAAAGCTGAACATAGAACTCATGAGCTTTACAGTCGTATTCCCAATTCATTTAAAGAGATCAACGGTATTATCCGAGACGAAGAAGAGCATGAGCAAGCTCTTCTTATGCTTCAGGATAAGGACCGCTTGACATCTACCGGTGTGATTTTGTTTGGTCTTAATGATGCAATTGTCCAGTTGATAGGTATTCTGGCAGCTCTTACTGTTTCCCTGCAGAATACCGGGCTTATTGCTTTAACGGCCGCCGCTATCGGATTTACTGTCGCTTTATCCATGGTAGCATCTGGTTATTTGTCCACAAAATCGGATCCGGATGAACAAAATCCCTTTATATCCGCCCTTTATACCGGGGTGGCCTACATTGTTACGCTTCTTCTTCTGGTATCCCCATACCTTTTCTTTGATGATTTTTATCTCTGTTTCGGAATCGCATTTATTGGGGAAATTTGTATTATAGGATTATTCAACTTTTATCTTTCTGTCGTGCGTAACGCATCTGTCAAAAGCCGTTTTCTTGAACTAATGGGCTTGAGTTTCAGTATTGCGGCACTGAGTTTTCTTGCTGGTTATGCTATCCGGCTTGCATTCGGTATTGAGGTTTAGATGATAAGAACTGTCACAGTCAATTCTCATAACGCATTCGATAAGCAAGAAAAGCGGAGTGTAAAGGCAAATAAAAAAAATATACCAGCAACAATGGTTCTGCTATCTATTTTATAACTCATACGTCTACCACACTTTTTTTAAAAGATAAGAATTATCTGCTTTTGAAAATTATTGTTGTTTCAGGTTATGATAGCGTGAAGCTGTTTGGCTATAGCGGTAGCATTGACCCATTCTGACGTGTTGATTGAGATACTCAGAGCTTCCTCTTCGCTGGAAAGCGGCTCTATGGTTTCAAGCTGCAATGTGAGGACTGCTCTGTCAGCTTCTGAAGCATCATTTTTATTCATATATCTTTTCTGCACTCGTTCGAAAAGTAAAGCTTCTGGAGCATGAAAGTGCAGTATTCTGAAAGGGATATTTTTGTTTGCCGCCAGTGCGGCAAAATCGCTTCTGTTGTAACTCTTAAGAAAAGTTGCATCAACAATGACCGGAATCCCTTCTTCAATGCAAAGCGCAGCAAGGTTGAGAAGTCTTTTGTACGTTTGCCGGCTGATTTTCTCTGTATAAATAGAATTATCACTCTCTTTGTGACTACTTTCAAGTGGTTTAAGACCCATAATTCTTTTTCTTTCAATATCCGAACGGATGTGAATACCAAATATTCTTGGAGCAATATTGGTGATAGCACAGCTTTTTCCGCTTCCTGAAACACCGAAAGTTATGATCAACAATGGTTTGCTTTTTTTTGTATAGTTGAGAGCAAGCTGTAAGTATGAACGGTGCTCTTCAAGTACCTTCTCGGCAGCGATTGGTTCAGTGGTCTGGGCATAACGAATAGCTGTAACTTTTGCTCTTACCATAGCTCTGTACATAGCATAAAATCGGAGAAGCGGTAGCGCTTTGAAATCGCCTGTTTCAGTCAAATAGTTGTTGAGTAGCCTCCAGGTAAGTTCAGAACGACAAAAGTGATCAAGATCCATATATAAGAACGCGAAATCACTGATGACATCAATAATGCTCAGGTTTTTGTTAAACTCAATGCAGTCAAAAATAAGGATTCTGTTGTTCCACAGAACCATATTGCCAGTATGCATGTCTCCATGGCAGTGCCGGATGAACCCGTTACGCTTTCTTGCAAGAAAAAGAGGATAGAGTCTTTTATGTTCTTTTATGCTCCAGGCTTTTAAGATTTCAAGGCACTCCTTTTCATGAGTTACTGCCAGCAGTGTCTCCATATGCTGAAAATTTTGGAGAACAGGTTTTATAAGATTATCCGGATGACCAAATTTGGTTTCGGCTGGTTCTGGTGGCAGATTTTCATGGAATTGGGCAATCAGAGTCGAAAGAAGGTCAATATGCATGTTATTAAGAATTCCAGAAGAAACCATCTTGTCAAGTTCCATTGTCCGATCAAAACGGACCATTTTCACAGCATAGTCAATAATTTCACCCTCACAATCAACAAGTAAAGCCTTTGTTGTTTTTACAATAGGAACAACTGCAAGATAGATCTCAGGACAGAGCCTCCGGTTGAGGCGAAGTTCCTCTTTGCAGTAGTAATGTCGTTTTTTAATGGTAGAGAAATCAAGAAATCCCAAGTTTATCGGTTTTTTGACCTTGTAGGCCCAGGATTCGGTAAGAAAAATCCAGGAAATGTGAGTTTCTATAACCTCAATGGTGCCGGTTGTATGTGTATATGCTTCCGGGTGACTTAGTGCTTCTACTAACTTTTCCATAGTAGTATTTTCGTTTCATAGTATTTCGAAAGCCAGAAAATTCTTTGATGCAAAAATTTCATTAAACGAGGTTGCACTGTTTGCATAAGGAATATCACTGTACAAAACTTTCTCTTTTGTTTCGTTTGCGTCTTGGTTATTGCTCCGGCAATTAAAAGTATTAATCCTTAGCCTTAAAAAAGGTTTTTAATAAAGAGTATACATATTATCAATACCTATAGTTGCCTTATTAATAATGCTTTGCCGAACCGTGCATGGGTATAATCATGAAATCAAATTACGTTCATGACTACTACTCTCCAAAGTAGTATGTTGGATTGATTACGCTCTTATTGCTTAGAAATTTACCCTGAAAATTGATGTTTACGTCAATTTTTTTATATACTGACCATTTTTTTATTTATTTTATTCCGAGTTTAGGGGCTAGTATAGTTGATATTAATACCGGTTTTTTGACTCCTGCCAATATTTTTTCAAATCCTCTGAAAAGGATAATGTTATAAATTTTCGCCGTGTTCTGATAGCGGAGAAAAGGAAAGAATCGAATGCTAATATTTGCCTATCAATAGTTATAATTCCAAATTGTAATTACTTAACATACAGGCTTATGGTGTAATGGTCTGTCTCTGTTGTTGTAGTTTGAAGAGGCTTGTAGGTATTTTGTCGTTCAGATGCATTTTCTTATAAAACAGGGCGTTATTAAGAAAGTTCTTGAAGAGTTTCAACTCATAAATTTATTTGAAAATTATTATTCATTTTTTATGAAAAATTTTAGGGAGTCCATACTTGCTCTTATTACTGAAACATCGGCAAACCTGCCGAGTGATGTCAGATGTGCTATTTCGAAAGCTATTGACCAGGAAAATCCCGACTCTCAGGCAGGTTTGGCGATGTCAACTATATCGGTTAACATTGATATGGCGGTTGACAATGTCTCACCGATCTGCCAAGATACTGGTATGCCAACTTTTTTCATCCATTCCCCGCGTGGTGTTGATCAGCTTTTTATGAAAAAGGAAATAGAAGAAGCTATCATAGACGCATCGCTGTCAGGAAAACTCCGTCCAAATGCCGTTGATGCATTTACGGGCAAAAACTCCGGAAATAATATTGGGGCTTATTTTCCGGTTGTGCATTTTGAACCTTGGGAGAAAAATGAGATAGAAATTAAACTTATTCTTAAAGGTGGAGGGTGCGAAAATAAAAATATTCAGTACTCACTGCCCGTGGAAATTCCCGGTCTTGGGAGTGCTTCACGTGATCTTGAGGGGGTACGTAAATGCTTGTTGCATGCAGTTTACCAGGCACAAGGTCAGGGGTGCAGTCCCGGTTTTATCGGAGTCGGGATTGGAGGAGACCGAACCAGTGGTTTTGAGCTTGCAAAGAAGCAGCTTTTCCGCAGGATTGATGATCGGAATCCCGACAGTGAATTGGATGCGCTCGAACAGGATATAATGCAAAAAGCCAATACATTGGAAATCGGACCTATGGGATTCGGAGGAAAAACCACTCTGCTTGGTTGCAAAATCGGAAAATCGCATAGGGTCCCAGCCAGTTTTTATGTATCTGTTGCTTATAACTGCTGGGCATATCGAAGACTTGGAGTGCTTCTTGATCCACAAACCGGCTCAATTGTCACTTGGCAATACCGTGATACTGATGAAATAAAACGGATGGCTCGGGGCGAAGGCATTCCGTTGACAGGAAAAGAGGTTCGACTTCAGGCTCCGGTTACAGAAGAACAGGTTCGCAGTTTGCAGGTTGGTGATATGGTGCTCATTGACGGCGAAATGCATACAGGTCGTGATGCTTTTCATCACTATATCATGCATCATGATCTTCCGGACCATCTGGATACTCAAGGTGGAATTCTTTTTCATTGTGGACCTGTTGTAATGAAAAATACTGATGGCAGTTACAGGGTTACTGCTGCAGGGCCGACGACTTCAAGCCGTGAAGAGCCTTACCAGGCTGATGTTATTAAAAAGCTAGGTTTGAGAGCTATTATCGGAAAAGGAGGTATGGGTACGAAAACTCTTAAAGGATTAAAGGAACATGGTGCCGTTTATCTTAACGCTATCGGAGGAGCCGCGCAGTATTATGCACGGTGCATTGAAAAAGTGACCGGTGTCGATTTTCTTGAGCAGATGGGCGTTCCTGAAGCAATGTGGCATCTGGAGGTCAAGTCCTTTCCAGCGATTGTTACCATGGATGCACATGGCAACAGTTTGCACAGTCAGATTGATGAAGATTCTTTACAGAACCTGAGCAAATTTGCCGGAGAGAGTAACTGAGTTTTTCATCTCCATTGGAAAGAAAGAAATACAGGGGTCACTATTATTATCAATCGAAGTGATTAACTGAAAATACGGGGTATATGAAAAAAATAAAATTTATGGATGTCTCCTTTCGTGACGGTTTTCAGTCATGTTTTGGGGCCAGAGTTAAAACCGAGGATTTTTTACCCGTACTCGAAGCAGCCGTTCACGCGGGTACCGACAACTTTGAAATAGGCGGTGGAGCGCGCTTTCAGAGTCTTTACTTTTATTGTGAGGA
Organism: Chlorobiaceae bacterium; assembly: GCA_037134935.1. Classification (GTDB taxonomy): domain Bacteria; phylum Bacteroidota; class Chlorobiia; order Chlorobiales; family Chlorobiaceae; genus Chlorobium. The sequence goes on along the minus strand of JBAXLG010000002.1, from coordinate 92,981 downwards.
AGATGCTTTTTCCATGATGGATGAAGCCCGGAAAGTTGTCGGGCCAGATATCAATCTTCAGACCCTTTCAAGAGGTGCCAATGTTGTGGGTCTTGTTTCGCAATCCCGTGATATTATTGATTTGCATGCCAGACTATTTAAAAAACACGGTATAACAACAATTCGAAATTTTGATGCACTGATGGATGTACGCAATATTGCATATTCCGGCCAATGTATCCATAATGCAGGGCTGAAACATCAGGTTGTTGTTGCCATGATGGGTCTGCCTCCCGGACTGAATGAGACGTATTGCCATACCCCGCAGTTTTATCTCGATAAACTTCAGGCAATTCTTCATGCCGATATTCCTTTTGACAGTGTAGCCTTCAAAGACGCCTCAGGTACAACAACCCCAGCTGTTGTGTATGAAACAGTTAAAGGGGCAAGAAAGATGCTGCCTGAAGGCACTGTGATCGAATTTCATACCCATGATACTGCAGGAATGGGTGTTGCATGCAACTTTGCAGCCATTCAGGGTGGGGCAGATATTATTGACCTCTCTATGGCTCCAGTCAGTGGAGGTACTGCGGAAGTCGATATTCTTACCATGTGGCAGAGGCTTCGCGGTACCGAATACACCCTGGACATTGATCATGAAAAATATCTTCAAGTTGAGGCGCTCTTTATTGATCACATGTACAAGTACTACATGCCGCCTGAAGCTACGGCAGTAAATCCTGTTATTTCATTTTCACCCATGCCTGGCGGAGCTCTTACGGCAAATACCCAGATGATGCGCGATAACAATACGCTTCACCTTTTACCTGAAGTGATTAAAAATATGCGTGAAGTGGTTGTCAAAGGTGGTTTTGGTTCTTCAGTAACCCCTGTTTCCCAGTTTTACGTACAGCAGGCTTTTGCAAATACCATTCAAGGCCACTGGAAAAAAATTACTGATGGTTATGGCAAGATGGTGCTTGGCTACTTTGGTCAAACTCCAGCCCGTCCCGACGAGGAGGTTATTCGGCTTGCATCCGAGCAACTTGGTCTTGAACCAACCACAGAGGATGTTCACGATATCAATGACCGGAATCCTGAACTTGGAATTGTTTACAATAAAGCACTTCTTGAGAAAGCCAATCTGCCACAAACTGAAGAAAATATTTTTATTGCTGCCACATGCGGAGCCAAAGGTATTGCATTTCTGAAAGGGGAGTGTACAAACGGTATTCGTTACAAGGCTGATATTGCTGTCGAAATAAAAGCAAAGCCAAAAGAAGAGGTTGTTGCAGCCTATCATGAAGCCCATAAACACGATATTCATCCGGAAGAGGTTAACAAAAGGCTTGTTGACCTATTTTCAAAACAGGCAGTTAAAGAACCAGCCTCATCAACGTCTGGTGGATCAAAAGTCATTTCCATGGCGGGTAATTTTACTGTTTTTGTTGATGGAGCTCCCTTTACCGTAACATTTGCCGAAGGATCAGCCATAAATCCCCAAGTTGCGGCTTCACCGGCTGTACCCTTGGTTGCACCACTCCCTGTACCACCGTCCTCAGAAGGAACACCGGTATTGGCGGTGATGCCAGGCAATGTGTTTTCAGTTGCCGTCAATGTTGGTGAAGAGGTAAAGGAAGGGGATGAGGTTGCCATAATCGAAGCCATGAAAATGGAAAATCCGGTTAAAGCACCCTGTGCAGGAAAAATCCTTTCGATTAAAGTTGCCAAAGGAGGTACTGTCGGGATGGGTCAGGTGATGATGTATATAGGATAACCTTTAGTCTTTTTCTCTCAGGAAGAGTAACCTCATTCATAAATACAAAAGGCAAAACGAAAAAGCTGCATCATAAATTGACTTATGATGCAGCTTTTTCGTTTGTCATTCAATAAAACACGCTCTTAATAGCGGTAATGGTCTGGCTTATACGGACCATCAATTGGTATACCGAGATATTCAGCCTGCTCATTCGAAAGTCTTGTAAGTTTTACACCAAGCTGTTCGAGATGCAGTCTAGCCACCTCTTCATCAAGTTCTTTGGGTAACCTATAGACACCAATGTTATACTCTTTAGTCCAGAGTTCGATTTGCGCAAGTGTTTGGTTGGTAAAAGAGTTGCTCATAACGAATGATGGGTGACCTGTTGCGCAACCAAGGTTAACAAGTCGGCCTTCGGCCAGCAGGTAAATGGAGTTACCGTTTTCAAAACTATATTTATCCACCTGAGGCTTGATATTAAGTTTTATTGCCCCGGCATAGTTATTGAGCTGTTCTACCTGGATTTCGTTGTCGAAGTGACCGATGTTGCACACAATAGCTTCATCTTTCATCTGCTTCATGTGCTCAAGGGTTATGACATCTTTGTTTCCTGTTGTGGTCACAAAAATATTGCCTTCCTTGACAGCCTCATCCATAGTAGAGACTTCATAGCCTTCCATTGCTGCTTGCAACGCACAGATCGGATCTATTTCGGTGACAATGACTCTTGCACCGTAAGCCCGCATTGACCTTGCTGATCCTTTGCCTACATCACCATAACCAAGCACCACAACTACCTTTCCTGCAACCATGACATCAGTTGCCCTCTTGATTCCGTCAGCAAGCGATTCACGGCAGCCATAAAGGTTGTCAAACTTTGACTTAGTTACCGAGTCATTGACATTGATAGCAGGGAAGAGCAATTCACCTTTTTCCATCATCTGATAAAGGCGGTGAACACCTGTAGTGGTTTCTTCCGAAACACCCTTCATTTCAGTCGCAACCTTGTGCCAGCGCTGGTTATCTTCTTCAAAAACTTCCCTGAGTTGCTGGTAGAGTGCTTTTTCTTCGGTACTGCCTAGAGTTTTTTCAAGCAGTTCCGGGTTGTTCTCTATTTTGTAACCGAGGATGATCATAAGGGTTGCATCTCCACCGTCATCAACGATAAGATTTGGCCCTTTTCCCCCTTCAAATTCGAGAATCTGACGGGTACACCACCAGTATTCATCAAGAGTTTCACCTTTCCATGCAAAGACGGGAATACCAGCTTTGGCAATCGCCGCCGCCGCATGATCCTGCGTGGAAAAGATATTACAACTTGCCCAGCGTACCTCGGCACCCAATTCAACGAGTGTTTCAATCAATACGGCGGTCTGGATGGTCATGTGTAGAGAACCGGAAATACGCGCGCCGTTCAATGGCTTTTTGCCAGCATATTTCTGCCTGATGGACATAAGACCCGGCATCTCTTTTTCAGCGATATCTATCTCCTTGCGTCCCCATTCAGCGAGAGAGATATCTGCTACTTTATAATCAAGCAACTCTGCGACTGTTGTCATTTCTTCATCAGTTTTTAATAGGTTGAGATGGTTCATGCCAGCTTAAAGGCTGTTTTCAGCTCTGCAACTTTATCAGTTTTTTCCCATGGGAAAATATCACGGCCAAAATGACCATAGGCAGCAGTTTGCTGATAGTTCCATCCCTGTGGTTTGTCAAGACTGAACCGTTTGATGATAGCCGCCGGACGAAGATCGAAGATCAGCTCGGCTTTTTCCTGGATCTGAGCATCATTGAGACCATTCTTCGCGGTGTCGTGGGTATTGATATAAATAGACACCGGACGTGCAACACCTATAGCATAAGAGACCTGAACGGTGCATTTGTCGGCTAAACCTGCAGCGACAATGTTCTTTGCAACGTGGCGCGATGCGTAAGCTGCGCTCCGGTCAACCTTGGAAGGATCTTTACCGCTGAATGCGCCGCCACCATGAGGAGCTGCACCACCGTACGTATCGACAATAATTTTCCGTCCAGTCAAACCGGTATCGCCATGTGGACCTCCAATTTCAAAACGACCGGTCGGGTTAATATGAAGCTTGGTTTGTGCGTCGAGCAAAGAGGCAGGAATAACAACCTTGATCACATTTTCAATCACATCTTTCTTGATGACTGCCTGCCACTCTTCTTCACTGCAGCCTTCCGGTTCAGGATCGTGTTGGGTTGAGACAACAACAGCGTCAACACGCTTTACTTTATCATTTTCATATTCGAGTGTAACCTGGCTTTTTGCGTCAGGACGAAGGTAGGTCATGATTTTACCTTCTTTACGGATTTCTGCAAGTTTTTTTACAAGCTGCTGGGCAAACTGGATGGCTGCCGGCATAAGTTCAGCTGTTTCTGTGCAGGCGTAGCCGAACATCATACCCTGGTCGCCAGCCCCAACGCGGTCAAACTCGTCAGCAATCTCTTCTTTACGATCAACACCGCGGTTAATGTCGGGCGACTGACTGTGGAGGGCAGAAAGAACACCACAGGAATTTGCCTCAAACATATACTCACCTTTGGTATAGCCAATTTCACTAACTACACGGCGGGCAATTTTCTGGATGTCAACGATTCCTTTGGTTGTTACTTCACCGCCCACGATAACCTGTCCGGTTGTAACAAAAGTTTCACAAGCAACACGGGAATTGGAGTCTTGGCGAAGAAAATCATCAAGTACTGCATCGGAAATCTGATCGGCAACTTTGTCCGGATGTCCTTCTGATACGGATTCTGAGGTAAAAAAATACCTTGTCTGTGACATGTTTCGATAATGTTTTGGTTAAACGGATAACAGCAACAACAAAAAAAATGTTAATAATTTGTAGTACTTACTCAATTAATAAGCTTTTCAATGAAAGGATTTCATGGAGAAACGACCTGGACACAGAAAAACTCATAACAAGCTCAGGATTAGAATTCCTGTTCAGAGCCTGCGGCACCGTGTCCATAGGTAATGGGGATGCCCAACAAAAATAAAGTTCAAATGTAAACATTCGCATGCATTCATGCAAAAATTCTCTTATCCAACTCGAATTTCTGAGTAATCTCCAATATTTATTTGGTGAGGGTTTCCTGTAATGACGGCATTGTTACCGACGATTGAGTGATCCAGCATAATATTACGTACCTCGGCTTCATTACCGATAATGGAGTATTTAATGATAGCATCCGCAATAAATGCATGTTCCCCGATAGTAGTATTCGGACCGATGACTGCGTTTTCAAGAATGACATTTCTTGCAATGAAAACGGGTTCATTGATAATACATCCAGGGTACTGTTTTGTTAGATTATTTTTTTTAAGCAAAATCTCATTGGTAGAGAGCAAAGTTTCTGGTTTTCCGCAGTCATACCATCCAGATACGGGGAAAGTGGTGAATGTTTCCCCCCCCTCTATCATAAGTTCCAAGGCATCAGTTAACTGGTATTCTCCTTTAGTTGTGATGTTATGATCAATCAAGTGATCAATACTTGCAAAAAGCGGCCCAGCTTGCTGCAGAAAATAAAGACCGACAATAGCAAGATTACTTACCTGTGTGTCAGGTTTTTCAATCAGTTTCAGGATTTTCCCGTTTTTGGTTACAGCAACACCGAATCGCCTTGGATCCTCAACCTCTTTCACGCCGAGAGTTGAAACAGGGCTTTTCAATACGGGTTCTAAGTCAACATCAAAAATTGTATCGCCGAGAATAATGAGCAAGGGCTCATTATTAATAATAAAGGGTCGGCACATCCAGATGGCATGAGCAAGCCCAAGTCGATCAGGCTGGTTGACAAAGGTGAATTTGATACTATAATTTTGACGCAACCAGTCCTCAACCATATACCCCAGATAACCTACAATAACTATTGCTTCATCGATTCCTATGGCGATAAGCTTGTCCATAATATGGCCAATAATGGGCTTACCGGCTACGTTAAGCAAAACTTTTGGATGTGAAAAAGTATGAGGTCGTAAACGGGTACCTACACCTGCAACAGGAATAATTGCTTTCATTTTTTCTGGAAGTTTTGGTTTTTATACCAACTGTTATTCTTGTTAATTCACTCCAAATAATTAAAAGCGCCAATTCAATGGGAGTGTAAATGATATGTTAACTTATAAGCCAAATATTTTAGACCTATATTACATTAAGCTAACAATATAAGAGCTGTTGTAAAACATAAATATTCCATTTGTAAAATAGGGTGGCAGTTGAATAATAGAAATCAGTTATATATTTCTTCCTTTTTCACGGTTTTATTAATGCCTCTCTCAATTCTCGAGACAACGTTACAATTACATTTTATATGGCTGAAAGGGTCAAGATTTTTTTCAGGCAGTCTGGAGTTATTCCTGTTTTTGACGGCGGGATGGTGCTTATTACTGCCAGAAAATCGGATCGCTGGATCATTCCCAAAGGTTATATTGAAAAAGGTTTATCCCCGGCAGATTCAGCTGCTAAAGAAGCTTATGAGGAAGCTGGAGTGATAGGAACGGTTCATCAGAAACAAGCAGGTCAATTCAGGTACCATAAGTTTGGTAAACATTTTTCGGTTCAGGTATATCCACTCTACATTGAAACCATGCTTGATGAGTGGGATGAAATGCATGATCGTCAGAGAAAGCTTGTCACCCCGACAGAAGCTCTTGAGATGGTTTATCATGATGAGCTCCGATATATTATTGCTGATTTTTTTTCCAACACACTGTAACTGCTTTTCGCCTGGCACTCAGCGGCTTTATTTTCGATCAGTATCGGAGTGAGAGTCAAGGCAACCTTTCCTGAATGGGAGAAAACACATTTTTTGTCTTATTGTTTAAATGCAGCAATTACAATATGGCGCTATATAAGGAAAATATTTTTTTGTAATTTATCTTCTTATGGTATATTTGGCCTTCTGTTAAAGAACGGGGCGTGGCGCAGTTGGTAGCGTGCCTGCTTTGGGAGCAGGAGGTCCCGAGTTCGAGTCTCGGCACCCCGACAGGTAAAGGTTTTGGCGATTGGAAGCTGTGCCCGTAGCTCAATGGATAGAGCATCAGCCTTCTAAGCTGAGGGTTACTGGTTCGAGTCCAGTCGGGCGCACGAATAAAAAGTCCGTACGATGTACACGGTGATTGTAGCTCAGTTGGTTAGAGCGCCAGGTTGTGGCCCTGGAGGCCGGGGGTTCGAGTCCCCTCATTCACCCATGTTTTTTGGCCCCATCGACTAGCGGTTAGGTCACCACCCTTTCAAGGTGGTAGGACGGGTTCGAATCCCGTTGGGGTCACTCGGTAACTTTTGAGAGTCTGGAAAGTTTTTTATTTCCTTATTTTTTTTGGACATTAATTACTGCATTTCGGGTAATTTAATTTCTGGTTTATTGAGTTTATGACGTTTGTTTCAAAGCTCTGTTCGTTGCCGGTACAGGGCTTTTTTTATTCATGAATGCAGATTTTGTTTTCTTATGAAAATATCTGTCAATTGGCTTAAAGATTTTCTCCCTTCCTTTTCTTCGGATATTCCTTCACTTGTTGAAAAATTGACATTTCTCGGGTTTGAAGTTGAAGATGTTCTTGAGCCAATTCTTCCTGATGATCTTGTTGTGGTTGGTAGAATTGCAGAGGTTGCGCAGCACCCTAATGCCGAAAGATTGACACTCTGCAGAGTTGATGTCGGTCAAGATGAACCTCTTCAGATTGTATGCGGTGCGCCTAATGTTAAAGCAGGTATGCTTGTACCAGTCGCAACGGAGAAAGCAAAGCTTATCCTTTCTGATGGTCAAACCATTACTATTAAAGCATCTAAAATACGTGGAGAACGTTCATACGGCATGATATGTGCCGCGGATGAACTCGGATTATCTGATGATCATTCCGGTGTCATGCAGCTCAATGACTCATGCAGGATAGGAGACCCCTTTGCCCGTTACCTTGATGGCGATGTTGTACTTGATATCGCTGTAACACCAAACCGTCCCGATGTCCTCTCCCACCTTGGAGTTGCAAGGGAACTTGCAGGACGCGAGGAGATACACTACCCAGACAGGAAAGCGGTGGCGTTTTCGACATCCGGGCCATTGGTTGATGTTCAGGATGCTTCAGCATGCCCTTATTATGCAGGCGTGGTCATTCGTGGTATAACTGTTACCGAATCCCCCGAATGGCTTCGCCGGAAACTTGAACGTATTGGATTAAGGCCGAAAAACAACATTGTTGATATAACAAACTATATTCTTCATGGCCTTGGTCAGCCACTGCATGCGTTTGATTTTGGCAAGCTTGCTGGAGGACGGGTTGTTGTACGCAGCGATATGCGTTCTGAATTTGCTGCCATTAATCAGGAGGTTTGCCAGGTTGAACCTGGTATGCCGGTTATCTGTGATGCTGAAAAGCCCGTTGCACTTGCCGGCGTAATGGGTGGTCTTGATTCTGCAGTAAGTGATTCTACAACTGATATTCTGCTTGAAGCAGCCTATTTTACGCCATCCATAATTCGAAAATCTGCTAAAAAGGCAGGTATTTCCTCTGATTCCTCGTACCGATTTGAACGGGGAGTTGACCAAAACAATGTCAAAAGGGCGGCAGAATCTGCTGTGGCGCTTATTCTCAAACTTGCCGGTGGTCATATTGAAGTTGCACAAGAATGTGGCACCGTAAAGGGTGGGCCTCGAATGGTAACATTGAGGTCAGCGCGGGTCAATGCACTGCTTGGGAGCACTATAGATGCAGCCGAAATGGTCGATATGCTTGAAAAGATAGGCTTCTCAATCGACAAAACAGCTGAAGATGCAATAACTTTTCAGGTTCCCTCTTTCAGGGTTGATGTTTTGGAGGAGATCGATCTTGTAGAAGAGGTTGCGCGTCTTTATGGATACGACAATATTCAACCTGCAGCGCAGCTTCAAACCATCTATCCTCAGTCACGAAAACAGCCGGAATTTTTTCCTGATTTTCTCCGTTCCATTATGGTTGCTCTGAATTTCAGGGAAATTCTTACCAATCCGCTTGTGAAAAAGGAAGAAGCAGAACTGTTCAGTGAGCAGCTTGTTGGTGTACTTAATCCCATCAGTGAAGGGCTTGAAGTACTCTGCCCAGGGCTTTTGCCTGGTTTTCTCAAGGTAATCAGCCATAATATCAGGCACGGCAACAAGGATTTAAAGCTTTTCGAGGTTGCCAGAGGATTCAGGAGACTTCCAGACGTTGATCGTAGCGGAGAGTCGCCGCTTAACGGTTATAATGAGCAGGAGTATCTTGTTATTGCCATGACAGGTAACCGGTTTCCGAGAATCTGGAACCAGCCGCAGGAAAAGGCTGATTTTTATGACATTACGGGTGCTGTTGAGATGCTTCTTGAGAAGCTGAATTTGCTTGATAAATCAACAGTTAATATTTATAATGAAGAAAGTGTCAGCATTGATGTGCAGTTGACAGAAAAGGGAAAACCCTGCTTATATAAAGCAGGAGTAGTTCAGCAGGTCAATTCAGACATTTTACGAAAGTTTGATGTTGGGCAGGAGGTTTATATTGCAGAACTTGATGCAGCTGTTTTGGAACGCTGTTTCACTTCGGCTGTCACCTATGAACCCCCGTCAAAATTTCCTGTTGTGCAGAGGGACCTATCGTTTGTTTTGCCTTGGAACGTTACCGTTCAGTCACTTGTGGAACTTGTTCGTTCCAGTGACTCTTTGATCAGGGATGTCAGTGTGTTTGATTTTTTTGAACGCACCGATACAGAAGGAGGGGATCGCAGTATTGCAATCTCACTTGAAATAGCCGATCATACGGGGACGTTACAGGATGAAAAAATCAGCGATATTCTCTCGAAAGTAGGCAGTAATGCCACGAGTAAGCTTGGTGCGGTAATTCGACAAGTCTGATACTCTTTGTTCTATGTATGATTCTGATGGGCAAAATATTAAGGTTGATATCAACCTTCTTGAGCAAAATATTGAAAATCTTGTTACCTGTTTAACTGAGTGCCGGAAAGAGAATGATTTGCTTCGATCTGAACTGACAAGTCTTCAGAATATTTTGAGATCCTGTAAACTTCCCGGAACTGTTGGTTCTTCTGCTGCAGATGCAAGCGATTTTTCGGGCGGAACATTTTCCTATGCTGAAAAAATGCACGTGAAACAGAAGCTGGTACTGATTTTGCAGAAAATAGAAATGGAACTCAGAAACGATCAGACATTGTAAGAGTAAGAAGATGGAAAAAATTGATGTACATGTTTATGGAGACAATTATCCATTAAGAGTTGAGAGACGGGAATTAACCGAAAAGGCCGCCAGGGATGTTGATGGCACGATGAGGCTTTTTGCTGAAAAAGCGCCAGCATTTGCACCCGTTAAACTTGCGGTTCTTTCGGCAGTTTCATTTGCTGAGAAAAAGATAGAACTTGAAGAGGAACTGGAATTGCTGAAGCAGAAAATTGCCGATCTCAATGTTTTTATTGGACAAAATCTGTAATAAACATTTACATTTAAAAGAAGAAATTTCCGCACCAATTGACTGAGATGTTTTGTAAGTAAAAGAACTAACAATTAAAAATTGGGAGCTACGTTTTTCGTTTTGATTGCAGGCCTTATTGAGTTTTGTTGAACTATGTTCAGGGATTCAAGAGCAGTGTTCACATTGTTCCATTGGAAGCAAAAAATCTGAAAGCGGCACCCACCGTTCAAATACGGGTTCTTTAATCTTACACATCTTGCGATGGTGCGGTTTTTTTTGTTTAAAACGGTGCTCCTGTTTCATTATAGGGGCAGTAAAAAGGAGGTTAGCTGAATGGGCATAGTTATAAACCTGTTGTTAATTATCATTACTTCATTGTTGTTTTTTGCTGTAGGTTTTTTTGTCGGTCGTTTTTTTCTTGAACGCATTGGAACAACCAAGGTGCTTGAAGCCGAAGAGCGTGCTGTGCAGATAGTTCAGGAAGCACAGAAAGAGGCTAACGAATATAAAGAGCTTAAAGTAAGTGAAGTAAACCAGGAATGGAAAAAGAAACGACGCGAGTTTGATCAGGAAGTTGTTATCAAAAACAATAAATATAATCAGCTCCAGAAACAGATTCAGCAGAAGGAAGGGCAACTGAAAAAGCAGAGTCAGGATATTCGCGATACTGAACGCAAGCTGCAGGAACAGCGCAAGGAAATTGAGCAGACCATTGAGACGGTAAAGCTTCGTTCAGAAGAGCTTGACCGGATTATTCTTGAACAGAACCAGCGCCTTGAAAGCATCAGCAACCTTCAGGCCGAAGAGGCTCGCCAGATGCTCATTGACAACATGGTATCAAAAGCACGTGAAGAAGCTACTGAAACCATCCACCGGATTCATGAAGAGGCGGAACAGAATGCCGGTCGTCTTGCCGAAAAAACCCTGTTGACCGCTATTCAGAGGATTTCTTTCGAACAGGCTACCGAAAATGCTCTTTCAGTGGTACACATTCAGAGCGATGAACTCAAAGGGCGTATTATCGGGCGTGAAGGACGCAATATCAAGGCATTTGAGAACGCTACAGGGGTCGACATCATTGTGGACGACACTCCTGAAGTTGTTATTCTTTCCTGTTTTGACCCCATGCGCAGGGAACTTGCCAAACTGACACTCAAGAAACTTCTTGTTGACGGCATCATTCATCCCGTGGCTATTGAGAAGGCCTATGCAGACGCAAAAAAAGAAATTGACGATGTCATCATGAGTGCCGGAGAAGAAGCGCTTGTTTCGCTTCAGATTCCTGATATGCCCGCCGAGGTTGTCTCCCTGATTGGTCACATGAAATTTTACACGGTCTATGGTCAGAACCTTCTGTTGCACAGCCGCGAAGTTGCCATGCTTTCAGGTCTTATGGCGGCAGAACTCAAGCTTGATGCCCGCCTTGCCAAACGAGCGGGCCTGCTGCACGACATTGGTTTTGTACTGCCCGAAAGCGGACAGCCACACGCTCTCAGTGGTGTGACGTTCCTGAAAAAATTCAATGAATCACCTGTGGTACTCAACGCAATTGAAGCCCATCACGGTGATGTCGGCAAAGAGTCCCCAATTGCTGAGCTTGTTGATGCTGCCAATGTTATTTCCCTCTCCAGGCCCGGTGCCCGTGGTGCGGTAACAGCTGACGGCCATGTAAAACGTCTTGAAAGCCTTGAAGAGATTGCCAAAGGATTTCCCGGTGTGCTCAAAACCTATGCATTGCAGGCAGGAAGGGAGATAAGGGTCATTGTTGAAGGCGACAATGTCAGCGATTCACAGGCAGATGTACTTGCTCATGATATCGCTCACAAAATCGAATCGGAAGCGCAGTACCCAGGCCAGATAAAAGTTTCCATTGTCCGTGAAAAACGCTCGATAGCCTACGCTAAATAATAGTCATCAACTGCAGGGAAAACTTAAAGCTTTCCCTTGGTTGATGGAATTGCATTGCCAGTTACCGCAACCGCAGTTTTCATTGCATAGGCAAATGACTTGAACAGAGCCTCAATTTTATGGTGAGTATTCCGGCCATCAAGAATTGACAGATGGATATTTGCTTTCATGCTTTCAGCCAGCGAAATAAAGAAATGCTCCACCATTTCGGTTGAAAACTGCTGAATGACAGGCCGGCTGAACTCAGCGTTGAACGCACAATAGCTTCTTCCTCCCAAATCAAGGGCACAACGTGCCAGAGCTTCATCCATGGGAATAATAGCCCATCCATAGCGATTAATTCCCCGTTTGTCGCCAAGAGCCTGGTTTATGGCGCTGCCAATGACAATAGCAATATCTTCAACGGAGTGATGATCATCCACATCAAGATCCCCGCTGCACTGCAGCGAAAGGTCAAATCCGGAATGTTTGCTGAAGTTCGCCAGCATATGATCAAGGAACACGACTCCCGAGCTTATGGAGCTGATACCCGTTCCATCAAGAGTCACTGTTGCAGAAATATCGGTTTCCTGCGTTGTTCTTGTTACCGTTGCACTACGGTATGCGGTTTTGGCTTCTTCAGGCATTGATGTTTAACGGATAACTTTGTTGATAATATAAAGGACCAAGCTGATGATCAGCGAGAGCAGCAAAGAGCTGCCGAGCGGAAAATAAAACCTGAAATTCTCCCTTTCAATTTTTATATCGAGCGGAAGATTCGAAAACCAGCTGAACCAGCCGGATATTCCTGTTCTGCCTGATGCCATCATAAGCAGACCGACCAATACGGTTACCACTCCAGCAATCACCACTAATTTTCCTGCATCTGAAAGCACTGCTTGGATATTTTTTAAAACTTGCTAAATTAAAAGCCTATTTATTTGAAAGATACGATATTTGCAAATTTATTAAAGCGGCCGGAAATGCATGTTTTCCTTGTAGTTGTCAGTTTACTTGCATCAATTCTGCTAATCGGCGTGATTTTGCTCCAAAGCCCCAAAAGCGGCAGCGGCCTCACCGGTGGTATTGCAAGCCTCGGCACCGTTCAAACGCTTGGAGTAAGACGAACAGGTGATTTTTTAAGCAAAATGACCGCTATACTTGCCGGTATAGTGATGCTGCTCTGTTTTATTGCCCAGTTTACCCTTCCGGGAAGAAAAATAAAAGTAGACTCTTCCAAAAGCGTTCTTCAGCAAACGATGCCTGCAGTTCCGCTTCAAAAAACTCCTGCTGTGCCGGTGCTTCCCGCACTGCCGGCAAAATAAAACACATTGCACCCGTGGCTCAATGGTAGAGCAACTGACTCTTAATCAGTGGGTTGGAGGTTCGAGTCCTCCCGGGTGCACCATAGTAAAATAAAGACTTACAGGTTTACGCTTGTGAGTCTTTTTTATTTTATACTTTTCTCAGGGAGCCTTGGAGTGCACTTTGAAATTATACGATAAAAACTATAATGGTTTTAATCTCTAAAGGGTCAATTCTTCAACACTTGTGTCGAAAATTGACTAAATTTATTGTAAAAAAGGATACCACTCCACATGCGATGGGGAGCTTCATTTCATAGAAGTATCAAAGGGACATATGGCTCTCAAAAAATCCGAACTTTATTCAACACTCTGGCAAAGTTGCGATGCATTGCGCGGCGGCATGGATGCCAGCCAATACAAGGATTACGTTCTCGTTCTGCTTTTCGTCAAATATATCAGCGACAAGTATGCCGGTGACCGCTTTGCCCCGATAATCGTACCTGCCGGTTCCACTTTCAGCGACATGGTCAATCTGAAAGGGACGAAGGATATCGGCGACCAGATTAACAAAAAAATCATCGGGCCGCTGGCCAAAGCCAACAACCTTTCCGATATGCCGGACTTCAACGATCCAAGCAAGCTCGGTACAGGCAAGGAGATGGTTGACCGGCTGACCGATCTTATTGCGATTTTTGAGAACAAGTCTCTTGATTTTTCCAGAAACCGAGCGGAAGGCGACGATATTCTCGGCGATGCCTATGAGTACCTGATGCGCCATTTTGCCGTTGAGAGCGGCAAAAGCAAGGGGCAGTTCTACACACCGGCTGAGGTGAGCCGGATCATGGCAAGCATTATCGGCATCAATCAGGCGGAAACAAACAGTTCGACAACGGTTTATGATCCGACCTGCGGTTCGGGATCGCTGCTGCTGAAAGTGGCTGACGAAGCGGGTACAAAAATCACAATTTACGGACAGGAACAAGGTGCGGCGACATCAGGTCTGGCAAGGATGAACATGATCCTGCACGGAGAGCCTGAGGCACTTGTCATGCAGGGCAATACCCTCGCCGATCCTAAGTTTAAAGATTCGGGCATGCTCAAGACCTTTGACTATGTTGTTGCCAATCCCCCTTTCAGCGACAAGCACTGGAGTACCGGACTTGAACCAGCCAGCGACCCCTTTGAGAGGTTCAGATATCTTGGAGTACCGCCTGCAAAACAGGGAGATTACGCTTACCTGCTGCATATCCTGAAATCCATGAAGAGCACTGGACAAGGAGCCTGTATTCTGCCTCACGGCGTGCTGTTCCGTGGCCACGCGGAAGCCGATATCCGGTATAATCTTGTCCGCAGGGGGTATATCAAGGGAATTATCGGGCTGCCGCCGAACCTGTTTTACGGCACGGGTATTCCCGCATGCATCGTCGTGCTGGACAAGGAGCACGCGCACGTTCGCAAAGGAATTTTCATGATTGACGCCAGCGCGGGTTACATGAAGGACGGCAACAAGAACCGCCTCCGCGATCGTGACATGCATCAGATTGTCGATATTTTCACCCGTCAGGTCGAAATTCCGAAATACTCGCGGATGGTGCCGGTTGAAGAGATTGAGAAGAATGAATACAATTTGAACCTTCCCCGCTACATCGACAGTCAGGTGACAGAGGACATACAGGATATCGAAGGCCATCTGAAAGGCGGCATACCGGATCGGGACATTGAAGCACTTGAGCCCTACTGGTCTGTATGTCGCGGGCTGAAAGCTTCGCTCTTTCATCCCATGCGTGCAGGCTACTCAGGTTTGCATGTATCAAAATCCGACCTGAAGCACATCATTTACAGCCATCCGGAATTTGCCACCTTTATTTCGGGCATGAACAGGCATTTTTTCGAGTGGAAAGCGCGCAGCATTGCCACGCTCCGAAACCTTCAAAAGGGCTGTCACCCCAAAACGGTTATCCGCAGCCTTTCTGAAGAGCTGCTCGCTCATTACGAAGGCATGCCGCTTATCGACAAGTATGCTGTTTATCAGCATCTCATGGACTATTGGACGGAAAGCATGCAGGACGACTGCTACCTCATCGCATCCGATGGCTGGAAAGCCGAAACGTATCGCATTATTGAGAAAGACAAAAACGGAAAGGAAAAAGATAAAGGCTGGGCTTGCGACCTCGTGCCCAAGCATCTCATTGTCTCCCGCTATTTCCGGAAGGAACAGGAAGCCCTTTCCGAACTTGAAAGCAGACTGGAAAGCATGACTGCCAGCCTGACCGAACTGGAAGAAGAGCATGGAGGAGAAGAGGGAGCTTTGTCTTCATTGGACAAAGTGAACAAGGCAAACGTTATGGCTCGTTTGAAAGAGATCAAGGCCGACAGGGAACAGCAGGAGGAGGCCGATGTTCTGAAAAGATGGCTCACGCTTGCTGAAGAAGAGGCCGACCTGAAAAAGCGGATAAGGGAAGTGGCGGCCAAACTGGACAGGCTTGCCTATGCCAAATATCCAGAACTTTCCGAAGATGAAGTGAAAACGCTGGTGGTTGAAGAGAAGTGGATGGTTGTTCTGGATGCACGCATTCACGGTGAGATGGAGCGCATCAGCCAGAACCTGACAAGCCGTATCCGTGAACTTGCCGAACGATACGAAACCCCGCTTCCTGATCTGCTTGTAAACGTTGCCGCGCTCGAAGAGAAAGTCAACCGCCATTTGGAAAAGATGGGGTTCTCATGGAAGTGAAGAAAGGATATAAACAGACCGAGGTCGGGGTGATTCCGGAGGATTGGTCGGTTAAGCCACTTGGTTCAATATTGAGCAAGGGTAGGCTCGGAGGGAACTATCCGAATCGAAGCGAGGAAACGGAGTTCCCTTTAATGAAGATGGGCAATATTGCACGCGGTAAATTTGATCTTACAAAGATTGAGTTTATTACTCCGGGTATCAAGCCAGAGGCAGTACACAAACTCGTGTTTGGTGATGTGTTATTCAACACCCGAAACACTCTATACCTAGTTGGAAAGGTAGCCATCTGGAGGAATGAACTTCCCGTTGCCTATTACAACTCAAACCTAATGCGGTTTGAATTTGATCTTCAGGAAGTTTGCTCAAGCGAATACGCCAATTTATTTTTCAACACAACAGGTTCTATAACCCGTCTTCGGGCATTAGCTACCGGCACGACCAGTGTTGCGGCAATCTATACACGCGACTTGATGTGTTTGCCATTTGTTGCTCCTCCAGTTCCAGAACAACGCGCCATTGCCGAAGCATTGAGCGATACGGACGCCCTCATCGAATCCCTTGAGCAACTCATCGCCAAAAAACGCCAGATCAAACAAGGCGCCATGCAGGAACTCCTCACCGGCAAAAAACGCCTGCCGGGTTTCACTGGGGAGTGGGAGGTGAAACGGTTGGGAGATGTGGCGGAAATCGTGATGGGGCAATCGCCAAGCTCTTCAAACTATAATACTAACGGAGAAGGTCTTTCCCTTATTCAAGGAAATGCTGACATTAAAGATCGAAAAACAATTGAACGAATCTTTACGAAACAAATCACAAAGCGAGCAGACAAAGGGGATATTTTAATGTCAGTCCGAGCCCCTGTAGGTGAAATTGCGCGAGCCGAATTTGATGTGTGCATAGGAAGAGGAGTTTGTGCTATTCTCTACGATAATGATTACATGTATCACTGCCTTATAAATTTCGAACCTATTTGGGTAAAGTATTCAAAGGGATCGACTTTTGAATCGGTAAATTCTGCGGATGTGAAAGAACTTGAACTCACTTTACCCTCCAATAAAGAGGAACAAACAGCAATAGCCTCAGTCCTGTCTGATATGTATGCCGAGCTCGCAGCCCTCGAAAAACGTCTCGACAAGACCTGCCAGATCAAACAGGGTATGATGCAAAATCTTTTAACCGGAAAAATCAGACTGGTATGATTGATTTATTTTAGAAATGTATACTGTTTATTCTTTCTCGGTGAGTCTGTGCTTTTATAACTTTTCAGTAAGTTTTTTCATTTGAAGATTCATTTATTCATAAAGCAGCTTATAGCAACTATGAAATGACGGTAAAAATTAAAAACTTTGCCATTGCGGGCTACCGTAGTTTTGGAAAAGATCCTCAGTACTTTGATAACTTTGAAAAAGTAAATCTTTTCATTGGAAGAAATAATTCAGGAAAATCAAATATCATTCGCTTTATAAACGAAATTATTTCAAAATATTCCGAAAACAAGGGAAAAAACTTAGATCCACTTGTTTATCATCTTCCTGATAGGTCTCCACTTTTAATTGGATCAGGAGAAAAAGTATTACTTTCCGAAACAGATAAGAGTATGTTGGCCGAATCTCATAGACTTGTCGCAGGAATTAGTATTGAAGATATTTATCGGCGAAATCTTGCTCGTCAATTCCTTGCAAAAATACTGAATGAAAAATGTAGGATAGATAATACGGAATTATGTTGGAGCTTTATGTCTTTACCTAGCTATGAATATACTCCAGGTTCTTGGTCAGAAGCTATTAAGGTATTAAGTGACTGTCAAGCTAAAGAACTTTGGAATATATTGATATCAAGCCCAGGACGGAGTCTAGGCGGGCATTGGAATTCAGAAATAATAAATTTACTCTACATGCCGCAGCCTGCTGTTGTAAATGTTGCAGTTATTCCAGCTATTCGCCAAATAGGGACAAAAGGATCTATATCGGATGGGTTTGATGGCACTGGAATTATTGAACGACTTGCTCGTTTACAGAATCCAGATGTTCACAATCAAGAAGACAAGAGACGTTTCTCTGGAATTACAGATTTTCTCCGAACAGTTATTGATAATCCAGACGCAAGCATTGAGATACCGCATGATCGTGCTACAATCTTGATTCATATGGATGGTAAAGTCTTGCCTGTAGAGTCAATGGGTTCAGGTATTCATGAAGTGTTAATTCTTGCATCTGCAGCTACAGTTCTTAACGAGCAAGTGGTTTGCATTGAAGAGCCGGAAATCCATCTTAATCCAATATTACAAAGGAAATTCATAAGATATCTAACAGAACACACAACAAACCAGTATTTTATTACTACACATTCTGCTACATTGATGGACAACGTTGGTGTGGAAATCTATCATGTGAGACTGCAAGACTCGGTGTCTGTTGTTGAGAGAGTTACATCAGATACTCAACGATCAACAGTTTGTGAGGATTTGGGATATCACCCTTCAGATTTACTGCAGGCTAACTGCGTCATATGGGTTGAAGGGCCTTCTGACAGAGTCTATGTTAACCATTGGATTAAAGGACTTTCTGCGGAACTTGTAGAAGGTGTTCACTACAGCATTATGTTTTATGGAGGAAGACTTGCATCACATCTATCCAATGAAGATTATTCTACTGAGGTTGATAACTTTATCTCTTTAAGGCGGCTTAATCGGCGAGGAGTCATAATTCTCGATAGTGATAAAGAAAAGCCTCGTTCTTGTTTAAATGAAACAAAAAAACGTTTGCAAAGAGAGTTTGATAAGGGACCTGGTCACTCATGGGTTACGGATGGAAAAGAAATTGAAAATTACATTTCAGCGGATCAATTAAGAGATGCAATCAAAAAAAAGTGTCCAAATGCATCAACACTTACGACTTTTGATAAATATGATAATTGTTTACGAATAAAGAACCGGGCAGGAAAAGAAATTCAAGCACCAAAGATAGAAATAGCAAGGTATGTAATCAACAACTATGTTCCCGATTTCAGTGTCCTTGATCTTAAACAGCGTATGAATAAACTTTTGGTATTTATACGAGAGTCAAATCCGAATCAAAATATTTGAATATTAAGATGGTCAGTATAATTATAAAACTATGCAGGATTAAATTGTCAATAAATCTAATGTATTAGCTACTAAAGAGATGATATGCCATACCCAATAGAACGAAAGCTGGTTATTGCGGTTTCCTCAAGTGCTCTTTTTGATCTTTCGGAATCTCATGCTGTATTTGTTGACAAAGGACCGAAAGCATATAAAGAATTTCAAAAGGCTAACTTGGATAAAACTCTTGGCAAGGGCGTTGCTTTTCCGTTTATTCGAAGATTCTTGAATATTAATAAATATTTCCCAAAACAATTTCCAGTCGAAGTTGTTTTGCTTTCCCGTAATTCAGCAGCAACAGGAAAGAGAGTATTTCGATCCATAGCCTATTATGGTTTAGATATTTCTAGAGCGGCATTTATGGAAGGGAAATCTCCTTACGAATATATCCCGGCTTTTAATGCCTCACTATTTTTATCGGCTAATGAAGAAGATACAAAGAAAGCTATTAATGCAAATTATCCGGCAGGAACCGTATTGCCAAGCAATGTCATAGATGATGATGATGATGAGTTAGTTATAGCATTTGATTTTGATGGAGTAATAGCCGATGACGAATCAGAAACAGTATATAAAAGAGCTGATTTGTCAAGGTATCATAGCTATGAAGTTGCAAACTCTCATATTCCTCATAAGCCCGGGCCGTTGGCCGACTTTTTCAAAAAACTGTCATTTATGCAAAAACTTGAAGATAAAGAGGAAGAAAAAAACAGAGACTACCGACGTATCATTAAGACGGCAATAGTTACTGCGAGAAATGCTCCGGCTCATGAAAGAGTTATTACAACACTTGAACATTGGGGAGTTAGTGCCAATGAAACATTTTTTCTCGGGGGAATGAAAAAAGACCGCATACTTTCAATACTCAAACCGCATATGTATTTTGATGATCAACGAAATCATTTAGAGTCTGAAGCTGGCGATATTCCGATGGTTCATATCCCATTCGGAATTGCTAACACAACTATTGAATAGAAAGAACACGAGAACCTTTTTTATGTGCTTTAGATGTAGTTTTTTTTCTTGTAACTGGAGGAGTTAGTTTCCCGCCAAGTAACCGCAACTTAATTATAACCGAGCATAAAAGTGAACCGGCATATTGATCGGATAGAGTTCCATTGGGATAATGCTTTGAAAAGGATTTGCGGTTTTGCCTATGCCGTAAATGGTAAGCTTGTGTTCACTTTTCTAGTCGTAAGTATTGATGGCTACAGGGAGGTTTTGCCATGAGCACTATTGGCCAACCGGAACACGAAACGCAGAACCGCATCATCACGCTGTTTCAGAATGGGCTGAACTACCGTTATCTTGGCAACTGGACTGACAGGGATGGCAACAGCAATATCGAGGAAGAGCTGCTTGCCGGATATCTTAAACGTCGAGGCTACAGGTCGGAGCAGATTTCAAGGGCACTCCATGCATTGCATAGTGAAGCGGACAATCCGAGCCGCAGCTTGTACGACAATAACCGGAGGGTTTACACTCTTCTGCGTTACGGCGTTCCGGTTCAAACAGATGCAGGAGAGCAGCATGAAACTGTTCATTTCTTCAACTGGCAGAATCCTGAGGAAAACGATTTTGCATTTGCCGAGGAGGTAACGCTTCGCGGCAGTCATGAGCGGAGGCCGGATATTGTGTTGTATGTTAACGGTATCGCTGTCGGGGTGCTGGAGCTGAAAAACAGCAGGATTTCAATCGGTGAAGGTATCCGTCAGAACATATCAAACCAGCAGCCGGAGTTCAATGAATGGTTTTTCAGTACGGTGCAGTTCATTGTTGCCGGCAATGATTCGGAAGGGCTGCAGTATGGTGCGATTGGAACACCGGAGAAGTACTATTTGAAGTGGAAGGAGGACGAGGAGGATAACAGCCGTTTCAAGCTCGACAAGTACCTGCTGAAGATGTTCCGCAAGGAACGGTTGATGGAGCTGATGCATGATTTTGTGCTGTTTGACGGAGGGGTCAAGAAGCTTCCCCGAGTGCATCAGTATTTCGGTGTGAAGGCTGCTCAGGAGTATGTAGATCGCTGCAAAGGGGGGATTATCTGGCATACGCAGGGCAGCGGAAAGAGCATTGTGATGGTGTTGCTGGCTAAATGGATTCTGGAGAACAATCCCCGTGCCCGGGTTGCAATCATTACCGACCGCGATGAACTGGACAAGCAGATAGAGACAGTGTTTACTGAAGCAGGTGAAACCATGTACCGGACAGAGAGCGGGCAGGATCTGCTGCATCAGCTTGGGCAGGCAAAGCCTCGTCTGCTCTGTTCGCTCATTCATAAATTCGGCAGGAGAGATGTTGATAATTTCGAAGAGTTTGTAAAGGGGCTGGAAGTCGAACCTTGCCATGCTGTCGGTGATATTTTTGTGTTTGTCGATGAGTGCCATCGCACGGAGAGCGGAAAGCTTCACCGGACGATGAAGGCTATCCTGAAAAACACGGTTTTTATTGGTTTCACCGGCACTCCTCTCCTGAAAACCGATAAGGCGACAAGTTTGGAAGTGTTCGGTGGTTATATCCATACTTACAAATTCAATGAAGCGGTTGAAGACAGGGTAGTGCTTGATCTTGTCTATGAAGCGCGGGACATCGACCAGGAACTCACCTCTACGGATAAGATAGATGCCTGGTTCGACGCCAAAACTCGGGGGTTGAATGAGTGGCAGAAAGCCGCCTTGAGGGAGCAATGGGGAACCATGCAGAAGGTGCTCAGCTCACGTTCCCGCATGGACAGGGTGGTCAGTGATATTGTTTTTGATTTCGGGGTGAAGCCCCGTTTGAGCAGTGACAGGGGTAACGCGCTTCTCGTGGTATCAAGCATATACGAGGCGTGCAAGTATTATGAACTCTTCCAGAGAACCCTCTTCAAAGGCAAGTGTGCTGTTGTTACCTCATACAACCCGCACACCGGTGATATTACAACGGAAAATACCGGAGCCAATACCGAAACCGACAGGGAGTTTATTTTCAGCATGTACAAGGAGATGCTGAAAGATATTCCCCGGCAGTCAGGGAAAAGCCGGACGGAAATCTATGAAGAGCATGCCAAAGAGCTGTTCAAAAAACAGCCGGCAAACATGAAGCTGCTGATTGTTGTCGACAAGCTGTTGACAGGGTTCGATGCTCCGAGCTGCACCTATCTCTATATTGATAAAAGCATGCAGGATCATGGCCTGTTTCAGGCTATCTGCCGAACGAACCGGCTTGACGGCGATGACAAGGAGTTCGGATACATTGTCGATTACAAGGATCTCTTCAAAAAGGTGGAAAACTCCATTCAGGTATATACGTCGGAACTTGATCACAGCAATAATACTTCTGCTGGCAATCCGGAAATTCTTTTGAAAGAGAGGCTTGCCATTGGCCGTGAGCGTCTTGACAATGCGCTTGAAGCTCTTGCTCTCCTTTGTGAGCCGGTTGAGCCCCCCAATGGCGAACTGCAGTATATCCACTATTTCTGCGGGAATACCGAGATTCCCGAAGAGTTGTCCGAACGGGAGAATCTTCGGGTTTCGCTTTACAAGGCAACAGCTGCCATGCTAAGGGCGTTCGCCAATATTGCGGATGAGCTTGAAGCTGCAGGGTACAGCAGCACTGAGCAGGAGCGTATCCGGCAGGATATGGAAAGCTATGTGAACCTTCGAGAGATTATCCGAAAAGCCAGTGGGGAAACCATTGATCTGAAAACGTATGAGGCGGATATGCGCCATCTTATCGATACCTACATCCGTGCTGACGAACCGCGGAAGATATCCCCGTTCGATGATCTGCCTTTACTGGATTTGATGGTTAAAACTGGTATTGCCTCTGCTATCAACTCGCTGCCTGATGTGATAAAAAGCAGCAGGGATGCCGTTGCTGAAACCATTGAAAACAATGTTCGCCGTAAAATCATCAAGGATCATCTCAATGATCCGGCTTATTACGACAGGATGTCGACCCTGCTTGATGAAATCATAGCAGCCCGCCGCCGCAATGCCCTTGAGTATGAAGAGTATCTGCAGCGCATAGCCGAACTGGCAAGAAAAGTTCAGAATGGTCAGACCGATGATGTCAACGAAAGATTGAAAACGATGGGCCAGCGGGCATTGTTCAACAACCTGAAGCTTGACAGGGTCGGCGATGTCGATATCACTCTTACCGAGGAGCCGGAAGCATATCAAGGTTTTCAGGATAAAAGAATTGCAATGGCTTTAAAAATTGATGCAGCAGTGAAAAGCGTGCGGCATGATGGCTGGCGGGGTGTTCTGGCTCGGGAACAGGCGATTAAAAAAGCTTTGGATAGTATACTGCATGATGCTGATGAGGTAGAACGTATCTTTCTCATTATTTACCGGCAGCCGGAGTACTGAAGCCAATGAAAATGATTTTTGGGGATATACCGGTGGAGGTTATCAAAAAGAATATAAAGAACGTTCATTTGAGCGTTAACCCCCCTTTGGGGAACGTACGCATTTCGGCTCCCAGTAGTATGAATGACGAGTCGATACGCGGGTTTGCCGTATCGCGTCTGGGATGGATCAGAAAACAGCAGAAGAAATTCTGCAGTCAGGAACGCGAAACTCCAAGGGAATACCTTGACAGGGAAAGTCATTTCGTATGGGGAAGTCGTTGTTTGCTGAAAGTAAAAGAGATAGAAGCAACTCCTGTGGTTCATTTGAAGCATAAAACATTGGTTGTGCAGGTCAGGCCGGGTTCAGGAAGAGAGAAAAAGCAGATACTTTTGGATGAATGGTACCGGAAGCAGTTGAGAGCAGTTCTTCCTGATCTCATGGCAACATGGGAGAAAAGAACAGGAATTCAGGTTCATGAGGTTGGCATCAAAAAAATGAAAACCAGATGGGGCACCTGCAATCCCGAAGCTGAACGCATCTGGTTAAATCTTGAACTTGCTAAAAAACCTGTTGAATGCCTGGAATATATTGTAGTTCACGAAATGGTTCATCTCCATGAGCCAACCCATAATCAGCAGTTCGTGGCACTCATGAATACCTTTCTGCCTCAATGGAAACATTACAGGGAAGTGCTTAACCGATTGCCGGTCAGGCATGAGGATTGGCAGTATTAGGAGTGAATGAATCAACAATTGAGAACATTCTTCTGAGAGCTTTATTGCCTGCATTACGAAAACATGCAGCGCGCTGAATGATTATCAACGCGCGGGCTTTGTTCAAAACAGTGTCAGGTAAACTGCTTCCAGTTGACCGTGGTGTGCAGCATGACTGCAATGATGAAAAGGCTGCTCAGCCCAACCAGGGCAGATGGGGAGAAGCCTATCGCTACATGAAGAACAATCATAAACACAGTCAGGAGAGAAATGACAAGTACACCGATTGCAAGAGGTGTGGCCGATGATTTTGTCTCTTTTTTCATGGTATTTATCGGTTGATGTTGAGATTATAAAGTTTTGTTTACAGTTGCTGTTTACTTGAACAGCTCAATTACTTGGAAATAAGGTAGTGCCGTAACTCTTTAAAGATTCTAAGTCCCTGCTTAAAAGTTGCTAAAAAAAACAGTGTCAGGTAAACTGCTTCCAGTTGAGAGCGGTATGCAGCATGACTGCAATGATGAACAGGCCGCTCAGCCACACCAGAGTTGCTTGGGACAGGCCGATTGCGATATACAGAACAATTATAAAAACAGTCAGGAGAGAAATGACAAGTACACCGATTGCAAGAGGTGTGAGCGATGATTTTGTCTCTTTTTTCATGGTATTTATAGGTTGATAGGTTGATGTTGCGATTATAACGTTTTTTTTACAGCTGCTGTTTGTTTGAACAGCTCAATTACTTGGAAATAAGGTAGTGCCGAAACTCTTTAAGGAGTCTAAGTACCCGATTAAAAGTTGCTAAAAAAGATACTGAGTGGATGGAAGTCAAAATCGCGCATGTTGCATGTGAACTTTCTTGTACGGTGGGATTCTTTTTATTACGTTTTAAGTGAATAGTTCAATAGCTATTAACCATTAACGGGGAGTTGATCATGACTACTGAGGTTAAAAATTATCATATCCTTTTTTACGGAAGCCCGGAGGGTTACCAGACAAACCGTGCCCAGATTGCTTTGTATGGCCCAGATGGGGCGGTAGCTGCCTATGTGCGGTTCAATGATCCGGGAATGTTATTTGAAAATGACAGTGAGAGTGGTGGTACCATCAAGATGCATATGCCTTCAGCTATGTTTCAGAGTGTTCTGGATGTGCTGCGCAACGAAAAACCGATTTACGTTTATTTTGCACAGGGCAGAGGATTCCTTTCAACATCTATTGAGCCGGTTGGAGAAGGGGAGTAGGATTTTCTGATTTGCATGTATTGTGTGAAGCACTGTTTTGGGAAATGAAACGCTGGTCAACTAAAAACAGCGGTTTATTTCCCGCTTTTGTAATTGACGGTTAATAAATAAAGGAAACAGTTATGAATGAGACTATACAGACTATTCTTAAGCGCCGCAGCATAAGGGCTTATGAGGCGAGGCAGATAGCAGAAGATGCATTGCAGGAGATTCTTCTTGCAGGTCAGTATGCGCCGACGGCGATGGGGCAGCAGCCTTGGCATTTTACCGTAGTGCAGAATGCTGAAATACTTGAAAAGCTTCAGGTTTTGTGCAAAAATGTTTTTCTGACTTCTGATAATGAGGCTTTGCGCGCAGTGGCTGCACGTGAAGGGTACCATATGTTCTACCATGCACCGTCACTCGTTATAGTTTCCGCCGACTGCCATGCTATTACACCGTTGCAGGATTGTGTGCTGGCTATGGAAAACATGTTTCTTGCTGCGGCATCGCTTGGTATTGGATCCTGCTGGATTCATTCGGTCATTCAATTGTATGCGAGTGCTGAAGGGCCGTCAGCGTTCAGCTCCATAGGGCTTACGCTTCCAGAAAACCATCTGCCGTATGCTGCGGGTGTTTTCGGGTACAGTGTCATGCCATTGCCGGATGCTGGACCGAGAAAACCCGGTATGGTTACGAGAGTGCGGTAGGGAGTGAACTGTAATGTTTTATTGTGACCGTTGTCTGTTATCCCGGCAGGGCGGGGTCTGCCGAGTGTTTGGCTGTAGTGTTACAAGTAAAAAAAAGGCGCTGTCACTATGTTCCTGTTTATGTTCATTCTGCCTTGTCCACAGGAAGTTCAACGTTTTCCGGGATCATCTCTTCAATATTGTTGGCTGGTATAAAAAAGCGGTTCATGAGTGTGTTTTCGGTCCTGCCATGCAGAATGCCTCGGGCTGTGCTGGCGGTCATTGATGCAAGGTATCCGGCAAAGTTTTTTGGCAGTACCAAGAATCCGTTTTTCTTGTTGCTGAAGAGTGACCAGGATTCTGGATCAATGGTAAAGACACATCCGGCTTCTATGGTAATAAAAGGGATGTTTTCCTGCATAAAACTGTTTTTAAAGAGTACTTTGAGCAGGTTTTGCCTGCTGTCTACTCCAAAGTTAAGACCGGCGTTCAGTGTGACAGGTCTATCCTCGACAAAGCGATCAGGAAAAAGTTCAAACTGCTCGGTAGTGATCTGTACAAGAGCAAAATTCACCTGACGGGAGTTGTTTTCTGGCATGTTTTTTGTGTTTATTTGCTGAATAAGTAATATCCAATCGGATATACATTATCGCTTGAAAATATGGAATTTATTTGAGATGGTTTTCTTTTATTTCTCTTCTTGTTTCAGGATAATTCTGTTATGATGTTCCTTTTTTTTGTTCTGCCTTTGACTGTTTTATAAACGTTATTTTCTGATTACCTACGATATTGTAATGTCTGACTTATCCCTGCCTTGCCATTTTGAAGCTGATGTTCTTCTTTCTACGAGGGCTTATTATGGAATCGGTGGTACGACCCGTTTTTTTGCTTGTCCGGAGAGTGTTGCTGAATTGGTTGAGCTTTTGCTTTGGAACCGGATCCATCGGTTGCCGGTTGCTGTAATGGGCAGCGGCAGTAATATTATTTTTTCTGACGAGCCTTTTCCTGGTATTGTCATTTCTTTGGAAAGGATGCGGAGAATGTTCTGGATTTCCGATGATGAACTTTTCTGTGAAGCAGGAGTGGATAACACTGTGATTTCCGAGGAACTGCTGCGCTTTTCGAGGGGAGGAGGGGAGTGGCTTTTTAGGCTTCCTGGCCAGATAGGATCGACTGTAAGGATGAATGCCCGCTGTTTTGGTGGTGAGGTTTCCGCGATTACTGCAGGCATTGTAACGGTTGACATAGATGGCCGTCTGCAATGGCAATTGCCTGATGATGTTTTTTATGGATACAAGCATACATCCTTGATGGATAATCGTGAAATTGTTGTGGCTGTAGTGCTTCGTTTTCCTCAAGTGCGCTCATCTGAGGAGATCAATCTTCTTATGAGGGAATATGAGGATGAGCGCATTCGAAAGCATCATTTCGATTTTCCCAGTTGTGGTTCCACATTCAAAAACAATTATGCGGCAGGCTGTTCGAGTGGCCGGATTTTTGAGCAGCTTGGTTTCAAGGGAGAGTTGGAAGGCGGAGCGATGGTGAGTGAGCACCATGCCAATTTTATCTATAACAGAGGTGGGGCTACGGCTGCAGATGTGCTCAGGCTTGCCGCACGCATGAGAGCTGCTGCTCTTGACCGGTCAGGAGTTGAGCTTGATCTTGAAGTACAGTGTATCGGGTTGTTTGATGTTGATCTGCTTGCATCGTGCGGAGCTGGTTATGTTGCTGACTGCCATGATCCTTCGAAAGGGTGGGCTGGAGTGTTATGGTTTCCTGAAAATGAGAGGAGGAAAAACAGTGTACCGGTTTTTCCTTGCCGGCTTCTGCAGGGTCCGCTGATCGGTTATTCAGGGCAGAAAGGGGAGTTTCCTGCAACTGTTTTTGTGGAGGTTGAGCAGTTGCTTTCACTTCAGGATGGTGTGGCTAATCCTGTTGCACCTTTTCTGCGTTGGACTACCCGATGCGATGATCCGAATCTTTTTGCAGTGAAACCTCCGGCATCAATCCCTGCAGGAGCTTTTACTGATGGATTGTGGCTGTATGGTGTTTCTGAACTTTTTATTGGTGATGGTGCTGCTGGTTCAGGGTACCTTGAATTTGAAATGACTCCGGATGGCCATTGGGTAGCGTTACGTTTTGATCAGCCGCGGCACCGAGCAAAAAATTTTACTGTTCTTTCACCAGAACCATGGAACACCAGTGCCTCTGTTGTACATGATGAGGCGGGGTTTGGTATGGAGTTTTCTTATGAATTGCTGCGGCCATTTATTGCCGGGCAAATTATTGCCCTGCAGTGTTGTGCATCAACCGGCAGGGAAGCGTATGGAGTCTATCCGTGGTGGTATCTCCCGCCATTACCGGCTGATTTTCATCAGCCGGATCGGTTTTGCCAAGTCTATCTCTCCTGAAATTTTGTTATTGGTTCGCGGGTCTTGCATTCCTTAATCAAAGAGGCGCGAAGAGTAGTTTTTTCTTGTATGTTGGGTTATAAATCTGCGGCAGGCATACGGGAAACTTCAGCAGCCGTAAAGACCGGCCCCTCTTTGCAGACATAAATCGACCCAACATTGCAGCGACCGCATTTGCCAAGTCCGCACTTCATGCGGTTTTCCAGTGTTGTATAAACATTGGTTTCGTCAAAACCAAGCTTTTTGAGTGAAATCAGGGTAAACTTGATCATGATGGGTGGTCCGCAAAGTACGGCAATGCAGTTATCTGGAGAGGGTGCCGCTTCTTCAAGGACTGTAGGCACGAAGCCTACACGATGCTTCCAGTCAGGCGATTCTCCACCGGGATCAACGGCGAGAACAAGATCGACATCGTCACGCTGCAGCCACTCTTCAAGTTCGTGCTTATAGACCAGGTCGGCTACAGTACGGGCACCGTAGACGATGGTAACCTTGCCGAATTTTTCACGCTGGTCAAGGCATGACCAGATTACACTTCTTGTGGGTGGAAGGGCTATGCCTCCTGCAATGAAAAGAAGGTTCTTGCCATAAAACTCTTCAATGGGAAAGCGGTTTCCGTAAGGTCCACGGAAGGTAACCAGATCTCCGATATCGGATCTTGCAAGCGTTGATGTCACCCGGCCTGACTGCCGAAAGGTGCATTCAATATAGTCTTTGCGGGTTTCAGGGCTTGCTACGCAGAAGGTACTTTCGCCTTCGCCGTATATACCGTAGAGCCCGAACATACCGGTACGGTAGGTTGCTTTGAACTGATCATGTTCGGCCGGATCTTGAAACTCAAGCCTCATGGTTCTTACGCCGGGCGCTTCGTCGTGTCGGGCGACGATTTTCATAATGGCCGGCTTGTAAATGTTCTGTGCTGCGTTTTGAATGTTTTCTGTCACTGCGATAATTTTGAAATCTCTTGTAAAGTTTCAGTTATTCCCATATCAACCGGACACTGTCTGGTGCATCGGCCGCATCCGCTGCAGCTGTTTGCACTGAATTTACCAGGAAAATAGTTGAACTTGTGCATGATGCGCTGGCGCCAGCGTGCTGATTGTGTTGATCGCGGGTTATGACCCGATGTATGCATGGTAAAAAGTGCAAAAGAACAGCTGTCCCAATTTTTTCTTCTGATACCGTTATAGGTATCACCTTCGTCCTGAATGTCAAAGCAGTGGCAGGTTGGGCAAAGGTAAGTGCACGACCCGCATCCGATACAGCGGAGCGAAATCTCTTTCCAGAATTTGCTTTCAAAATTCTCCGGCTTTTTCAGCCATTCGGCACAAGCCGTAGAATCGAACTTTTCCGGTACAGTAATAGTCGGTGCTGCGGCCTCATTACTTTCCTGCAAAAGATCGGCAATTGTTTTGAATGCTTCCCGCCCACGCTCGGTAAGCTCCTCTACCTGCCACCCTTTTTTGTTTTCAAGGGGGCGAAGCATGATATCTGAACCTTTAGGGCTGTCGGGTGCCAGTTTCAAAGAGGTGCACATGCAGAAATCATCAGCTTTTGTGCATGCAATAGTTACGATTACCGATTCATTACGTCTTTGAAACCAGTACTCGTCTTTATAATCCCAGCCGAAAAGAGGGTCATCAATTGCAAGGCCTGAAGCATCGCATGCTCTGGCACCGAAGATAATTCTTTGACCGGAAGGAGGTAGAAATTCAGAGGTATTGATTGCCTCTTTTTTAATCGTGTAACGCAACATCGGCTCACTCTGCGGAAAGAAGAGCTCCTTGATTGAACGGTCGGGAAGCACCAGATTCAGATCAAGCTCAGAAGCGGATTTAACCGTGTCGTAGGTTGAAATATTGTTTTTCTGTACAGGACCAATCACCGTACGGCCTGCCGACTTCCATCGTTCGATACAATTGTCAAGTTTATCGGTGAAAAGGATTTTTGTCATACGCGTTGATTACTTAGAGAATGAATGTCTCGGAATCGTCCTTTTTGAAACTTGCAAGTACAGGTTCCTGGGTTTTATTTGTTCCGGCAAAATGATCAAATAAATCCATCACCTCTTTTGCCATTTTTCTGTTGATGAGTCGGAGCGGAATGTTAACCGGACATGCACGGCCACAGTTTCCACACTCAACGCATCGACCAGAAAGGTGAAATGCCCGCACGATATTCCATTCGAAATTACCGAGCGTATGTGCGGAGGTGTTGATCCATTGCGGTTGATTGCTATCGACTATGCAGCGTCTGCAGTAGCACATGGGACATGCTTGGCGGCAAGCATAGCATTTTATGCATTTTGAGAATTCTTCCTGCCAGAATGTGAATCGTTCCTGAGGATTCATCTTTTCGATTTTTTCAAAAAGTTCTTCTTTTGCCGTTTCAGGAGTGTTCGCCCTCATGGATTCAATCAGAACTGAAAAATCTTCTGTACTGCTGCCTTTTAGGGCAGTGACCTCATTTTTGGCAGAATCGAATCCAATAATGACGACTTGGTCTGAATTCAGCTGGGCTTCTGCTGCAAGAATATTGATTGTACGGATGCCCTCAGGTCGAAGAAAGATCGCGACACGTTTTTCATCACTCAGGAGCCCTTCGGTAACCAGATATCCCGAAAGGTTGGCAATGCAGGCGCTGTCAAGCACAAGACGATCCGTTTCATCGGGAGTGGTTATAAATAGAGGCCGGCGGCGGTCGGGGGTGGAGCCTGGCCCGTATCCAATAACCATTTTAACCTCACCGCTCGAAAGGAGTTCTTTTGCTTTTGTTCTGTATTGTTGCTCGATACTCATTGCGTGTTGTTTTATTAAAGTGACGCGGGGGCCTGTGATTGCTCGATTATCTGCTTGTATTGATCAAAAGGGCCGATTTTACGTATATCTTCAGTGATGCCGTTGATGAGATCAGCAAATTTTAACCCTTCAGCAGCGCTAATCCAGGAGTACTTTATCCTTTCAGGCGGTACACCCATAAAGTCGAGCAGGGCACGAAAAACCATCCACCGGCGACGGGCGTGATAGTTGCCGTGTGTAAAATGACAGTCTCCGGGATGACAGCCGCTTATCAGGATTCCATCAGCACCTTTCTGAAGAGCTTTAAGAATAAACATGGGACTTATCCTTCCGGTACAGGGGAGACGTATAATACGCACATTCGGTGCATATTTCAACCTGCTCGTACCTGCCAAATCCGCACCGGCATAGGTACAGTAGGTGCAGACAAAAGCAATAATGTTCGGTTCAAATGGTTCACTCATCGGTTTACTCCTGTAGCAAAGTTCTGTTCATTCATGGGACAAATGCCTCTTTTCAGAGGCCCATTACTTCAGCATAGATCTGTTTTTCGGTAAATCCTGCAAGATCAATGCTGTTCGAGCGACAGAACGTGACGCAGGTACCGCATCCCTGGCAGAGGCCGGGATTGATTGAGGCAACCCGTTTGATGACGCGTCCGGAACGATCGACAATATCTTTTTTCTCAATGGCATTGTATGGACAGGCAAGAACACAGCCCCAGCATCCCGCACAGGTGGCTTCATTGTTGATGGCAATAACCGGTTCTCTTTCAAGCTTATCCTTACTGAAGAGAGCAAGTACCTTGCTTGCTGATGCCGATGCCTGGGATACAGAGTCGGGAATATCTTTTGGTGACTGGCAGGCGCCGGCAAGGAAAATTCCTGCCGTTGATGATTCAACTGGACGCAGTTTGAGATGCGCTTCGTTGTAAAATCCGTATTCGTCGTAACCGATTCCGATGGTTTTTGCAAACTCCTTTGCATCTGGTTGAGGTATCATGGCTGTAGCGAGAACTACCATATCAGCTGCAATTTCAACTGGTCTGCCGAGCAGGGTATCAACACCTCTGACCATCAGTTTGCCGTTTTCCTGCCATACCTTGCTTACCCTGCCACGCACATATCCGGCTTCATCTTCCTCAATGGCTCTTCGTGTGAATTCATCGTATCCTTTGCCTGCGGCGCGAATATCCATGTAAAAAATATTGCTTTTTCCACCATGAACCTTGTGAGCGTAAAGCATGGCATGTTTTGCGGTGTACATGCAGCAGATTTTGGAGCAGTAGCGTACACCTTTAGAAGGGTCGCGTGACCCGGCACACTGTATGAATACAACTGTTTCAGGTTCTTTGCCGTCTGAAGGCCGCAAAATCTTACCTGCAGTAGGGCCGCTGGCAGAGGCAAGACGCTCAAACTGGAGGCCGGTTATGACGTCCGCATATTTTCCCAATCCATATTCACCATATATTGCATTATTCTGGATCTGGAATCCTGTTGCAACAATAATTGCTCCTATTTCCAGTTCTTCGAATTCATCCTGCATGTCGAAATTGATTGAATTCAGAGGGCAGGATTTAGCGCAGATTTTGCACTTGCCGTTCTTGAAGTAGGTGCAGTTGGCTTTGTCAATGACCGGAATATTGGGAACTGCCTGGGCAAATGGGGTATATATGGCAGTACGTTTGCCAATTTCACAGTCGAATTCGCTTAAAATCTTTTTTGAAGGGCATTTGGTGATGCAATCGCCACATCCGGTACAGGTGCTTTTATCAACATAGCGCGATTTCATTCGCACCTTTACGTGGAAATTGCCAATATAGCCATCTACGCTTTCGATTTCTGCATAGGTAAGTAAACGGATTTTAGGGTGTTGCGCCGCTTCAACCATTCTTGGTGTCATGATGCATTGCGAACAATCAAGCGTCGGGAATGTTTCCGATAATTGTGCCATATGGCCGCCAAGTGATGCTTCCCGTTCTACAAGTATGACTTCCTGACCAGCGTTGGCAATATCAAGTGCTGCCTGTATGCCGGCTATTCCTCCGCCGATGACCAGCGCCCGGCGAGTGATGGGAACCTCAATGGGTTGAAGATTATTGTTGCGTTTGACTTTTTCGACCATTGAACGCACAATATCGGTAGCTTTATCCGTAGCCTTATCATTGTCAGTGTGCACCCATGAGCACTGTTCACGAATGTTGGCAATTTCACACATGTAGGGATTCAGACCAGCTTCAGCGCAGGCTTTGCGGAAGGTGGCTTCATGCATTCTCGGTGAACATGCGGCAACAACAACTCCGGTAAGCTTGTTGTCGCGAATTGCTTTTTTAACGCTTTCCTGACCTGGATCAGAACAAAAATATTTGTATTCAACAGCAACTTCAACGCCTGGGTGTTCTTCCAAGGTTGCTGCCAGTTTTTTACAATCAACCTTTGCGCCGATATTTTCGCCGCAATGACAAATAAATACCCCTATTTTCGACATTATTCAATCATTTAGAATGAAGCCGCATATCTGAACGGCACTCCTTGTTTCATCATTTTCAATAAGGCCTGAATTTTTCCAGAAAACCATCACATATTGTTTAGGATCAAGGGGATATATGTTAACCGATTAAAATTTTGATACTAAGTCAAGAGCAGGAACAAAGTGCTTTCCTACAGCAACTTCTGAAGGAGTTGCTCCGCAAGCAATGGCTACAAGTTCCGAAATATAGTACACAGGCATAGGTTTCACATCACCAAACCGTTTTATCATACTTTCCTGACGCATGTCAAGGTTAGCCTGACAAAGGGGACAGGCTACGACAAATGCTTCAGCGCCATTTGCTGCTGCATTTTTTGCGATCTTGTGGGTAAGGTCTTCAACGAGACCCTGTTGGGCTAGTGTAAGGCCGCCTCCGCAACACTCGATTTTGAAGGCCCAGTTTACTGGTGATGCTCCAAGTGCAGAAATGATCGCCTCCATTTTACCGGGGTTTTCTGGATCATCAAAATTCATATCTTCCATTGGACGAACCAAAAGACAACCGTAATAACATGCCAAGTTGAGACCGGTCAGTGGTTTTTTTACCCGTTTTTTTATTTCTTCGGGATCCATTGCTTCAAGAAGCTGGGTAACCCCTATGAACTGTGATTTGCCAGTTGGCTCTATTCCGGTAATGGAACGAATTTCCTTGCGAATATCCGGAAAATCGATCAAGGCCTTGCGCGTGCTTACTTGGCGGTTCTGACAGGCAGCGCAGGGCGCAAGAACCAAATCCAATCCTTGGGCATCGGCCAGTGCTTGGTTTCGGGCAGGAAGAAGTAGTGCGAGTTTATGATTTGTTGCGTGCGCAGATGTTGCTCCGCAACAGTTCCAGTCCTCAATTTCCTTAAGATTCAGGCCAAGTAAAGAACACATTTTTTTGACCGAGATGCCATATTCCTGAGCCGTTCCGTCGAGCGAACAACCAGGATAGTAGCCGATAGTCATTCCTGGTTTTATGACAACAGGTGCATGAGCAATGAACTCCTTTTTTTTCGGGCGTCGTTTAGGCGCCTGCAAATGGGATTTTTTTTCTGAAGCCTGAAAAATTTTTTCAATCTGATCCTTTGCTTTAACTGATCCTTTTCCCGTAAGGGTATGCATTGGATTGATCTTCCCCTGTGTGATCATCTTGACGCCTGAAGCAGCATCTTGAAGAAATGTCCGTGTGCGAAGTTTATAGCTGTTTACAAGCGAAAGTTCCTGCAAGCGGCCGTGTTTTCGTACGTTTTTAAGGAATGAGACATGAAATGCTGTTACGAGTTTTTTTGCCTTGTCTTCTGATACAATCCCTTTTTCGAGAGCAAGTTCCCTTAGAGAGTCCATTGTTGCGGCAATATCAAGATTCTGTGGGCATCTTGATGTGCATGTCATGCAGCCAAGACAATACCAGAGAGCATCGCTTTTCATTGCTTCCTCGGTATAGCCCGCCTGCACAAGTCGCATGATCCTTGCAGGTGGATTGTCCATAAATCCTCCAGCCGGACAACCAGCAGTACATTTCCCGCACTGATAACAGCAGTTATAGTCATTTCCTGTGGATTCCTCAAGCTCATGCTTGAGGGTATCCGTTATGGTCATATTTATTTTTGACACGGAGTAGTAGTATATGTTGCTTTACATGGAGCAGATCGCTAAATCGCACAAACATGATATGTTACACAAAAACACAATATTGTCAAATTTTTCAATTTCTTTTATGCTCGGTAATAATTTTTTTCATTTTAAGTTAGTAGCAGCATTCCACCTCATCTTTTAGTAATGACTTTCTTTTCAAGAACACCCTATTCGTGAAAAGAGTTTCATTTAAATGGTGTGTTTTTTGGAAAATCGGATAAAATATAACCACGTTTCTTGTTACTATTCTCTACGTGATTGTGGTAGATTCCTCATTGTTATGAAGAAAATAGATATCATTGATATGATACTCTTTTTGCTTATGATATCAAGATATTTCCTTTTTGTTACCTTATAAATTTTTTCTGATAAGACTTATGTTTGATGAAATCGAATTTGACAAAATCAAGCGCCTTCCAAAATATGTGTTTGCTGCAGTCAATGAGCTGAAAATGGCCGAACGGCGGGCGGGTGAGGATGTTATTGATTTTTCAATGGGTAATCCTGATGGTCCAACCCCACAGCATATTATTGATAAACTGATTGAAAGTGTCAATAAACCCCGTACTCATGGTTATTCGGCTTCAAAAGGGATATACAAGTTGCGTGCTGCCGTTGGTACATGGTACAAGCGAAAGTATAATGTTGATCTTGATCTTGATCGTGAGGTAGTTGCAACGATGGGGTCGAAAGAGGGCTATGTCCACCTTGTTCAGGCCATTACCAATCCTGGAGACCTGGCTATGGTACCAGACCCATGTTACCCGATCCATTCCCAGGCATTTATTCTGGCCGGTGGTAATGTACACCGTCTGAAACTTGAAATGAATGATGATTTCACTCTTGATGAAGCCGGCTTTTTTCAAAACATCGAAAAGGCATTGCGTGAATCTTCTCCGAAGCCGAAATTTCTTGTAGTCAATTTTCCCAACAATCCAACCACTGCAACGGTAGAGCTGCCTTTTTATGAAAAGCTGGTAGATATTGCCCGTCAGGAGCGCTTTTACATTATCAGTGATATTGCCTATGCTGAATTGACATACGATGGTTATGTGACGCCTTCGATTTTACAGGTTCCGGGAGCCAAGGATGTTGCTGTTGAGAGTTATACCTTGTCGAAGACATACAATATGGCAGGATGGCGTGTAGGCTTCATGGTCGGGAATGCAAAACTTATTGGAGCTCTTGAAAAAATCAAGAGCTGGCTTGATTATGGCACATTTACCCCTATTCAGGTTGCTTCAACCATTGCTCTCACAGGAGATCAGAGCTGTATTCATGAAATCTGTGAAGTCTACCGCAAGCGTCGTGACGTTATGGTAAAGAGCTTTGAGAATGCAGGCTGGCCAGTTGTTACGCCAAAGGCAAGCATGTTTGTTTGGGCCCATATTCCAGAGCAGTTCAGGCATTTGGGAAGTCTCGAATTCAGCAAGAAGCTGCTTACCGATGGAAAGGTTGCCGTAAGCCCCGGAATAGGTTTCGGTGCATATGGGGATGAATATGTGCGTGTTGCCATGATTGAGAATGAGGAGCGAATCCGTCAGGCTGCAAGAAACATCAAAAAATTTTTGCGATCCTGTAACGCCTGATTTTGAAGCTTCGTGGTATTTGTGGTGCTTGATAATCAGTTGAATTTATAAGCAAAAATAGGATGCTGATAATTTCAGTGGTGCTCTGTTATTTCAAAAATTTCACCGATAGCGAGCTGAATGGCATCAGCCACCATATTTGCTGAAACCAGGCTGGATACTTCGCTTGCAAGGTCTCCTGCTCTTCCGTGAAACCAGGCTGCTGCAGCTGAAGCATTGAAGAGCGTTGTTCCTTTTGCAGCAATGGCTGCAATCATGCCTGAAAGAAGATCTCCTGTTCCGGCTGTCGCAAGTGCTTCGGTGCCGCTGGTGTTCAGCAGCACTGGCCCAACGGGTTTTGCAATGACTGTGGGGTTCCCTTTCAGAAGCAGATTTACCGTGTGGCGGGAGGCATAAGCTCCTGCAGCTTGAATGGGGTCGGTTACAATCTGTTCGGTTGGTATGCCCGAAAGTCGGCTGAGTTCGCCATAATGCGGTGTGAGCAAAACTTCGCCGGACACATTGCTGAGAATGTCTATGCCAATGCATGAAAGGGCATAAAGGGCGTCGGCATCAAGAATCAGTTTTTTTTCAGTAATATCTTTTGTTATAAGAAGTCTTTGGACTAAATCAACAGTGTTTCTGTCACGACCTAGTCCGCATCCAATGAGAATTGTATCTGCCCAGCGGGCTTTTTCGGTAATGGCTGCAATATCTCTTCCGATAACGACGACCTCCGGCAGAGCAGCGTGCATGGCTCCGGCAAGAGCCAAAGGTATGCTCATACAGATGTAGCCCGCACCGGTTTTCAGAGCCCCTTTGCCGGCAAGGATTGCAGCACCGAGCATGGAGCTTTGTTCTGAGTGTGACCCGGCAATGATCAAAACTTTTCCGTTGGTATGCTTACCGCTTGAACTATTTCTCAAATTGAACTGTTCAGCGGCGAACTCTGCGTTTGTTAGCAGGCAGGAAGATGGTTCAACGAGAAAACTCGGGATGGATATTTCCGCCACACGGACTTCTCCGCAGCATTCAGGTCCGTCATTCAGGAAAAACCCTGTTTTAAGAAAAGCCATGGTAACGGTTGCATCAGCAGCTACAACTGGTGTAGCTGCGAGCCCTGTAGTTGCATCAAGTCCGGATGGAACATCAACGGCAATGGTAAGGGTTTGACATCGTTCACGGATTGTATTGAGCAGCTCTATGCCAGAAGAGAGGGGAGCGGCAAGCACCATCGACTCTTCAGAAAGGCGAAGACCGGTTCCGGTAATGGCGTCAATAAGTGCATTGTAGCTGGTTTCAGCGATAAACGGCAGTGCTTCATCATGGCTTTTAAAAATGCGAAGAGGCGTACTGTATGTTTTGTATGCTTCCAAAATGGCAAATCCTTCGCGGTTGACTCCCTTCAGCATGGCTTCAGGATACAGGAGAATCAGGTCAACCGAAGCTTCATGATTAAGCAGATGGCGGGCAATAACGAAACCGTCACCGCCATTGTTTCCTTTTCCCGAGATAACCAGAAATGAGCATCCTTTTAAAGAGTCTTTTTGCAGTTTTTCGGTGATGATTCTGACGCATTCGCAGCCGGCAAGTTCCATAAGGCGGGTTTCGCCGATATGGAGCTGCTCAATTGCTGCTTTGTCGGCTTTTTGCATTTCCGATGCAGTTATAACAGGTAGCATGATTGCGCCTTATTTTCTTACGCAGATGTATAATTTAAAGTTCATCAAGATGCAGAGAGTGCTCAAGAGAGTGATAGTATGCCCGAGAGAGTTCCTCTATTGAGAAATCGAGGATTTGCTGGTCGTTCACAGTAATTGTGGCATTCCGTTCAACAACTTTTCCAATAACGCGTACAGGAACATTATGCATCATGGCCTCTTTTATTACCGATTTCGCTTTCTCAGGCGCAATGCTTACGAGAACCCGTCCTTGCGCTTCGGAAAAGAGCTCCTTCTGGATACGGCAAGGACTATTTTCAGCATCTTGAAGATTGGCGCTGAATCCGAGTTGGTACTGTTCATTCATGATTGCTTTTTCTGCAAGCGCAACAAAGAGCCCCCCGTCTGAAATATCGTGAGCAGAATGTATCAGCTTTTTTTCGGCAAGTACCACGAGCAGATCCTGAAGATTTTTTTCATGTTCAAGATCAATGGTAGGCGAGTTCTGACCAGGGGTATTGTATTTCATGACAAGGTATTCCGAGCCGTCCAGCGTGAGTTCTGGATTTCCAAAGAGAAGGATGGCATCGCCGGCATGGGTAAAAGTTGAGCCGACAAGATTGTCGATATCGTCGAGAAGACCTATCATGCCAATGGTTGGGGTGGGATAGATTGCTGTTCGAACGCCACCGATGGACGATTCGTTATAGAAGCTTACATTTCCTCCTGTTACCGGGGTATTGAACATTCGGCACGCTTCGCCCATTCCTTCAACCGAGGCTTTAAACTGGAAATACACCTCAGGTTTGTAAGGATTACCGAAATTAAGGCAATTGGTAATTGCCAGGGGTTTTGCTCCCGAACAAGCGATATTTCGAGCACATTCGGCAACGGCGATTTTGCCGCCGGCCAAAGGGTTGAGGTAGACGTAACGGGCATTGCAGTCTGTTTTCATGGCAAGCCCTTTTCGTGATCCTTTGATCCGGATAACTGCAGCATCAGTGTGACCTACTGGTGCGAGAGTATTAGTTTGCACCATTGAATCATACTGTTGGTAAACCCACTGTTTGCTTGCGATATTGGGGCGTGAAAGCAGTTCAAGGCTGATTGCCGTGAAATCAATGTTTTTGTCATCAGTCAACTGTGCTACAGGTGTTACTGGTTTCTTTTCAACTGCCTCACGGATATAAACCGGAGCTCCGCCTCCAAGCACCAGCGATTCAGCCGGAATTTCCGCTACAATTGCATCATGCTGAAAAACCCTCAGGAAGTTATCGCTTGTTACTCGTCCAATCACAACCGCCTGAACATCCCATTTTTTATAGACGGCAATAATTTTTTCTTCAAATCCTTTTTTGGCTACAATAAGCATTCTTTCCTGGGATTCTGAGAGCATGATTTCATATGCACTCATTCCTGTTTCACGAATCGGTACTAGATCAAGATTAATTTCTATACCTCCTGAACCTGTTTTTTCAATTCCTCTTGCACTCATTTCAGAAGTGGAGCTGGTAATTCCTGCTGCACCCATATCCTGCAACCCAACCACATAACCAGTAGCAATGGCTTCAAGCGTAGCTTCAAGCAGCAGTTTTTCTGCAAAAGGATCGCCAACCTGAACACTTGGGCGTTTGTCTTCGGATGCCTCACTGAGATCTTCGGAAGCAAAGGTTGCTCCATGAATCCCATCCCTTCCTGTAGAGGAGCCAACGATTAAAACGGGATTTCCTTTACCAAGGGCCGTGGCGCTGACGGTTTTATGGTGTTCAACAATACCTACAGACATGGCATTTACCAGAGGATTACCAGTATAACCCTCTTCAAAATAAATTTCACCACCAACGGTGGGAACACCAAAAGAGTTTCCATAATCACCAATGCCGCGGACAACACCATCAACCAGATAGCGGACATGCGGATCTTTAGGGGAGCCGAATCTAAGTGAATTGAGTGATGCAACCGGCCGTGCACCCATGGTGAAAATGTCGCGGTGAATGCCACCTACCCCTGTGGCTGCTCCCTGATAGGGTTCTACAGCAGATGGATGGTTGTGCGATTCGATTTTGAAAGCAACAGCAAGATTGTCGCCAATATCAACCAGTCCGGCATTTTCCTCACCGGCACTGGTAAGCAATGCACCCCCTTCACGAGGAAGGGTTTTGAGTACCGTTATGGAGTTTTTATAACTGCAGTGCTCCGACCACATGACTGAGAAGATTCCCAGTTCGGTAATAGATGGCGTTCTGCCCAGAATAGTGCATATTTTTTCATACTCTTCAGCATTCAAGCCATGCTCTTCAGCAAGTGCGAGGGTGACGTCCAGTTCAGTTTGCATCATTAATTGCTGGTAAACGTTATCTGATGGTCAGGAGTTTTGGCCGTGACAGTTTTTATATTTTTTTCCACTTCCGCAAGGGCAAGAGTCATTGCGACCTGGTTTTTTTTCAGCGATTACAGGTTGCTGTATGTTATGCTTAAGTTCCTCATCCTCATCATCGTCAGCTACTTCAAGGCCATAAGATGCAGTGTAAACACTTTCAGCCTCTTCATGTTGCGCTACAAGTTTGTCTGCCCTTCCTGCACTCTTTCGCTGGCGCTCTTCCATCTCC
Organism: Chlorobiaceae bacterium; assembly: GCA_037134935.1. Classification (GTDB taxonomy): domain Bacteria; phylum Bacteroidota; class Chlorobiia; order Chlorobiales; family Chlorobiaceae; genus Chlorobium. The sequence continues at coordinate 51,580 of JBAXLG010000002.1, read as the reverse complement.
CTGGCTTCATCCGGACTGACTGGAAAAAGCTTGAATGCAAGAGAAAGAGTTTCGAGTTCTATCTCACGCAACATATCAATAAAGAGCTTATAGGCTTCCTGCTTATATTCAAGCAGTGGGTCTTTCTGACCGTAAGCGCGTAAGTTGATTCCTTCGCGAAGTGAATCAATTTCACGAAGGTGCTCTCTCCATTTCTGGTCAATAACGCTCAATACTGCATATTTTTCAATCTGTTGCATAATCTCTTCGGGCACAGCTTCTTCCTTTCTACGGTAAAAATCCAATGCGGATTGGTAAAGCTTTTCTGCCATCATATTTGAGCCGTTGCGCTCAAAGGCTTCTCGGTCAGGCTTAAACTCTATGGAAAGTTCGCGCATTACCTCTTCTTCAATACCTTTGACATCAAAATTTTTTTCATGATTTTTAATGATCGTTTCACAATAATCCTTAAGCAAGTCGAGGATATCACTAGTCAGATGGTCCTTTATGAGACCGTTTCTCCGGCGAGAATAAATAACTTCACGTTGCTGGCTCAGCACATCATCATATTCAAGAAGGCGTTTGCGGATAGCAAAGTTTTGCTCTTCAACTTTCTTTTGTGCACGTTCGATTGATTTGGTGATCATGGAGTGTTCAATGACATCGCCTTCTTCATGTCCCAAGCGATCCATTACAGAAATAACCCTTTCAGAACCGAACAGTCGCATCAGCTCATCCTCAAGAGAGACAAAAAATACCGATTCGCCCGGATCACCCTGTCTTCCAGCACGGCCCCTTAGCTGACGATCAATGCGCCTTGCTTCATGGCGTTCAGAACCGAGAATAAATAAACCGCCAAGTTCTCGTACTCCCGGGCCAAGTTTGATATCAGTTCCACGGCCAGCCATATTGGTTGCAATGGTTACCGCATTTTTCTGGCCTGCCTCAGCTACAATTTCAGCTTCACGATCGTTCTGCTTGGCGTTAAGGACATTGTGTGCTATTTTTTTAGCCCGAAGCATTCGGGAAATAGTTTCAGAGACTTCTACACTTGTGGTACCAACCAGTACGGGTTGACCCTTTTTCTGCAGTTCCACAACTTTTAGTACAACAGCATTGTATTTTTCACGACGGGTTTTATAAACCAGATCGTCCATATCCTTGCGGATGATACTGGCATTTGTCGGAATAACAACGACGTCAAGCTTGTAGATTTCGTAAAACTCCGATGCTTCGGTTTCTGCTGTACCGGTCATTCCGGCCAGTTTTTTATAAAGTCTGAAAAAATTTTGGATGGTGATGGTCGCCATAGTTTGCGTTTCACCTTCAATTTTGACATTCTCCTTGGCTTCGATAGCCTGATGGAGACCATCGCTGTAACGGCGTCCCGGGAGAATTCGGCCTGTGAACTCATCCACAATCATAACCTGTCCATGCTGTACTACATATTCGTCATCGCGCTCAAACAGTGAGTAAGCTTTCAGAAGCTGACTGATATTGTGCAACCGTTCTGAACGGTCAGCATAAAGGCGGTAAATTGCATCTTTTTTCTGCACCTTTTCTGCAGTATTCAGTGATGCATCGCTTTCAACGGAGGCAACTTCTGAACCGACATCTGGCAAGAGAAAAATATCACTGTCCTGGTGGCTCAGGTTGCTGAGAAAGGCCCGTCCCTTATCCGTCAGATCAATTGTACCGGCTTTTTCATCAATAGCGAAATAGAGTTCATCATCAACCTCCTGCATCCGGCTTGCATTGTCTTTCAGATATTCGTTGGTGGTATTTTGTACCAACTTTGCTACACCTTGCTGGGAAAGCATTTTAATGAAGCGGGTGTTTTTCGGTTGCCCTCGTTTTACCCGCAGTAACGCAAGGCCTGCATCTGAATTGTCAGGTTTGTTTTTTAGGAGTTTTTCTGCTTCAGTCAGGTATGTTCCTACCAAATGCTGCTGAGCCCGCACCAACTGTTCAATCCATGGTTTTATTTCCTGGAATTTACTGTTGTCAGCATTAGGTACCGGACCTGATATAATGAGTGGTGTTCTTGCTTCATCAATCAGTACACTGTCCACCTCATCAACGATGGCAAAGTAGAACTCCCGCTGCACCATCTCTTCAGGCGTTCCGGCCATATTGTCGCGCAAATAGTCAAAGCCGAATTCATTGTTCGTACCATAAGTTATATCGCAAAGGTACTGCTCCCTTCGCTCTTCAGATGTCATGGTATTGAGTATAACACCTACCGAAAGGTCGTGAAAGGCAAAAACAGGATTCATCCACTCCTTGTCTCTTTGTGCAAGGTAATCATTGACAGTAACCACATGGACGCCTCTACCTGTCAAAGCATTGAGAAAGACAGGCAACGTTGAAACAAGGGTTTTTCCTTCACCGGTAGCCATTTCAGTAATCTTTCCTGAATGGAGCACTATTCCGCCGATAAGCTGAACATCATAAGGTACCATGTCCCAGATAAGTTCTCTTCCTACTACAGAATAGACATGTCCTTTCAAACGTTTGCATGTCTCTTTTACCAAAGCAAAAGTTTCAGGTAAAATTTCATCAAGCACTGTAGCAGTAACCTTTTCATACTCTTCGGCTATAGAATCAAGCTGATCATTTATCTTGTCAGCTTCTTCAAGTGTGATATCCGGATTGTCAAGTTTCAGATAAAAATTATTTCTTTGCTGTTCTATGGGTTGCAGAACCTTGCGGATTTTCTTTTTCAGCTCCTGTCCGTTTTTTTTCAGTTGTTCATTACTCAGAGTGTTCAGCGCTACTTGCAATTCGTTGATACGGGTGATGATGGGTTGGATTTTTTTAATATCCTTATCGTGTTTGGAGCCAAATATCTTTTCAAAAATTTTCAACATGTACTGGTAATTTGTTCGATCCTGATATTCAGGTATGGGTTGTATAATTCAGCGGGAGTAATCTACTCACTCTTCGGGCAACTCTATTGCTGTCGATACCCAAGGTATTGAATTACCAATTGAGAAAAAAGCACGAGCAAACAAGTTTCCCTTACTTTCATCGGAAAAATCGAAATACCGGGTTTGTAGGCTGCGTATTAGTGTGTTTTTCTGCATGGTAGTAGTTATTCAAAATTATGATTTTGATTTAGCTGCAAGTTCGGCAAAAAAATCTTTCAAATGCCGGGTACCATGAGCAGGTGCAATATGGTCAAATTTAAGGGCTTCAACAGCAAACGAGAGCAGATCAGCCAGATTTTGATTGAATAACCCGGTAATCGTGAGCGCACCTTCAGCTATCCATAAAGGCAGGGAAGTTATCCATGGAGTTTTACCGCAGGCAAGGAAAGCCATCTCCATGATCTCTCTGAAGGTATAGATATCAGGTCCTCCAACGGGAATTTCGCAACACCCTCCATCTACGGCATCAATGCACACTTTTGCAAGGTCAGCTCCGTGAACCGGATTGATTTTTTTTAATCCTTCACCCACCATAAATAAATGACCACTTTGCGCCATTGAAAAGAAACGACCCATATCTGAAAAGTAACCGTTAGGACGTATAACCGCCCATGAGAGACCAGAGGCTTTGAGATCAGTGACAAACAGTTCGTGCGCCTTGATTGTCGGGATATCGGGCATTTTATCTTCATTGAACACTGATACATAGATATACTTCGATATATGCTGCTGGATTGCCTGCTTAAGGATGCGACCATTGCCAACGTGATCAACATCAAAACTTGTGTATCTTGCATCCGGTGATGTTAAGCCGAGTGCAGAAAAAACAATATTGATTCCCTCGCATATTCCCTTGATGCTTTCAGGGTTAGTTACATCACCAATCACAATCTCATCCACCAAATCAAATACAGCAGGCTCTCCGTGCGGGCCTGAAGTTTTTATCTTTTCAGGGTTTCTGACTAAAGCTCGAATCCAATATCCCCGTTCCTTGAACTCCCTGACTGCGTATCTACCGAGATATCCCGATGCTCCAGCAATGAGCACTTTTTGTGTTATTGCCATAGTCTTGAACTCCTTTTTTCAAATTGAATGAAAGTAATAACATTATAATCTAAAACCTGTTATCAGACTTATATGGAATTGCCGTAAAGTATTAGAAGTGTAAAAATAAAGTACTTTTTCTATCTAAAACGTTCGAAGCTTTTTTATTTCTTTTCGCCAGCAGTGAAAAAGCATATGCCCAGCGTAACCAGCCATATCCGGATTAAGTATAGAACGGGCTTCTGCATCAAGTATGAGATATGTTGCAGGGCTTAAAGATCGAAGAGCAGTTTGACTGTTAAACCATTGCCCGAGATATTGTTTGACATGTGTGTCAATAGGGAAAGCGTCAAACCGTCCAAGACCGAAGAGAGCAATACAGTCGGCGATTTTATAGCCTATTCCGGGGTTTATGCAGAGTATGTTGCGTAATTCGGAAAGGGGAATCTGTCGGTTCCGAAGGGCCTCTGGATCAATGTTACCCTCGGCAAAAGCACGTGCAGCTAAAGAGATGTTTGCCGCCCTGATGCAGTTATTGTTTGTGCAGCGGCTGAGTTTCCACAAATCAGCCGCTGCAAGTTTCTGCGGAGAAGGGAAGCTGTAGAGATCAATCGGTGTTCCATCAAAAATGATAGTTCTTTTTTCTCCATAGTTTTGAGCAAGCATGGTCACCTGCTTTCTGATCAAACCCATGCCGATACCTTGGGCACACATGAAGGTGATCATGGTTTCAAAAAAATCCTGCCTCAGAATCCGTAACGGAAAGTAGCCAGGAAGAAGTTTCCAAAGCTCTGGATAATCACGCACAAAACCGGCAGGAAAAATATTTTCCGTATCAATTTCAAGCGTAAAGTAGTGATGTATAAATGCAGTTAAATCCATACTTGAAATACTATCAAATTCAGTAAAAATCTCAATATTACTATCTGATATTTGCTTTAAAAAAATAAAATTTGAATCAATTATAGAACAATAAAAATCATGATTATTTCCAGATTTATTCCATAAAAAAGATTGACCGCTAAAAAGGCTATCGTTAAGATTTATTTTCTTTTTAATATCGATAAAATTTCTTTTCATAGAATTATCAATTTTTATTTTCATCAATAAAAACAACTATAATGAGTATTAATAAAACTTATCAATTAAAGATTATTAAGTATATATAATTAAATAATATAATGCTTTTTAAATAAATTTTTTTTAATTTTTGATAATCGTTATTCTTTTGTTTTTTTGTCTTATAAAGATATTAATAATATGACCATTTAATCTTTATTATTAAAGTATTTTAAGTCTGATTTTTAGAATAAAAATTTTGTTATTTTTTTACTAGATAAGTTTTTATCTATCTCCTTAGATGAGGTTACTATTTGTTTTTATAATATTATTATCTGTTTGATTAATTTTTTTTATAATATTTATAAAACAATTTATAAACTTTTACTTTTTTTTATTTAATCAGTTGTTAACTTGTTGTGAGATCACGAATAGATTTGGAAAAAAAAGGGGCGAGTGAGGAAAGGGGAGTTTCTTTTGCTTGGATGAGTTCAAAGGTGAGATTATGGGCTTCGGGGATGAAGAGAGAGAGGACTGCAACTTCAGCAACATCACTTCGCCGGATTCTTCCGGTAATGATTTTATCACCGGTATCAAATTGTAAAATATGCTCTAAAGGGGGGCCATCAATCAGGCCGCCTGGCCGAAGGATAGTGTAGGAATAACCTGTTTCCGCATAAAGTTTCCGTACCTCATTTTCAGCTTCAAGTTTCATGGTGAGAACCTGATCATATTTGTTCAGTGGATGGTCTGGTTTGGTAACACCGAGTGAGCTGATAAGTATAAATTTTTTGACACCCTGTTCTTTGGCAAGTGTTACCAGTTTTATAATGCCATCCCTATCAATAACCGACGGGGGCGGAGTTGCGGGATCGGTTACATTTCCTCCAATAGCACAAATAACAGCTTCGGTATGATGCAGGGATGCCATAATCTCTTCAGCCTTTTCTAAAGTACCTATGGTCAGTTTATCAATAATTTCTTCTCCGAAAAGCTTGAGAGCTTTTTCTCCTGATCGAACAAAAAGATGAAAGTCAATGTGATGAGCCTGCAGACGCTTTACTACCCACTCACCAGTTCTACCTGTAGCACCGGCAACCAGAACAGTTCCTATAAATGATGTCATGATTCAGTACCTCCTGAGTTGACGTAAGTAATATAGAGTATTTTTTTAAGTGCATTTACTGCTTTGTGTTGTGCTTACATCCACCACGAAGCCATTCCTGTTATTTTTCAGTCGTCAAAATTGACATGTTGGTATCATCCTCCAAACTGCTTTCTATCTTCCTCTGCTTAATTAGGGAACCTCTCATAAGTCCGAAATTCCTGACAAATGACTCCGTAATTCATTGATTTATAAAGGTCGTAATTGTGGTTAATTGATTTGTTCAGAGGTACCTTAGGGAACAGAGTTGTGTTAAGAAGAGTTCCTGATAACAATAATGGTAACGTTTAGCCGTCAGTTAAAGAGAGAAAACCGGACATTGCAGACCATAGTCAAATCAACCAGAGCGTGAAGGAAAATAACGCTTCTGATATCACGATACCAGAAAAAGCTCAATGCCCAACTGCCAGCAATCAACAATTGAACAGGCATAAAAAATGGCTTGTAAGGGCTTGTTTGTAATACGTGTTCAGGCAGAATATTGATCCAGAAAAGGCCATGAATCAAGCCGCTGTAAGTCATAAAAAAGAGAAAACCAACCAGAAAAATTGGTAATGGGTTTTGTGTGAACTTTCCAGCCAGCGCGGTACCAAGGCGAAACAACGTGTAAAACATGAACGTTTCAGCAATGCCGTTGCCAATGCTGAAAACCAGTACTGTTATTAGATCAAGCGGGCGACCGCCATTGGTAGTTGAATGGGAATAAACCCAGGCATTTACAGCAACAACCAGAAGTGAGGCGCCAAGCAGCACAATTCTTCTGGTGTCGAATTCACGGTTGAATGAAAGGATATCCTGCCTGAAAAAAAACATCCCGATAGCAAAAGCAATAGCCCAGTAGGTATAAATCATTAAAGGTACCGATAGTTCCATGGTTCACGGGAAGTTATTTGTTTAAGAAATGGCTTTCATATTGTCTGTAAATGCTTTCGCATGATAGGAGCTTCGAACAAAGGGTCCAGACTGCACATGGCGGAATCCTGCAGCTTCCGCCATGATTTTGTACTGTTTAAACTCATCCGGTGTAATGTATCGTTCTACAGGAAGATGGCAGGCAGAGGGCTGCAGGTACTGCCCGATTGTTACCATATCGCATTCATGCTGAGCAAGGTCTTCAAGTGCTGCTGTAACCTCTCCTTCAGTTTCACCCATACCAACCATCAACCCCGACTTTGTTGCAAGGCCGTACCTTCTTTTTGCTCGAAGCAAAAGCTGCAATGATCGTTTATAACCTGCCTGCGGACGTACCTTGCTGTAGAGAGATGGTACGGTTTCTATATTGTGATTCAAAACGTCAGGCAGTTCTGCCATAATCAGGTCAAGCGAGCTTCCTTTGCCTTCAAAATCCGGGATCAGGCATTCAATAGTGAGTGCAGGTGTCAGAGAACGGATAATCCGAACCGTCTCAACCCAATGCTGCGCGCCTCCGTCAGGGAGGTCATCACGAGTTACACTTGTCAGCACAACATGTTTCAGGCTCATGGACTGAACCGCACGGGCAATGTTTTCCGGTTCATAAGGATCAGGTGAGGGAGGGTTTGCCGCCTTGCCGACAGCGCAAAAACTGCAAGTCCGCGTACAGATATTGCCGAGCAGAAGAAAGGTTGCCGTACCTCTCGACCAGCACTCCTGAAGGTTCGGACACAAGGCTGACCGGCAAACCGTATGAAGGCTATTACGGTTAATCAATTGCCTTGTCGAAGCAAATGATGCTCCAGATGCCATTCTGATTTTCAGCCACTCCGGTTTTTTTCCGGGCCCACGTTCCATAAGGTCTGAAGCAGTTGAGTTATTAATTACAACCTCCCAATATAGAGAATCCATCAATTCTTTTAATCTCTAAGGGCCTAATTTCCCGAAGCTCTGCTGCGAGGATTTTTTTATTCTTATCATATCCCTTTCTTATCCTTTAAGAATCAGTTTACCTGTCATTTTATTTTTTTCTTACGCTAATTACAAAGCGTTTGATGAAAAGATAAAAGACAAAATTTCCAGGATTCAGGGTTTTAGAAAGCAACAATATAGACCGATAGATGCAGGGTCATTATGGTTTGTATTGTTGAAAAGTATATTACGAACGAAAAGCCGAAAATTTCATTCAGGATGAATTGAAATCAGGAGTAACAATGCTCAGATTTTTTATGGTTGCGATTACGCTCTTAGTACACTTGAATGTGGTGCAGGCAGAAGAGTATCGAAATGTTGAGGTACAAAAACTTCTTGTTTCTTCAACTGCAATTAATGGCGATAAACTCCAATATCTCCGAACGGATCATCCTGAAGTAACGGCTCTCATTGTTCACATTCCTCCGGGTGGATCAACTGGATGGCATAAGCACCCAGTACCGGTTTATGCCTATATTCTGGAAGGGAAGCTGACTTTGAAATTAAAAGACGGAAGAACCTTTTCACTCAATAAAGGGGCGGCTATTTTTGAAGTGATGAATATCATGCATAATGGCTATAATTTCGGTAAAGAACCAGTAAGCCTTGTGGTATTTTATACCGGTGCCGTAGATGTGCCAAAAGTGGTCATGGAACAACCCGATCTGGTTTTTCCGGCATTACCCTGAATTCATATTATTTTTTTTAGATAACCGTTTTTGGCTTGCATAAGCACATTCAACCAGCCGATTGAAATAAAGGCAGGCGAATTGTTGCCTCGACTCCTGATTCAATACTTTTAATGCTGACCTGTCCGTTATGCTGAGTGATAATATTTTTAACCATCCACAATCCGAGTCCTGCACCACCGGTATTCATAGAGGTGCTGCCGCGCTGGTACTTTTCAAATAATACCTCGGTTTCATCTTCTGAAATAGGTTGACTCTGGTTACGAATGCTGATAACCACGTTATCTCCTTTTTGGTGGCAGTCCAGTTCGATCGTCGAGTCTGGCGAAGAATATTTTCGCGCATTATCAAGTAGATTGAAAAGGGCTAATTTTATCTGAGAAGAATCACCGAAAATTTCACCATTTTCAATACTATTTGAATACTGAATAATTCGATCAGGCCACAAGTCAAGGAAAGAGTTTATCTGTGACTCAATGATGGGAAGAAGCCGAAAGGGCTTCAATGGTAATTCTGTTCTGGACTCAAAAAAGCGACTTTCATGTATGGATTCTTCCATAACCGATACAAGGCGGTCAATGGCTCGGCGTATTTTGTTGATTTCCGAAGTATTCTTAATGTTACATGGTTTGTTTTTCATCTCTATGAGATCAAGATTACCGCGGATAATTGCAAGAGGGGTACGGTATTCATGCGAAATCATGTGTAAAAAACTGTTCAGACGCTTAACCTCCTGATTAAGCTGGCGCGTGCGATCAGCGACAATCTGCTCCAGCCGTTCTATGCTTACTTTTTGTAATTCCTGTAACGTGATATCCATCATCATTATCAGCATAATGGGTTTGCCGTTCAGCAAAACAAAGTCACTAGAAAAAAGAATGGTTGCAATTTTACCGGATTTTTTCTGGAAACGGAATGGATAGTTTATAACTTTACGATTTTCTTTGATTTTACTGATAATTTTTTCATGATCTTCGATTTGTATAAACAGTTCAAGATCATTGAGACTTTTGCCACTGACCTCTTCTTTGCTAAAACCGAAAAGTTCCAGGAAAGCTGTGTTGACATCGTAAAGAACACCTGATGAAATATCTTGAATACCGATTGCAACTGGGGAATGGTCAAAAATAGTTCTGAATTTGACTTCACTCTCCTCAAGTGCTTTCTGTATCAGTTTTTGTTCGGTGATATCACGCGCGGCAATTACCGAACCGACGATTTTACCCTCATTGTTATGTATGGGGGCGAAGCTATAGCTTCCAAACCAGGTTTCTCCCGTATCTTTTCGTCGCAATCTGTACTCGGCATTTGATACAACCTCGCCTCTGAACGTTCTGGCAACAGGCCACAGTGCCAAGGGTGCCAATTTGTCATTGTCCATGAACATCTCATAATTTTCATGGTAATCAGCGAAGTTTTTTGGGCACTCACTTTTGTCTCTGAATCTATGAAATTGTGCAAAAGCATCGTTAAACTCAATGAGTGTCTTATCTGCATCAGTAATGAATAAAGCATCATTCATGCTTGCTAAAGCCGCATGCAATGTTGCTTTGCTTGCGACAAGCTCTTGCTCTGCTTTTTTGCGTTTAGTAATATCCTTTACAATACCTACAACATGTTTTGAATTGCTGTGTTTATTGATTTTGCAACTACCGGTAACCCAAATCCAGCGCAACTCACCATTTTCGCAGTGAATTTGGCATTCGAAAGAGTAGTTGATATTTTTTTCTATTGAGCTCGAGATGAGTGCCTCTATTCTGGAGCGATCGTCAGGAATAACGTGATCCAAAAACTTTTCAAATGACCATATGGGAGGAATTGTTTTGTAACCGAAAATACGGGCATGTTCAAGCGTGCACTCTGTTTTGCCATTCTGCAGATTTATATCCCATACACCGATTTCACTGTTTTCAAGAATGAATTCAAGGCGTTCACGGTTACTTACCAGCTTCAGTTCTATATTTTTCTTTTCCGTAATATCAATAACGGTGCCGATATAGCGATCAACCTTTCCTTTGTCGTTGTATAAAGGTTTACCACGGGACATAAGCCAGTGGACGGAGCCGTCCAGATAACGAACACGATATTCGACTTTAAGCAGAGTTTCATTATCGGCTGCTGTGGAAATTGTCTGGATTGCCATTTCTCGGTCATCGGTATGAATCGTACTTGCCCAGAGATCAAAGCATGGTTCCTGGTCGTTCTTTTCCAATCCATATAAAAACCAGACTTCGTCCGACCAGATGTTTTTTCCTGTGTTCAAGTTCCATTCCCATACTCCTGCACGAGCAGCTTCCAATGCCTGAGAAAGCCTTTCCTTATTCTCGAGGAGTTCGTTCAGTAACTCTTTGCGGAGTGTAATATCATTGATCATTCCAATATAGGAAGTCAGGCTGCTATTTGTGCTGTAATTGGGAACACCTTGACATTGTAACCAGTGTATGGAGCCATCCTTGTGGCAGACGCGATATTCGATATTTATTTCGATTTCTTTCCTTGCCGCCGCCATGACTTTCTCGAATATCAAATCCCGATCTTCAGGATGAATGTTGCTTTCACAGAGTCTGTGAGTGAGTGGTAGACTGTTTTGTTCCAATCCGTATAATTGCCATACATTATCTGTCCAAGTAACCTCATCTGTTTTCACATTCCATTCCCAAACACCGGTATGCATAGCTTCCAATGCAAATGTCAATCTTTTTTTGCTGTTATAGAGCAACATCTCAGCCTCTTTCCTTTCCGTAATATCAATAACGGTGCCGATATAGCGATCAACCTTTCCTTTGTCGTTGTATAAAGGTTTACCACGGGACATAAGCCAGTGGACGGAGCCGTCCAGATAACGAACACGATATTCGACTTTAAGCAGAGTTTCATTATCGGCTGCTGTGGAAACGGCCTGGATTGCCATTTCCCGGTCGTCGGGATGAATCGTACTTGCCCAGAGATCAATGCATGGTTTCTTGTCATCTTTTTCCAATCCGTATAACATCCATATTTCGTTCGACCAGATGTTCTCTCCTGTTTTCAAATTCCATTCCCATAAACCTGCACGGGCAGCTTCCAATGCGATGCTGAGCTTATTTCTGCTTTTGATGAGTATAAAAGAGCAGGCAGTTTTAGATAAGTGGGTTTTTGATTAGTGGGGTTTATCTTGTTAAGAAATAGATAGATAGAGAGAAAGAGAGAGAAAAAAGAGGTTTTAGGAAAGTTGCCGGTTTTGCGGGTTTCGTGCATTCAGTTTTCCGATTCTTGCGGTGGTTTTGCGGTTGGCTTCAGGTTGCGCATCAGGCGGGTGCATACGGCATAAGGTGGTGGATCGCCGGTTTTGAATTTTTCGATTATCGGGACGTCGAATTTTACCCGCAATACCAATTCATCTTCTTTCGGCTCATTTTTATCATCGAGTATTATTAAATCCCCCTCTTGTATTCCATAAACACACATTCCCTTTCCCAGCGCCTTGGTAATGCCATCGGGCGGCATCTCCCACATACGTGGAGAGTCGTTTAAACTATCATTTAAAGGCTGATTATGATGCCTTTGAAGGGCATTTGAACGGCTTTCTAGCACTTCATCCGGCACAGCCTCCTTTTCGTGGTAAATTTCCTTTCGTGTATACATCTCCCCTTCACCTGTCAAAAGCCAATCAATATTGCATCCAATCGACTGAATTTTTCGTAAAACCAACGAACCCGGTTTTCGTGCACCCCTCATGTACGCTTGTGCATTCGGCGCCCCCATTCCAATAGATTCAGCGAAGTCACTAATCCTATTATACTTAGATAGAGCAAATAATCGTAAACGATCTCCAATAGTGCTCATTTGTACATTTTTTATTTGCTTTTCAGTGTGCAATTGTGCATTATTAAACATTGCAAGTTAAATGAAAGATACAAAAGTACAAGAGAAATGAAGAAGAATGTGAACCTGAGATGCTACCCGTATCGCGGAATTCTGAAAGAGATGGGTGAAGAGCTTGGTATGCCGACCGATCAGATACACAAGGGCCTTTTCTTGTCGAAAGTACCCAATATAAAGCTTGCAGAGATATTTGACCGTAAGCTTCAAGAACGGCAGGCCATTGTAAAGAGCTTCAGAAAGAACCTCAAGAAAGTGGTATGAGTAAAATTTTCACCATCTCCCAAACTGAAAAAGTCGGGACAAGATCGGGACAAAAGTCGGGACAAGAAATAAATATTGTCCCGATCAGCCTAAGTGATAATGAAATAAATGAGTTACGAGATCAAAGTGGATGGTTATCAGTAAAACAGTTTGCCCAAATATCGGGACAACATGAAAGGAAGGTAAAACGTTACTGCCTGAACGGAAAATACGTCACAAACTGCCGTCAGATTGACCAGGACGGAAGGCGTCCTTACCAGATACATTTTACCGAGTTGCCTCCGGATGGCATCGAACAATATCGGAAGCTGATTACCGGTGAAAAACCGAAAACAGCGATGGAGTTGGCAGCCCGTGACGAGGCGTTTCGGAAGCGTGGTGCAATAAGTTTTTTGAACCGTGACAAGGCGCTTCGCAGGTACCAAGTTTTGAGTGAATATCTGCGCTTTATTTCCGGAAAAAGATATGGCTGTTTAGTCGATCAAAAGGAAGAATTCTGCCGCCGGTACAATGAAGGATTGATGCTTGAGTTTGACGATGTGCGGGATGAAATCAAGCACCTCACCTACCAAACTCTGGACAACTGGAAAAAGAAGCTTGATGAGGCAGAAGGAGACACGTTTGCACTGGCTCCCGGGTACGGAAAAAGCAGAGGGAAGCGGAGTGTTACTCGGACGGAATCGGAGATCCTCGAGAGGGCTTACTTTGACTCCAGAAAGACAAAACAGCAGGCATACATCGACATGGAAAACGAGCTGAAACGGATTGGGCTTGAACCGAATGCAAGTTATTCAACATACATGCGCTACCTCGATGATTTTGTTCGTGATAATTTCGATATGGCAACTATAACCAGAGAAGGGGAAAAAGCATACAACGACAAATGCCTCCCGTATATCAGTCGAGACTACAGCCGTATTGAAGTCGGCGACATCCTTGTTGCCGATGGCCACACCTGCAATTTTGATGTTATCAACCCTTACACAGGAAAACCATTCCGCCCAACCATTGTTGTTGTAACAGACTTCAAATCAGGAATGCCGCTCGGTTGGGAAATTGGAACGTCAGAGAATACGCAGATCATCGCGATGGCCTATTATCGGGCGATTGTAACGCTCGGCTTTGTCCCTCGTCACTTTTACCTCGACAATGGCAGAGCATTCAAAGCAAAGTATTTCACAAGAGCAAAAGGATGGAAAGCTCTGCCGGGATTGTTCGAAAGGCTTAAACCTTACGGGTTTATAGGAACAAAACACGCCCTCCCATACCACGGACAGAGCAAGCCGATTGAAAGATTTTTCGGGACATTGAGCGACTTTGAACAGCGACGTCCCGGGTACAGAGGGAACTCTATCGAGAACAAAGTCCCTCGCCTGAATCGCGATGAAAAACTACAAGACTCACAGCATAACAACAGGCACAAAGGAGCAGTTGATACCATCAACGACGTCAATATGGCACTGGTTGACTGGCTCATCAACAAATATGCCGTAACACCAAAAGCAAAAGATTCATCCCTTAAAGGCCGGACACCGAAAGAGGTTTATATGGAGTCGATCGAGGCTGTCAGGTCGAAAGCAGACTTTGAAAAAAGGATCATTACTCCCGACGAACTTCGGTTTCTGATGCTTGCACAAACCAAGAAAAAGAGCGGGAACAACGGAATCAGAATGTTTGGCCGATACTACTGGCACGAAGAGCTTGGTGGTTGTTCAAACGCCAAAGAATTCATTGTCCGGTTTGACTTTGCAGCACTTGAAACGGTATATGTGTACGATGAATCCGGTGAAAACTTCCTCTTTGCGGCTAATGCTAATGGTTTTGCAGGGATTCACCCGATGGCCGACACTCTCGGCACGGATGAAGACCGGAAAAGACTTCGTGAAGTATTAGGAATTAAAGGAGCGATAAAACAAGTAGCAATTCGCCAGGCGAAAGAGTTCTATGCCGCGAGGGATGCAGAAGAGCAGAGAGCGCTCCCTGCCGTTGTCGCTCCGAAGCAGTTAAAGCCAGCTAAAAAAGCTGTCGGCTGTGATGAGGATCCGCAGGAGGACTGCGAAAACAGCCTCCTCAGCAGGGCTCGTAAATATCAAGAGGAGCAGGTATTGAAGCAGAGAGAGGCAGAGGAGCAGTACAGAGAGAGACTTGGACTACGCAAATAACACTAAAACAAAGGGATACCACCACAATGGAAAATATCATTGCCAATTTAAAGGACATAAGCTTAATCGAGTTCGCAAGCTCTGGTTGGCTTAAGGTAGAAACTGTAATCCGCGATCAATATGATGCGCATATCTCCATTTTCTCCATCAATTATGGAAAAGAGTTCCTTACTAACCGATTCGATATCGCTGAGGAAGATTCTGATTTTTTTGTCACGATCGAATCACGAAACTATCGAGTATTTGCCATTCAAGCAGACTCAATGGATGATGCTTTTGATACCATAGGTATGATTAGGGCTGTGATCTTTGGGGTTTTAGGGAATATCGACAAACCCGAAGAAGGAGCATAACCACCATGAACATTGACCACTACTTTGAATTCTACTGCCCGAAATGCGGCTCAAAAGAAAACGTTACAGCCAAAAGCAGCGAGAAAAAAGTCGAGGATTTCGGCGTCACCTGCCCGTTATGCCACGAGTTTCACAAAGTGCAGATTTTCACCCAGACAAACGAGGTCTATATCCTCACGCTGGTGACCCGGAAAGGAAAACTTGCATTGAGAACAGGTCAACTGAACTAACCAAAAGGAGCACCACCATGCACGACATAGCGGAGGGACAGCGGAACATTACAGCGTATCAAGCGCGGATAGGAAACGGGCCTCACGTGCTGTGCCCGGTATGCAGCTCGCAGATACACTTTGTACGGACGACGGCAGGCAAACAGATGCCCTGCCAGCTCGATCTGGAATGTGGCGACGGCAAAAAGACACTGGTCACCCACTCGGGGAGAACGGTATGCAAGGCAGGGAGTGACGTTTTCGGCTATCAGCCACACTGGGGATTTTGTAAACGATAAAACAAGGAGCACCACACCATGCGGAAAAACTCGAAACAAGCATTAGACCACACGGTTGACGGTCTGGTTGATTACCTGATTTATAAGGTCGGGTTATCGAAAGACAAGGCAATGAAAGAGGTTGTCAACGCGCTACAGGAACCGGGGATAAAGGGAAGGATACTCTATTTTGTCCTGCTCGGGAATGAAATAACAACCGCCGCAGGAGCAAACTGCAGCGGCGTCAAAAAAAGCGCTTGCCAGTAAACAATAAACGAGCAAAACACCATGAGCAACAATACACAACTGGTAGAAGAAATCAAAGCCTTGATGGCAGCCGAGGAAATATCCGGCAATGCCCTCTCAAAGCTTTGCGGGATATCAGGAGCCTCTCTCAGTCAATGGTTAAGCGGGATTTATCCCGCAAACCCTGAACAGATCGAAAAGAAAATATCGGCGTGGCTGCAGAGGAGAAAAGAAGTTGACGCACTCCCATTGCAGGGCCTTGAAAGATTCGAGAAAACAGCAAAAACAACCGTGTACAGGCACGTAACCGAAACCATACGGCACTGCCACCTGAAGGGAAAGATAGGTCTGGTAACCTCCCTGTCAGGAACAGGAAAAACAAGAGCGATCAAGGACTATGTAGAGCATAACCCAGGCTCCATCGCCATTGAATGCCACCCGACATTTCCAATGCGTTCGGTACTGCAGGAAATTGCCAGGCAAAGTAACATTGAAGCACGAGGGAATGTGCACGAAGTGCTGATGGCCATCTGTGAAAAACTGCAAGGAACAGGAAAAGTAATCATTCTGGATGAGGCCGAACACCTGAAACCAGCCGTGCTCGATGTGGTGCGCAGGATCTACGACTTTGCAAACATCGGGATTGTTTATGTCGGTCTTCCCCGCTTTGCGGCAACAATGCGCGGTCTGCGCGGAGAGTTCCAGTACATCTGGAACCGATGCCGAGTGAAGCGTGAAGTAGTGCGCACAAGAAAAGACATTGTATCGGATTTAGCGCTCTTGATTGGCGAGATGGTTGAAGAGCCTCAACCGATAGCGCAAGTTATTGCAGAGTTCTGCGGAGGAGACATCAGGCAGGCTGAAGACCTCTTTTTTGCCACGTATGCCGCAGCACAGACCGGAGAGACTCTCAACGAAAAGACCATCATCACCATAGCCAAAGAGCTTGAACTAAAACGAGGAGGATCACAATGACACAAGATAAGAACACGGTAGTCTGCCCTGTTTGCGGGTACAGGCACACAGAGGAAGAAACGAACCAAATGGATTGGTTTGGCTGGAACAACTGCCATAAATGCAGAAAATCGTTTTACGTGGACATCACCATTAAATATTTCAATACGTATCAAAAGCGGGAAATGGAGAAGAATTTCGGCCAGAAATTTGAGGAGGCAGCACAACATGAATAACGTTGAACTGATTGTCGTCAACCTCATTCGGCTGGCGATTCTGTGCGGGCTTAGCGTATTGCTCTGGAACGCACGGCACTTTGTGCGCATGTATCTGGAGCTGCTTGTGCCGTTGGTGATGGCTGTTCGGGCGTGGATCAGCGTCGCAGTACTATTTTTCGGCGTGTTTTTCGTGAAGTCAGGTGGTCGATTAATTGATAAGGGACAATTGACAATGGATAAGGGAGAATTGACAATGGATAATGGACAGTTGACAATGGATAAGGGAGAGTTGATATGAGTAAGAAGAAGTTACCGGAGGCGACCACAAAGGTGGCGCCTTTATCGCTCTCGGTGGGCGAGGCTGTAACCATTGACCTCAGCGATAAAGAGCACGTGGCAGGGGTTTCGTTCTGCCCGAAGCGGAGGATGTGGCGGGCATACCTCCACAGAGGGAAAAAGCAGGTATTTCATCAGTGGTGCGAATCAAAAGGGATGGCAATATCCCGCCGCCAGCAGGCGGAGGCAGTATTTTCCGCTCCGGGCAGCATGCAGGAAAAAGGATATCCGGCCTTCAAGCGGACAGTCAAACCGCCGAAGTATCGCGACACCGATCGTACTTTGGCTCACTTGCTTGAAGATGCTTCGGGCGTTATCACCGTATCTGGTGAAATCATCCGGACTGGCTTGAAAGGCAAAAGAGACCCACTTGCAGTCACCAATCAGGAACGCATTGGCAGGCACATCGGCAAGCTGTTTACTGTTGTGGATTTGCTTGTTATGGCCGGAGATGTGCGGGTCACTGATATTGAGAATGGAATGAAGGAGAAGGTTGAGAAGTTGAAGAGTAATTATTAGTTGACAATTGATAATGGACAATTGACAATTAATGGCTCCCGTGGCGGAAAGGTAGACGCGGTGTAGGCCGGAAGGTTGTCCCTACATGACTCCGGGCAAAGTCTGACTGACAACACAAAGACGGTTAATCGGGATGCAGGTTCGAGTCCTGCCGGGAGCACAAAAGTAATTGATAATGGAGAGTTGATAATGTCTGATACAAATACAAAAAAATTGCTGAGTCTGCTCCATAAAGATGAGTTGATTGACATCTTGTGTCAAAGCTATCCATGGAAAGCATATATCCGAGATCTCGAAATTCATGCTTATCACAGCCTTAATACACAGCTCACTAAAAAGGTTGATAATTGCCTATCCGAAATAAAAGCTCTTGATCGGACGAAGCCGGATTATCGAAGGACATGGTGGGCGTTGCAAAACGAAATAACAAAACTCTGGAAGCAGCAAGACAAACTTTCAGCATTAATGTATCCGCCTAAAAAAGAGCAAACGTCATGAACTATTCCTTGGAATATATCCAGACCTGCCCGATTGGGGATGATGCAGTAAGAAACTTCATCGCTACGGCTGTGATTGACGGGTACGAGCGCAGGTATGTGTTTTACTCAAGGTTATGGGTTTCTACTCTTGACGATTATTCCAGAAAAGAGCTGTCCTATGTAAAGCAATGCTTAGCAGCAGCAGAAAGGCGGCTTAACGAGTATAAGAACAAGAAACAACTTGATCTGTTTTAACGATGCCTGAACTGAAAAAAATAACACTGCCGCCGATGATGGTGCAACGGATAAAGACACTGCAGCGGCTTGCTGGCATGGATGACGGTAATTACCGGGCTTTGCTCTCCGGATATGGTGCAAGCAGCTGCAAAGAGTTGACCATTACCGATGCACACAAGGTTATATCATTCCTGCAAAAACTCGTGAACAATAATGGGTTGCTGAGTAGCGCAAAGCGCGTATCGAAGCACCCACCAGAACCGAAATACCGGCTCGGGATGGCAACACAAAAGCAGCTCAACATGCTTGCCGCCATGTGGGCAGAGGTATCCGTGCAGCCGACACGGGCAAAGCGTGATGCAGCCTTTTTGGTCTTTCTGAAAAAGAAGTTTAACAGGATCTCGGTCGAGCACATCGAGCGCGAAATGGTAGGGCGAATAGTCAAGGTCTTGCAGGCAATGCAAACACAAAAACCGTGAAACCACGAAAGCCACAAAACCAGTATGCAGGCATCCCAAAAGGCGACATGCAGCTTGTAGCGTATGAGCTTGGGCCGGAAGTTGCCCGCAAAATGATGCTCAAACTTGGCGGGCTGAAACTCTATATTCCAAAATCGACAGCGTACCGGAAATGGCATGTGGAAACCTACTTCACCGGCAACAACCACAACGATCTTGCCCTTGAACTTGGCGTGTCAACCAGTACCATCAATAATTATGTGAAGGCGATGTACAACAAACCAAAGTCCGAAGAGCGGTTTCAGCAATCGCTGTTCGGGTGAAAAACAAAAAGGAGAATCACCATGAAGAGAAAATGGGTCTTATTCGCAGTATTAGCGGTATTTTTTTTGATTGGAGCATTATACCCTGTGTGGAAATTTACTGATACTGAAACTGCATTGTTTGACAAAAGGCAGCAAATAAAGGTCATAATCTTAAGTGATTCCCTCCAATGCGAACGATACAACTCGGAGTTGATGCAGTCGGTTAATGCTTCCTCACAATACAAGGAAACAGCAGATGTAATTGCTTTACATAGGGCAGATAGTGAACTGGAGCGCTTGAAAATTGAGTTAAGAATGCTTAAAAAACAGAAGGCGTTTATGGAAAAAAGTTCCAGTTTGATTGAACCGTTGATTAAGATTTATCAACATGATAGGGATTCAATGAGAGTCGTTTTCAAAAAAACGCAGAACAACTCTCCATTTTTCTTGTCGTTGAGAAAGTTTTTCCCTTTCAATGGAGAGAGAGCTGATGCTTTTGATAACGTTAAAGCTTATGCTTTAAGCAAGTTAAAAACGCCAAGTACAGCAACCTTCGCATCATACTCTGATGAGAACACGACGGTCGGGAAAAATGGAAATATTTATAGTGTCATCTCTTATGTCGATGCTCAGAATGGATACGGCGCAATGATAAGAGAGAAATATTTCGGTGTTGTTCAGCGGAGTAAAGAAGGTAAATGGCTCTTGCGAGGGTTTTTGTTTCTTTGAACTTGGCCAATCCCTCAAGCAGCTCACGTAACCACAACAGCCCCGAGAAATCGGGGCTTTTTTATGCCTTCCGCACCGCCTCAAGCACAATCCCCTTGATCTCCTCAACATCCTCAGGCAGCACAACAAAAAACGGCCTTGCCGGAATGCCCGGATGGTTCACAAACTTGAACACACCAAGTCCGGGAACAACGAGAGCCCGTTTGGTTTTCGGGTAGATGGTATAAGGCTTTGTGCCGGTCTGTTGCCATCCCATGTACTTGATTGCGCTCAAAGTAAGGCCCTGCGGTGTGATGGCAAAGTTCAGGCTCTGCAACCCTGATCCCGTTCGCTGGAGAGGCGCATTACTCACAATCCCCTGCTTGTTCACCCTGTTTGCCGGCTTTTTCTTCTGCTCAAGCTCCCATCGCTTGTCAATGGTCGGCTGCTTGATCGGCTTCCATGCGGGCGAAAGTCCCATGCCACCCTCCTTGATGGTCCGCCTTGCACGGGCAATCAACAGCTCTCCGATGGTCGTTTTGGTTGTTTTACTCTCAACAACAGTGAGCAGCTTTTCTTCAAAGTTACTGATTGAAGCCTCAAAAGCCTGCAACCCTTCAAGGGAGATGGTAAGTTTGTCGCTCATAAGGGATAATTGACAATGGATAATTGACAATGAATAAGGGATAATTATCTCTTTGGTTGCCTTGCTGCTCGCTGATCCACGCCGTCGGAATCGATTGCCGAGTAGCGCTCTGCGCAAATCGAGGCATCAATGCCCGGTTTATAATAACAATCCTGCACGGCCTGCATCGCCTGCGTTGTGCTGAGGTTGGCGCTGCTGATGGCGAGGCGGGTAAGCGCCGGAAGCAGCTTGAACAGCCTCCGTTTGATAGTCAGTGTCAAGTCGCACCAGAACCCGTTTTGCGCCGCAAAAACAATATCGGCATCATTCATCAACGGAACTTTGCTCAGCGTGTACAGCCACTTTTCGGCCGCACGCTGCTTATGCGTCAGCTCAGTCCTCACTCTGTAAAAAGTCTGCCACGCCTCATCGTGGCTTGGCAGCGGCTGAAACTTGGTACCGTTTGCAAAACTGTTTTTAATGATCTGATCGTACCACACCGCAACCTCCTCAACCGTAGCACCCTGCGACAGCAAGGTTTCCGGTATGCCCACAAAAGCCGGCGGCTTCACTCCCGAAACGACGACGGCCGCATAACACTTCCCCTTCATACCCTCAATTTTCCTCAGGGCAGCAATAACCATATCATCCGGAGCCTTGTTGAGCAAAGCCTGTGCGTTTTTGGCAATCTCCGCATCAGTAATGCCGCCGATATCCGCAATGCACGATTCCCGCTGCTCCTCAACGCTCAGCTGTTTCACCAGTCTGTTCCATATTACTTCCCAGCTTTCACTCTGCATTTTGAAGGTCATTTAAAAGGTTTTCAAAGGCCTGTTGAAGAAGCTGCAGTGCAGCGGCATTCATGCCTCTCTGCTGCTCTTTAAGCCAGTTATTGTAGGTGACAATCTTGTCGCCGATGAACTCGGCATTCTGCAGGTTGCCGCGCATCTCCGGCGTAATGGTGTCCGGCTTGGTAATCCCTCTCCGCAAAGCCTGCGCCCTGCTGATAAGAATAACCGTGCATCGGCACCGGAACCCGAGAGGCGGCCAGAACTGATTGTCGGTTGATAAAAAGATACTCCCGTCAAGCGCTCTGTGGCTTGGCCGCGTGCGCTGGTCAAGGATTGCCGAGTACTCCCAGAACGGAAAATTCGTCTTGACTTCCTGCAATCGCGCAAACTGAGCACCGGCAAAAGAGAGAGAGGTTTCAGTACGGTAGATCGTTTCAAGCCGGTACGAAGAGAGCTGTGTGACGCCAAGTTTATCGAACACCTCATTGATTGACCCTTTCCACTCATCAAAGCCGCTGCCGTTTGCCAACGCCTCGGTAAGGCTTTGCTTGAGCGCATCACTGACCCGCTGGTCTTCAATAAGCGCGGCCGCAAAGCCCTTGAACGCATGGAAAGCCGCAGCGCTCTGGTCGCCTGCGCCGATTGTCGGAATAGTGATCTCTGTGGCAAATGTTGCCGCATCGAACTCCGGATCAGCCTCCTTTGCAAGCCGGTCAGTATCTGCGCGTCCATCACTCCAGGCATTGTTCAGTTCAAAGGTTAAAGCTTGTGAAAAAGCATTGATAAACTCATCATCAGGCTGAGGGTCAAGAATAGCATCAGCAGTGCCGGTCAGGGCTTTTTTTTTAACAGATCGTACGCTTTGAGCAAGTCAACCGGCGGATCAGCGCCGAAGGTTGCTTGCTGCATCTGCTCCCCAGCCTGTTTGGTTCCCGAGTTTGCCGCCTGCCCCTGCTCACCAGGCATTTTGGTTCCCGAGTAAGCCGAAGGCTGTACCGAGGGAACGAGGGAAGCCGGATCAGTAAACACAAACTCATCCTCCTGAAAGCCACGGTTCAGGAAGAACTTCTGTGTCGGCACAAACCCGGGCATCGAGGCGTACACATTATCCCTTTCCGCCTCTTCCTTGCTGATCTCTTCCTCGTGCTTGAGGGTAAAGGTAATGGTCTCCTCGTCACTTCCGGGCAGGCTGTTCAGCTCCTCGACGATACGGAACAACTCATGAATAACCTGCTGCACAATCCGCTTGCCGCTGCTGAGCGCTTCTCCCCGCAGCTGGATCCCGCTCTGGCTGCTCGAATAGCCTCCTTTTCCCTCAACCTGCATCATCAGGTCAGTACCGTACCAAAGCTTGAGAATTTTACGGCTGAGCAGCTCATCGGCCTTGGTATACGCATCACTGCTGCTTGCCCGGCCGGTCACGTCCTTTTTATCGAACTCATTGCCCTCCGGAATAGCAGCAACACCGTTATTGCGCAACTCAAAAGCCATATTGAGCGCGTTATTGATCTCCTCACTGGTGGCATTGCGCGGATGGCGGACGACCCACTTGTCGCGGCCATCCTCTTCAAGGAAGGTCATCATGAACTCGAAATTACCATTCAGCCCGACCGCATGCCAGTAAGCCAGGTCGAGAAGCCCTTTCCCGTATGGATTGGCATACCTCGCCCGGTGGCGAGGATTGACGAACTTGTTCGGCCATGTGGCTTGCACGTCCGCACCTTCGCCCGGCTGCTCCTTGGTATAGAACCGGAGATTCCCAAGCAGATCATACCCAAACCACCGCTGCGGCTTGCTTTCAAGCACAGCCGGTACCGTTTTCCCCTGAAACACTTTCCATCGGGTAATTTCCAGCACCGCATAGCCGTAATCACGGGCTTCAAGCGCCTGCTCGATAATGTCGGGCAGGTCAATGCTGTCGAGGTAGTCCAGGAAGAATTGAGCGCGTTTGCTTTTGTCGAGGTTGCTCTGCACGTTGAACTCCATGCTGGCCACACCTGCGCGGTAATCGTTGATGGCGGCGGCAATGTCGATCTGCTCCGCCACCTTGTCGAACACGTTGAGCGTATCGAACTGTGAGGCAAGAATCACACTTGGATTCGGCAGCCGGTTGATGGAACCAATGAATTCACCGTTCGCCGTCTGGCGAGTGGCCACCTCAATAAAGCGCTGCGCCTTGCTGGTTATTTTGCGTCCCTTTGCATCGAGTAGCATTATGATCTCCTGTATCCGGATAAAAGTTTGCGTATGTGTGCTGAGTATCTTGCCCGTTGCCGTTTTGCCTCTTCGGAAAGCGTTGTCACCTGCGGGACTCCAAGAGTGTCGTTCCCAGCTGCATTGTTGCAGAGCGCCGCCGCCCAGAAGTAATCTGCGTGGCTGTTCGGGTTTTCCTCATTTTCATTGACGTTGAAGCGCATATTGCCGGCGGGCGAAACTTCCTGCTGCACACTGTGCAGATCCTCCCGTATGGTATCGGCCAGCTTTCCATCACCCGGGATAAGAAATTCACGGTCTTCCATCTGGGTTTTGATGCCTTCAGCCATCGCGTTTTTGCTCGCGTTGGTGAACTCGACAGCCTCGACACGGTACGAACCATAATCCTGCTGGGCATCCTCGGCCATCTGTTCACCCATCCCTTTTTTATCAATGCAGGCACGGTAACAAAGCGGATGAGAAAGAAAGGTCGAGAGCGTTTTATACTGCGTCCGGAACGCTGTCTTCTCCATCGGCTCAATGATGCGGGTATACCGTCGCCGCTCGATCAGCTCAGCGATCCAGATAACAGAAAGGTTCCGGTACCGGCCAATATCCATTCCCAGCACAAAAGGATACAGAAGCTCATGCAGCCCTTTCAGCAAGCCGTTTTCCGTGCAGCTCTCAATCAGATTGTACGAAAGGAATGCTGTGCTCTCGTCGATCGGTTCACAGCAATATTCCTGTGCCCAGACGGTCGGCCCTACCTTTTTCCGTTTGCTTTCCAGCCATGCAGTCCGTTCGGACTCGGTCGTTTTGTGCTGTACGATCTTGTCAACAAGACCCTGCTCGACGGCATCGTAAATGCTGGTTTTGTGCACAACACCGCCGATTTCAGCAGCCTTGTCGATAAGCTTGAAAAACACACACCCTTTGCCGTTATGCGTTGAAATGATACGCAAAGGGAATCCCCAAGTAGTAACCGGTTCAGCAGCTGCCCACATTCCGGCTTGATCTTTATGCCAGGCGAATTCGTCCAGGACAACTTTGCCGCCTTTTGACCGGAACTGTGAAGGTGAAGAACTCAGTGCCGTGATGCGCTTTCCGTTCGTGAACCGGATACTGAACACCGCAATCGGCTTCCCGGTATCATCAAACACCGACTCATTGAACTGCTCTGCGGCCATTTTGAACAGCTTCGCCCACTTTTCACAGTAGAGGATATACTCACGGGCGGCAGTTTCATCAGCTGACGAAAACCAAACATCCCAACGGCCGGCAACGGCATCGCGCACATCTTCATAGCTCTGGACGTAGGTCATACCTCCACGGCGGGTTTTCTCCCATATCTTGAACGGGCTGTCATCAAGAAGCCATGCAATCTGATACGGCAGAAAGTATTTGCTGAGTGACGGTGTGCTCATTGGCGGCGGAGTCCAAGGACTTCTTCTTCAATCTGCCGGATGGTCTCTTCACTGAGTCCCCGCTTCGGCTCTTTCTGCTTTTGCGTTACCTCCGAATCCTCATACTCTACGGTATTCTTCACCACGGCAATCGCTCGAAAAGCTACACTCATCGCGCGGGCATCGACGGCCTCACCTGCCTCGATGGATGAAAGGTTCTTACGGGTGAGCAGCTGGGCCAGCCGGTAAAGGTCTCCATGCAGACTGGTCTCAAGCTCAATAAACCCCTGCCGCTTGCTGTCCCAGTTACCCTCGGCTTTCCAGTTTGTGAGCGTTCGCACACCGCACCCAAGCTTTGAGGCAATCGCTTCGAGCGTGAGCTGGTCATTCACATAGAGCCGCTCGGCATCGGCATAGAGTGCCGCTTTCTTAGCCATAAAGCTCGATGTTAATCTCGTTGATGGACGCGGTCAGTTTGCGGATCTCTACCACTGCAAGGTCAAGGTCATCGGCCGCCTGCCTGATTGCTTTGGTGTCAAGGCTTTCCAGCTCTGCATAAGGGTCTGCTTTCATCTGCAGAATGGTAAGCGCATTACCGGCCTCGGTAACTATTTTTCTTCGGTTCTCCTGCATGGTGTGCAGTTGACCCTTTCGTTTCATGCGTAGATCAAAGCTCATTTTTCAGCTGGATGTTTAAGGTGGTTGATGCACCGGTTTTCAAGGATTACAGATACTTTGGTAAAGAGGTCGCGAAAAGCCTGCTCGCTTGTGTTCCGGTGGTTATTGCTTTCATGCTGCATCGCCTTCAGCCGTTCAACCACTCCGCGGAGAATGCTTATCTGATCTCGGTTATCGTCAAGGGCTCCCTTGAGCAGGTCAAAGTCTTTATCCCTTGTTTTTGATATCTCACTGATGATGGATTGGTAGACCGCGGTAGTGTTTTTCTCCCGCTGCTCCCACTTTAAAGCTTCAGTCTTCATGTTCTTCAGCATAATTAAAGCCAAGGCGACCAGCGAGAAGAAGAGAAGTACTGCAATACCCAATTGCGCGGCTAACTCATTTGCGCTTCCGAAGCCAAAATTATCCATTGTCAACTGTCAATTATCCATTATCAATTATCACACTGAACGAATATACAGATCACCATCCCGCGCAATTTTCCCAAACCTGTGGGGAAAGTAAGAGGCTGTAAGAGTGGTAACATTGTCAATTGATAATTGAATAATGGACAAGGGATAATTGATAATTGACAGTTGATATGGCACTCAAGAAACTCTTTGCATCCGGAACACACCGGACACCGCACCCGAAAAAGGTCTGGACTGCTGAGGATGTCGACGCGGTCTTTACGGCTTCCGTGGAGAACAGTCCGGAACAGATTCCGCTGGTGATTGGTCATCCGGAAAACGATTTGCCCGTGGTGGGGCTCCTTGCTCGCTCCGCTCTCGTCCGACAGGGCGAGGGCGACAGGCGGGCTATTTTAATCGACGATCAAGCCGCAGTGTTCAGCACTGAGGCTCTCAGCAGGTACAGGCAGGATGGATACAACAAAGTCTCGGTAAAAATCAAGATGCCTGAAATGATTATCCGCCACGTCGGGCTCGTTACCGAAGCCGCCGTCGAGGAACTCAATGCGGCAAGCTTTGCCGCCGAAGGTGAAGCCGGATGGGAGTACGCAATCTTTGAAGCTGATGCGCTCTTTGGTACGGATGAATGGCGTATGCCGCTTGTCGGCGGGCTGTTTCGCGGGTTGCGGGACTGGATGATCGAGAAGTTCGGCCTTGATGCAGCAGACAAGGCTTTGCCGACGTACTCGGTCGATGCCCTCAAACCGCCGGCCGAAGATGACTGTACTGATAAAACAACAGCAAGCTTTTCAACAACGACAAATACAGGTGCTATGACTGACGCAGAAAAACAGGAAATGGAACAGCTTAAAGCTGAAAACGCTCGGCTGGCGGGATTGGTGTCATCTGATGCTGAAGCCAGGAGAACAGCAAAAATTGATGCACTCTTTGCAGCTCCCGAGCATAAGGGAAAGATTACCGATAAAAACAGGGATACCCTGCGAGTAATCGCGGCGGGTCTCGTACCGAAAGATGCCGTGTTCAGTGCAGATGTCGATCCATTGAAGCCGGTAAAAGATTTGCTGGCCACCATGCCTGTTGTGATGCCGGGCGATGGTTCGGTAGCAACATTCGGCAGTGCCGGGAAAGGTGACGAGGTGACTGCAGCGGATAAAAAGCTCAAGGCTGAGATTTCGAGGGTGACCGGAGGGTAATGCCTCGATACGTGCTTCGCACTACTCGGCAACCGATGGAGCAGGCAACCGATGGAGCAAACAAAACATGCCGGTTGCTGAGTAGGCTGAAAGCCGTACCGAAGCAAAAGGCTGAAAGAAAAATTGATAATGGGTAATTGATAATTAATCAAAGAGGAAAGAACAGATGAAACTTAATGCAATATCGGGACGGGTACCGGCGGGATCAGATACCTATATGCCGGAAATGACGCGGGTTGGTGTGGAGGTCTTCATGCAGAGCCACCCCTTGATCCAGTTTCTTGAATTTTACGATATGGTTGGTGACGCAACTTATGTTCAGCGCGGTTCGGACGCTTCCGGAGGTGTCGGCCGTGTGAAGGGTACTGATTTTTCAGCGGGCAATGAGGCTGGGGATTGGGGAACACCGGCGCTGAAGATCTTCGGCGACAGCAAAACTCTTGACCAGGCAGAACAGCGCAGAGGAAAAGATTTGAATGATTTCGCCATGCGGTCACTCAAAAGCCTTGCCCGTTACCAGGCATGGAACTTTGCTGAAAAGTTTGTTTCCGGAGCAGTATCGACATCCATGTGGGACGGTATCGCAACACTCTGCCAGGCAGGGCAGAAAGTAACCCTTGCCGCAGCAGGTCAAGCTATGCCTCCCGGGAACAGTGATGCGAACAGAGCCTTGCAGCAAGCATTTTTCGAGGCGCTTGATGTAGCCATCTCCTATTGCCTTGGTGGGCCGCAGGTGATCCTGATGAACTCGAAACTGGTCTCACGTATTACCAACGTCTACAAAGAGGCGTTCACCGTACCGGAAGACCAGAAGCAGGTAGGCGTCAAAATCCCGTTCTATAACGGCATTCCGATTATCCCTATGGGTCGTAACGCATCGGGAACGGAAATTCTTCCATGGACTGAAACCCAAGGCGCGAGCACGACGTGTTCCAGCGTCTACATCATCAGTCTTGGCGAAGCCGATCAGGTGAGCGTTGGTACCAATACCGGCTACAATGCCTACATGAGCAAAGTAGCGGAAAAGTACAGAGTGACGTTTGAGGGTGATTTTGTGCCTACGCTGTTCCACAACAAGTGCATTTCGGCGCTCATCGGTACGAAACTGGCATAACCCATGCAGTACCTGACACTCAACAATCTGGTGGCCGAAACCTCGCTTCCGATCCTGCAGCAGCTTGCCCCCTGGGTAAGCGGGCAGGATGAAGCGAGCGGGGAGTATGCAACCAAACTGGTAAGCAATACTCTTGTTGACTCCATCGAGGAAACCGCTCTTGGTGAGCTGCATGGATACCTCAGGGGCATCTACAGCGTTCCGCTTGCAGATCCGGTAGAACCGCTTCTGCGGCAGACCATTGCCGAGTTGATGCACTATCAGCTCTACAAACAGCGCGACGGAGCAAACCTTCCCGACAAGATTCTTGAGCTGTATAAAGGTACCGTAAAAAGAATGCAGGCAATGCAGCGTCGTGAAATTGTGCTCGATGCAGCAAAGGATGTGGTGGATAATGACCGGCCTCAAACATTTCAGTTTATCAGCCCTCCGGCAAAGTTTCCGGCAAACTTTACGAGTGCAAGAAATCGCCTTGGCGGCGGTTTTTAGGGCTGGAAGGTAAAATGATATGGCTCTGTAAAAGTTAAACGGTTTTAAATGGGTTTCTAACAGGGAATTGGGCTTTTGGTGGGCAGTTTAAAAGGGCAAAAAATCAATAATTGATAACGGACAATCGATAATGGCAAAAAAATTCATGCTTTTCTGGATTCTCGCCCTCGCAGGGTGTGGATCGCTGACAATAACCAAACCGAAAACATTCGATCAGCAGTACGCTTATGCCTTGACCGCAAATGCGGCACTCCGCGAAGCGGCAACAACGGCACTGGTGAGTGATATAATTTCGGTCGACGATGCAAAATACGTACTCGCAACGACTGACCAGATCCGGACACTCCTCAAGGATGCACGGCTGCTCAGCAAAATCACGGGTTCCCTCGGCGAGGGCAAACTGGCGCAGGCGCTTGACCTGATCGATAAACTTAAAGTAATGCTGCAAAAACAAGGAGTAACCATACAATGACACGGGCACTTGAAATTCTCGCCAACCTGATAAAGTTTTCCGGTGTGGTGATCGGGCAGATGGTGACGGTCTCGAACATCATCGGAAAAGCGCAAAGCGCAGGCCGTGATTTGACCGATCAGGAAGTTGCGTTGATCGAGTCGTTTGACGATGCGGCAAGGGAAAGGCTGCAGGAAGCGATAAAGGGTAAAGGACAATTGATAATTGATAATTGACACAATGATACTTGAACTTGAAAATCTGCTCCTTGCCGCACTGCAGGCAGCCATCACCGGGCCGGGCGTGCTTGTTGAAGCGTATCCGGACAAGGTTGACAACTATGTCCTCAAGGGTACGGCCGCCGTTCTGGTGCATTATGCAGGGGCAGAGTTCACGCCTCCGGATGGATCGGAATATGTCCGCCAGATGCTTGGGGCGTCGTTTCAGGTTGTCACAGTTTCGCGCGATCTGCGCACACATACCGGAGCGTATGCCTTGATGGATACCATCCGTGACCATGTCCTTGGCCTTGAGTATCGGAACAAACAGTTTTTTGCCGTGAGTGAGCAGCTGCTCGCCCGCGAAAACGGAGTCTGGTGGTATGGGCAGACCTTTGCCGTACAGCAACGGGCGAAACAAGCGTAACATAGAGATTTAAAAACAACTTAAACACCTTTTAAAATGGCTTTGACATTAGCAAGTAACTGGGGTGATCTGCCGGGAAGGTTCATGAGCTCGCTGAAAAGCGATGCTGCAATTGTGCCCGTCAATCAGGATACTCTCGCCTTCACTGCCGGCGGGTACGATCCATACAACTCGGGTGCAGTCTTCGCCGCCACAAGCGCCTACAAGCTGGGAAGCTCAACAGGTGAAAAATCCTACAAGCCGGTTTTCAAAATCGTGACGGCAAAGGACGAACTCGACTCAATCCTCAAAAAGAAAACGTTACTGCTTGATGGAACGGTGGATTTGATTTTCAATCAGGATCCGGAAGCCTTCCTGCTCAACAACCTTACACAGCGGTTCTTCTTGATCTATCGTGAAAGCGTGCGTGATGACGGAATGGTCAAATACCGTGTCTTCCCGAAAGTCATTTTCAGCCCGGGAGACGTCAAGATTCCTGCCGGCGGCGATTATGCGACTTATCCGGTAACTGCGCAGGTTGAAGAGAACAGTGTGGCTTTTACTGTCACCTATCGTACCATCTGCGACATTTACGCACAGAGTTACTTCACCTCGGTCAATGCATCGCAAAAACTGTACTGGCAGCCGGAGTTCGGCAGCAGCGTTAAACTTGCCGACTTGGCCGTATCGACCGGTGTACCGACTTATGTTGCCGCAGCTGATAACGCAGCAGTGACGGTGGCGATCAGTAAGCGTACAGGGTTTGTTACTGGTAACTTTGTGATACAGGCAGTCTGACACTTCGATCGGCCTTGCAGCCTACTCAGTGACCGTGCAGCTTCGGTGCTTCGGTACGCCTTTGGCTACTCAGCAACCGAAAGAGTTAAAAATATGGTCGTTGAGTAGCTGCTTCGGTCGTTGAGTAGCGCAAAGCGCGTATCGAAACGACAATGAAGATGATAATTGACAATTGATAATTGATAAGTAAGAAATGGCATCAGGAACAATCACCATACCAAGAGGCAACACCTGGGGAAGTGCGACACCTCCCGACCTCGCTTATGAGGATGGCACAGCCTATACGTTGCCTGTTGGTGCTGTACTTCTTTTTACCGTCAAGGAGCTGGATGATGATTCGGATAACGATGATAATGCGCTCATCAAAAAGGATTTTACAAACTCAACAGTGCTCACCACAACGGATACCGATATTGAGCCCGGTACGTACCGCTATGACCTGAAGATTGTCGGCCCGGGACTTGAGCGCAATTCCGATTCGGGTAATTTCATCATAACCAAAAGAGTCGGGGTGCGCGATGGCCAGTAATATCAAAGTCACGTTTAGAGGCGACACTCCGCTTAAAGTCGGTATACCGGGGACGGCATTTACGGGTGGCATGTCGATCGGCGGTATTATTGCCGGATCAACAGCGGGCAAAATCCTTGTTGTTGGAACTGGCGGCGTGTTGGCTGAAGTTGATCCAGAAACCGGTAGCACGATAAGAGCAAAGCTTGGAATTACAACTCTTTCAGGCAGTAATACCGGCGATCAGGATTTAAGCGGTTTGCAGGTTGCTTTGGTCAGCGGGACGAACATCAAGACTATCAACAGCACATCACTGCTTGGCAGTGGCGATATTGCCATAACGGGCATGAGCATTGGTGGTACAATCGGCAACAGTCCGTTAGTTTCCCGAATGCTTTTCGTCGGCTCAGGCGGTGTGCTTGCTCAAGATACTGATTTCACTTATGCCGCAACAACAAATCGGTTACGACTATATGGTGGGAGAATTTCCCTTATTGGTGCAAACACGTCGTCACAACTGACATTTAGTCCGGAAACATCAAATAACAACACTAATAATCATTTCATAAGTTTTTACAACACTTACAGCGAGGAAGGCTATGAGACAGGCCGGATTTCGTCTGGTAGCCAGAATCAGCTTGGCTACGCTATAAATCTGAGTGTTGGCACTCAAGGGGTGCAGAAGTTAGCAGTTATTGTTACCAGTCTTGCGAATGTCGATGTGGCTTATTCAAGTTTGAGTACGGATTCCATAAACCCGCAGTTTGTCGTTTTTTCCGGTGATGCAACTCAAGCGACTGGAAAATTTATCAGGCTGAAACACGATCAGACGAACGGTATTATTGGAGATGGTAACAACAATGCAATTCTTATAGGAAGCACTGGCAACGTTGGATTTACACATACGATACCAACCGCACGAGTCCACGTAAAAGCCGCCTCCGCTGATGGTTCAAGCTACGTTTTCAAGGGGGACGATAGTGCTGGCGCGACACACTTCAGCGTCACCGATCAAGGAGCCACGATCATTAACATTCCAACGGGATATGCTGGTGATGCGTTCAAGTTGCAACTGAATGGATCAACAAAATTCTCGATAAATCAGTCTGGAGGGATAGGAATTGGTAATGGCGGCGTGGCTCCTTACGGCACAGGAACAACATTGGCGCTTGGTAATGTAAGCTGGGCAGTTGGAGGCATAGGTGTGAAGCTTTTTGGCGTGAACTTTACCAACATAACAGGTAACGCAATACCATGCAATCTGGCAGTCACATACAATCAGGCAAGCGGCTCTGGTAGCAACACCGATTTTTTGATAAGCCGGACAGAGACCTTAATCAACACAGGTAAACAATTACTTATTGATGCGCAGGTCAATACTGTCAGTAAATTCAGCGTTGACCACGACGGGAAAATTGTTTCAGCGGCAAACAGGTTACAACTCAGCACAGCAAAAACACCTATAAACGCTACAGATACAGGCGAGCAGGGTGAAATTTGCTGGGACGCAAATTACTTGTACATATGCACGGCCACGAACACATGGAAACGTGCAGCAATAGCAACTTGGTAACAACATTAAAAATACAGTTATGGATAACAATCAAAGAATTATCAGTACTGACAAGCAGTATGTCATTGATGGCCGACTTTTAATCGGATTAATACAATACCTGTCAAAGCAACCATGTAGTGAGGTTTTCGATGCGTGGACAGCTTTGCAAAAAGCGCCCGAAATGCAAGTTCCGCCGGTTACGGCGTTGCTTAAGGAGGGTGAGTAATGGCAAGGATACCGCTTGTAGGTCACCGTTCCAGAGAGGTTTCTGGTAGTATCGAAAGCTGGAAAAAAGTAACCAGTTTCGGCGGTTACAATGACGACTCTAATCCAAGGATGTTTTTTAATGAGGGGCTGGTTACAAGATTTCCTGATGATACGAAAACGCTGCAAGATGGGGTAAGTACTCTTGATGTCCCGTTTGTACCGGATAAAGTCTATCAATTGCTTGATGCAAATGGTAACGTCGTCGGCAGGTTCACTGCGATGGATTACTACGCAATGACAGCGAGCCTCTACTATCAGGAAGCTCTTGAACGTGCAGCGCAAGAGGAGCGACAACAGCAGGAACCGCAAGCGTGAAATTATTAATTATCCATTATCCATTATCCCTTAACCCATGTCCATTTACGATAACCTGCTCCGCCGCTCAAGCCGCATCATCCCCCAGCGGGAGGGAAAGGTTTCGCTCCGTGCAGCTGGATCAGGGAGCTACGTCGATATCGGATACTGCCGCATCGAGAGCGATGAGCCGGCGGCTATCACGGTAAAAAATGCGATCGGTGGCCGGATGGTGATCGGGTACAATGACCGGATTGAAATAAGCTGGCTGCAGACCTCAACGTATGAGCTGGCGGCACTCACCACACTTCAGGACGGCGAGCACGATATCAAGATTTCCCGCACACTTGCAGCGGATGAAGGGAGCGGCACCGAAGAGCGCACGTACCTTGCTTATTATATGCAGCTGCTTCCCGGGTTTGGAGCCGGAAAAATAAAGATTATCCTCGAAAAACAGCTGAGCGTTGCACAGATGCAGGCAAGGATGGTGATTGTATGATTACACTTATGCCTATCCGGAAAATACGGATTGATACTGCAGGGTTGAGTTTTTCCTCATCGGATTTGCAGACCTTTGAGTCGTACCAGTTTGAGCCGGCAACCTATACCGATTCACAGCTCACCTATACCCATCAGAGCGGGCATGTTGTGCCCTATGGCGAGCGTGAGGAGGTTATTGCCGATCTTGTCCGGTTCACCTTTGTGCAAATGGCTGCGCTCTATGCTTTTTCAGCTGTCGATGTTGAGTTTACCTTTGGTTTACCGGGTGAGAGCGCCTCAATACTAACCTTCCTCAACACCCGCCTGCAGCTCAGTTACAATGTGACCGAGGGCGTGCAGAAGTTGAAGCTTACTGTACAGCAGTTCAAGACTTCCACAGGAAATGTGATACCGGAAACGGTTGTCAGTTTTGGTTGTAACGACGGCAATACTTACCGGTTTGATGCAACTATTGTTGAATGCCGTGTCGGTTTTCAGGTTCTCAAGCTCCCGTACCGAAACGGTTTATATACCGACGTCGAGCGGGTTCACGGTTTCAAGCGCAAAGCAACCATTACCATTGCCCCGACCGAACTCCAGCTGCGTGATGGATTCGGGATCTTGTTCGAAGGTTGGCTGACCAATGAGTACAAGTATGTCAGTGCCTATAATTTTTATGACGATGCCGGCGGTTACGGCTCATACAGGCAGGTGACCTGTACGAACAGCGCTGATCTGATGGAAGAACGTATCGACAGCCTCTTACAGGGCAGGAATATTGTGCTTGAAGTTGTCGATAAATATAAACAAAGCGTCTGGGCAACCTGATGCCTCTCTTGCCTCGGTACGTGCTCCGCACTACTCGGCAACCGAAGCTGATGTGGCCACAAAAAAACATGGTTGCTGAGTAGCGCAAAGCGCGTATCGAAGCATCAATTATCCATTATCCATTGTCCATTGTCCATTATGTTCTCCTCCTTCACCAAACAAAAGCTCCTCGGCTGGTTCCTCTGCGGTGCGGCATATACACCGGCGACCACTTACTGGGTGAAGCTCCATACCGGTAACCCGGGTCCAGCCGGCACAGCGAACGCGATCGCATCGGGCAGCGGCTATCTACCTGTATCAGGGACATTCACCCTTTCGGGCGATGATGCCCAGAATACTTCGGCGATTACGTTCGGTGCTGCTACGGCGGCACTTGGAACGGTAACCTATTTCTCGGTATGGGATGCCTCTTCAGGCGGCAACTTTATCGGCAGTGCGGAACTGTTAGCCCCTTTTTCCTACGCTGTCGGGATAATCCCGCGATTTATTGCCGGAGCGCTTAAAATGAGAATCAATGATTGATATCTCCGGAATTGCAGCAGGGTTTGGCGCTCTCTCCGGAGAGCTGGTAGAGGGGTACTCCTTTTACCTCGACAACGGTTCAGCTCTTGCTGAAATCCGGCTGGAGCTGGATGAGCTGGCCGTTTATGGTGACCTTGACTCGTCTGTCTTTCTGAACCGCTTCGATATTGCCTCTCAAGAGGATATCGTTATTGAGGCAGGAATTGAAAAAGAGTATGCCGATGGCGAT
Organism: Chlorobiaceae bacterium; assembly: GCA_037134935.1. Lineage (GTDB taxonomy): Bacteria > Bacteroidota > Chlorobiia > Chlorobiales > Chlorobiaceae > Chlorobium. The sequence goes on along the minus strand of JBAXLG010000002.1, from coordinate 15,791 downwards.
TACGGCTACTTCATGCCGTCAAAAACAACCATCTGTTTTGCTGTTCTTGGTGACGATACGCTTGCAATGCAATATTTTCGCGACGCGGTGTTGAGTGTCCGGATCATTGTTGATGCTCAAGACTATTTCAATGGCAAGATTGACCGGAAGTCTGTCCGGTACAGTTTTGCCGAGAAACTCCTCTACGCCGATTTCGCTCCTTTCCTTCGCCCGGACAGGAGTTTTAAAACCAATGAAGGTATTGTGGATCCGGAACTCTTCCAGTTGATTTTTCGTGATGTCGTTGGTGGTGATACCGGTACGGCGGCGGCGGACTGGTTGCGCCTCAACTACGTGATCACGCAGCTGCTTACTTTTTTTGGTGCAACGTCGGTGCGCTTCGGTAATTTCAACCGGCTCTTTTCCTGTGTCGTTCTTGCAAATACCGGCCTCGCTCTTGGCAGTTATGCCACGTCGGGCGCTTACGGGTTCGACGGCTCGACCTCGTTCGACACGTGGCTTGCTTCGGCTGCTCCGAATATCGTTTTTGACCGGCTCTTGATCTACAAACCTATCCTGTGCCAGACCGGCAGTTACAGCGGAGTAGGAGCCAACTCTTTAGTGGATGTGCTCTCAAACCTCTGCAGGGAGATTGGCGCCGTTATGGGCATCGCTCCGACCGGAGAGGGTTTTGTCATCCCCAGTTATGGCGGTACGGATGTGGCGGCCGTCGATGAGCAGGATATTATCAGCGTCGATTTTTCCGGCTACCTTGACCGCTCGAATTCCCTTGTTGCCTGCGGAAGTGTCTACCCGCAAACAAGTTATACGGTGCAGCCCGGTATGGCTTTTGTTCCGGGAGTGACCACCTTCGGGACTGTCCGTTACGACATCGCCGGAACGCATTACACCTCCTATTACAGTGAGTTCAGCCTCTGGCAGGATACCCTGCAGGAAGAGACTGCTCCGGTAAAGATTGTCCGGTTCATGCACAATCCGATTATGGGCAGGATTCCCGCCGGTGTCGGGGTTGAAGGGTTCGGTTACTCCCCGTCGACGGGCATCTCCCACAACGGTTCAGACCTTAAGTGTGTAAAATATATCGGTACCGAAGAGCAGTGGTACACCACGGGGACAACGTGGTATCTCAATAACGATTGCTCTGCAATTGTAAGCCAGGCAGCGTGGTATTTTTCTCTGTTCCGGACTGACCGTGAACAGGTGACCCTTGAGGTTGCCGGTATTGATTACCAGATTTATCAGGCTTACCGGTTGCCGGACGCTTATGGCGATGGCCTCTCATTCCGTCCCTCATCGATGCGGATAAACCTTTCGCAGGGTCGGACAACGATTACCGGCATCGCCTTGACTGAAAACACGCTGATCAAGCCGGACAGCAGCGGCGGTTCAGGTGGTACAGGGTACCTGACTCTTGTTGCCATTACCGGAGTGCTGAGCAAAGCCGCCGGCGTCGAATACTGGTCGACGTTCTGGGTTGTCGTCGGCGATTACCTTGGGTTTGGTAATTCCGGCACAACTGCGCGGTATGATGAATTCGGCATAACGTATGCTGGTTATGCCACCTATGAGTTTCTTATTACATCCCCGGGTCTGTATAGAGTATTCATCAAGATTCGATCAGCTGCGGATACTGAATTTGCATACGCATTTGATACCGACACCGCGGCGAGATTCTTTACCTACAACCGAAGAGTGATCGAGTGGGTGCAGTTGCCGGATAAAACACTTGGCACAGGATCTCACACGTTAAAACTTTACTGCCTTGAACCCTATGTCCGTATCTACACGATTTACTTAACCAAAAACGGCGACACGCCAACCTGATGCCTCTCTTGCCTCGGTACGTGCTCCGCACTACTCGGCAACCGTTGTTCATTATCCATTATCCATTGCCCATTATCAATTATCAATTATCAACTATCCATTACCCATTATGCCAACCCATACCGACTACCTCAACCTCATCCAGCGGCCGCTCACCATCGCCGGCACTGAAGTCTATCTCGCCGAGCCGACCGTTTCCCGTATGGAAGCGCTCAACGACCTTGTCGGGTTCGATATGTGGGAAGGTAACCCGTCGACGGATAAACGGGTAAGGCACTTGCTTCTTATGCGCTTCGACGGCGACAAAGCAAAGATTGAACATTTCTGCCGCGAAGTGTTGCGGGAGGTTCCTTATCCGGCGAGGATATTCAGCACCATAACAGGCGTGGAGCTTGGAGCGCTCCTCCAGGGTTTTTTTATCTACTTTCATGTGCTGGCCGGCACGATCGATGTAACGCAAAAGCTTACGCAGCAGCCGATGGAGCAGCAAGGGTTTCCGACCGTCACGCCTCCGAAATCCAGAAAGAGTACAGCTCGGTCAAAGAACAAACCTTCCGAATGCTGACCATTACAGAAAAATACAAAGTCTTCTGTGCCGGCCTCGCCCAGCAAGGATTCGGCACTTTCAAAGAGCTTTTAAACACCAATTTACAACAAGTCGAAGAGTGGCGCTCACTCTCCATTTTGCAAAACATTATCAGCGGAAAATAAGCTATGAACTCGTTACCTCTCTTGCCTCGATACGCGCGTTGCGCTACTCGGCAACCATTGTTCATTATCCATTATCAATTATCAATTATCAATTAAATTTATGGCCAACGAACTTTTTGAACTCCTTGTAAAAATCACGGGAGACACCTCGATCGCACAAGGAGACCTCGAAGCCCTGAAAGCCAAAGCAGCAGAGCTCGACTCCCAGCTCTCCGGAATGGATGTCGGCAGCAAAGCCTTCGAGGAAACAACAACCAAAGCAAAACTCTACGGCCGCGCCATCAATGAGCTGGAACAGCCGGTGCAAAGGCTCAGCGGTTCAAACAAGGCAGCCCAGAACACCGCACTGAACCTCAACAGAGTCATTCAGGATATGCCCTACGGCATCATGGGCGTCGCCAACAACGTCGACGTGTTCGCGGAAAGCTGGACCAGGCTGGCCCAGAAAGAAGGCGGAGCGAAAGCGGCAGTACAGGCACTGACTGCCGCCTTTACTGGCCCTTCAGGTATTATGATGGCTATCTCAGCCGCCACAGCATTATGGATTGCGTTTGGCCCAAAGATTGTTTCAGCAATGAGTGCCGGCGGGGAAAGTGTTGATAATTTGAAAAAGCGTCTCGAAGCGGTTAAAGACTACACCTCCATTGATATTGCTATAAAAATACATGGGTCTTCTGGGCTTGAAAAGCTGAAATATGAGATGGATCAGTTGATCGCAAAAATGAATTATCTGAACGGTGAAAAAACACGATCAGATGAAAGGAAAAAGGCGACACCGAATTTTGGTGACGTGGTCAAAGCGGGATTGAGTAGCGATCTTGGTACTGCTGGAGCATATGAAAACCTGAACGCTCTCGAAGCGAAGTACAGAAAAGCGGATATTTTAACCGCGAAGAAAATTTATGCAGGGAAGTTGACGCTTGGGGCTGAAGAGGATATTCGTTTTATGACCGAATACCTCAAAATGAGTGAGTTTGATGCCAAAAATCAGCAGGAAAAAAATGATATAGCACTCAAGATGCAGTACAATCTTTCTGACCAGAAGAAAGAAGAAATAAAGAACACAAAGAAATCTGCGGCCGAGTCAAAACGACTTGCTTCCGAAAGAACTGCATTAGAAAAGAAACTGGAAGAAGAGCAGAAAGCTTTGATGAAGCAGTATGTTGAAGATGAAAAAAACATTGATGAACAAACAAGTACTCTCTACTCTTCAATGATCTCCGATGTTGAGGGAATGGTTGTCAAAACCAAAGACGACTTCACCGCAGCAATCACAAAACTCCACTCTGGTGCTCTTGGCGAGCGTTACGATGCACTGGTTAAACAGATTGATGAATCTATACAGACCTCGTTGACCGATCAAGTAAAATCCCAGCTTGAAGCCATCAAAAAGAAGCTCATGGAAGGCAAAGCGCTCTCCAATGAGAACGCTAAATTCCTTGAAAACGCCGGTTTTACAAAAGGTGAAGCTTCCAACTTGTTGGAGTTCTCAAAAGTCCCGCAGACACTTCAGAATGCTGAGTATAAAGCAGGGAAAGTTAAGGGTGATGGTATTAAACATAGGAATAACCCTGAAACGCTCACTGATCTTTCAAAAGACTACCAGAAAGACTTAGACCAGTTTGCAGAGGGATTCAACAAGACATTGACAAACGCTTTCGACGGTTCCGTTGACCTCTTTTCTGCTTCCCTTGCAAGCGCAATAATCCAGGGTGGCCAGAGTCTTGGTGATGTGCTGAGTTCCGTTGCAAAATCGTTCGAACAAATGATGCTTGAGTATATGCTCCGGCTCGCAGCGGAAGCGGCGGCAACCAGTATTTTAAACTTCATCGGACTCGGCGGGTTTGCTGAAGGCTCCCCGTTCGCTCCTCCCGGCTACGCATGGGTAGGTGAAAAAGGCCCTGAATTAGTGAGGATGAAAGGGGGGGAAGAAATCGTTCCATACAACCAGGTAAACCAGAGATTGAATGCCCTCTACCAAGCCGGCGCATCAGCCCAGATGGCTAACCAAATATTCGATACACAGGGCATAATTTCCGCCCTGAACAAGCAAACAAAATCCCTTATCGACGACCGGCTGAACTATGAAATAACGATGAATGGAATGAGCCAAATTGCAAAGGCGACAAAAGCAAAAGAAGCCCAAATCAGAAGGTTAACAGGCCAGTAAAGTTAAACGTTGATGACGTAATTTCCACCCTTAAATTCTCTCTTAAAAAGCCGTTTAAATGCCCTTTAAATTTACACCACTTTCTTAAAACTGTTTGCAAACTTTCTTAAAACTGTTTGCTCGGTTATAATGAGTTCTATCTCTATCTGTTTGCGTTCGGTAATGTCGAGTATCGTTCCAATATAACTGGTTACTTTCCCTTCGGCATCATGCAGTGGCATGCCTCGGGATGTGAGCCATCGAATGGAGCCATCCGGGTGACAGATGCGATATTCGAGAGATGCCGAAGTTTTATTGCTTACAGCGTTACGTATGATCCATGACGCCATTTCGCGGTCATCGGGGTGAATGGTATCTACACAGAGCTGGTTGTTCAATGGTACACTGTTCACGTTCAAGCCGTATAATTTCCATACATGTTCCGACCAGCTCAGTTCATCGGTTTGTACATTCCATTCCCAGATACCGGAACTCGCAGCATCCAGCGCATAATTGTATTTTATCTTGCTCTCACTGAGCTCAAGCTCCAATTGTTTGCGCTCAGTGATATCGATTATCGTTCCGATATAATGAGTTGGAAAGCTGTTTTTGTTATATACAGGTTTCCCGCGGGACATGAGCCAGTGAGTGGAGCCATCGGGGTAACAGACACGATAATCCATATCCAGTGCTACTTTGTTCTGAATAGCTTGGGAAACGGTCTGGAGTACCATTTCGCGATCATCAGGATGAATGTTATTTGCCAAAAGAGTTAACCTTGGTTTTTCATCACTCTGCTTCAACCCATACAAAGAGCATATTTCCTTTGAGCAGTTCAGATCATTGGTTTGCAAGTTCCATTCCCAGACACCGGCATGAGCGGCATTCAAAGCGAAATTGAACCTTGCAATGTAATTATTGAGGTCAGCCGTTATCCGTTTGCGTTCGGTGATATTAATACCGATGCTCACAATGCAGTATTTACCGTTAATGAGTAACCTTTTTGCATGGATCAGCATCCATATATCATGAATCTCTCCTTGAGGATGGATTCTTATTTCAGTACTTTCTTCGAAACCAAAATTCAGAATATTCTGGAATAATTCTCTTAAAGAAACAATGTCATCAGTCGAGACAAATTCAAAGAAATTAATAGCTTGAGTTTCATTTGCAGTTTTACCAAAAAAGAGATCACGCGTATATTGGTTCGACCTCATAACATGCCCATCAGAATCCATAATTATTGCGGAACCTGGTATAACGTCAAAAAAAGCTTTATTAATAAGACGTTCTTGCCTGGATTCTTTTGTTAAACGGTTTTGAAATGAAATTTTCTTTATGGTGATAAACAGTTTGGTAATCTCTCCTTCAGAAGATCTGACAGGATGAATGGTGAACCTTCGTTTGTGATTGTCTCCAGAATTTTCAAAAACAGCTTGCTTTCCGGTTCGAAGAACTTCTTCAACCGTTTTTTTTCGATGAGCAGCCATCTCTGGCCTTTTCAGTACAGTTGAAATTAATTCATAGACATTGACACCGATGCAATCTTGAGGATGCTTGCCGTGATGTGATGCAAATAATTTGTTGGCATTGAGTATTATGCCGGTCGAATCCATGAGAAAGGCTTCTTCAGGAAGGGATTCAAGCAATGCGGAAACCGTATCATCGGCCTGGTTGCTCTCTGAAGGAATATTATTCTTAAACATTGGCAATGTTAATTATCAGATTATAATTCTGTGGTAACTATAAGATTTGTCGGTTACGGGGAATCGGTGATAATGAAAATGAAATAACATTCGGATAATTAATTTTATGAAGTTACTATTCATGTAGAAAAGTATTATTTACTAATATAAGATAAATCAGATTTGCTGATCAATAGCTCGTCATTTGAAGGTAATGCGGTTATATTGCACCATTAGGCATTCATTTTTCAAAATTATCTGCTATGTCTCAAGAGAGTGTTGTAGTAAATCCTTCCAAGCCAGCAAGTATTCCAGATTTTCTACAACTGGCTCCAGTTCTTGTTCTTCCTTTAGCGTTTCCTTTGGTTTTGCATGCTATACACGGTATTGCTGTTGGTGGTATAGGATTGGCGACTGCGACTCTGGTGGTACTTGGTCCGAAAGGCAGTAAGCAGTTTTTTAAATCTTCCGGTAAAGCACTCTACAGTATGTTACCTTCAGCTGATAAAAGTGATACGGAAAGAGATAAAGATGTAGAAATGATCCCGGCTTCAGTTTCATAAAGGCTTTGTGAAAACTTAAACGTAAATCCGGCGATAGTTTACAGCTCATTCAATAAGGATCATTTCAGTAAAACTGTAACCTGTACCATGAAAGGTTTTAATAGGAATCCGGCAAAGAAGAACCTCGTTTTTACGACGTAAACGATGGATTAATGCGTCAAGGGCACGATTTCCAAGTTCGTCATCCTCATAATTAAGGGTATTCAAAAGATCACACCGTTTAACGAGAGTGTTTGGAGACCATGCCAGTTTTTCGAATAAATCAAATTCCTTCAAGGTAAGTGTTGTTTTGTTCCCTTGTGGAGTAAAGAGGGTATAGTCATTTCGGAGCAGTCTCCATTGTGTCAGTTCCTGGTTCAGGGTAGGTTCATTATGGTTTTGTTGCTTGATTATCGAATTGTTTTTCTCAAGACGTCCAAGAATACTGTAAATAGAGGCTACCAATTCAGCAAAATCAATTGGTTTGACCAGGTAAATGTCGGCACCTGCTTCGTAAGCTTTGACCTTGCTATCCAAAGACGATATAGCAGTGAGCATAACAATGCGCATATCGGTATTTGTTCGAATGTATTGGGCAAGTATAATGCCAGTTTGGTCCGGTAGACCGATATCGAGAATGGCCAGAAAAAATTGTTGTGTGGAAATTTTCTGATAGAACTCTAATGCTGATGCTGCGCAGGTAACATTGAATCCCGCCATTTGAAGGTATTCCCCCATGCTTTCACGGAAATCTTTATCGTCTTCAACAACAATAATGTTTATTTTTTCTGTCATATACGGTAGATTGTATTGGAGTAGTATTATATAAAAAATCAAGCTGGCCTGAAAACGAGTAATAAAATGGTTATATAAAAATGGATAAACCTTTTTGATTATCAAGCTGTTTCAATATAAGGAGTTCCAAGCTACATTACAATCTACAACGAGGCACTGTGAGTTGTTCAAGAATTTTCCGAGACACAAATTCGAGAAACTGGATACTTACAGAAGAAGTCTATAAGCCTGTAAAAAATATTTCATGAGTAAAACTGTTTATTTTCCTTCTATTAGGGCTTTTTCTTACTCAGTATAGCACGAAATGAGCCTCTTGTTTGCGTTATGGGGGATAGCTTTTCAGCAAACGAAAAGTATCGTAATTGATATATTGATTTCTTATTCCATATTGCAATCAAGATCGCATAAATGATTTGCTTTAAAACTTTTATTTTAAAGCAAATATACAGAATATTAAGGCTTATTTGATTGCGATTTAGAATTACAACGCTTTCCCATCCAAAGCAGGAAAGCGTTTATCTGGATATCTTGACATGTTGTCTTCGAATACCGGCGCTTTTAATCGATGGTTTCGATTTACATGTATTTGATTCCAATCAAGGCGGAAACAATCAACTGATTGATGAGAAACAGAATGTTATTGATCATGGAGAACCTGAGAAACGCATTATGCTCATGGATTTCGCTTTTACCCTTGACATGTCCGAATTTATCATCTACCGTCGTTTGCATGAATGAGAGGCCATTCTCTGGGTCGCGGTAAAGTTTCACTTGAATAACGATGTCTACTACCAACGTCAGAAGGATGAAATACATCAGGTAGTTAAACCCCCAAGCCCAAGCGAGCCCTGCAAATACAGCAAACACAAGATCGACAATGACAAACGCAACAAGGAAGGTATTTTTTGGCCCAATCATGACTGCTAGCGACTTCATGCCGATTCGAGCATCACCTTCCTGCGATTTGAAGTCGTTCATGATAATAAGTGCCATGCCCATGAAAAAATTGAGACCGGCAAGCCAGATTACCTCCGTTCTGATTTCGCTGAAAAACGCGTTGGCAGAAAGCCAGGTTATTACTCCATAGGATATTCCTACCGCCGGTGCTGACAGAAGAATATTTTTTTTCAGTTTGAGTGGAGGTGCCGAATAGATGTAGCCAAGGAAAAGGCCTGTCATGAGTGAGCTTAAGAAAATCAATCCCCTGAAACCTCCGATATGGATGCTGAGCCAGATACCTGCAAGCATGGCAACGGCGAGTACGATAGTCCAGTTCCAGAGGGCTTGTTTTTTTGTGAGCCTTCCGGACGGGATTGGGCGGGTAGGTTCGTTGATCATGTCAAGCTCAAAGTCGTAATAATCGTTGACTGATTGGCTGAAGCCGGTGCCAAGAGGGCCATAGATCATGAACAGGGCAAAAAGCATCAAGTAATCATGAATGGTCGCATGCATGGCTCCGGAAGCCATGACTCCTCCAGTCAGGCAGGGATAGACACTGACCCACGTTATCGGGTCCAGTATTTCAATATGCGCTTTGATTTTATCGATAAATTTAACATGTGTGGTTGTTGTTGACATAAGATATTCTCCTAAACTGTTCCTGATTTTGCATTAATTCCCTTTCAGGGAATCAGTAACAAGATTGTTTTATTGATGTTGAGCTTTGCTTTTCCTTATTATCAGTGAAATACCTCGGGCTTGAGTTTCCTTGTGAAATTATTCATCGCAAGGTTGGCCAGCCAGACCCAGTTGAGGGGCTTTCCCTGCATGCGTTGCAGAATGGCACGTCCTTTGTAGACCTCCTGTTGCAACTTTACAAAGTTATTGAGCAGCTTTTCTCCAGAGATTTTTTTTGGCTCGAACATGTAGTGATAAGTGTCATATTTATCCCAGTTGAAGTGACGGATGCGTGGTTTCATTTCTTCATAGTAGGGTGTACCGGGGAAGGGGGTTACTAGGGAGAAGACTGGGAACTCAATCCTGTTCTGCATGATGAAGTCGTAGGTGGCCTGAAAGCTTTTGTCTGAGTCGTCATCAAAACCGAACATGAAGTATCCCTGGATGGCGACATTATTTTTATGCAGGTTGTCGACGACAGTCGAGTAGTTCTGTAGGCGGTTAGCTCCTTTGTTAATGGTTTTGAGAATATCAGGGTTGAGCGACTCAAAGCCGATACTCATCAGTTCGCATCCTGACCGGCCGGCAATTTCGGCAATTTCAGGCTTATGCAGGAAGTTCATGGAGATGTTCGCGTTCCAGCGTACCCCAATTTTAGCCATTTCCTCAAGCAGTTCGGTGAAGTACTGGGGTCTGAAGCTGATGTTGTCGTCCATAAATGAGAAATTTACCCTCTTTTTGCCCAGTCGTTTCTGATGGTAGCGCATTTCGTCGAGAACAAGGTCTATCTCACGGTACCGATAACTCTTGCCGTAGACGGTGGGCGTGGTGCAGAAATTGCATCCAACGGGGCAACCTTTCGTGGCCAGGATAGGAATTCGCTGGCTATAGCGTTTGGAGTTTTTCGAGTTCAGGGCAAAACTGAAGTCTGGAGAATGCATGGTGGTCATTGATCGCAGTTCCTGAGCCCGATAGATTTTTTTCATAGAGCTGCGGATGATGTCAGATGCCAGATCGTTCCAGATTGATTCGACTTCCCCATATATAACGCTGGTGCAGTGCTGAGAGGCTTCGTCGTGCAGCATGGTAGGATGGACTCCACCGAGAAGAACAATCTTTTTCTGTGAAAGCGCCCGGTCGCCGATGCGGTAAGCTTTGCTCGCGTTGAGCGTCCGAGAGGTGATGGCTACAATGTCGTAGCCGGAAAAATCTTCGGGAACCTGATCTCCGATTCGTTCGTCGATAAGGGTGACATCGAAAAGGCTGCTGGCGAGCGTGGCGACCATGATCAGGTTCAGGGGCATGCTGACGCTGCCTGAATCGACCATCATGCTTGTTTGGCTTTTAGGCTGAATCAGAAGCCATTTTTTCTTGTTTTTTTGTTCCGAGACGATCCGTTCAAAAGATTCAGGAGCGGAATCGTTTACGTTATAAGAAGCTTTGGAGGTTTTTGGTGTGTCGGTCAGCATATTTGTCTGCTCTATACGGATGGATAAAACTGAAATCCCGGATGCAATTACGCAATCAAAATTTTTAATCGGCGAACCGATGTTGAATTCGTAAGATTCTGATTATGCAAATCATTTCTTATTTCTGTTGCTCCAAAGCGATACATTATCATTATTGTTTGGTGCATGTTCGTTAATGCATTGGTCAGGCACTATTGGACGCTCTTCATTTGTGAGACTGTCAGCTTCCCGCTTTCCGCTACGAAAAAATTCATCTGCTGGTAACTGTTCATTTAAGTCTGTTGATTCGGGCTCAATGATATTGCTGTATGATTGAAAAACTCCGTCTTGAACGCAGGTTGTAAATCCGCAGGGGCCATGCGGATGACCTTCCACAAAATCAATATCGTATTTGTTTGATTCATCTATGACTTTAATCCGTTCATGTTCCCGAATGTCAGCGTTCTCTATGTTCTCATTGAGAGATGAAGGTGTTTCGGATTTTTCAAATGAAATTATTTTAATTGGAATACGGGGCCTAGGAAGTGGCTTTGTCGACTTCTCTTTTCGCCAGTTGAAGGGCATAATAACTTTATCTTTTTTTGATATAATTACTTAAGGAGCCAAAGTACAAGGTTTTCCGTGCTCATGAATAAACCTTATAAAATCTTCATTTTTCAAATTATAATAGTTTTTTTAAATTTAACATAAATATTATAATTATTATTATAGCGTGTACAGTTGACAAATATGATTTTTTACTTACCGTTAGTCTTAATGTGTAATTAATAGTTTTTATAATTTTTTGTAGGTTTGATGGCGTGTCTGTGATTTGATCTTTAGGTCTTTTTCCTGATATCTTGACCCTAAATAGGCCAATGTTTTGCCATTTGAAAACAGCGGAATCCAGCGCAAGGAGGCTAATTTCAGCTTGTAGGTAGAGGTGTATATCTCGAACACTGCTTAACAGGTGTAAAAGAGAGCTCAGTGGGATATAATATTATAAAAGGTTGTGTTATGCTGTTTTAAAATTATATCAATTATAAACATTACTATTATGACAAAGGAAACATCCAGTGAATTCACGAGCGCTGTCAACAAGCTGATGGAGAGCGTTGGGAAGCTTGGTCAAATGCAGGTTGAGCTGGTTACCAACGGGATCAAATCAGTAACTTCAGCAGTTGAACCATTGACCAAGAGTGCCGTCGAACTTGCGGGGGGCGTTGTCAATGCTTTGAACCAGGCAGTGCAAAACGTTTCATCAGCGATCGCTCCGAAAAAGTAAATCCTGCAGCTATCATGAAAGCACTATTAAATCATGGAGTGAAGTGCTTTCATGATTATTTTCATCACTAAAATCATACCGCTCCATGTCAGGTACAGATACTTTACCAATAAAAGTTTCCTCCCGATGGAGTAAAAGGGTTAGCCATGATGGCGCCACTGATAGGATTACCTCTTATTATTTATGTTTTAAGCGGTGCGGTTATTACATGTGCCGGTTTTGCTGCGATGACATCTGTCCTGAGCTCTTTTAAAGAAAAGATGTTGAAGTATAATAATGCTAACATGAATGAGGTTTGAGATTATTAATTGGATTTGAAAAAACTGTTTAACCAAAATAGCCATGTCAAGAATTTTGTGGATGCTGGTAGTCAAGAAGGCATGGACTTCATATGTGAAAAGGATGAATCAGAGTATGAAGCCGCATAAAATAGAGACTTATCTCAGTCAGGAGATTGATTTGGGTATGAAGCTCGAAGAGTTTGCCGAGATCATATTTATAGAAGGATTTGTCGCGGGTGAAAAATATGCCAAGAGTTTTGTTAAAGGGCCAAAAATGTGCGAACCAGAGCTTAATTGAAAGATTGGGGTTTTATTCGAACACATGAGTTTCCTTTTCTATTCGGTCATAAAAAAGGAGATGTTGTGCTGTTGTGGGCTAATTTTACTCTCTAAGGGTTAAATGCCTCACCGCTTGCTGCGATAGTATTCTATATTATGGAATGTCGCAAAGTGCATATATCCATAAATCACACAACGTTTCGGTATTGCTCTATCATTTTGTATGCTCTGCAAAATATCGGAAAATTGTTTTTAGTGAAGCCGTTGATCAAAGGCTAAAGGAAGCCTGTTTAGGCACAAATTACAAAAAATTCATTGGGATGATGTAATAGGGTCAAATCCAAAAATTAGGAAAAAGCTTAACAAGCTTAATTGAGTTTGAAACTGATCGGGATTATACACCATGCCCTTACAGCGTAACCGTTCTGAATTGCCGGGTAATATTTTGATTCCATTACTGATTTCAGCACGGTACTATCAAAAACCGTGCATCCCTCCGGAAGTCGTTTCACAATTAGAGCCTTGAGCGGATACCCATCCTCTCCGATCAACACCTTGATAAAGATCTTTCCTGTAATGCCAGCAATCCTTGCTGTTTCCGGATACGCAGGTTTTTTCTGTTCAAGAAAAGCAGGCATCCTTTCATAGCTCCCAACTGTTGCACCATCACCACCCGAACCGTCAATACCGGATGATGAAGCTCCTCTTCCATTTTCAGCTCCACGTTCCTGATTCTGGGTAGCTTTTTTAAGTTCAGTCTGTGTTGCTGCACTTTGCTCATGAGTAGACTCCTCTTGGCTGCTTACCTTTACCACTTTTCCAACGGAAGCAGGAATTACTGGTGTTGGTGTTAAAAACGATGTTGCAACTGGTTCATAGGCTGATGGCGGCGGTGGGGGAGCAAGCGATATCATGGTTGTAACAATCTCATAAGAGTCGCCTATGGTTGATTTGCCCGACAATCTACCTTGGGAAACAAGGAAATCAAGGTGGGTTGTAACAAGCCAGAAAAACAGCAGCAACGCAATGGCCGTCATAACCCCAAAGCTGAGAAATAGAGGTAACCGGCGACGCAAGACAAGGTTGCCATAATACAAACGGCGTAAAGATGCAGTATCAAGGAAATCTTTGCGAAAAAAACGGGACATTGTCATAACCTCTCAATAAGCTCACCACAACGAAGACGTGTTCGCAAACTCTGCAATTTGTTATCAAACTCCTCAAGGCTTGAAAGAGTGCTTTTTTCTCGCGCTGTTGTTTCTATGATTTTGTGAATCCCTCCATTTTTAATGATAAGGCGTTGCTCTGCCATAAGTGCAAGGATTGGATCATGGGTTGCCATTAAAACAATTTTTTCTTTCTTAACCAAAAGAGAGAGTGCTTCTTTACGATCAATCCCGGCATTTTCAATTTCATCAATTAACACTACATGTGATGAACTGAGAAATGCCGTATCAGCAATCATGAGTGCTCTTGATTGTCCTCCAGAAAGTGCCGTAACCGGTGTTTGACCGGTAAACGATTCACCTGCCAGGAGATTCGCCTGCGTTATGATATCATCAACAAAAGTATCCACACTATTGATCATCCGGCTTTCGGCATGCATGGAAACAAACTCGGCGACTGTTGTATCCATAACGAAGTTCATGTTCTGGGAAAGCTGTGCAACAAGTTTGTATTCGAGAGAAAAACGAATTTCAGTATCAGGTTTGCCGCCATTAACAAGGATAACCCTGCCAGTCGGTGTATCATGCTGCGCCATCCATTCAATGTCTGCAAGCAAACGGCTTTTTCCTGAACCGGTAGGGCCAACAATGCTTGTGACAGAGCCACGCTGAAGTGTCAGTTCAACATCTTCTGGTTTACCATTTTTATCATACCCGCCAATAATAGTGATTTCAGAAACAGTTGATGGCGTTGCTGTGTTATCCAAAAAATGTAACCGTTGGAGAAATCCATCAAGATTTTCAAGCAGTCTTTCACGGTCAATACCAATATCTTCATAAAATTCTTCAGAAAAATTTTCCAGATACTTTCCAAGAGCGGTTCCTCCTTCATCAAAGCTGATGCCGTAATCACTGAAGAAATCTGCAAGTTGAGGATACTCTGATTTCAGTATCCAGATTTCCTTTTCAAGAATATGCTTCATCATTTTTCCTGCCTCATTTTGATTCGTTTTACATTGCCAAGCTGATATTCCATGCCCATTCTGGTTTCACCAAGGCAGTAAGAACAAAGTGCCGCAGGCATGGAAAAGCGCAATATTCCTCCATCAAGCGTTTCTGTTTCAGGCGCCTGTAAAAAAAGCGTTGTCAGCTCACTTGCGCCTTGTCCTGTAATACCATTGACGTGCATGATTCTGGCCTTTGCATTTGCCTTCCTGACTTGAAAAGCAAAAACTTCACGTTCCGCCTGTGATACAATGTCACCTTTTGTGATGACGACAATATCAGCAAACTTGAGCATATGCCCAATTTTTTTTGGAGTGGTAACACCCATAAGGTTATCGATAACACATAAGGCCAGAACACCCTTGATATGTGGTGAACATCGGTTACACAATCCAGCACTTTCAGAAACGAGAAGGTCAAGATTCATCTAAAACCCCCATTTCAGGCACTCTTCAATATTGCTGACGAAGAAATGGTCAGGACATAGATTACCGGACCATTAGTGTCCGGTTAAAATAACACCAGCTGAGAGACCGGATCCCTCACTTTTTTGAGAGATTGTTCTTTGAGAGATAACATATCAATCAACAAACGATGCTCCATGACAACTGCAGCAATCATTCTGGTCAATTCCTTTAAAGAGTAACGGTATTTCGTCTGAAATTTGATGTAGGATAACAGCAAATAATAGCACATGGCTATCCATATCTGTGTCAATACAGCATTCTGGCTTGTTCCGAGAAATGACTTGATTTTCAGGTTTTGCTTAATCCATTTGAAAAAGAGTTCAATCTGCCAGCGTGACTTGTAGATGGCTGCAATGGTCGTAGCCGCTAGTTTCATGTTGGTGGTGATGAACTTATAGGATATTGCGGTTTCTGGATCCGTATAACAGACCAGACGAAGTATTTTCGGGTAGTTTGCTTTCGATTTCTCGGTGATCAATTCGATTTTTTCGTCTTGAGTTACCTGCTTGTTTGTTATCAGGTTATGCTGTCCGGTGA
>JBAXLG010000001.1:0-144989 GCA_037134935.1 Chlorobiaceae bacterium | reverse complement strand
TAAGCAAAAGGATTTTTACCAAGAAGAAGTGGTCTTATAAACGGGGGCACGTCCAATCAGCAAAGGTTGAGGTGGTTGATGTACGCAAGGCTTTCGAACAAGCCGCACAGTATGACAGGATACGGGCAGCGCGAGAGAGAGCTGAGGCATTAAAGAGAGAAGAGAAAGCAGCAAATTCTGAATATTACCGGCTTTTTCATGAAGTGGCGCCGGAGAGTAAGGAGCCGCTCAGCTTGACTGCAGGCCATGAAGGATAAGTAACGTCAATGTTTGTTATAATGCTTGACGCAGCATTGCGTAAATGCAGAGAAAAATGATGTTGTTCATTATCACCCATCAAGATTTTCAAAAGTCATTTGGTAATCTTCTGATGACAATACGGTTTCAAACAAACCAATGTTCTCTCCCTCATGCCTGTTTATCCCTGTGTATGAGAGGCTCGCATCCTCATACCGTTTGAACTTATAAACAGCGTCGTTCATCAAGGCGCTGTTAAATACGCCAAGACTGACAAGAAGTTCAAAATCCTTTACACTTAAACCTGTAACTTTCTTGAAAAGCTCAGGCTCAAGCCGCCTGATTACATCCTTTAGGGTACGTTCACGATAATCCGTCAAGTACATGAAAATCGGCACACGGGTGGCAAATTTTATGAGTTTTTCCTGAATCATCTTACGTTTACTTTTATATTCTTTCTCCTCTTCTGAAAGCTGATTTTTCTCTTCTAACGTTATTTCCTTTTCATTAGCCTCTTTCTTTACCTTTTTTACAGCCTCCGATTTGTTGATAATTGTTTCAATATCCTGATTCAGAGTGCGGAATCCTTCAATACTCATTAGCGCGTTCATGGCATCAGGATTGTCCATAAGTCGCTGAAGAGTGTTGTTGTCAACATTCACCAGCAATGCACTTTCCCAGCGCCGCGCCAAAAGGGTTGCTGTGGTTCCGCTCATTGCCATATCAAGAATACCTGCAGCATCAATCTGCTTCATGGAACTGCCGTCATAAGCCAGAACGGGTAAGAAGCTTATGAACTCTTCCACCTTTTTTTCTGGGTTTGATTCACCAACATTCAACCGACAACTGTAATCTGCAATCTGCCGTAAAGCCCTGTTTGGAGCAAAGTCAAAAACATAGCACTCTTTTTTAATGATTTCCTCATTATTCGGGCTAATAGTGTCAGGATTAGTAATGGCCCATGGGGACTGAACACGAAATGCCGCCTGAAAATAAGTTTCTGGACTTGATGAATTTCTAAGCATGAAAATTCCAGCCCACGGTTTCACCGTAACCCCAGTGGTCAGCTTGCCGCAAGAGAGTGTTATCGTTTTTGTTACTAATGGATTATCCATTTCACTTAAAACTGGTGATAATGCAGCTACACCAATGCCCGCACTGTTGCCCGCTGCAACAACTATTCTATAATCGTGATAAAACTTGTTCTGTTTTTCAGCAATAAGATTTCGCATTGCATGGCAAGAGGCAACACTTGGCAGGAACCAGAATGTATGCGATAAAACATGCAACAAACGGGTATCAGAAAAAGGCATAGGTGGTTTTTTAGCACCCAATTTCAGGTTATCAAGAGTAGTCTCAAGAAAAGCACCGCGGATTAAATCAAGCCACTTCTGTACCTCATTGTGAAAGGTGAATTTTGCGCTTTCGGCAGTGCCTTTCGCTGAGAAAAAAATATTCAGGTCAAACTCGTTGAACTCGCCCTGCATAGCAATGTCACGGATCGAGTCCGGCATTTGATAGGTCAGTAGCACCATCCGTGGCAATGCTGCATAGGGGGTGTGTTGTTGCCCCTTCCAGTCCCGTTTAGCTCGCTGCTCATCCGAATATGTCCAGTTGAAAATCTGGTCTTCAATAAACTCACCGGACGCAATGGCCCTGAACGGAGTACCTGAAAGGTAGAGATAAGTGTTGGTTGTAATCGGCATAATCTCCTCTTCAAAGATCTCAATACCAACGCCCTCACCAAACTCTATCTCTTTTTTGTCTTCAGCCTCAAACAGCTCTTTAGCGTTATCACGCCATGCTCCGTAATGATATTCGTCAAGAATCACACAGTCCCAGTTGGTGGTATGCACCCACTCATTCTTGGCTTTTAGGCCACCAGTGCTTTTGTTCTTGCCCAGATAATCCTGAAATGAGCCGAAGCAGAGAATTGGTCTTTTCTTATCAGCCTCTTCATACGCAAGCCCACCGGGAGAAATAAATTGCCATCCCTCAAAATCAATGTGATGTTTCAAATCATTTTCCCATGCACCCTGTACAGCTGGTTTAAAAGTCAGCACCAGCACTTTTGTCCAACCCATCTTTTTTGCAAGCTGATATGCCGCAAATGTTTTCCCAAACCGCATTTTTGCATTCCAGAGAAAGTGATAAGCCTTGTCAACGTTTTCTTTTCTGCAACTGTTGAAGTAGGCGGCAGTTTTTTCCACAGCCTCCACCTGCTCTGGCCGCATTTTGAAATCGAGTGAACGGTTCTCTTCATTCATTGTTCTATCTCGAACGGCAATTACCGCAGCCTTAACTTCATGTACTGAGCACTTGAACCATTCACCATTTGGATTTTTTATTCCACTGTTCCTCAACCGACGATGAACCTCTCGGTCGGTGAAGGCTCCGCCATCGTTGCGCATGGCTGATTCTTCGAATACAATGCGGTAAGGAAGGCTGCCTGGTCGGAGTGTCGGATACTGTTGCGCCACCCGCGCTTGAGCATCTACAGCAGTATAACCTACTTTGAGTAAGCCTTTGTATTGAGGATTGGTGTCCTCGTAAGCATAGATCGTTGGCTTTGAATCTGGACGCTGGGGAAAAAATGGATCACTCATTGTTAATTCTTACGATATTTTAGAGTCAATAAATTCCCATTCCTCTTTACTAAGGCTCCATCTTTTTATCAACATCTCATCGGTATATTCGCTTTCGTATTTTCCTAAATCTGGAACAAAACAAAAATTCTGTTTCGTAACATCCTGAGAGATTACTGTTTGCAGTAAAAGGAATCGAACTACTTTTGTTAAAAGGTATGATTTAAACGATATTACTTCCTCTTTGGTCGGAAAAGCACATGCTACTATCCACGACTCGGTACAGCATTCACTTGGTTTAGCTATTCTTGTGTTTCCATCATAATAGAACCTTACTGGCTTTGAGAAGTCAGTTTGCCCAGCAATAGGAGCTTTTGGAATCAATAGTTTCCATTTATCAAGCAAACAATTGGTGTCTTTGACATCCGCTTCATTCGCATACCGCAATCCAATCTTTTGTATGAACCAGCAAGGCACTCCGCTACCCTTCGGAGTATAATTTGTTGGTAATCCGAACGGCTTACGTGATGATACTAAATCACTTAGATGCCTACCAGCATTTTCATTTTTATTGAGAACTTTGCGTATGATCGGAACCGCACAACTATGCCGGATAAACGTTTTAAATTCGTTAAGCTGCCTAACTGAAACAACACTCTCGCTTTTATGGAAATTAGTTATCTCGCATGGTCCGTTTGAATCTTTTTCCCAAAGGAAATAACAAATTCCACCAGCGATATCTACACCAGGAAAAATTTCAGCACTGTTTTCAAAATCAACAATTTTTCTGATTCTTGAGTCACTAAGCATTTCCGTCCTGAAATCATCCAACCCTTTCCCGCCCGCAAACCAGCGAGATGGGATAATCATGGTGAGATAACGAGGCTCCAATTTTTTTGCTTGTTGAACAAAGCGGTGATAAATGGGTGACGCACTTCTGCCATGGCCACCATCGCTTAACTGATATGGCGGATTGCCAATAATAACATCAAATTTCATATTGAATAACGCATCAGGATGGTCAGTGTGGATAAATTGATATGCATGGGTTTCCAGTTTTTCACCGCGGTCATATTCTTGCTGGCTTGCCCCGCAAAAAATACATTTTCCGTTATTCCAGTTATGATTAATACGCATAAAACGAATGTTCCCCTGTTCATTGCCAAAGGACTCACATACAGAATACTTACCGTTCGCTGTTTTTGAGCAATACACCGACCTGCGGGAAAGCATTGATGTAATCTCGGTAATGGCAATACCGAAAATCTGGTTTTTGAAAATGTGATTGCTTCTCGTTTGCCGGTCAGGTATTTCTCCCTCAAGCCCCACCATCAACCGTTTCGCAATCTCTCGAAGGAAAACACCGGATTTGCAGACAGGATCAAGGAATGTGGCAGTTTTATCGTGCCAGATGCTGGCTGGCAATACATCAAGTATTTGGTTCGCTAACTGTGGAGGCGTAAAGACCTCATCGTTGCTCAAATTGGCAAGGCAGGTCAAAACGTCCGGGTTGTACGTATTACTGTTCAGCATCGGCAACCTTCAGAAAGTGAATTAAGGGGTACTCTTTTATGGGAGTAGGAATGTAAATATCGTTTCCTTGATCCGAAAACATGGGAACCTCTTGAGGGTTTACGTGTTCCATCAAGCTCTTGAAGACAAAGACTCGCCGCTTGATCATACTTCCATTTACCGGAGACCATTCTGAAAACACTATTGGCATTGGCATAGCACCACATGTTTTCAGAGTGAGTGCATCACCCTGAACGATATTGCGTTCAAGAATATATTGAGCGGCATGCCGACATTCGTTTTTTGCCGTCTTTTTGAAAAGGAGGCTGTAATTCCAGTCAAAGTCACCGAATAACCGCATCCGGCATTCCTTGACATTGTCTTCAAGAATGTCTATACCGTAAATAGAAGAGATAGCAAGGATAGCATAACGTTCATACTCTATCTGATTCTTGCTATATCGACATTCTACAACCTTCAGTTTACGCTGTAAAACTTCAGTAAGAAAATTTCCTGTACCACACGCAGGTTCAAGGAACCGAGAATCAATCCGCTCAGTCTCTTGTTTAACCAAATCAAGCATGGCTTTGACCTCACGTTTACCGGTCAACACCTCACCATGATCTGCTACGCGTTGTTTTGATATTACTTGTGATTCCAATGTATTTCCAATGATTTTGCGATGTATATGCCAACAGTAATGCTTGCTGTCTTATAGATCGTTATCCTCCTTGGATAGGATTCCGAACAGAGCAATGTTGATGTAGTAATTGGAGCGGCCGATTTTTGCTTTTTTCAAAAAACCATCACGGGCAAGAATGTCGAGATATTTGGTTGCCGTGAGGCGGCTTACCTTTAAATCACGCTCTACAAACTCAATTTTAGTATAAGGGTGAAAAAAAAGATTGTTAATCAAGTCCTGGCTGTAGAATTTATATGCTGCTCGAATGCGATGTTTGTATTGCATCAGCGCATCTTTAATCTCCTGCACCATGCGGATTGTCTGACGGGAGGTCTGTTCGATACCTGTTAAAATATACAGAATCCAATTCCCCCAATCCCCTTTATCCCGCACCTCTTGCAGCAGCCGGTAATAATCCAGTTTCGTACGGATGATGTATCGGCTGAGATAAAGCGCAGGAATATCCAGAAGCCCTTTCAGCACCAGATAGAGAACGTTGATGATTCTGCCCGTTCGACCATTACCGTCGTAGAATGGATGGATGCTTTCAAACTGGTAATGGATAATCGCCATTTTGACCAGTGGGTCAATGTCCAACAAGGTATCGTCGTTGATGAATAGTTCAAGGTTGCTCATCAGCCGGACGATGGTATCGTATTCCTGCGGCGGCGTATAAATGGTTTCTCCGCTCTGCTCATTTTTTAGTTCGGTGCCCGGCAGCTTGCGGAATCCTGCCCGATTCTTTTCCAGTTCGGCGTGAATATCCAGTATGATGTTTGTTGTTAGCAGGCGCTTATGAACAACATTGCTCAATCCGGTGCGAAGGGCGGCAACGTAATTTCTGACCTCTTTAGCTGCTGAGCTGGTAGCGAATTCCGGAAACAGTTCATCTTTGAACAGTTCGTCATTGGTCGTGATGATGCTTTCTATTGCGGAACTATCCTTAGCCTCTTGAAGAGAAAGCGTGTTAATAAGAATTTCCTCATTGGGGATTGAGCTTGAAACTCCTTTGAGTTCAGCAAGGTATCGATGAGCTGACGCTGCTTTCTTCAGTATGGTCGTAGATTCCAGTAGATCAATGCATAATGGAGGAAGCGGTGC
Organism: Chlorobiaceae bacterium; assembly: GCA_037134935.1. Classification (GTDB taxonomy): domain Bacteria; phylum Bacteroidota; class Chlorobiia; order Chlorobiales; family Chlorobiaceae; genus Chlorobium. The sequence continues at coordinate 138,872 of JBAXLG010000001.1, read as the reverse complement.
TAAGGGAGTATTCATCATGATAGATTTCGAGTATCAAGTATGTACATATATAGCAAAGCTGTTATTTCTATGCATATCAACGGAAACATGTATATATATTATGATTTTTCTATACATATCAGATGTTGTTGCAATAGATTTTCGGATTTTCCAGACGCCTCAATTTGTCACAGAATGAAAATCTATCAAAAAAAACGTGAAGAAACTTCGGAAATGCGAGATAAATGCACCTCCATGTTTATTACGCATGAGATACTATACCTCATATTTAGTTATAAAAATTCATGTTTAATGCTTATGCCCGCTGTTTTGCTTTGCGATTTTTATCCCGTTCTCCAAACTGCGGTGGCCTGCCATAGCTAAGGCTTTATATAATGCAATGTTATACAACGTTGTACTCAATGTGTGAACTCGTTGTGAACGAATGTATAACATTCATTATGTAATGCGGGCAACGGTTGGCGTTGCCCTGTGTACAGTCGCCAAATATCTGATAGGACATGACAATAAGATCACAACGGTGGAGCGTGAAGGCGCTGCTTTTGCGATTGCGCTTGCTGCGCACTGCTTTGCAGTGGAAAGCTGGCGCTCTGGTTGAAGCATCAAAACCGGATACGCAAGGGCTGAGATGAGAACGGGCGGGCTGTTTGCTTTGAGTGGCGGCAAACAGCATGACGGGATGAAGAACTGCCGTTGCGGGTGTTCAGGGTGAGAACATAGCTTCGGACGTGGATTTTTGCAGCGGGCGGTTTCTTCTGGTTTTCCGCCGGCTGCTTTACAGTGCTACACGATATGAAGAAGAGTTCCTCAAGCCATGAGCGTTGTGAAGTGAAGCAGAGCGGAGCGGAACGGCGGTGATGGCGCTTGGGATGATGCCTGGGGCTGGTACCAATGCGGTGATGAGCTGAAAAGCTCTTTTGAGGGGATGAGAATGGCGGGATGAGCTGAAAAGCGCTTGTTGCGTACCGGAGCTGGAGAGCCAAGCTGCTGGAGTGAAGCAGTTGTGAAGCATGAACAGCGCGGAACGGAAGCGGTGCGGATTCGGAAGCGGAGGACGTAAAGCGGGCGCTTTCTTCTGCAGCTGGTTGCAACACGGCAAAAGCAAGGGCTGGGATGAGAGTTGGCGGGCTGTTTGCTTTGAGTTGCGGCAAACAGCGTGACAAGTGGCAGAACAGCCGTTGCGGAGTTACAGGGTGAGCGAGAGGATGCGGCGTTCCTTACAAAGTGTTTTGATGCAGATGGTGAGTAGCCGAACCTTCTGCATTGCCTTACTCAGCGAAAGAATGGCTCGGCTACGTTAAACAGCTTTGGCGGGCTGTTTGGCCTCTCCCCTGCAAAGAGCATGACAAAGCTGCATGATAATTCCAAGCTGAGCCGTTCTTGAGCGTACAAGAGTTGAAACAGGTGGAACAATGTACTCATTGTTATACCTGCATGCCTTCATACCGAGGAGCTGCGCAAAACACAAGCCATGAGCGGCATGGAGCAAAGCGAAGCGGAGCGGAATGGCGGTGATGGCGGTGGGTCAGGGTGTGGAAAAGTAAAACAAGATCAGACTCCACTATTATTTGAGTGATTTGACCCCTATGGGATTCATTGCGACAACGGAGGCCGGTTTATTATGTATGGTATGTATGTAGTGCAGGGTTCCAAAAAAGAAAAATAATTCAGTTTTACAGATTCGCTTTAACTTTTTTATCTTTTTCTTTTAGGTATCTTTCCTATGAAGTTAAAGAAGAAAAAAACAGGCAAAATATTCAGAGTTCTCCGAAAATTGTAAAGTTTTTGTAAAACAAATAGACTTTTTTGATATCAATGATTGTTGTTAAATTTATATTTTATATATACTTATATTGCTTATAGTGGTTCGTTTTCTATGAAAATGGTATTTTTTTATAATAGCTTGTGATACTTCCTTCAAACTAAATCTTGATCCCATTATGTCTATTCTCATAGTTGGTTCCCTTGCGTTTGACGATATTGAAACCCCTTTTGGGCGTTCGGACAACACTCTCGGTGGATCATCAACCTACATCGCCCTGTCATCAAGCTATTTTGCTGATAAGGTACAGATGATTGGTGTTGTCGGCTCTGACTTTGAAGACAAACATTTTAAACTGCTGCATTCCAGAAATATTGATACGAAAGGGATTCAGAAAATCGAGAACGGAAAAACTTTCCGTTGGGCTGGCCGTTATCATTATGATATGAACACCCGCGACACTCTCGACACACAGTTAAACGTTTTTGCAGATTTCGATCCTGTTGTTCCCCATCAGTATCGAAATGCGGAATATGTCTGTCTCGGTAATATAGATCCGGAACTGCAGCTCAAGGTACTTGACCAAATTAACAAACCGAAAATGGTCATTCTTGATACCATGAATTTCTGGATTGAAGGAAAACCTGCTGAACTCAAAAAAACTCTGGAACGTATTGATGTCTTTATCATCAACGATAGTGAAGCCAGAATTTTAAGCAATGACCCGAATTTAGTCAGATCAGCAAGAATTATCCGGAATATGGGTCCAAAAACTCTTATCATCAAAAAAGGTGAACATGGAGCACTTCTCTTTACCGATAGCGGCATTTTTGCTGCTCCAGCCTACCCTCTTGAATCCATTTATGACCCCACAGGTGCAGGCGATACTTTTGCGGGTGGCTTTATAGGCCATCTTTCGCGATGCAGTTCAATAAACGATATTGAACTGCGTAAAGCTGTTCTTTACGGTAGTGCAATGGCAAGCTTTTGTGTAGAAAAATTTGGTACTGAAAAAATTGCAGCACTTGATCTGCTGGAAATTGAAGATCGCTTCCAAAGTTTCCTGGATCTTTCAAGAATCACCGACTAAGAATAAAATCGCCCATACAAGTTTCATTTTTGAAGATTGATACAACACCATACGACGTAAAAGCACCTTAAAAAAACACATTTGAAAGAAAGGTATGGCTCAGCTCAACATTCTTGATTATGGTTTTATCATTGGATACCTTCTTTTGACTCTTGTTATCGGTCTGTGGTTTTCGTCACGTGCTTCTGAAAATGTTGGCGAATTTTTTCTTTCGGGGCGCAAACTTCCCTGGTGGGTTGCGGGCACCGGTATGGTGGCGACAACCTTTGCCGCTGATACCCCTCTTGCTGTTGCTGGATTTGTAGCTAAAAACGGCATCGCCGGAAACTGGGTATGGTGGACTTTTGTTTCTGGAGGTATGCTGACAGTTTTCTTTTTTGCCAGACTCTGGCGACGTGCAGAAATCCTCACTGACCTGGAGTTCATAGAACTTCGTTACACTGGCGCGGCAGCAAAATTTCTCCGAGGGTTCAAGTCGATCTATTTCGGCCTTTTTATAAATGCCGTCATTATCGGATGGGTAAATCTCGCCATGTTTAAGATCATCAAAATCATGGTCCCGGAGCTGAATCCCCAAATAAGCATTGTTGCTCTTGTATTGCTTACCACCTTTTATTCCGGCCTTTCTGGATTGTGGGGAGTATCCATTACTGATGCAGTTCAATTTGTTATTGCGATGGCAGGATGCATCATACTTGCAGTACTCGCAGTCCATTCGCCAGTAGTAATCTCGGCTGGTGGTCTGACCAAAGCTCTTCCCGGATGGATGTTTGATTTTTTCCCTTCATTTAGTTCTTCCGGGTCAAAGCAAACAGTAACTGGAGCTACAGCCCTCCCTTTTGCATCTTTCGCAGCTATGGCATTTGTACAATGGTGGGCATCCTGGTATCCAGGATCTGAACCGGGCGGTGGCGGCTATATTGCTCAACGCATGATGAGTGCCAAAAATGAAAAACATTCGACGCTGGCCACACTTTGGTTTACTATAGCCCACTATTGCCTGAGACCATGGCCATGGATTATTGTAGGTCTGACAAGCCTTGTTATGTTTCCCAATCTTCCTTTGAACCAGAAAGAAGACGGCTTCATTTATGTCATGAAAGCGGTACTGCCCCCAGGGCTTAAAGGGTTGCTTATTGCAGCTTTTCTTGCTGCCTACATGTCAACACTCTCAACTCATCTCAACTGGGGCACAAGCTATCTTATCAACGATTTCTATAAACGGTTTCTCAAAACAACTGCCGATGAAAAGCATTATGTCATTGTTTCAAAAATCACAACATTTCTGACTGCTGCATTTGCCCTTTACATCACGTTCTTTGTACTGGAAACAATTACCGGAGCTTGGGAATTCATTATTCAGTGCGGAGCTGGCACTGGTTTTGTGCTTATTTTCCGCTGGTTCTGGTGGCGCCTGAATGCATGGTCGGAAATCACTTCTATGGTTGCGCCCTTCGCTGTTTTTGCGTGGATAAAATGTTTTACTGCTATTGCTTTTCCCTCTTCTCTTTTCATCATTGTCACCATTACCATTGCAGCAACGCTCGCGATCACTTTTTTGACTCCCCCAACCGAAATAACACAGCTCGAAACATTTTATAAAACCACAAGAGTTGGTGGTATTCTATGGAAAAAGGTTTCCAAAAACCTTCCTGACGTAAAATCCGATAATGGTTTTTTCATGCTGTTTATTGACTGGGCTCTCGGCATCGTCATGATCTATACTGTACTTTTTGGCACAGGAAGACTTATCTTTGGTAATTTCCTCCAAGGCGGCCTCTTCCTTGCTGTTGGATTAATTGCTGGAGCTCTTATTTTTATTGATTTGAACCGCCGAGCCTGGAACAATCTTAACTGAAAAAATGCATCAAGCCCGCATAATCCTTGCTTCCCAATCTCCTCGTCGAAAGGATATTCTCTCATTAACCCAGCTTCCGTTTACAATCATCACAGCCGAAACTGAGGAAATCATCGACCCCACACTCTCAATTGAAGAAAATGTTACCTCAATTGCTCTCAGAAAAGCTGAATCTGCCACAATCTTGATTCCGGAACTTGAACGCAAAACTATTATTATCGGAGCAGATACCTTGGTAGCAAAAGGAAACCGTATTCTTGGAAAACCGCGTGGATTCGATGAAGCTCACGATATGCTCAAAAGTCTCCAGAACCGTTCGCACCAAGTCTATACTGGATTCGCGCTACTATGCGGAAACAAAACCCACTTGGAATGCGTCATGACTACCGTGGAATTCGAACCAATGTCGGACAAGGAAATCAACCGTTACCTGTTTTCAGAGAAGCCTTACGACAAAGCTGGAGCTTATGGCATCCAAGACCCCCTGATGGCTTGTTATATCAAACGAATCGAAGGTTGCTATTACAATGTTGTCGGTCTTCCGCTTTCAAAAGTTTCAAAAGCACTTAAACATTTTCTATAAATAGAGTTGAACTTTTATGATACTCTATTTTCATTTGCAACCGTATCCATGCATTCCACAATCATTGAACAACCCCCTATTCTTTTGATCCTTGGCCCTACAGCCTCAGGAAAATCTGCACTTGCATTCGCTGTAGCAAAAAAAATCAACGCTGAAATTATTTCTGCCGATTCACGACAGGTATACTGCGAGCTCAACATAGGTACGGCAAAACCCCCAAAAGAAAAACTCTATGAGGTGAAGCATCATTTTATTGATGAAAAAAACATCGGAGAGCCATTCAGTGCAGGAAAATTTGCAGCAGAAGCAATAAAAAGAATTCAAAATCTGTACCTACAGGGCAAACAGGTTGTTGTTGCCGGAGGCTCAACTCTATACATTGAAGGGCTGCTTAAGGGATTTGCTGATCTTCCTCCGGAAAACCCTGAAATAAGACAAAAATTACTTCATGAACTTGAAAACAAAGGAAAAAAGCACCTTTTTAAAAAGCTTCTTAAATTGGATCCAGAACAAGCAGAAACTCTTGATCCTACCAAAACACATCGACTCATCCGCAGCCTTGAAATCATTGAGATAACAGGCAAAAGTGTAACGGAGCTTCAGAAAAAAGGGAAAAAGGCTTATACCAATCTGCGTTTTGTCACAGTCGCCCTTGAAATGCCAAGAGAAACACTTTATCAACGCATAAACCAACGAACTGATGAGATGATTGAGGCTGGTCTTTGCAATGAAGCTGAAGCACTTTATACTAAGTATAACCCCATGCTAACCAAAATAAAAATACCTTCTCTACAATCGGTGGGATATCAGGAACTTTTTCAATACTTTGACGGTCAGATTGACTTCCAAACATCAGTCAACCTGATTCAACAGCATACACGCAATTATGCAAAACGACAGTTGACTTTTTTTAAAAATAGACTTAATGTTAACTGGGTAGTTGCTCCGAGAAAGCATGATGAACTTCAAACCCTTGTTAGTCATCTGGTAAAAATGCTTTAGAACAAAAAAATTCACATAGAATAACTACCATTTTTTGCCGCGGTTATCATATTACAATACAAACGAGTTTGTTAATAAGTTTAGGATATTAATTGACTGCTTTTTCTTCAAAAAGCTAACCTGCAATACCGTTATGCAACACTCAATTTCGATCCGAAAAGAATTAACCATTCTGAAAATCGAGGAAGAAGTATTTGATTTTCGGCATGGAAGTTTATTCAGACAAGTAATGGATTGTTTGGTTAACAAGGAGAACAGCAAAAATCTGATCATCGATTTTTCACATGTAAAAGCTATTGATTCTTCTGGAATAAGCTCAATGTTGCTTGCCCACCAGCTTACCAATCAGGTACATGGACTTGCTATTTTTGTCTCTCTCTGTCAGCAGATCAAAGATCTTCTGAAACTGACAAATCTGGATAAACAGCTGTATATTTTTTCCTCCGTCAATGAGGTTATGACCCTCATTGAACCAACTATGAAAAGCAAACGCAGTGCTCGGGGAAAAGCACAGGCCCCAACATATGAAGTTATTGACGAACTATGCGATGAACTTGACCTTATTACCGAACATACCCTTCATGATGAGCATCTTGACGAAAACCTTATAGAACCTGATGAACTGATCGGTCAGCCTGAACTGAAAGATACTGTCGTTGTTAAAGAAGCTGGCGCTAAAAAAAGGGGACGCCCGAAAAAAACCTAACCATTACCATATTATATGACGGTACCTGTCACTGTAAATTATGAGATCGCAAGGGTAAAGACAGGAATAATTACAGGATGTTGTATTTTTTTCAAACACCGTCTAAAACAACTATTTTTTTGATGCTGGAATTACCATAGACAGCACTGGACCTTGGAACATCACAGTTCATGATAATCTTTTTTCCAGCAGATTTTTGAGGGAGCGCATCTTGGAATCGGAGAATTGTACATGGACGTCTCAGAGTTACTTTGTTTTCTTAATAGCTTGCTTGAACAAATATTTCACGTTAAAAAAATTCAGCGATAGAGCCGTTTAATAGAAGTACTTCGTTCAAACTGCTCAACTTGCTTCCGGCTTTCCTCCATAATAGCATCAAGCGGCATCTGTATGCTGATCATTTTCCTGAAACGGGAAGTTCCGGCAAGCTTGTCAAAAAATTCACCATTTTTTTCAAGGCCAATCTTGTCAGGATAAAATCGCTGAAGCGTAAGGAGAATAGCTGCTGCTGTTCTAAAAGGAGAAAAAGTTTTACGATCCGTAATAGATAGTGCCAATCCATGACAGTTCTTGTCTCGGAATTTACCCGACAATGGACGAAAAGTAACGGGATGGAATATTACTCCTTGTAGCATTAATCTTTTGAGTGCTTGAGCAACTTCACTACTATTGATAAACGGTGCGCCGAACTGCATAAAAGGTACTTCGGTACCTCGACCTTCGCTCACCGTCGTTGCTTCAAGAAACACAAGGGCTGGATAGAGTAAAGTCGTAATCACATTTTTAATATTGGGCGAAGGTGTCACAAACCTGAATCCAGGGTACTCATCAATAAATTGATCTCTCCGGTACCCCTGCATCTGTATCACACGGAGATCAAGCTTTTTATATTGCTGCTCTTTCAGAAACAAAGCAATCTCTCCTACTGTCATCGAATGAATAAATGGAATATTGACCGCTCCGACAAATGATTCATACCCAGGCGTAAGCATAAATCCTTCAGGATGCAACGGAATAACCGGATTAGGACGATCAAGCACCATAAAGGTTATTCCTGCTTCCTGACAAGCCTCCATAGCATTTTTCATTGTGGTAATATAGGTATAACACCTTGTACCGATATCCTGAAGATCGAAAACCAGAACATCAATCATTTTCAACTGCGAAATATCTGGTTTTTTTGAGACCCCATAAAGCGAATAAACATGAAGCGTGTCGGCCACAACAGTACTGCCAACTTTTTGGCCAGCTTCGATATCAATTGAAAAACCGTGTTCTGGAGCCATGAGAAACTGCAATTTAACGCCGCTTTGGCGCATGACCGCATAATTCGCATTACCGTTCCGTGTAAGTCCCGAAGCATTAGTTATAAGACCAACTCTCAGGCCTGAAAGTTCTTGAAAACCAGATTCCTCAAGTCTGTCAATACCGCATAGCAACGTATCAGCCCTGATAGGGAGAGTAACAAGCAAACAGAAAACAAAAAATGTGAAAAGAAAAAGTAGGTGAAGAAACCGTACCTTAAGATTCATTGGCAATTACCTCTGAAAACGAAAAAAATTCACTAACAGCAATATTGAAAATAATGGCCGACATCAAGGATAAAATGATGCTTTACTATTATTATACCATCCCCATGAAACCACGCAAAATAGAAAATAAAAAAGCCACCATTTTAAATGGCGGCTTTTGACTGTGGTGGGGACAGGACTTGAACCTGCAACCTTCGGGTTATGAGCCCGACGAGCTACCAATTGCTCCACCCCACGATGTTTGTGGTGTTAATGTAAGCAATAAATTATCTTTTGCAAATATTTATTGGATTTTCTTGCCATTTATTTCATCACCTACCGGCTCTATTACAAAAAGTTTCCCATCATTGCCTTCAACAGCAAGAATCATACCTTCAGAAAGCTCATCACGGATTGTCCGACTGGCAAGATTAGCAACAAGCACGACATTTTTTCCAACCATGTCTTCAGGAGAGTAATTACGCGCTATCCCAGCAAGTACCTGCCTTGTTACAGAGCCAACCTGTAATTGAAGTTTCAGAAGCTTTCCAGCCTTTTTAACCTTTTCCGCAGAAAGTACCAGAGCAACCCTCAAGTCAAGCTTGAGAAAGTCGTCGAAACTGATATCCGGCTTAAACTCCATACTTTTCTGTTCAGCTCCAAACTCACGTTTATGTGCTTCAGAAACCAGCAGTTGTATTTTCCGTAGTTCCGGCTCAATATCGGTATCATCAATTTTTACAAAAAGAATTTCCGACTTTCCCTTAATCCGGTGCCCTTTCTCAAGCATTGGTCGAAGCAATGTTTTGAGTAGGGAATTTCCACGTAGTAAAAGGTCATCTATAGTGCCTGTAAAACCCAGCATAGAATAAATCCGATTACTAGTCTCTGGAATAATCGGATAAAGAGCAATGGCAACAGCATAGCATAGATTCAGGGAAAGAGCTATGGTTTTTGCTGCGGCATCTCTGTCGGCCTTTAGCACCTTCCATGGTTCAGACTCGGAAAGGAAACGATTAGCCGCTCTTGCAATCTCCATACCAATAGAAACAGCATCCCTAAAATGAAACCTTTCAAACGCAAAGTCAAGTTGATCGAGAGTATATGCCCAGTTTATTCCAAAAGCATTCCACTCCTCTGCGCTGCACGCATAAGGAACCACCCCATCAAAGCGGGAATTGGTAAAATCAATTGACCGTTTAATAAAATTCCCAAGGGTATCGGCAAGTTCGCCGTTGGTCCTGTTCTGATAATCCTGCCAACTAAAATCCGTATCCTTGCTTTCGGGATAATTCGTCGCAATAGTATATCGCAAAGTATCTGCCGGAAATTTTTCAAGGAATTCACCAAGATAAACAGCATAGTTCCTTGATTTTGAAAACTTTCTTCCTTCGAAATTCATGAATTCCGATGCCGGCACATTGTCAGCAAGATTGTAGCATTGATCTTGACGTCCTTCATTCCATGCCATAAGAATCGCCGGAAACATGAGGGTATGAAACACAACATTATCTTTACCGATAAAATGAATAATACGGCTCTGAGGATCCTGCCAATACTCTTTCCAGCGCTCCACATGTCCGTTCATTTTCGCCCACTCTCTGGTAAATGAGATATAGCCTAATACGGCATCAAACCAGACATAAAGCACCTTACCTTGTGTTTCTGAACTATCCAAAGGAACTTTGATGCCCCAGTTTAGATCGCGGGTTATCGCCCGATCGTTCAATCCCTGCTTAAGCCAGGTACGAGTATAATTCAACACATTCGAGCGCCAGTCATCTTCATGGCTGTTCACATATTCTTCAAGCTGTTGCTGAAACCTTCCGAGTGGAAAATACCAATGTATGGTATCGCGAAGTTCTGGAACTTCACTTGAAATTTTGCTTTTCGGATTGATCAGTTCAAGAGGACTTAAATGGGTACCACAGTGTTCACACTGATCGCCATTAGCTTCAGAATTATTGCAAATCGGACATGTACCAGTCACATAACGGTCTGAAAGAAAACGACCAGCTTTGGGATCAAAAAAAAGTTTTTCAGTCTTCTTTTGAAAAATTCCTTTTTGCTCTATATCTGTAAAAAACTCCTGAGCTGTTTTATGATGAAGTGCCGAAGATGTCCTGCCATAATAATCAAAGGCAATACCACATTTACGAAATGCATCCAGATTCATCTGGTGGTATCGGTCAACAATATCCTGAGGTGATACCCCCTCCTTTTCAGCTGTAATAGTAATTGGTACACCATGTTCGTCAGAACCACCTATATGAAGAACATCCTCACCCTTGAGTCTTTTATAACGAACATACATATCAGCAGGAAGATAAACACCCGCAAGATGACCGAGATGTACCGGACCGTTAGCATATGGCAACGCTGTTGTAACAAGGGTTCTTTTAAACTGATACATGAAAAAAAACTGTTATGACGACAAAAAATATTATGAGTACTACAAATAAACAGATGATTAGTTTGGTTCCGGCTGAGTATTCAAAATCCAACCAATACAACTATTTTACTTAAAAATTCTCAATAAAATTACAGTAAAAATCTTTACTGTTTAGTAAAAAGGGCAAAAAACTTATCAACAGGATACTTGCGCCGTTGATCACTCTTCTGAAAACGAAGCCAGATCAGTTTTTTCTGCACATCAATACTCTCAACAACAGCAGCACCTTCAGAAGAGGATACTCTGTTACCGATTTCAGGCATCTGAAAAGATGAATGTTGCTGGCACCCTTTTTCATTTTTGGAATACCCCAAACAACACTTAGGACGGTTACATAAACCCGTAATATTAAAGGCATGGCTCTCGTTGATGACGGTCTCGGGATATTGTGCTTTTTCAGCAAATGGGTTGGCATGAATTTTCTGCAGCCAACTCGAACAACACAAAAGACAGCCACAAGGCCCTAACGCATTAGCTCTTCTGGCCTCTTCTCGTGTCGTAATCTGAACCATTTGTATTCTTGCTTTAAACTCTCCAGCAAGGTCACGCACAAGCGCTCTGAAATCAACTCGATGCGAAGACGTATAATACACTGACAATTTCTGATAGTCCATACGCAACTCAACATCAACCAATTTCAGATCAAGCTCATGTTTTTTAATCTTGTTCAAACAAATATCGCGGGTCTCAGATTGTCGTGTTTTCAAATCCTGAATCGCTTGATTATCACTCTCATTCGCAAGTCGTAAAACAGCAGAAAACTCTTGATCGCTTTTATCTAACCCTTTCAAATGAAGCTTCTTGCGAGCGATCTGACCAGTAGAATAAATAACACCGAAATCATAACCACCGTCTGATTCAACAATAACCTGCTGCCCAACATTATAGCTCATACCTGTATTGTTTCTAAAGAACTCCCTCCTACAACCCTGCAACTCAACCTCGCAAATATCACAGGAAACCACATCGGAAGAAACACCATAAATGGATTCCATTTCGCTGTGCAGCAATTGTGAAAGCCGCAGCCTTACCTTTGCATTATCACCTAACAGACAACTGCAAATAACATTGCTCATAACAGATTGTTTTGAAATGCAGGAGAAAAATCAAATTCCATGTATTAACCTAATCTATAACAACTTAAGTACGTCTAAACATTACAATGCATTTATACCCTGCATTTGACGCACGTCGCAATCAATGTATGCAAATTTATACTATTTTTGGAACCTTGCACCGATATACAGTGAATATCCGCTACACAGTAACAGCCATCAGAAAAAACGGTTGACGCAATTCTTCGACTCCCCTCTTTTGGGTTATCTATCAATAAAAAAGAAACTTTTTTTTGGAAATTCCCGAAAATAGTATTAACAATCGTTAATTTTCTAATAAAGAAACTGTCACTCATGATATCTATTTTATCTATAGTTTGTACATCGTGTTGCTGTAGTTGCGGAAAACAGCAACATTCTGATACAGAAATATACCGGGTGAAAATTGCAGCCTACACATAGATTAGATTAGTAAAGTGTGTGTACTTTTATAACAGCCGGTTCTGAATGTCAGTACCGGCTGTTTTCATTTACGATCAATTTTATATAAAACGATAACTTTAAACCAAAAACAACCATGTCCTCTTCAACAGCTTGCACAGGAATACCGTTACCGATTGTCAAGCTAAACCAGGTAGTGTTACTTTCAGGCATTGCTACTGCCATTGTCACACAGCAAACAATTATAACTACTGCCCTTTTTTTTATAATTGTTGCTGCAGTACTGTTTGGGAAAAAAGGAAGCCTCATATTCTTTATCGGCTCCCGTATTTTTGTACACCAAAACCAGAATGCACCAACTGAAGACCCGAAACTAATGCGATTCAACAACTCCATTGCAGCAATACTGCTTGGCAGCGCACAGATAGCGTTTCTGCTTGACGCAACGCTTACAGGGTGGATTTTTTCGGGACTTGTTGCTCTGGCGGCAGCATTAGCCCTCGGGGGATTCTGCTTCGGATGTTTCCTGTTTTATCAGTTCAATTTGCAACGTTTCAAACTTTTCGGCAAACATCAGCAAAAAGAAAGTACAAGTCAAGGCAACGGCAATTGCTGAATAATAAAGTGGGTCAGCGGTTGAAACCATACCCTGCAAACCTTTTTTTAATCGCAAGTTCGAATTTTGCTATCGACGCAGTTTTTGTAAACATTCTATAAAAACAATAACAAACGAGGAGAATATTTCTATGAGTTCAGAAAACTACCGATTTGAAACCCTTGCACTACATGCAGGACAGACAGTAGATGCAACACAGTCCAGAGGAGTTCCTGTTTACCGCACCAGTTCTTATCTGTTTAAGAGCACTGAACATGCAGCAAACCTTTTTGCCCTGAAAGAACTGGGCAATATCTATACCCGACTGATGAACCCAACCACCGATATTCTTGAACAGCGAGTCACACAGCTTGAAGGTGGAGCCGCATCCGTTGCCCTCGCATCTGGCACTGCTGCAATTTTCAATACCATCATCACTTTGGCTGAAGCGGGCGATGAAATTGTTTCAGCAAACAACCTTTATGGCGGCACCTACACCCAATTCGATGCAATTCTTTCCAAACTTGGCATTACCGTTAAATTTGTCGACCCGAAAGAACCGGCTAATTTCGAAAAAAAAATAACAGACAAAACAAGAGCACTTTTCATTGAAACTATCGGGAATCCTGTACTTGATTTCACTGACGTGAAGGCCATTGCAGAGGTGGCTCACCGCAATAACCTTCCATTGATTGTCGATGCAACCTTCACAACACCCTACCTGCTCAAAACTATTGAACTCGGAGCTGATATTGTAATAAACTCCCTAACCAAATGGCTTGGAGGTCATGGTGCAGGTATTGGTGGAATTATTACCGATGCTGGCCGTTTTAACTGGCAGGGGGGACGACACCCGCTCTTTACCGAACCCGACAAGAACTATCATGGACTCCGCTGGGCTATTGACCTTCCGGAACCACTTGCACCCATCGCATTTGCCCTGCGGGTTCGTACCGTTCCGCTCAGAAATCTTGGGGCAAGCATTTCGCCTGACAACTCTTGGATATTCCTTCAAGGCATTGAAACCCTACCACTCAGAATGATCCGTCATTCTGAAAATGCACTTAAGATTGCTGAACATCTTGCACAACATCCAGAGGTTGCATGGGTCCGTTATCCCGGACTGAAAAACGACCCATCCTACCCCATCGCTTCCAGAGACCTTAAAAATGGATTTGGTGGTGTCGTTGTATTCGGCGTGAAAGGTGGTTATGAGGCCGCAGTAAAAATCATTGATTCAATAAAACTTTTTTCTCATCTTGCAAATGTCGGTGATGCCAAAAGTCTTATCCTCCATCCTGCAAGCACTTCGCACAGCCAGTTATCCGAAAAACAACAACGCCAAGGCGGTCTTACACCCGACCTGATTCGTCTTTCAATCGGCATTGAACATCCCGATGATCTGATTGAGGCTCTTGACGAAGCCCTTTTAAAAAAATGAAACAGAGTAAACAAGGGGGCTATTAATCCTGTATGAGAAATAATACTCCTTAATTTTTTCATAAAAGAATATGGCGAACAAGCGTTTCACAGTAATAATTGCCAAAGGGCTTTATTTCCAGACGGAAATTAACAATCCCCAGGATTTCCCTGTAGCAATTAATAATTCCGTTTTTCTGAAGAAAAAGAACAGGAAAATAACCAAGAAAATATCTTTACTGGAAACGCTTATTCCTTGTACCATGTCCAAAACCAGACTCAAGGTTCCCTGCGAAGGCAAAAACGGAAAGTTTTTTTAAAACGGAGCATGCATTTATAATTAATAATGAATAAACAGAAATGGAATATCGCTCTTGTCATAGCCGACACACAGTTTTTAACAAACGAAGCACTCCGTTCAATTTTAACGCCACAATGCAATGCTGTCTACACTGTTTCAACAAAAGCTGGATTGCTACAATATCTAAAGAAAGAGGACATCTCTATCATAATCACAGATTATACTCTGTTCGATTTTGATTCTATTAACGAGCTTGGAGAAATAAAAAAACAATATCCCGAGACAAGAATCATCATTTTGAGCAATTTGATAACCTGTATTAAAATAAAGGAACTGCACGATATAGGCATTAAAAATATTGTTTTGAAAACCGACGATCGAGATGAACTTTTTAATGCAATTGACACCGTACTGAAAGGGAAAAAATATTATTCGGGTGATGTGCTTGATATACTTCTGAAAAAGGAAGGCCCAACAGAAAATGCCAGCCTGCTAACACCATCGGAAATTGAAATCGTACGTATGATTGCCACAGGGTTATCAACAAAGGAAATAGCAACAAAAAAGCATATCAGTTTCCACACAGTAGTAACACACCGAAAAAATATTTTTCGAAAGCTCTGTATTTCAAGCAGTTCGGAACTCTTGATGTATGCAATAAAAGCCGGATTAATAGACAATATCGAATACCATATCTAACATACCGCAATAGCGGTATGTACAAATACCTTTTTTGAGGTATTTGTACCAAAAGACTTATTGCTATTATTAATTACAATCAATAACAACCACCTAAACAATTAATATTTATGGGACGTATCGCACAAAAACTTACCGATCTTATCGGTAATACCCCTTTGCTTGAGCTTGGAAATTTTAGCAGGGAACACGGGGCACAAGGAACTATAATTGCAAAACTTGAATATTTCAATCCAGGCGGAAGTGTTAAAGACCGTATAGGCTTTTCAATGATCGAAGATGCCGAAAAAAAGGGATTGATCAATAAGGAGACTGTTATCATTGAACCAACAAGCGGTAACACTGGTATTGCTCTCGCATTTATTGCCGCAGCCAAAGGTTACCGTCTGATACTCACTATGCCTGAAACCATGAGTATTGAACGCAGAAACCTGCTCAAGGCGCTTGGTGCAGAACTGGTGCTGACACCAGGTCCAGCGGGAATGCCTGGAGCCATAGAAAAAGCTGAAGAACTTCACAGGGAATATGCAAATTCATTTCTCCCGCAGCAGTTCAAGAACCTTGCAAATCCTGAAATCCACCGTAAAACCACAGCCGAAGAAATCTGGAATGACACCGAGGGCAAGGTCGATATTTTTGTCAGTGGCGTAGGTACCGGCGGAACCATAACCGGAGTTGGGGAAATACTCAAACAGCGAAACCCTGAAGTGAAAATTGTTGCCGTTGAGCCTTTCGACTCCCCTGTCATTTCCGGTGGAAAACCCGGACCACACAAAATACAGGGAATCGGAGCAGGCTTTATTCCCGATATCCTGAACACGGGTATTATTGATGAAATCATTACTGTAAAAAACGAAGATGCCTTGCACACCGGTCGCAGCCTTGCGAGAACCGAAGGGCTCATTGTCGGCATCTCTTCAGGAGCAGCAGCTTACGCTGCATTGCAACTTGCACGACGTGAGGAAAACAGTGGAAAACGTATTGTCGTCATTCTCCCTGATACCGGTGAGCGCTACCTCTCAACTCTCCTTTACCAGTTTGAACCAGAACCGGTAAATATTTAAAATATGCAAATATCCCTGTTTTATAACACTATGTTTGAAAAGTACTGTCAAGACAACAATATCTGACAATAAACATATAGGGCTTGTTCGTAAATAATTTCAGTTTGACCATATTTCTTGACTTGGCTTTGTCCGATCATGAAAACAGTTACCAAGGCAAAAATCAGTTTTTAAAACTGGAAAAAACAATATTGGATGTATTTACGAACAACCTCTTAATACAACAGGAAAACAATTTTTTATTATGGAAGCCAGCATTAGCAACGTTTTAGAAAAGACAATACAGCTTTTATCCGGTTCAGGTGATGCAGAATCCGAGTTTTTGCCCAATCATGAACATTTACAACCATCAATTGAAAAACTCAAAGCAATAGTCGATCTACTCCGTTCAATTGTTTTCCCCGGTTATTTTGGAGAACCAGTTCTACGAAAAGACTCACTTCCACACATTCAAGGGGTCCGTATAGAAAAACTTTACAGTTTACTTACGAACCAGATTTTCTGCGTTCAACAGATGGAGGCAGCTAACAAAAGCTCTGAAAACGCCAAAAAAATTTCTGCTCAGAATGCACTCAGCTTTATAGAAATGCTTCCGGAAATTCGCAGAAAATTATGCACAGACGTCAACGCGATATTCAACGGTGACCCAGCAGCAAAAAACCATGCTGAAATCATCTTCTGTTACCCTTCAATCAGGGCTATGATTAATTACCGTGCAGCACACGCCCTGTTATCGCTTGGAGTACTCCTTATCCCGAGAATTATTTCTGAAATGGCTCACTCTGAAACTGGCATTGACATTCATCCAGGCGCTCACATCGGCGAATATTTCTGTATTGATCACGGTACTGGCGTAGTAATCGGTGAAACCTGTATTATAGGCAACAATGTCCGCCTTTACCAAGGTGTAACCCTTGGGGCAAAAAAGTTTGCTCTCGATAAGGATGGAAATCCATCTAAAAATGTGCCTCGTCATCCGATTATTGAGGACAATGTGGTTATTTACTCAAATGCCAACGTTCTCGGAAGAATAACCATCGGCAAAAACTCCATTATTGGAGGCAACGTGTGGCAAACAAAAAGTGTTCCACAGAATTCCAGAGTACTGCAACAAAAAGCAGTTGAAAGCAGTTTTACCGATGGTCTCGGCATTTAAGTAAATGACAAATAATGTTCCATTGATCACATACAATTAAACCCATCAAACTACTTATGTCAAACGAACAAAGGGAATCAGGCAGCCTGTTACAGCGCAGTGTAACTACCCATGTAGCAAGAAATCTGGCGAACACAACAAAAACTGCTCCCCAGATGATGTCCATAACCCCGAGATGGCTACTGAAACTCCTGCCTTGGGTTCATGTCTCATCCGGCACCTACCGTGTTAACCGAACAAAAATTGAACTGCAAAAGCCAGAACGCATAAGTATCAATTTTCAGGAAGGCATCGCCTCATTCAATCCTGAGGCACTTAAAAGCATTCCGCTTTTTGCATCGTTTGACGATGAAATCATTACCAGTGTAGCAAAAAAATTTGTTCTTGAAGAAAGTGAACTTGGTAACACACTGATCCTCGAAGGAGAAGACCGTCACAAGCTCTTTATCATTGCACATGGTCAAGTGGAAATATTAAGTAAGGGACTCCATGGAGAAGACCTCCGTATCGCTCTTCTTTCAGAGGGAGAATATTTCGGGGATGAGGATCTTGTATCTGGAAAACCGTCATCGGTAACTATCCGGACCATCACACCTACCTCGTTTTTCTCACTCTCAAGCCTTGATATCGAACAACTGTTTAAAGAGTCCCCTTCACTGAAAGAGTCCTTTCAGAACTCAGTTGAAGAGTACCTTAAAATCAGCTCTACGGTCAACAAGCATGGTGAAAAACATATTGACCTTGTCGCGGGATTCGCTGAAAATGTTGAAATCCCTGAAACCTATGTTGATTACTCGAATAAACCTCGTGAGTACTCACTACAAGCTATTCAAACCGTTGTTCGCGTACACACAAGGGTTTCCGACCTCTACAATGAACCCTACAACCAGATAGAACAGCAGATGCGCCTGACCATCGAGGGCATCAAAGAGCGGCAGGAATGGGAGTTTATCAACAATAGAGAGTTTGGCTTGCTTCACTCCGTTGATCCTGGACAGCGCATCAGCACGAGATATGGCACTCCTACACCGGACGACCTTGATGACTTGCTCACAAAGGTATGGAAAAAACCCGCCTTCTTTATTGCGCATCCAAAAGCAATTGCCGCTTTCGAACGTGAATGTACTTGGCGCGGCGTTCCTCCAGCTACAATCAACCTTTTCGGAACTCCAGTACTGACCTGGCGTGGAGTACCTCTGATACCAAGCGACAAGCTTGAAATCAACAAGAACAGCAAATCAGGTCACGGTACCACAAGTATTATTCTACTTCGTGTCGGTGAAAATGAACAGGGTGTGGTCGGACTGCATCAAGCCGGTATTCCTGGAGAGATCAGTCCAAGCCTTTCGGCAAGACTTATGGGACTCGATAAACTCGGAGTTGCATCATATCTGTTAACTCTCTACTCATCCCTGGCAGTACTTACCGATGATGCTTTAGCCGTGCTTGAAAATGTCGAAGTCGGCTACTATCACGATTACGAACATCGCAAGGCCGGAACCAAAACAAAATAAACCATTGCCGATAAACCGCTATAGCTTGTAACTTATTACAAGCTATAGATTACCAGAGAAGTTATGCTAAAAGAAAACGAACAACCGAACATTCCTGAAATAGAAAGTGAAGCGTTAAACCCTGTGTTGATTGCTCAAATTGCAAGCAGACTGTTCAATGAACTGCCCGAAGCTTCAAGCATCCCGAGATATGAAACCGATGCAGCAACGGCCCCGTCGTCGTTTGCAGGCACTACCCATGATAAAACACGTCTTTTCTCTGAACAGAGTGGAATGCGCTCCCCTGAAGGTTCATGGGAGCAGGAGTTACCTGCATATAAAGAACCCCCCTATTTTACTGATAAGTCACAACAAGAAAGTGATCCTTATTATTTTCTTTCCCGAACTTCCGAGAAAAAACCTGAACCGCTGGAACATCACGCTAATAAACTGACTGATCAGCAGGCATATTCAGAAAATAAAACCGGTTCTTATGGATTGGATCAATTTATCAAACGTACACTTCCGGTAAAACCGGAACGTATCGAAGATTTTTCAAAGGCCAACCCTGAAAGTACCACACCATTTTTCACTACCCTGAACAGTGGACTACCGGATGATGATGATTTTTCATTCAGATTGCTTATTTCTGCCGCTCAGGATTCGGCATCGTCATCAACGTTCCAACAGGAAACAACACCTCGGCAAATAGTCAGCCATGAAGCTTTTTATCCAAAACAACTTCAGAACCATCAGCCACAACAATCGGGATTGACAAAAGAAACAACAGAAGGTACTTGCTATATAGAAAAGATCTACAAAACCTTTGAACATGAACAAGGGAGCCCTGATCTTGTCAAGATTTTTCAGTCGCTTCGTCGTAACATCGGCTTCCCTTTAGAAAACACTGAAACCTTACAATCTCTACCTAAACAAAACCCTTTTAATCACTTATTTGGCTCTGCTCCTGAATTACCCGTAAAGCCGCCGTTCCCAATCCAACCAACCAGCGAGCGTATAATTCCAGACACCACGCTATTACCGTTCGGGCTGCCGGAAACACCAATTGAGCCTTATTATTTTCTGCATGAACCCAAACCTCCGGTGCACCAGTCTGAAGGGTTTGATGTACATACCATCCGCAAGGATTTTCCGGTATTGCACCAGAAAATTCATGGGAAACAGCTTGTCTGGTTCGATAACGCAGCCACAACGCAGAAACCGTTAAGCGTCATCAACGCAGTCGCACAATTTTATGCAACCGACAACTCGAATATCCACCGCGGTGCGCACACCCTTGCCGCTCGTGCTACCGATGCCTATGAGGAATCACGGGAAAAAATTCGCCAGTTCATTGGAGCTTCCTCAACTTCGGAAATCATCTATGTCCGAGGTACCACCGAAGGGATCAATTTGGTAGCACAAACCTGGGGCCGAAAGTTCCTCCTGCCAGGTGATGAGATTGTACTCTCCATTCTTGAACACCACGCAAATATTGTTCCATGGCAGATTATTGCCCAAGAAAAGGGTGCCCGCATACGGGTAGCACCGGTAAACGACCAAGGCGAAATCATTCTTGAAGAGTACACAAAACTGCTCGGTCCACGCACTCGATTTGTTTCGCTAACTCATGCATCCAACGGGCTTGGAACCATTCTGCCAATCAAGGAGATGATTCAGCTGGCCAAACGCTTTGATGCAAAGGTACTTATTGATGGCGCCCAATCCGTAGCCCATATACCGATCAACGTTCAGGATCTTGACGCCGATTTCTTTACTTTTTCAGGTCATAAAATATTTGCACCAACCGGAATCGGTGTCATCTACGGTAAACGGGAACTACTGGAACTCATGCCTCCATGGCAAGGCGGCGGCAACATGATTCAGGATGTCCGATTTGAAGAAACCATCTACAATGAACCGCCAGCAAAATTTGAAGCCGGAACTCCCTCTATCGGCGATGCTATCGGCCTTGGAGCAGCTCTCGACTATGTCCGCAAAATTGGGATTGAGAACATCGCCCACTATGAGCATGAACTTACAGAATATGCAACCGCCAAGCTCAGCAGCATTCAGGGACTTCGAATTATCGGTACTGCACGCAATAAGGTCGGCGTACTCTCCTTTGTACTGAACAATATGCCAAATGATGAGGTCGGCAAAATTCTTGACCGCGAAGGCATTGCTGTTCGCACAGGCCATCACTGCACACAACCGTCATTACGGCGCTTCGGAGTTGAAGGAACAATTCGGCCTTCACTGGCATTCTACAACACTAAAGAGGAAATTGATCGACTTGTCGGAGTAATCAAAAATATTCAACGCAGGTAAAAAATAAAAAGAGTCAGATAACGGTTATATTTGTTCCTTATAATTGCAATAAAGCGGCTTTTCCAGAAACCATTAATCCGTATCGGGTTACCCTTGTCATAAAAAAACATGAAGTTTGAAACCATAGCCATTCATGACGGACAAGCGCCTGATTTGTACACCGGTTCGGTAACAGTCCCTGTATATCAGACGTCAACATTTGAGCGGGAAGACCTTGAACATCATCGTGATTTTTTCTATTCAAGAATCGGCAACCCTACCAGGAAAGCCCTTGAATCGACCCTTGCCATGCTTGAAAACGGAAAATATGGACTCGCTTTCGCTTCAGGCGTTGCAGCAACAATGGCAGCACTTCAAGTATTGAAGCCAGGAGAGCATGTAGTGTCAAGCAACGATATTTACGGTGGATCCTATCGTATCTTCGAACAGCTCCTTCGACCATGGGGTGTTGCAACCTCCTATGCGAAAAATGAAACCATTGAAGCTTATGCTGCCTGCATAAAGCCTGAAACAAAACTTATCTGGCTCGAAACCCCCTCCAATCCCCTGCTTCAGCTCTCAGATATCAGGGCACTTGCAGAACTGGCAAAAAAAAATAACATCATCATTGCTGTCGATAATACCTTTGCTACACCATATTTCCAGCGTCCTCTCGAACTCGGTGCGGATATTGTCGTACACAGCACAACAAAATATCTCGGAGGACACAGCGATGTAATCGGCGGTGCTGTAATAACATCGAACTCCGCACTGCACACAACAATCAAAAATTATCAGGCAGCTGCCGGTGCCATACCTGCACCCTGGGATTGCTGGCTGATTCTTCGAGGTCTGAAAACCCTGAAAATCCGAATGAAAGAGCACGAAGCAAATGCGATGCACCTTGCAGAACTTCTCGAAAAACACCCTACAGTGGAAAAAGTGTTTTACCCCGGGCTCAGCTCTCACCCTCAGCATGAACTTGCCAGACACCAAATGAGTGGGTTCGGCGGCATGCTGACCATCGCTCTGAAAGGAGGACTTCCTGCCGTCAAAAAACTGACAAAACATATCAAACTTTTCATTCTGGCTGACAGTCTCGGCGGCGTGGAATCGCTCATTGCCTCACCACCAAAAATGACGCTCGGTGCCCTCACCCAGGAAGAACGAAACAGAAGAAATTGTACAGACAATCTTGTCCGACTTTCGGTCGGTCTTGAGAATGCTGGCGATCTTGAAGCCGACCTCCTTAACGCTTTAGCTCAACTGTAAAACAAATAAACAGAAAAAATCCAAATGATGAGCACCGCATGCTTTTTGAAAAATTTTGAGGCTAAAGATATCGTAAAAAAATATCGCAAATGATTACTATTGAATTAAATGGTGAAAAACAGTTCATCCCGTCAGGCTCCAACATCAACGAACTTCTTTCAATAATCGGATCTGACGGAAAACATGTGGCAGTATTAGTCAACGAAAAAAACATCCGTCCCGAAAACCGATCGGCTCACCTGCTGCAGGATAGTGACCGGGTTGAGGTACTGATCTTTGCTGGCGGCGGCTAAGCTGCTGCCTCATATAGAAAACAATAGCTATGGATTTATTGCAGTTAGGCTCTTATAAGTTTACTTCTCGCCTGATTCTCGGAACAGGAAAATTCAGTAATACAAAAGTGATGCTCCAAGCCATTCAGGCTTCAGGTACACAACTTGTTACGGTAGCACTGCGACGCTTCAATCGAGAGCAGCTTGCCGACGATCTTTTTACACCCCTCAAGGAACTTCCAACAATAACGCTGATGCCAAATACTTCAGGAGCTTCCACAGCCACTGAAGCCATCCGCGCAGCCCATATTGCCCGGGAACTTTCCGGAAGCCCTTTTATCAAGGTCGAAATTCACCCGAATCCGCAGCATTTAATGCCTGACCCTATAGAAACCTATGAAGCCTGCAGAATTCTGGCAAAAGAAGGTTTTCTTGTCATGCCCTATATAGCGGCTGACCCCGTTCTGGCTAAACGCCTTGAGGATGCAGGTTGTGCATCAGTCATGCCGCTCGGATCAGCTATCGGTAGCGGTCAGGGACTTGCTACAGCAGAGATGCTCAACATCATCATCAAGGAAAGCGGCATTCCAGTCATTGTGGATGCCGGCCTGCGTTCCCCATCCGAAGCTGCCAGTGCAATGGAAATGGGATGCGAAGCGGTGCTGGTCAACAGTGCCGTAGCAGCAGCAGGCAACCCACCGGAAATGGCCGCGGCTTTTGCCGGAGCTGTCATTGCAGGAAGAAAAGCGTTCAAGGCCGGCCTGATGCACAAAAGCGGCTCAGCAGTAGCAACAAGCCCTCTCACAGCTTTTCTGGGAGCAAATGTATGAACGCTGTACCAGAGTGGCTCACCAGCGATCGGGATTCGGCAATCCTTGCCACTATGCTTGCATCTTCCTCTTCAAGCACCCTCGAAACACTGGCCGCTGAGGCAAAAGCCATTACCCTGCGCCGTTTCGGGCGTACCATTTCGCTCTATGCGCCACTTTATTTGTCAAACTACTGTTCAAGCGGCTGTGCTTACTGCGGCTTTGCTTCCGACCGAAAAAACATCCGGCGCCGCCTTGAAACCGAAGAGATTGAGCGAGAACTGCAGGCCATGAAAAAACTTGGAATCGGTGATATTTTACTGCTAACTGGTGAGCGGACGAAAAGGGCTGATTTTGACTATCTTCGCAAATCGGTAGAGATTGCAGCCAAACACATGCAACGGGTCTCTGTTGAAGCCTTTCCCATGAGCGTCAGTGAATACCGATCTCTTGCCGAATGCGGCTGCACCGGTATAACCATCTACCAGGAAACCTACAATCGCCAGCGTTATGAAGCGTTGCATCGCTGGGGCCCAAAAAAAGATTTTCTTGAACGTCTTGAAACACCAGCAAGAGCGCTTGAAGGTGGCATAAAAACCGTAGGAATCGGAGTACTTCTCGGCCTATCGGAACCAGTCGAGGACATACTGATGCTCTACCGCCATGCCCGCCATCTCGGACGCACATACTGGCGCGCAGGCATCTCGGTTTCGTTTCCCCGGATGAGGCCGCAAACCGGAAGCTATGAACCACCATTTCCGGTTGACAATTATCTTCTTGCCCGCATGATCTTTGCATTCCGTATTGCACTGCCAGATGTTGAACTGGTACTTTCAACCAGGGAAAGCGCCGCTTATCGCGACGGAATGGTCGGGCTTGGAATAACGCGTATGAGTATTGCCAGCCGCACCACGGTAGGCGGCTATGATGACGCGAATAACGACGAAAAAGGACAGTTTGATGTTTTTGACAACCGTACGGTTGAAGAATTCTGTACGGCCCTTCGTAAAAAAAACATTGAGCCCGTCTTTAAAAACTGGGAACCGGTCTTCAACGGCCCATCTTACAGACAAGGTTCCGAAATGAAGCAGGAGAAGCTGCACTCATGCCATTGAACGACAGCCAGAAACAGCGTTATGCGCGCCACTTGACATTGCAGGAAATCGGCGAGAAAGGACAGGAGAAACTGCTCCAGGCAACGGTACTGGTAATCGGTGCCGGCGGGCTCGGCTCCCCTGCCGCACTCTATCTTGCAGCTGCCGGAATCGGCAATATTGGGCTTATGGACAGCGACACTGTGGAACTGAGCAACTTGCAACGCCAGATCCTGCATACCACCGAGTCAATCGGTCACCAAAAAGTCAAGTCTGCAGCTCAACGGCTACTCGCTCTTGACCCCAACATCAACCTCACGCTCTACCCATTCCGCCTTACCACCGATAACGCAACTGAAATCTTTGCCGCTTACGACTTTGTGATTGATGCAACCGACAATTTCGAATCAAAATTTCTTATTGCCCGCGCATGCCATAACGTAAAAAAACCATACTCCCATGCCGGCATAAAGGAGTTTTATGGCCACACAATGACTGTCCATCCAGGAAAGACCGCTTGCTATCATTGCGTTTTCCATGAAGAGGGTGTTCCTGCATTATCAATCCCTTCCGGCCCTATCGGGGCACTTCCCGGTATCATCGGTTCCATGCAGGCCATTGAAGCCATAAAATATCTCCTTGCCATTGGCACTCCCCTAATCAATACACTCTTGACCTATAACGCATTATCCACAGAAATAAGAAAAATATGGGTACAACGTGACCAGCACTGCCCTCTCTGCGGAACAGAAAGTGTCTCTTTTAAGTAGAAATAGTCAGAATCTGTCCAAAATTTACAGTTCATCATGACTTGCGCACCATACAGGTTGTACAAACACCTTTTTCTAATTGCCACAAATGTTCAGAACCGAGTGGATTACTCTTTTTCTGATTTGTTTCGCTCAAACAGGATTTGCCAATAATGCCTTTTTAGAAAACGGTCATCTACTTTTGATTCCATTTCAAGAAATATCTGATAAAGTATAGAAAACAATAAAGCTCTAGTGCAAACTTAATCAGCTCAGTAATGTCAATATGCCCGATGACAGCCCTTGGTTTCACGCATTTGGTTTCCCTGAATGGGATGATGCCAGTGAGCCATCATTCCACTCGTATGGAACGTGATATCAATGCCATGGACAAAGTGTTCGCTGTTGTTGTGCAGCTCTGGTTTGCCATAAGCAGAGTATAGGCGAAAATGAAAAAATGCAGCAAGAAGAAAAGCTTAGAATCAGTAAAAGAAATTTGTTGAGTATGTGGCAACCTATATGTCTGGCTGACATCGGTTCATTGATGACTTAGTGCAGGATAGCATAGTCGATGAAGATGAGCTGCATCAGACTGTCAGTAACAGTTATGAGTTTGCTGAATATCACGTATATTTGATGATATTCGAATCATTCAGAAAATTATGGAACTATGGGTTGTAAACAGCGGTCTTATGCCGATCCATATAAGACGCGTAATAAAAAAAGATTTATAGTATAAGTCGCTAAGAATAAGGAAATTAACTACGTTTTATATGATTTTAAATTTACGGTTTATATGTTCGGAACCATATATTTATTGTTGGTCATGGAGAAATGACAAATGACCCTTGATTGGCCAAATCTGATCGCAGGAGGAATCGTGGGTGCTTTGATCGCGCCGCTTCCCGCTATTCTGGTGCGGCTGGGATACATGATGATTGGGAAGGGGGCATCCTCCTTCATAACCGGTGAATGGTTTTCTGCAGAGTATGACCTAAAGTCAACAGATACCACTAAACGGAACACCATTCTCAAGGTCAGAGTAAAGCGGAGGCTGGACGGAAAGGTCGTCGTGGAAGCATTGGACGGTTTGGTTTACGCCAACCCAAAGCGACCGACACAATGGAAAGTCCTCGGTGTTGTTCGGAACGAGGTCTTGGTTGGCACTTGGAGGAGCACGACCCCGCACTCAACGAGACACGGATCGGTCCTTCTGAAGTTTTACGACGATGGTAGGGCATTTGGATACTATTTGGGTGTTTCCGACGTACCAGTATGTGGCTACTGGTTGATGAGCAGAGAAGAAGCGGATCTACGAGAACTGGCCGAAGCGGTCGAGAAAGAATTTCCTTGGGCCGATCTGAAGACATTGGTCGACAAGAACGATCCGAGAGTCAGATAACCAGAGCAGGCACAAGCCGAACAAGTTCGTAGAGCAAACTCGCTCCGCGTGCGACTCACGACTGACGTTAACCAAGGAGAGGAATAGCTAATTCGGACCATCATGCACGACACGACGAGCGAACTAAGGCCAAATCAAACGGAGATAGCTTTTCTTAATCTGGCATACAATTCCTTCTATGATATTTTCGACGAGGTTATGGATGATTCCTTTTGGGACAAAGACGCTTGGTATCGTTTTTCGCGCGTCACGACTGGATTCGCTATTTACGCGGAAGTATTGAATTATGAACCTATAAAGTGGTCAATAGAACATATCAGAAGATCACGCCCCCCTATGGAGGCCGAGATTGGAAGTGAACTTTTTAAATTCATTCGGAATGTATTGAGTCACTTCCCATTCTTTCTAGCGTGGGATGAAGTGTGGATTAGCAAGAGCTTGGTCAACTGGTATAAGAAGGGACAGTCCATCGACAAGTTTTTGAATACCTATGCTGGAAAACCTCCCGTGAAATACAGGTTTTGGGAAGCTTCTAAGAAGCGCATGACTTACCTCAGTATTACATTCCCAACCTATTATGACGGAGACACGAAAGTGTGCTTGAAAGACTTAGTAAACGAAAAGGATGGTGTCAGATTCTGTTTCATTCTTATGAAGCAGATAATGAACACTCAGGTAGATAACGAGGTCGAGAAGATTCAAACGACGGTATAACAAAGGCTTGCAGCGGATCGTGGCAGAAGGCGGCAACTCCCGCTGATGCCCACGTTTGGTTCATAAAGCGAAAAGGTGGAGGAACTATGTTTGAAGTTGATCGGCTTTTACAATCGATGTACGGAGGATATGCAAAATCCGTCGGTCTAAATCCGGAAGCCCTCTATTTCAATGGGACACCGATTAGGCCTGTGGTTCCGCTTGATCACGGTACGGAATCGGTTTTCTTACTTGGGGCGTATCCGTCGTCGAGGTTTTTTGCATTCGGGGGCTTGACTGATGTTCCCGCCGGCGACAACTTGGGGCCATTCGAAAGCGAGAGATGGTTCGATGGCTTGAGGGTCCGCGCTCAAGCATCGGCTCGGGAACTAGATGACTACTTTTTCAAACCAATCAAATTGACCCGCGAATCATGCTGGATCACGGACCTGGTCAAGGTCTTTCTTTTCAAAGACGGTCATACGGCGAAATACTCTAAGCTGGGATTCGATGCACCGGCTGGTTATGAGCGAGCCCGCTTTCATGAACTGGGGATAGAATCGCTACCTTGGGTTAGGCAGGAGCTAGCTCTGGCTCGCCCACGACTCGTTATCACTCTCGGCGCAGAGGTTGCAGGAGTTGTACGCGGAGTTCGTTCGGGGAATCGGCAAACGTTGCTCCTGAAACCACAGATTGAAGAGATCGACATAGCTGGGTATGCCGCACCGACTATCCATTGTGCGCATCCCGGGATACTGATGCGGCCGAGTGAACAGAATACGTGGCCGCAACGTCACAAAAAGGAATTTGTGCCGGTCATTCGGAGATTCCTGAGTTAGGATGTCAAGAGTTCCTGACATCGCGTTGGACCAGACTGAACCGCCTTGTCATGCTCGCTGTTCAACGCTGACGCTAACTCTCTCAAGGTCGGTCCTTGATAGTTTGATTATCGTTGTAAACCGCGTTTTTATACTGATTCATATAAGACGCTGAAATATGAAGCAATTAATAGTATAAGTGGCAGATGACAAAGAAATTATCTGCGTTTTATATGATTTTGAATTTGCGGCTTATATGGGTTTGAATTAAAAATCTGCGATATTTGCGGATCCATCAAATTATTGTTATGTAAAAAAAAAGAAAGGACTAATAAATGAGCCTCCCGAATCTATTCTGGAAACGATCCAACGGCACACTCAGCCTGTTAGCAACTCCCTTTAAAACTGAAGAAGAATTTGAGCGAACTGTTTTCGAAACACAGGAAATTCTTGAAGATATCTTTACGTTAACTCGACAAGTCCGAGGTGGGAACAAGACTGATATACCGGATATGATCGGCATTGATAATGACGGCAAGGTTTGTATCATCGAGATGAAAAATGTCGATATCGATGCCTCAATAATCCCACAGGTGCTTAAGTACGCTTTTTGGGCTGAAACAAATCCCGATTCTATAAAATCCCTATGGCATGAATGCGACAATAAACCAGATAATTTGCCAATAAGATGGGATTCAATTGAGGTCAGAATCATTGTTATTGCCCCGAAAATTCTACGGTCAACACTGGACATCGTCGATAAGATAAATTATCAGGTTGACTTGGTAGAGGTTAATAGATGGGTTGAAGGGGACAATTCTTTTTTTCTGGTGGCAAGACTTGAACAGGAGAAAAAGTCAACTAGGATAAAGCCCGTTTCAGGCATGGTTATATATGATGAGGATTTTTATAAACGTGAGTACAACAAAAACAGCGCAGTACAATTTTTAAAGTATGCAAAAGAGTTGGAGGAGTTGGTGACGGCACAAGGTTGGGCGCTAGAAATGAAGTTCAATAAATCATATTGCGGATACAAGGCCGGATTTTTCAACGCTTTCGGTATTCAATTTGTCGGCTCAAAGACTTTTGCATTCTTCTTGAAACTTTCTGAAAAAGAAGCAAAAGAATTCTCCATCCCTATGACCAAGTATGAATCACAATGGAAACAAGCCACATATTACATAGAACCCGGAAAAACCAAGACTAAAGATTATTTGCCTCTGTTTGAGATGGCATACAAGCGCCTCTCCGGTAGAGAATAAAACCAGATAATAAGGACAATCCAGCGGATAGGCTACGCCTCCCGCTGATTTTTTCATTATGTGAGAAAATAAAATTGAAAACGAGTTAATCAATCAAATGACTCATTTTGAAATAACTTTGACAACCAAAACCAATAAAAGAAAAATTATCGTATACGGTCGTGAGTTTGATTCAATCGCTAGTGCAGCTAATGCGTATGACCTATCACGCAATACGGTGGATTATCGACTCTCAAAGGGGTGGACACCCGAACAAGCATTTGGTCTGGAACCACGTCCAGATCACGCTGCAAAAACGCCTGGTATTCCAGTAAAGGTGCAAGATCACGAGTTCAAAAATATCAAAGAAGCTGCAAAATATTACAGACGAGCCTACACGCATATTTTTGATAGACTCAAGAAGGGATGCTCAATCGAACAAGCACTCGGTCTAATCAAGCGGACAGACTCTCTTCAGTCAGAATACCCCGAACTTGCAAAACAGTGGCATCCGACCAGAAATCCTACTCTGACTGCCGAAGCGGTAACACCACATTCAGGTCAAAAAGTATGGTGGCTGTGTCCGCACGGACATGAGTGGAAAGCGGTCATCAACAGTCGATCGCGAGGAGGGTGCGGTTGCCCATACTGTGCAGGACAAAAGCCCACAGCAAACCGAAATTTTGCGACTGAATTCCCCGAGTTAGTCAAAGAATGGAATTGGGAAAAGAACGGTAAAAAGAAACCTGAAGACTTCACTCCCAGGTCTCAAAGTACGGTCTGGTGGCGTTGCGGAAAAGGCCATTCGTGGAAAGCACCTATAAATAATCGCACACGAGATACGAAAAATTTGTGTCCCATTTGCAGCAATAGACTATTATCCGAAGATAATAGTCTGTCCCAGATTCGCCCGGACATTGCAGAAGCTTGGCATCCTCACAAGAACACACCTTTAACACCAAACGACGTTGTGGCCGGCGGCAGTAAAAAAATCTGGTGGATATGCAAGCATGGCCACGAATGGCAAGCAACAATTGGAAGCCGTGTTATTAGTGGGACTGGATGTCCGAAGTGTTGCCTTCAGACATCCAGAATTGAAATTGCTGTCTATACAGAGCTTGATGCATTGTTTAACGGTGTTGCTTGGCGTGAAAAGATTTCAGGTTATGAATGTGATATATATCTACGCGATAATAAAATTGGTGTCGAGATTGATGGCGTCTACTGGCACAGTCGAAAGCCCAAACAGGAGTTGGCAAAATCAGCTGCATTTGAAGCAGAAGGCATTCAACTATTTCGATTAAGAGAAGATGGCTTGCCGCCGTTAAGTGAACGCGACATTTCTTTTAAATCTTCAGAAGGGGAATTTCTTGTTATATCCAAGCTGGTTAGCAGCCTGCTGAAACATGCAGAACTTTCTGAACAACAAAACGAAAAGCTTCGAAGCTACATAAAAGGATCAGGACTTATCAACGAAAGGCTGTATCGCAAATTGTTAGCTAATTTACCAGCCCCACCACCCGGTCAGTCCTTTGCCGATAAACAGCCAGATATTGCTGCAGAATGGGCATATGATTTAAATGCTCCGCTGTCACCAGAGCATTTTAGGCACCAAGCAAATAAGAACGTTTGGTGGCGTTGCTCGGAAGGTCATACATGGAAGGTGTCTATTAATAATCGCACACAACATGGTACTGGTTGTCCCTTTTGTCCTCGTCCTTTTGTCAAAATCACCGATGAGAAAAACCTGGCTGTACTCAACCCAAGCTTGGCGAAAGAATGGCATTCAGAAAAGAATGACGATCTTCATCCAGAAGATGTTCGGCCGAAATCAAACCTAAAAGTTTGGTGGCAATGTAGCAGCGGTCATGAATGGGTGGCCACAGTTGCAAGTAGAGCCGAAGGTACAGGTTGTCCTTACTGTTACGGACGCTTTGCTTCGAAAACAAATAATCTGGCAAGTAAATATCCCGAACTGTTAGAAGAATGGGATCGAGAAAAAAACAAAGCTCTGAATCCTTCAAATTTTACTCCGCATGTTAACAAAAAAGTCTGGTGGCACTGCAGAAAAGGACACAGCTGGCAAGCTACAATCTATAACCGAGCTAAAAACAAGTCTGGATGCCCTGTCTGCGCTCGGGAAAAGGCTCGGAAATATTCAATTGAGGACATACAGGCGATTGCGAATAAACGTGGAGGGAAATGTCTTTCCAAGAATTTCACGAGTGTTCGGTTGAAATTGAAATTTTGCTGCAGCGAAGGGCATATTTGGGAAACACGTGCAGACAGTATCTTATATACCAATAAGTGGTGTCCTGTGTGTGGCAGAAAGCGATAATTTAAATGTCCATTTCTGGCTAAAAGCAGATATCAGAAAATTATATGAGACATAATAAAACACATAACAACGCACTTTCCCGGACATAACCCGCGCTTCGCGCGGCTTCCGCCGGTGAGTTTGAATGTTGGGCATAAACAGTGGATATGAAAAAATTGTCAGAGAGGAGGAATTTCGAGTTAAAAGCACCCAAGTAGCGAATTCGTTGGTGGAATATATTCTCAATGATGTTAATTTTGACCGGAGTAGCCTCCAGTGTAGCTCCTCTTATATGGCAGGAATTAAATAACCCCGCCGCACGCAGCGGGGAATACGACCCAAAGGAATTTATAATGAACAACTTCCTGTGTTATCTGAAACATCCTGACCTATGCTTTTTTGCAAATCCAATTCAGTTACATTTTGTACTATATTTCAAAAGCAACAATGCATAATAAAAATGGTTGCGTTAAGCGCTATAAATTGATGAGCGGTAAAGGGAAATAACACCAAATGGTGAACAAAAAAACACGTATAGCTGTCTTCTGCTCAGGTAGTGGCAGTAATTTCAAGGCCTTGTTTCATGCTCTTAAGGTCAAAAAACTCAATGCTGAGATTGTTCTCTGCCTTTCTAACCGTTTGCAGTGTGGGGCAATGGAGTTTGCACACCAGAACAGCATTGCAACCGTGCATCTGACAGAAAAACAGTTTGATTCGTTTGAAGCTTTTGCTGCCGCCATGGTTGCCTGCCTGAAAGAACGGCAGATTGAGATTGTTCTCCTTGCCGGTTATCTGCGAAAGGTACCGGAAGCCGTCGTTGATGCTTTTCCGGACAAAATCATCAACATTCATCCTGCCTTATTGCCGAAATTCGGCGGTGAGGGCATGTACGGTGTCCACGTCCATGCTGCGGTTATTGACGCGGGAGAAACTGAGAGTGGCGCCACTGTTCACTTTGTGAATAAAGAGTATGACAAGGGAAGAATTTTACTGCAGCGAAAGGTTCCGGTTCTTACCATTGATACCGCCGAAAGCCTTGCTGCAAGGGTACTTGAATGTGAGCATACTCTTTACCCTGATGCTCTTGAAAAACTGCTTGCCGAACAGAAATCATGAGTTCCGGCAAACTCAAGATCAGTGAAATATTTCACTCCATTCAGGGTGAGTCATCTTTTTCCGGCTGGCCTTGTGCTTTTATACGGCTTGCAGGATGTGGCCATAATTGCCTTGACTGTGATACTGATTACGCGGATAAGGTTGAAAGTATTCTTGACATAGAAGAAATAATCAGGCAAGCTACAGCATTTCGGGCGCCCTGCATTGAAATCACTGGCGGTGAACCGCTTTTGCAGCCTGCTGTATATAACCTCATGCAGCAGCTTTGTGATCTCGGTCAACAAGTTCTGCTTGAAACTGGAGGTTTTCTTTCTGTTGGCAACATTGACCCTCGTGTCCATAAAATCATTGATCTTAAAACCCCTTCATCTGGAGTCAGCGATCAAAACAATCCCGAAAACCTTCAGCTTGCACTTAAAGCGTCACCTGCACAGCGAAAAACCTTTGAGTTCAAAATAGTTGTGGGATGCAGGGATGATTATGAATGGGCAAAATCTCTACTGTTCGACCATAATTTAACGGATTCTGTAACGGTTTTGATGGGCGTAATGTTTGGTAAACTTGAACCGGAAGAACTTGCGAAGTGGGTCCTCACTGACCGGCTGAAGGTAAGAATGCAGCTCCAGTTGCATAAATATATCTGGCAACCCGGAATGAGAGGTGTATAGTAAGCAACATCACAATAAATCTCTTCCCGCCATTCCGTTTGGGGTTTTGATTGATTACTGTTAAGTTTTTGTTTGTTAACCTTTAATTTTTTCCCTTTGCCCTTACTCTCCATTATCATTCCTCTTTTCAATGAACGGGAATCGATCCCTGAACTGCTTGAGCAGCTTTATGCCGCAATGCATGAACAAAAGCTGCGCGACCTTTTTGTGGAGCCATTCAGTTTTGAGATTATCATGATTGATGATGGCTCCACTGACGAGTCAAGCAAACTGATTTGCTCCCTTATTGAGTCAAGACCTGAAATTCGCCTGATTTCGTTTCAGAGAAACTTTGGAAAAACAGCCGCCCTGTCGGCTGGGTTCATGGTTGCAACCGGAAACTATGTCTGCACTATTGATGCCGATCTGCAGGATGACCCCTTCGCAATCCAAGTGATGATTAAAAAGCTACAGGAGGGATATGATCTGGTCAGCGGATGGAAACAGTATCGCAAGGATCCGGTTTCCAAAACCCTCCCGTCAAAACTTTTCAATACAGTAACACGACTCTTTACAGGCATAACTATTCACGATTTTAACTGTGGACTTAAAGTTTACCGTAGAGAGGTAATACGCCATCTGGAGTTGCACGGAGATATGCATCGCTATATTCCCGTACTTGCGCATTGGACTGGCTTCAGGATTACCGAAATTCCAGTAAGCCACCGGGCAAGAAAATTTGGCAGAACCAAATATGGTTCATCAAGATTTTTTTCGGGTTTTTTTGATTTTCTCTCGGTGATTTTTATTACGCGATATCTTCGCCGTCCCATGCATTTTTTCGGCATGGCAGGTCTTACAAGTTTTTTCTGTGGCTTCGTCATCAGTCTCTACGTTACTCTCGATAAAATTTTGCTTCATAAGCCAGTCAGCAACCGGCCGATACTTTTTTTTGGTATTCTGCTGCTCATTCTTGGTGTTCAGCTGTTTTCTACCGGACTTCTTGGCGAAATGCTTTCAACATCGTCGTCTAAAGGAAGTCCATTTGCTGTTCGAGAAACAGTAAATCTTACTACCCGGCAAGTAAAAAAATTGACCTCCGATGATTAACTCTATCCACTATTATTCTGTGTTTTTATGAAACGAGTTGGAGCTCATGTAAGTATTGCGGGAGGTGTCGAAAATGCACCGCTACAGGCTCAGAGTATCGGAGCAAAAGCTTTTGCTCTGTTTACCAAAAACCAGCGTCAGTGGAAAGCACCGAAACTCACTGCATCATCCATAGATGCATTCAAAAAAAACTGTAATGACGGGGGATTCAAAGCTGAACATATCCTCCCACATGACAGCTACCTCATTAATCTTGGTAGTCCCGACCCTGTCAAGCTCCAAGTTTCTCGTGAAGCTTTTATTGAAGAAATGCAGCGAGTGGAAGATCTTGGCTTGGCTCTGCTGAACTTTCATCCTGGAAGCCATCTCAATACAATTGATGAAAAGCTCTGCCTCCAGCTGATTGCTGAATCAATAAATATGGCGCTTGAGTTAACAAAAAATGTTACTGCCGTAATAGAAAATACTGCCGGCCAGGGAACCAATCTTGGGCATCGGTTTGAACAGCTTGCATCCATTATTGAACAGGTAGACGATAAAACAAGAGTAGGTGTTTGCCTCGACACTTGCCATCTTTTTGCAAGCGGGTATGATCTGCAAACAGCAACAGCTGCAGACTCCACTTTTAGAGAGTTTGATCGAACTATCGGATTTAATTATCTCAGAGGAATACACCTCAATGATGCTCTCCGCCCACTTGGCAGCCATCTGGACCGCCATGCATGTATCGGTAAGGGAACAATAGGAATTGAAGCCTTTTCATATATCATGACTCATAATGCCTTTGAAGAAATACCCCTGATCCTTGAAACTCCTGATTCGGAACACTGGAAAGATGAGATCAGCCTGCTCTACTCCCTTGTACAGTAAAATGTTTTACCATTTGGAAACAATCCGAAAGTATTTGCCTACAGAAAACGCACTGCCAAAAATACCAAGTACCAGTCCAAGAAGTACTGTCAAAGGATAAATCCGGAAAGCAGAAGTTTCGAGCACTTTATAAATACCAGGTTCATAACTGAAAAGAAGTTGATCAAAAAGCAAATAGAGTGCGCCGGCAGCCAGCAGACCAGCAATCAAACCCTGAAGAGCTCCCTCAATGATATAAGGAGCACCGATAAACCATCCGGTAGCTCCTACCAGACGCATGGTTCTTATTTTCTCTTTTCTCGAATACATGGCCAGACGAATCGTATAACCTATCAGTACAATGGTTGCAAGAGAAATTAATAATCCTGTTCCGCCTGTTAAAATCTTAAACAAGTTCGCATTTTGCTGAATTTGACCAAGAAATGCCTGATTATAACGGATATCAGCACTTGGAACGATCTTACGGAGCGCAGGAAGAATCAATTCAATACTTTCTGGACTTGCATACTCAGGTAAAAATTTCAATTTCAAGGATCTTGGAAGCGGATTTGAACCGATAATCCTGACAATATCCTCACCAAAATCACGGCTAAACGTCTTGGCCGCATCACTCTTCGATACATAATGCACCTCCCGCAGGCCACTGAGCATCTTGATCTGCTTTGCAGCATCAATGGCCTGGGAATCTGTCATTGAGTCATCAAGAAAAACCTCAAGCTCTACCCTGCTGCGCAGTTCCTGAATCACATCAAAAAAACTTAGCGACACAGTACTGAAAAGACCAAGCAGCACAAGAGCAAAAAAACTGACTGTAACGGTAATTGCTGCGGGAAGTTTCGCTCTTCCCATACTTGAAAAACCTTCCTTTAAAACAAACAAAAGTGACATAACAGCTTATTTGGCATTTAATAACATCTACAACTGAAAGAATTAACAAAACAAGTTGTAAAAACAAGTTTTTTTTCTTTTAATTAGAACTACAAATTGGGGCTATAGCTCAGTTGGTAGAGCATTTGCATGGCATGCAAAGGGTCAGGAGTTCGAGTCTCCTTAGCTCCACAGAAACAAAAAAAGAACAGAAGCATGGGAAAAAATTATGCTTCTGTTCTTTTTTTGCTTTTTGTTGCCATCCTTTCCAATTTCAAGCATTTTTCCTGACCGCTTTAACAATTATAAAAACTGTTCCAACAAGCATTGATGCGGCAAGACCCGCAGCAATATTGAAAAGAGCAGCAAGAAGCACAACCGGAACATTAAAACTTATCTCGAAACCCAACATACGCGAGCTCACGAAAAAGGTTAGTGCCGTCAGCACGGTAAAAAGGAAACTGGTAGCAATACTTCCAGCAAAAGACACAAAAAGTTTTTCACCCCGCCCTTCTGCAATCGCTTGCTTTCTTTGTATTTGTTTTAGTGCACCCGGATCAAGCTTTTTTTTGACCATCATAGCAGCAAGAGCAATCACAATCAAAAAAACGACATGAATACAATAAACATTGAAGAGTACACTCTGCGGAAAATTGAAAAAAAACTGGCCAAGCCTTGCAGAAGCAAGCTGGAGCATAAAAATTGATGTCCAATAAAAAACGGTGCCCCAGAGTAACGTTACTAAAATCCAGACTGCCACACCGGGTGGAGCGGGAGCTTTTTTGATTTGTGATACCATAATCATGAATAATTGTTGATTGAAAAAGTATATGAACAATGCCTCCCCTAATTTGAGAAATATACGCTTAGGGAACAAAAAGCTCCTTTTTTTATTTTTTTCTCTTGAAAAATTTTATTCAGAAGTAGACTTGATGTAGAAAACATCCACAAGAACTGGCACAAGAATTATTTTTAGGTTTTCGGGTTTTACATTTGAATATTTATGTTCATTTACCATTATTGTGGTGCTTAGTTTTTTAACTCAACTTAAACATACTATTGCCAATGTGTGGAGTTTTCGGGGTTTTTAATTCAAAAACTCCCGCAGAAGATACCTTCTATGGGCTATACTCACTTCAGCACAGAGGGCAGGAAGCTGCAGGTATCGTTGTTGCAGAATACAACAAAGTTAAAAAGAAAACTCTTTTCAAGCAGCATAAAGGTATTGGCCTTGTTTCAGAAGTATTCAGAGATGAGGCCATTTTTGAAACTCTCAGTGGATATGCAGCCATAGGCCACAACCGATACTCAACCACGGGTTCATCATCATCAGTAAACAATACTCAACCATTCTCACTAACCTATCGATCAGGAAGCCTTGCAGTAGCACATAACGGAAACCTGACTAACGCCCGCGCCTTGCGACGTGAACTTACGGAGTCTGGAGTGATCTTCCAAGCATCCTCCGATACTGAAATCATCCCACATCTTGCCGCAAGGAGCAGAGAAAAAGAGCCTATTCACCAGATCTACCATGCATTAAAGCAGCTGCAAGGCGCATATTCAATGGTCATACTGGCTAACAATCAGATGATTGCAGCTCGTGATCCTTACGGGTTCAGACCACTTGCTCTCGGTCAAAAGATTGATCCTTTGACCGGAGAACTGACCTATATTATTGCCAGCGAAACTTGTGCCTTCGATATTATCCAGGCTGAATACATTCGAGATATTGAACCCGGAGAAATTCTCCTAATTGACCATCTTGCAGTAACGAACGAGAAACCTACCTCATTGTTTCTTCCGACCTCACAACGTAAAGCACGCTGCATTTTCGAATATGTCTATTTCGCCCGCCCCGACAGTTTTATTTTCAAGCATTCCGTGGACAAAGTCAGACGAAACCTCGGTAAAAATTTAGCCCGGGAGTCTCAAATTGAGCAGCAACCCGGAGAAAAGGAGTTGACTGTTGTAAGCGTTCCTGACTCATCCAATACCGCCGCTCTCGGTTTTGTAAGAGAAAGCAATAAACTGGACCGATCGGCAAGGTTTGAGCACGGCCTTATCCGTAATCATTATGTAGGGAGAACCTTTATCCAGCCAGGTATTCACAGCCGCGATATTAAAGTCCGTTCAAAATACAACATTGTACGCGGTGTACTTCAGCATCGGCCAATTATTCTTATCGACGATTCCATTGTGCGGGGCACAACAGCAAAAATGCTGATCAAGCTTATTCGTGAGGCTGATCCTACAGCAATACACCTCCATATAAGTTCACCACCTATTACCAATCCCTGTTTCTACGGTATGGATTTTCCTACTAAACGGCAACTGTTGACCCACATGTTCGCTACTCTGGAGAATGATACAGAGGAAATTGAAAAGATCCGGGAGTATATCGGAGTAGATTCATTGAAATACCTCTCAATGCAGGGACTGATGAACAGCGTACCATCGTTTGAAAATGAAACTTGTAGTTATTGTACCGCCTGTTTCAGCGGAGACTACCCGATCCAAATCAACGAAGCAACAACCAACAAAGAGGAAAACGATTGAATCAATAGAAAATGCACAAGTATACCCATACCAACCAAAACATGGAAAAAGTTATAAGCACTTCACACTTTCTACTTTTTGCCCTGTTTGAACTCAATTCTTACTGAGGTATGCGGAACAGCCTCAAGTCTTTTTTTCGGAATGGGCTTGCCTGATTTGATACATATACCATAGGTCTTGTTTCTAATTCTATCAAGAGCCTGATCAATATAGCCGATATATTTTTCATCCCGGGCAATAAACATAAAGCGTTGCTCACGATCCATGGTTTCTGTCCCATGATCAGCCATATGCATGGAATAATTGGAATTGATTGAATCTTCCACACTTTCTTCGGAAAGCGATGAGCGCAGAATATCCAAATCACGAAGAACCTCTTCACGTCTTTTAAGCAATAAATGTCTGAAATGCTCAAGTTCTTCGTCAGTCAAATAGGTTTTTGTCAATACCGGTTCTTCAATAACCTCATTTTCTTTTTTGGAAGCACTGCTGCTTTTTTTTGCCATAGTACATCGTATTTGCTGATTCTAACAAAAAGCTTGAAAAAAACAAGGATAAAGAAATTTTCGAAGCAGATATTCTCTATAATTTTACTTAGCTGATTAAATAATACGATTAAGTAACATATTTATCAAGCAATAACACACACACTTCATCATTTATAGGATATTCTATACCCAAACCTTTTTCTCGATTATCGTTTAGATCTTCTATAGACAATGCAAGCGTCTCTGTTTTAATGTAAGCTTCATTGGATTTAATAGCCAGCCAAAGTTTTCCTAATTTCTTTGCACCAACATATATCTTG
Organism: Chlorobiaceae bacterium; assembly: GCA_037134935.1. Lineage (GTDB taxonomy): Bacteria > Bacteroidota > Chlorobiia > Chlorobiales > Chlorobiaceae > Chlorobium. The sequence goes on along the minus strand of JBAXLG010000001.1, from coordinate 98,731 downwards.
ATTCGGTCAGTAATTTCAAAACCCTTCAGCTTACGCATTGCTTGGATTCGACTGACCAGTTCACGCGATATCCCTAGCAGTTCAAGTTCTTCGTTCATCTCTGTATCAAGAGCAACCATGATACCATTGGTTTCATCAGACGCAACAAGCCAGCCTTCAATATCCTCATGCAGGATCTCTACATCCTCACGCAGAAGCTCAATCGTCTTTCCGGAAAACTCCAGCGATAATCGGCCTTCTTTTTCCAGAAGAGCGATCTGCTTATGACTTATAGTCCTAATAGACTCCGAAAGTGCTTTCATATCTTTGCCAAAACGAGGGCCCAAAGTTTTAAAATTCGGCTTCACCTTTTTGCTGATAACCGATCCAGTTTCCTCGATATACTCTATTTTCTGAACATTAACCTCTTCTAAGATTATATCGGCGACTAAGGCATACTGATCCCTTACTTTGGTATCATCAACGGCAAGCAGAATACGCGTGAGCGGTTGACGAACCTTGATTGAAGCTTTCTCTCGCATGGTACGAACAAGAGAAGTCACAATCTGAGCCTTTTTCATACGTTGTTCAAGTGGTCGGTCAATAGCTGATGATTCAAACAAAGGGAAATTTGCAAGATGAACTGATTCAAATGTTTCAATTTTGCTTACCCCATTCAAAGACATGTAAATACGGTCGGCCAGAAAGGGTGTAAATGGAGCAAGTAGCTTTACTAACGTGTCAAGAACAGTGTAGAGCGACTGATAGGCTCCAATTTTATCAGCTCCCATATCACTCTTCCAAAACCGTTTCCGCGAACGGCGGATATACCAGTTAGAAAGATCGTCAACAATAAAATCATTAATCAATCTTACTGCACCAGTAAGATCATACTGCTCCATGCGCATATGAACACTACTGACCAGAGTATTCAAACAGGAAAGTACCCAGCGGTCAAGCTCTGAACGTTCCTGAAGAGGAATAGATGCTTCAGAAAACTTGAATCCATCAACATTGGCATAGAGGACAAAAAAATTATAGCTGTTGATAAATGCACGGAAAAATTTGCGCTGTTCCTCTTCGATTTCATCAGCATTGAATGATTTTGGCCTCCATGGAGGACTGGTCACCATCAAGTACCATCGAAGAGAATCTGCCCCATATTGATTCATGATTTCAAAAGGGTCCACTACATTTCCTTTTGATTTTGACATCTTCTGGCCATTTTTATCGAGAATATGGCCATTTACAATCAGGTTTCTGTAAGCCGGTTTATCGAAAATCAGAGTGGCAATGGCGTGAAGAGTATAAAACCAGCCCCTAGTCTGATCAACGCCCTCAGCAATAAAATCGGCCGGAAACGTTTGTTCAAAAACTTCACGGTTCTCAAAAGGATAATGAAGCTGAGCAAACGGCACGGATCCACTGTCAAACCAAACGTCAACCAGTTCAGGTGTCCGATTGAAGCGCTTGCCCTCCTTAATAAAATAAATTCTGTCAACAAAAGGCTTGTGAAGATCAAGTTCCACCAAACCACAGTCAAGCGCATCCCCCAGCAAATGCTGTTCTCCATCAATATCAATAAATCCATCACGCAATTCAGCAAGCGATCCAACAGCAAATAGTTTACCCGACGCAATATCGTCACCAATAGCAAATTCTTCTGAAACCCATATAGGTAGAGGTGATCCCCAGAACCGTTCGCGTGAAAGCGCCCAATCCTTGTTCTCCTCAAGCCAGTTTCCAAAACGACCTGTACCGATCTCAGGGGGACACCAGTTAATAGTTTTGTTGAGCTCGACCATACGATCGGCAATAGCAGTGGTCCTTATATACCAAGACTCCCTGGCATAATAAATTACTGGTACATCATAACGCCATGAAAACGGGTAGGTATGGGTAATAGTCTCTTTACGATATAATTTCCCCGCATCCCTGAGTTGACGAATAATCAACGGATCGGTATCCTTGAAAAACATACCATCATAATCACTTACTTCAGCGGTAAAACATCCATTGCGTGCAACCGGCTGTAGCATTGGCAAATCATATTTTTTGGCAATCTCATAGTCATCGGCACCGAAAGCCGGTGCAATATGAACAATACCAGTGCCATCCTCTATTGAGACAAATGATCCGGTTGTTACGTACCAGCACTTTTTTTCAGGATGCAGATAATCAAAAAGTGGCTCATAGTCAAGCCATTCAAGATCACCTCCTTTTAATACATCAATAACCTGCCAGAGCAATTCACCCGCATCGTTTTTCTCAACAAGCACCTGTAAGCGAGATTGAGCAAGAATCATCACTTCGCCACTTTCACTATGACGAACCTTTACATAATCAATATCGCGGCCTACACAAAGGGCAACGTTTGAAATCAATGTCCAAGGCGTGGTTGTCCAGACCAATAAAGATTCATTTGTTTTCTTTATCCTGAACTTCACATAAATACTCGGATCTTTCACCTCCTTATACCCGAGAGCGAGCTCATGCGAACTTAGCACCGTCTCAGATTTCGGGTCCTGAGGCACAATTTTGTAATCCTTGTATATTAAACCCTTGTCAAAAATTGTTTTCAGCGCCCACCAGACTGACTCAATATAGTTATTGGTACAAGTGATATAAGGATGATCCATATCAACCCAATATCCCATCTGCTCGGTCAGCTTTCCCCAACCTTCACGATTATCGTCAATGTGATAATAGACAAGAGCTCTTGCTTCAGCATTGAACTGCCCCTCTCCATATTCTACAACTTGGGATTTGTTCTTGAGACCAAGCTTTTTCTCTACCGAAATCTCTACCGGCAATCCATGGGTGTCCCATCCAGCCATACGTGGAACCCGATATCCCTGCATAGTTTTGTAGCGGCAGACCACATCTTTTATTGTACGGCTGAAAACATGGTGTACACCTGGCTTACCATTTACTGTCGGAGGCCCTTCATAAAAAGAGTATACCCTGTCCGCAGATTTTTGTTCCAGGCTTTTTTTAAAAATTCCATGTTCTTTCCAGTATGCTAACACTTCTGCCTCTACTATACTATAAGGCACATTTGAGGGATACTCGACAAATTTATTGGACATAATTCTTCAGTATCAATAAAGAATCCTCGCAACAGAGCTACGAAGTATTAATTCATTTATAATTGATTTATTCACGAAGCAAAGCTTCGAGGAATGTACCATAGAAATTCAAACTCAATAACAGTTATAATACCTGCTATCACACAAAAGAATGCATATAAGAGCGCGGCATTAAAAAGCACAGGCAAGCTTTTGAATAATCTAAAAGCTTGCCTGAAATCTTATTGTATAAACTTATCGGCTTATCCTGGCAGTTGATGCCTGAAACTTTTCCGGCTTTTACTTTTTTCCGCCAAGTGAGGAACTGACGCCTTCAAGAATTTGCTTTGCTACCACTGTCAGTGAATCAAGCGTCTGAACAACAATCTTGCCCAAAGGAGTTAACGCACTATCAAGAAGAGTACCAACTCCAACAAGAATTGTTGCAAAATCACCTTTTACCACATCACCTTGGCGCTGCTGACCCTGCCCGGCAGATTTAATTTCTTCAGCCATATGAAACAGATATTTAGATTTAATGGATTTAACGCCAGATCAATAATATAAATATTTAAAATGTACTATTTTTTTATCTCCAAATCAAAAAAATTAGAAGGGCGAACCATTTGTCATTACTCGCGGCCGTAACGATCCTCAACACGAACAATATCATCTTCACCCAAATAAGCCCCTGTCTGTACCTCAATCAGTTCAAGCGGAGCATTGCCGATATTCTCAAGGCGATGCAACGCACCTATCGGGATATAGGTCGACTGATCCTCACATAGTGTTATTTTTTTTGATTCCACCGTAACAATAGCTGTACCCTTGACTACAATCCAGTGCTCGGCGCGATGATGATGTTTCTGGAGCGATAACGCTGCTCCAGAGTTTACCGTTATGCGTTTGACCTTGAAGCGTTCTGAAAAATCAACAGTTTCATAAGAACCCCACGGTCTGTATACCCGACGATGAGTCAATGCTTCATCCCGTTCTTTATTGTTAAGCTGTTCGACTAACAACTTGACCTCTTGAACACAATCCCTTGAAGCCACAAGCAGAGCATCCTCAGTTTCAACAATAATGCATCCATCAAGACCCACCGCAGTTACAAGATGACTGGTCGTGTGGATATAGCTGTTCTTCACGCCACGCAACAACACATCTCCTTTGGTCACATTACCCATGTCGTCACGTTCCTGAACATCCCAGAGCACTGACCAGGCCCCCACATCACTCCAACCGGCATCGAGTGGTACAAGAGCTGCTTGTGAGGTTTTTTCCATCACTGCATAGTCAATAGAATCATAGGGAGATGCAAAAAAAGCTTCTGGATCAAGACGCAGAAAATCAAGATCTTCAACTGCCAGCTGCAAAGCCTCCCTGCAAGCGACAAGTATTTTCGGCGCATACGTTTCAAGCTCCTGAAGATACGCATCGGCCCTGAAAAGAAAAATGCCACTGTTCCAGAAATAGTCTCCCGCGGCAACATAGTGTTTTGCTGTTTCCCTGTCAGGCTTCTCAACAAATTTAAGCACCGGATAGACCAGCTTTTCACCTTCACGTTGAGTGGATACCCTGATATAACCATATTCAGTTTCAGGCGAGAGAGGTACAATTCCAAACGTGACCAGTTCACCTTTTGCTGCAGCACTCTTTCCGGAGGCAACAGCGCCACCGAATGCTTGCGGATCAAGAATAACATGATCGGCAGGCAAGACAAGCATAAGAGCGTCTGGATGCTTTTGGGCAGTGAGCAGTGCTGCAATGCATGCTGCAGGAGCGGTATTCCGCCCGGTAGGCTCAAGAACAATCTCCCCGATCCTGGTATCTATGGCACGAAGCTGTTCGGCAACAAGAAACCTGTGACTCTCATTGCAGATACAATAAACCGGACCAATATCATCAATAGAGGAAAGACGAAGCACCGTATCCTGCAGCATGGTGTTTTCTCCAATCAGAGCAAGTAACTGTTTAGGGTATAATGCACGGGATAAAGGCCAGAGACGGGTGCCGGAACCACCACTGAGAATGACAGGAATAATCATGAACGAAAAGATGATTGGTTAACGAGTCCTGTAATTCGCATACATTTTCCATGTCGATTCCACAAGGGTATCGACATCGCTATATTTAGGTACCCATCCAAGGATCTCCCGAGCCATTGATGATGATGCAACAAGTTCGGCAGGATCGCCTGTACGCCTTCCAGAAATCTCAGCAGGAACAACTCTTCCAGTAATAGCCCTTGCACGTTCAATCATTTCAAAAACACTTACACCAGTCTCAGAACCGAGGTTCAGGGTTATGCTCTTGTCATGCTTTAAAGTATACTCAAATGCACTTACATGCGCTTCCGCTAAGTCATTTACATGAACATAGTCACGGATGCAACTCCCGTCACGTGTCGGATAATCATCGCCATAAATGGAAAGTTTCTGTCGAATACCAGCAGCGGTTTCCATAACAATCGGCAGCAGATTTTCCGGATTCAGCTCAAGCCCCCTGACACGACCACGAACATCATAACCTGCAGCATTGAAATAACGGATAGCCGCATAGCGCATCCCTTTCAGCCGATCATACCATCCAAGCAGTCGCTCAATCTCAAGCTTGGTGAAACCATAGAAGTTTTCCGGATCTTTCGGATGATCCTCATCAATAGGCAGATATTGAGGACTTCCGTAAACTGCTGCCGAAGAAGAAAAAATAACCGGTGAGATTGCAGCCGCTGCCGCCTGGTTGAGAATATTGATTGTACCGGCAATATTGGATTCAGCATAAGCCTCAGGCTTTAGCATTGAGTGACCGGCAGCTTTGAGAGCCGCAAGATGCACACATCCATCAAAGCCTCCGCTACTCATAACGGCACGCAACTGTTCAGGGCGCATGATATCACCATGCACAAATTGAGCATCTGCAAAAAGATTTTCCCTCAAACCTGTCTGCAAATTGTCAAATACCGTAACATTATATCCTTGATCAAGAAAGGCTCTTGTAACATGACTACCGATATATCCGGCACCTCCGATAACCAGAATTCGCATAATAAAAGTTGTTCAACGTTGGTTTAAAAATAACCGTTACACGTTTACCTTACCCCATAAACATCCTGATAATACTTTATATAATTACCAGAAGTTACATTATCAACCCATGACTGATTTGAAAGATACCACTCAACTGTTAATTCTAGTCCCTGTTCAAACGATATTGAAGGAAGCCAACCAAATTCAGATTGCAGCTTTGAAGAATCAATGGCATAACGAAAATCATGACCAGATCGGTCACGCACATAGGTAATAAGTCTTTCAGATTCTCCGTTTATCCGTCCAAGCTTTGTGTCCATAATCCGACAAAGCAGTTTAATCAAATCAATGTTGGCCCATTCATTATTACCACCGATATTATACGTCTCCCCTATCTGGCCTTGATGAAAAATAATATCTATTGCCTTCACATGATCAACAACCCAGAGCCAGTCACGAACGTTCTCTCCATTCCCATAGACCGGAAGCTGCTTGTTCTGAAAAATATTATGAATAAAAAGAGGTATAAGTTTTTCAGGAAACTGGAAGGGACCATAATTATTTGAGCAATTGCTTATCACCACAGGTAGATTAAAGGTATTATGATAAGCTCTAACAAAATGATCAGAAGAAGCTTTTGCCGCTGAATATGGACTGTGGGGATCATAAGGAGTTTTTTCAGTAAACAGCCCTTTGTATCCGAGTGAACCATAAACCTCATCGGTAGAGATATGATAAAATCTTTTTCCAGTAAAATCATCGGGCCAGATAGCTTTGGCTGCATTGAGCAGATTAACTGTACCAAGAACATTGGTTAGAACAAATTCCGTCGGGTTAGCTATCGAACGATCAACATGCGACTCCGCAGCTAAATGAATCACTCCATCAAAAAGGGACTGTTCGAACAACTGTAAAATAAATTCCCCATTCGTTATATTCCCTTTCACAAATCTATAATTGGGCAGTGTATCAATATCCTTCAGATTTGCAAGATTTCCGGCATAGGTAAGATTATCAAGATTAGTAATTGTGTATTCAGGATAGCTCTTCAGGAAATACCTGACAACATGTGATCCTATAAAACCAGCTCCTCCGGTAATCAGAATATGCATTACTTGTTACGTTTATTTACATGTTACAATTTTCATCATAATCAGTCGTTATCCCTTTTCTCCGGCTGCCTCTACGTCATCATTGTGCATCACAGCTACATTTTTTCAAGCATATCTGCCAATGATGAACGCCAGTGAGGAATTTCGAATCCCCAAGCCCGTTTTATTGCTGACTTGTTCAAAACACTATAGTAAGGCCGCTTCGCTTTAGTCGGATATTCGATACTTTCAATTGGCAATACCCTGCAAGACAATCCGGCCAGCTCCATAATAGCTTCAGCAAAATCATACCAAGAACAAACACCTTCGTTAGAGTAATGGTAGGTCTGAGCATAACAATACAACGGATCATATTGCTCAAGAATGACCATAATTACATTTGCAAGATTGGCTGCCCGGGTCGGCGAGCCAACCTGGTCAGCTACTACATTCAATGTATGACGCTCGGCTCCAAGACGTAACATGGTTGTGACAAAATTACTACCATAGGGGGAGTAGAGCCACGAAGTTCTGATTATCAGATAAGAAGGAGCAATCCTGCGAATACATTCCTCCCCTTCCCATTTAGACAACCCGTAAACACCGATAGGAGAAACCAGATCACTTTCCCGATAAGGAATGCTGGACTCACCATTAAAAACATAATCTGTCGAAATATGTATAAGAAGAACATGATGTTCTTTGGCATACGCCGCAAGCATGGCAGCACCTTCCCTGTTAACAAGAAATGCCGCATCAGCATCTGATTCAGCATTATCAACGGCAGTATATGCAGCACAATTCACAATCGCCTCAATCAAGTGGAAGCTACAGATGCGCTCAATGTGATCACTCCGGGTAATATCAAGATCGGGAAGGTCATAAAAAAAATAATTATGACGATCGAAAAAAGCAGAAAGTTTTTGCAGTTCTGTACCCAGTTGACCTTTGCCGCCGGTAACAAGAATATTCATACACAATAAACAATGACTGAAAACTAATTCCATTAAAAGGCAACATGGAAAATAAAATCACATCATACTCTCACACAGCTTAAGTTGCCGGATAAAGCTTTTCACGCCGATAATCCTCATACCGAAAAATATCTACCGTACCGAAACCCGGCTGCCGTGCATCTTTATCCGAAACCATGATATTTTCTTCCGAAAATCGCCAATCAATACCGAGAACTGGATCATTCCACAAAAAACCTGCATCGTGCGATGGTATATAGTAATTATCACACTTGTAAGCGAAAACAGCCTCCTTGGAAAGCACGAGAAAACCGTGCGCAAACCCTTTCGGTATCCACATCATATTCTTGCGTTCAGCATCAAGCAGGCAGGCAACATGACAGCCATACCAAGGTGAGCCAAGGCGTATATCAACGGCAACATCAAGTATTATTCCGTAAACCGCACGGACCAGCTTTGATTGTGTAAATGGTGGCTTCTGAAAATGGAGCCCACGAAGCACACCATAGCTTGACTTTGACTCATTATCCTGAACAAACGCTACGTGACCAACATGCCGTTCGAAAATATCCTGGCGGAATGACTCAAAAAAATATCCACGATCGTCTTCGAATATTTTTGGTTCAAAAAAGAAAACATCGGGTATAGCGGAAGCAATAACTCGCATAAAACACGCTGATAAAAATAAATCAGAAAATCATATCTGCCTAAAAAACTGAAACTCAGTAAAATAACTTTTTATAAAAGTGAGAAAAGCCTCCAGTCACGGAAACAACCACGATACCAACAACAAATCAGGACTTATAGCTGCTTAAATTGTCGATGTTTATTACTAATGATATAACAAGAAATGGGTTTCTCAAAGGTTTGCTTTGAGCCTATTCAATTCACCATATGCACTGAACACATTATTTACTGATGTTGTGATGGTCAGCTTCATTTTCTACAGCATTCTCCGACCAGCCTCCACCCAAGGCAACAAATAGCGCCGTCGTATCTTGCAACTGTTGAGCTTTTGCCTGCAAATAACCGATCTTTGCTTGACGGTACTGACCGTTTGCGGTTAATACCTGTAAATAATTTACAAGCCCTGTCTGGTAGTTCTTTTGAATAAGATTCAGCGACAACAGTGCAGTTTCTAAAGCCCGAGTCTCTACTTGCATTTCCTCAGCATCATGCTGTAAGGCACGCACAATATCAGCAACTTGCGCAAAAGCGGCAAGTACGGTTTGCCTGTAGCTCGAATAGCTTTGCTGATAAGCATCAATGGCTGCCTGCTTGCGTGAACGGAGAGTACCTCCATTAAATACCGGCGCAACAACATTCATTCCCATTGCCGACACATTGCTTTTGCTATCCAGCAAATTACTTATCACCTGACTGGACTGCCCATAGCTTGCATTCAAGGTAAAACTCGGAAACAACGACGCTGTAGCTACACCAACACCAGCACTAGCCTGATGCAATTGCGCTTCAGCAGCAAGAATATCAGGCCGTTGGCGAACAAGTTCCGAGGGAAAAGAGAGCGGCAACAATCGGGGAAGTGAAAGTTCCTCCAACTTGACCAACTGCGCTTGCCATTCGGATGTTGTTTTGCCTTCAAGAGTAGCCAGTAAATGTTCAGCCTGGCTCAACTTCTGCTGTAAAGAAGGTAATGAAGCCTCAAGTGTTTCCAGTTGGTTCTTTAACGCAAGAATGGAAACATAACGTATTACACCTGAATCAAATTGTTTTTCAGCAATGCTGATCTGCTCTTTTTGCATGGCAATCAAACCCTCAACCTCCCCAATCTCCGCTTGATAAGCAGCCTGAGCAATAAAGGTATTGACAATATTTCCCGACAGCATGATATAGGTACCAAGGGTCAATGCCCGTTGCTGATCGACCTGAGCCGACAAAGCTTCAACAGCACGACGTTGTCCGCCAAAAACATCAAGCGCGTAACTTGCTGAAACTGAAAGTGTCGTCAAATTAAAAATACTTGCCGGTGCAGTACCTCCAGTAGCAACAGGTAGATATTTCTGTCGGCTTTGACCAAAACCAGTATTTATTTGCGGATAAAAAATTCCAGCACCAGCTCGAAGGTTATCCTGACTTTGCCTGAGACTTGCTTGAGCAGCCTTCAGACTGAAGTTATTAGCCAACCCCCTTGTAACAGCACTATCAAGCTGAGTTGAATTGAACAATTGCCACCAGTTCGATACCGGGCCAACGCCCTTTTCAAACCTCTGTGAAAGGCCGCCCACAGAAACAGTTTCACTGGGATCACCGCCACGATTGTAATAGCTTACTGTCGGAGCTTCAGGACGAACAAAATCAGGCCCGACAGAACAAGCAGCTATAAAAAACAAGCATAATCCACATAATATCAGTAATCCGAAACTACGGTAACAATGCTGGAACGATAAGCTCAAATCTGAGCTGTTTTCAATGTGTAACTGCTGTTTGTTCACCAATGTATACATCAACAAGTTGGCCAGGATATATTGAAACACCTTTGGGTTTCTCAAAACTGAAAAGAACCGGAAGAACCCGAACATCAACCCTTTCTGTTCTTTTGTTCGATAGTTCTATTTTAGGAGAAACATTAGGTTGTACTCGAACAAATTTCAACGGAACACTCAATTCCGTTCCATGAATCAACATTGTCGCACGCATCTGCGATGGATCAGGAATTCTATGAATAAGGATCTCATCCACGTAACAACGGACAGCAAGGTTCCCTTGCAGATTCCCCATCACCAATACAGGTAAAAAACCGCCAGTATAGGTATCATAAACACCCTGACTTGATATATAGCTACCAACAGCAGTATTGATTGAAAGAATTGTCCCACCCTTAACCGCTTTGATTGCATACTTAGCCAGAATCGCATTGGAAGTCTGATAAGATTTTGAGGCCGCCTGATATTGCTTTTGAGTCGACTCCAAATTTGCCTGAGCTATGTTGACTGCATTTTCAGCTGTATCCAACGCATCTTTACTCACTGATCTGGAATCAAGTATCCAAGAAGCTTTCTGTTTACTGAATTGATCCTGCAGGTTTTTAAGCGTTGCTTTTGCCACAGCAATCTGTGCCTGGGCAGATTCCATCTGGGCCTTTTGCTGCTCGGCAGTTGAACGCTGTACCGAGTTTTCCAGAATAAACAGTGGTGCACCTGCCTGTACCTGCTGACCTTCTGTAACCAGAATATTTACTACCGTACCTGAAACTTCAGGATAAATATTGACATTTGCCCCACTGGTTTGAACAGTTTCGATAACTCCACTGGCATAAATACCCCTTTTATAAGGATTAGAGGCCGGCTTGAATGCTGGTGGCTGTGGCTTACTCTGAATTCCCAGAACATATGCCGTCCCTATTCCAAGCAGAATACCAAAAAGTGCAAAGCCAAATAACAGTTTATTTCTCATTTGAATAATGCTTTTCAATGCCAGTGATTTTCCCGTCTTCCATGTTCATGATGGTATCCGCATATTCATAAATTCTGCTGTCATGAGTCACAATGATAATGCATCGTTTCTCGTTCAGAATATTTGATTTCACAAACTCCACTATCTTTCTTCCTGTATCCCCATCAAGTGACGCTGTTGGTTCATCAAATATCAAAATATCTGGTTGACCAGCTATTGCGCGGGCAATAGCCACACGTTGTTGTTCGCCACCACTTAATTTGACCGGTTGTAACTGAGCCCGATCCTTGAGCCCGACAATTTCGAGATATTGCAAAGCAACAGTCTGGGCTTTAGCCCAATCCACTTTTTTCAATATCAATGGAATTGCAACATTTTCAACAGTAGTTAATCTCGGAAACAAATGATAATCCTGAAAAACAAAACCAAGCCGGTTCAATCGGAGATCAGCAAGTTCGTCATCCGACATGTTCCAGATCTCCTTCCCCTCAATAACAACGTTACCACTGTTCGGTTTGAGAATACCCGAAATCATGCTGAGTAACGTCGTTTTACCGCTTCCGGACGGCCCTACGATATAGAGAATTTCCCCATAACGAGCCTCAAAATTTGCTTCCCTGACAGCAAAGGTTTTGGTTTCTCCTTCACCAAACCATTTCGTTAAATTCCGGGCTTGGATTGCAAAACGCTCCATATCAGCCCCTGAAAATATCGAATGGTTGAATCTGAAGTACTTTTCGTACTCCAATATAACTGGATACTCCCGCAATAATCAGCACCATGACGAAAGCAAAACCAAGAATTGTATACGTAATCTGTGCAGCATAATCAGGAAGACGTATTCTGGCCAGAATCATCATGGTTGATGCAAGCCCCACACCAAGGCCATAGCCGATAAACGCTGTAATAAAAGCCTGAAAAAGAATCATTGAAATCAACTCGCGCCCTTTAGCTCCAATGGCTTTCATTGCACCAAACTTGTCAAGATTTTCCAGAATGAAGGTATAAAACGTCTGTCCGGAGATTGACAGACCTACAATAAAACTGATGGTCGTCATCAACATGATATTCATCCCCATACCCGTTTTGAAGGTATAAAAATCAGTGATTTTCTGAACGAATTCATCACGGGTAAGAGCCTGATAACCCAACTTCTTGATTTGCTGCTTGATAAAAGGAATATCCCTCACACTGTTCGGCTCAATCAGTACAAATGAAGTCGTGAATCGCATTGAAGGTATATAACTGATAGCCCTGCTATAAGTGGTATAAAGCGTAGGAATGCCGAACAGCCCCGAAGAAGCAACGTTAGCCAAACCAACAACACGACCACGATGATCATTGATTTCGAATTCGGTGCCGACAACAGGGTTTTCAAGCTTTTTGAATTCAGCATCCTTCACTACCAGAAAAGCGTTTTCCGCAAAAATATCCTCAATCTTTCCTTCGATCAATTCCGGTTGGCCATAGAGTGTTGAATCGTCAAGACCAACAATACTGACCGCCTGATAAGCACCGCTTTTGAGCTTGACCAGTGCATTTCCAAAGTACAAAGGCACGGCATACTTAACACCGTTAATGCTTCTGGCTGTTGAAAGCACATAATCAGGCATGGGAATGCTGCTGGTTGCATTGTTGACAGCAGGATCCATAACCCATACTTTCGCACCAATATTAAGCACAGAGGAAGATGATCTGGTCAGAATGCCAGAAAACATTGACATCATCATAACCATGAGAAACACGGCAAAGGTAATGCCGATCAACAGAGCCATAAATTTGCTCTTGTCATTAATAAGAAGCTTCAAAGCTATTTTAAGAATTCCTGGCACTTGATAATCAACTGATGTACGGTTAAAAACTATAGCTGAAAGTACAAAATAACAGCGCGTAAAGTTAAAGGTTTACACTCCTATTCGCTTTTCACGCACTCAAAACCCAACGCATACCGTGATTAAGCCACGACACCGTTTTATAATACGAAACCTCATAGGTAATGAGCACACAGATAACCACCATGAATATCAGTGCTATCATAAATATGATATCGGCAATACGTTCTATCTGGTGCATTCGTTTTAAACCCTGTCGTCTCATCGCCCAATAGGAAAAAATGCACGAAATAAGGAAAAGAAGGGCATCAATCGAAAGAAAATCATCCACCAAAGTTGTAGCTCCCTGCGTTTTAATAACAACCTGGATGATACCAATGACGGTCAAACAAACGCCAACCATAGCTGCAGACACAGAAAAAATGTGAATGCAAATGTTCTCTTCAAGATGTGTTTTTGAATGGTGCCCGATTTTATCAGAATCCATAGAGCATGAAACTAACTTTGAGTGTGAAAAGAGTGATCACCAAACTTGGCAACACAACCCCAATTACCCTATTAAATAATGCAGTAAATCCTCAAGTAAGCAGGAAGCGTAAATGAGGATTTCTGTACTTTTTGCCCAAGGCATTCGAATAACCATCTGCTGGTATTCCGATATACCCGTTACTTCTTCAATTGAAATAAAACCAGCGCTCACATTCTGCACGCTGACCCATGACCTGACGTTCCTTTCATTTTCAAAAAGGTCTGTATTTGCTCAGGGGTCAACACCGTCGCAACTTCTTTTAAAAAGCTGCTTTCCAAATGCGCAAGTTTTTTATGCTGATTTCCGATTGCATCCACCGCCGCATCAATTTTTTCCCTGTCAGTTGTTTTTTTAAGCGATTCGTCCGTCAGCTCCTTCTGCAGCTGCCATAATTTTTTCAGCTCAGTTGTAGATTCGTTGAAATGCTTCGTCTTGATTTCTCTGAAACTGACGAGCTGTTTTTCGGTCAGATTCAGTGCTTCGCACATGTTATAACCTCTCCCTCGATTACGAGGCCCCATACATGGGAGGTTACATGGATTAGCGGATACACCGTCACACTGCCGCATACCGGCAAAAGCAGCATTATTACCCTTGGGCGGTTCGGTCGAACTCTCTGCCATAGCAATACCTCCAATGCTGAGCAGCCCAACAGCAAAAGCAATAACCATTTTTTTCTTCATCGCTGTATTCATTTTAACGTTATAAATAAAAGATCACCATTGGCAATCATTACCATCAACAAAATACCTTTAGAATGTTTAAATAGCAGATTAACCCCCTTCCATAACCATTCCTATTACAGTATGACGATGTCCATGCAAAAATCTTGCAAAAAAACGACACATTCTTCTTCACCATGACCGCTAAAACCATTCATACAGGCAAAAAAACGGATTCTGGAAACCAAAAAGTAGTGCGCTGAAAATCCGTTGAAAGTACATGTTGCAATTACAAGGTAAAACAAGCACTTTGTTCAGGAAATGCAGTCAGAACGGTTGCCCTATATTTCGTGCAAGCAGCAGGAATGGCGGCAGAATCTCGATATGGCCGGTCAACGCAGAGGTCTTTTTTCTGAAACGCACCACTACCACTTTTCATTAATTGGTACTACATTGAAAAAAGTTGTTTTACACCATAACCAAATAAGGATGGAACTATGTCTTCGATCAGTTCAAATCTACAACTTGCCGCTGATGCCATTGAAGATGCAAAAAAACGGCTGAACCGAGCAAAAGCTGATGCCGATGACGATTACGAAATACGCCAAGCCATGAACATTCTCGATGAAGCAGCAGCCTATATACGAAAAGCTATTGTGGAAGTTCCGAAATAGCGAGTCAGTTACACTGTTAACTGAAAAACGCTACAGAGAACATCGCGAGCCGACAGGCACGAAAAATTGCCTTGGCAATGGAAAACCCTTGTAATCAGATTCAACCATTTTTCACTTATAGCTCATAAACTGAGATGGACAGCAAACAGCCTTTTGATTTCCAGCTTGATGTTATTGCACAAAGCCATGATATTCCTGTTGTTGTTGACTTCTGGGCAGAGTGGTGTGCGCCTTGCCGTATACTGACCCCTTTGCTTGAGAAGCATGCTGAAAAAAATACCGGACGCTGGAAGTTCATCAAAATTAATACAGAAGAACATCCAGAGCTGATTTCAGCTTACAAGATCAAAAGTATTCCCACTGTTAAACTTTTTGTTAAAGGAGAAGTATCCAGTGAATTTTCGGGAGCTCTGCCTGAATATCAGCTTGAAGAGTGGCTGAAAAAGGAGATCCCAAGTCCTTATGAAAAAGAGATTCTGCTTGCCGGTGATTTTGTGCTTCAAGGGAAACCCGTCATGGCAATATCACTGCTGGATGGGGTGCTGCATAAAGAGCCGGAAAACCTCAAGGCGAGGGCGCTTCTTGTAAAGTTGAGACTGTTTTTACATCCAGAAGAAGCAGTTCGCTTAATCAATCCCCTTGAGAATGAACCGGAATACGCTGAACTGACTGAAACAGTGAAAGTTCTTGGACGGCTGCTTCTTCTTACTCGGGAAAACCTTCCTGACGACTCAATAAAAGAGGACTATCTTTCTGCAGTGAACTTACTGCGCGAAGAAAATTTTGCCGGCGCGCTTGATAGTTTTATCGACGTTATCCGACGCCATCGTTATTACGATGATGATGGCGCCCGAAAAGCATGTATTGCGATTTTCCGCTTTCTTGGAGAGGAACATGAAATCACCCGGAAACATCGAAAATCTTTTGACCGCGCCTTTTAATCGGTGTTGCGGCAATGAAGTCTCAACATATGTATTCTGTTAGAACGACTGTTTTGCCATTTGAACACAAAGCTCCGGGCAACGAGGGACCCTACCGCTTGCACCGGAAAATTCAACACTGAATATTTATACTGCACAAAAACAAAGGGATATTGAATTACTCAAACACATTCAACTGATTTCCTTCATCTACTTTTATTTTGTTACTCTTGGCAATAAGATTGACAATCTTCTCATTTCCTCTCAAAGTATCACAAAGCATTGAAGAGTACGGATCATAACCTGATATATTAAAAGCAACTTTTTCCTCATTACAATTTGCATAACAATATAAACAGCCATGAGTACAACTATTATAAATACCAATATCTTTGCTTTCCACACAACCACACTCTTCTCTTTGGCTTTTATCTTTTGTTAAATTCAAAATATGGCCTGTTATTTTTTCAATAATTTGATCATCCACACATTTTGCATGACCAATACCATATTTGTTTAAATCAAACTCATGACTGCAGGTAAACAAAGAGATGCTCTGTTTTCTTGATATCTCCGAAAAACACTCAGCAAATAACTCAATCATCGGCATTTCCGGTAATAAACAGTCGATATCACGCATATTTCTTTTAACTTTATTGTAAAAAGAAAGGAAACTGATTATGCACTCATCGGTGTAACCGGAAAGATTTTGAGCCAAGTATTCAAACCACTTATAATGATAATCTTTATCAAAAACTGATGTCAATAAAATTGGATCATATCGCCAAATAACTTTTTCCTTACCAACAGTATCTGATAATCGCTTAAAAACATCCAGGATTTTCTTTTTTTTATCGACATTCAACTCTACACTTTTATCATACGACGTAAGAGTAAATAAAAAATAATACTTATACCCCATTGAATCTATTTGCGGCAAGTATGTTATAAAATCACGAGGGTTTTTTGTCCAAAAAACAATACAATCTACTTTCTCAGGAGAAAGATATACTCTTGTAACCTGCTTCGTATTCATTGGATTTCTTACAAGTACTTCCCCTGCGCGAAGACGATTCATAAACCATTCGCCATAAAAGGCAGGAATATCTGTTCTTCTGCTCGCACTTATAATCATTTAAAAACTCTCCATCACTATTTTCGGTAAGCAAAAAAAATCGCTTTTGTAACCTCTCTCTTCGGGTTAATACTAATTCTCCCAGGAATTGAAACAATATTATTAATTGCTTTTATCTGTTTATACTTACTATAACCATCATGAGCACGATCTATTGGAAAATAACACTGTAAAGATTCTTTGAATAAACTACATACTCCAGCATGAAACTCATCTCTTCCCTGACTATAATGATTTATATCATTAAAAATCAAAACACTTTTTCGCTCGCATATTCATTATAATTTGCTCTTGAACAAGCAATAGGAATTTTTCATGAAACCCATATCTTTTCAATGTTGAAAACAATTTATTTATAAAAATAATTTCAAAATCATTAAAAGAAAAGCCATCAAAAACATTGTAAACGAAAAACTCAGCACATTCATCAGCAAATCTTATGTTTTCCCATAACGGTTCCTTATCAACACCAACGTACAGCAAATTACTATTTAAATGAGTATCATAAATATACTTATTCATAGCTATGAGATCAGATCCAAATCCACAACCCAGAGACAATACTCTAATATTTTCTCTATCAGAAAAACTTTCCAAAATTTTAGCATAAGCAAGAAAGTGATATATCTCACTCACAAAAACAGGGCCATAATTTAAGGAATAATAACACAACTTTTTTAAGCAGGAGTAATCATCCTGGCCATCAAAAAAACTCCTTTTCATACAGGGATAACAATTGCATAAATAACAATCTTTTGTGTGACAACAACTCTGCTTCAAATAAATTTCATTAACTTTAGCCAAAAAGTCTTTCATTAATTTATGTTGAATTGATTTTTCACGAAGCAGAGCTTCAGGGAATTTACCAATATCGATTAAATAAATAAATTTCAATGAGAAATCTTAATCAAAAAAACCTTGATAACGAGCTATAGATATATCACCAAACTCATTCTTTACTTTCTTTTGAAATGAAATTTGTTTTTTCTTCTCCCACAACCCCTTGGCTACTTCCTACTCGTGAATTTTAGGGTTCAGTTCAAGAAAGCGTTTTAAAATTTCACGACGAGCATCGGAGTGGATGGTGTAGCGGACGCTATCGTTTTCGGGGATGTATTTTACTTCGTAGAAGTCGTGGTGGAGGTTGATGTCTTGCCAGCCGTATGCTTCGAAGACTGCGTTGTTCATCTGGAGATGGAGGTCAGCGCAAATCCCCGATGTCACAATAAAACTTTTGCCATTAACCCCTTTTTTAATGGCCTCCACCTGATGAAAATAGAGATTATATGAGCCAAAGATTTTTTTCAGCTCCTCATGAATGAGTTTCTCCGTCTCAAGTTCCTCAAGTGATTCTCCCAGCTCAAACGATGGGTTGAACTGAAGAAGTGGCTCAGGTAAGAATATCCCTTTTTCAAAGGCCTCTTGCACCTTCTCCTTGATGCGGACATCCCTGAT
Organism: Chlorobiaceae bacterium; assembly: GCA_037134935.1. Classification (GTDB taxonomy): domain Bacteria; phylum Bacteroidota; class Chlorobiia; order Chlorobiales; family Chlorobiaceae; genus Chlorobium. The sequence continues at coordinate 79,969 of JBAXLG010000001.1, read as the reverse complement.
ATTTGTGAAGCTGTTGAGATAGTTTTTGTAATCCTCAACTATTGCCTTATGAATTTTGAATGCCTGCATTTGCTTTATAAGAAATGAGTATGGGCTATTGAAGAAAATACTTCCAAGTCCAATGACGGAACAATTGCTTCACTCTAACAGCACAGTATCTATTTACCAAAAATTCACTTCAAATAAAAGATACAGAATAAGTTACGGGCGAAATAACATGTTATTTTTTGTGGTCTTGAATTACAGCCGTTGTCTCTCAATCTAATTCTTGAATCCCCCGCCTGACATGTCTTTTTTCACTTCCAAATGCATCCGTTTCTCATGCTTACGTCCATATCACCTTCAAACACAAAAAATATCGTATCTTTGCCCCCGTGTTAAAGAATTATTTTGCAATGTTGATTATCGTTATAAGGCCTGTCAATCATGCTTGAAGCTCGAAACCTTTCCCTTACTGTAGGTACAAAAGAACTTTTGACCGATACCTCTTTCCGCATAGGAGATAAAGACCATGTCGCTTTGGTCGGTCTTAACGGTACGGGCAAATCGACCCTACTTCGCCATATAAACGGAACAACAGCGGACAGTGGGCTCATTACCGGCGGACAGCTCCTGAAATCGGCTGAAACCACAATCGGTTATCTTCCCCAAGAAATCTCCTTTGAGGATGATCTGGAAAAAACAGCCCTTCAATATTCCCTTCAGGCAAACATACGGCTTTTCGAGTTATCGGAAAAAATAACCCGCATGGAGCACGAACTGGCCTTGCCGGAACAGGATTATGAAAGCGAGGCGTACCACCACCTTATAGAACGATATTCCGACGCAATGCACGAATTTGAGCATCTGGGCGGTTATACCATGCAATCCGATGCGGAAAAAGTGCTCTCAGGACTTGGATTCAGCGAAATAGATTTTCATAAAAAGGTCAAGGCTTTTTCCGGTGGATGGCAGATGCGCCTCCATATCACGAAACTACTGTTGCAGAATCCAACCTTACTGCTGCTTGATGAGCCGACAAACCACCTTGATATTGATTCGCTCCGCTGGCTTGAAAATTATCTCCTGAACTACGAACACAGCTATATTATTGTATCGCATGACCGTTTTTTTCTCGACAAACTCACTACAAAAACCCTTGAAATCGCATTTTCACGTATCCATGAATACAAGGGCAACTACACCTATTATGAAAAGGAGAAAGCGGAACGATATGAGCTGATGATGGGCAAATATGAGAATGACCTGAAAAAAATGGAAGAGCTGAAAGCATTTGTCGACCGGTTCCGCTACAAGGCAACCAAAGCTCGTCAGGCACAAAGCCGGCTGCGACAGATGGAGAAACTCGAAAACCAGCTTCAATCACCGGAAGAGGATCTCTCACGAATCTCTTTTCGCTTTCCAAAGGCAAACCCTTCCGGACGAGAGGTCATGCGGCTTGAAGGTATAAAAAAAACTTACATTCTGCCGGATGGCACTAAAAAACAGGTACTTAACAGCCTTGATCTGGAGATCATGCGCGGCGACAGAATTGCCATTGTTGGATCGAATGGTGCAGGAAAGACGACATTCTGCAAAATTCTTGCAAGTCAGATTGATTTTGAAGGCAAACTTACGGTAGGTCACAATGTCTCTCTGAACTACTTCGGACAACATCAGACGGAAAATCTCTCACCAGAAAAAAGCATCTACAAGGAAATGCTTGATTCTGCACCTTCTTCGGAAGCCCAGAAAAAAGTGCGCGATATTCTTGGATGTTTTCTTTTCAGCGGAGATGCCATCAATAAAAAAATCAGGGTCCTGTCAGGAGGAGAAAAATCAAGGGTTGCCCTTGCAAAAATCCTTTTACAGGCATCGAACCTTCTGATCATGGATGAACCAACCAACCATCTTGACATGCGGTCGAAAGAGATGCTGATTGAATCGCTTGAAAACTATGACGGTACGCTCCTGATTGTCAGTCATGACCGGTATTTCCTCGACAGCCTGGTTAACAAGGTAATAGAAATCAAAAACGGTTCACTGCAACTTCACCTCGGTACTTATGCCGAATATCTTGAAAAAACGGAAAAAGCTCTTGAAGCAGAACGGAAACAGGAAACAGCCAAGCGGCAGACTACCCAAGTTGCCCCTCAAGCAAAAAATAGCGTAAAGGAAAAAGAACAGGTAAAAAACATTTCCTCAGCAAAAAAAGACAAGAAAAAAATTGAGGCGATAGAACAAAAAATCAACAGGCTGGAACAACAGAAAGAATCAATTGAAACCATTATGGCAAATGAAGATTTCTATAAAAAAAGCCAGCGAGAGACAGAAAAAATCCTTGAAGAGTACCATAAACTCTGCAACGAACTGAATGTACTTTTTGCTGAGTGGGAACAAGCCTCTGCATAACTGCTGTCACCAATACAGAAAAACACCGTGAGTGCGGAGTCAATATTCCATTTGACAAAATAGTCCCGAACCATTGGCATAACAGTGAAAAGTGCTTCAGCTTTAAATTTTAATCCATCGCTGAAGCCTGCTGGAATCAATGCCTGCCTGTAATACTTTCTGGATTATCAACCCGTCAGAAAAACCTGCAGCATCATGGACGGTTGTTTCCTTTTGCCGAAGCGCCTTGACAAGGCGATGAGCAAGAAAAGCAAATCCTACGGCAAAAATACCATGAACAGCAAGCGATGAAACCCGGATTTTCTCCTGCAATACCAGCTCGTCCTTCGACAGTATCGGTTCAACCTGCTTCCATCTGGGCGCATCAATCAGGCTGCGACCTCCTTTGGCATCACTGCTTGCAATCTCCCACAGCCTGCCGGCGCCATCAAGCCTTATGGTTTTGAGGCTTCCTACAACTTCAAACGAAAACCAGGTATAGGCACCAACAGTAGTAACATGCATCAACGATGAACTTGCCAAAGCAACAGATGAAGGGCCGAATTTCATCATCATGGCGAAATTGTCATCGGAAGTCACTGCACAGGATTTGCCTGAAACATCAGGCCTATAGGGAATACTGGTCGAAAGATTACATGACACTTCAGCTATTTCACCAATCAGATAACGATTCATATCAATCAGATGAGAACCGATCGCACCAAGTGCTCCCCCGCCTTTCTCGGCATCGCACCACCATGACCAAGGCAGATCAGGCCTGTTGCGACTGGCAAGATTTACCACAGCACGTGATTCATAAACCTTTCCAAGCTCACCACCGTCAATCATTTGTTTCATGAAGCGAACTGCCGGATGAAACCGCAATTGATGATCAAGAACGGCAAAACCGGATGCGTCAGCTGCCATATCCACCATTGAGGAGGCATCACCGACATTCAGTGCAAAGGGTTTTTCACATAAGACGCTTTTACCGCTTTCAAGTACCCCTTTTACCATATCTACATGCAGAAACGGCGGCGTGGTAACACAGACCAGATCAAGATCACACTCGAGCATTTCACGCCAGTCGGCAAAACCCTTCGTAATGCCAAACATCTTCACAAACTTCTCTCGATGCCGTTCAGTAGGGCTTGCAACTGCTGACAACTCAACATTGTCCATCAAAGAGAAAGCCGGAGCCTGAGCTACTTTTGCCCAGCCACTTCCGAAAAACCCTATTTTTATATTTTTATTCATAAAACTGCAATAAAAAAAGGGTGACCAAGATCACCCTTTGCATTAGTAACTTCACTAAAATTTTCAGCTGGCCTGTTGAGCTTTTGCAAGACGGGCTTTTTCAATATAGGTCTTCTGGATATCACGCGAAACATTATATGCCCGCGAAAGGCTGTCGGAACGCCAGAGCCTTGCATCAAAAGCCATACAGATGTTTCTGAGGAACGGAATACCGGCATCAGTCACACGAACACCTTTTTCACGCAACGTGACAATACCGTCATTTTCCATATCTTCAAGACGGTAGAGAGCAATATCAAGCTCGTCACAGTAGAGTTTCGGGTCTTCCCATGAGGTTTCCTGTTTACACATCAGGTTAAGAATATGGCGGCGGAGCACAAGATCCTCATCAGTAAGCAGATGACCACGATACAGCGGGAAACGGTCTTCGTTAACGGCTTTGATATAGTCAACACTGTCACGCTCATTCTGGGCAAAAGCATACCAGGTATCGCTAATTGAGGATGAGCCCAGTGCAAGCATCATTTGTGTGGTATTTTCCGTATAGCCCATGAAATTACGGTGCAAGGTGCCATTTTTCGCCGCGAGGTACAAAGCATCCCCTTCAATAGCAAAATGATCCATTCCAATTTCATGATAGCCAATGGACTCAAGCATTGCACGACCTTTATCGTAAAGTTCCTGCTTGACATCACCAACTGGAAGGTCTTCCTCCTTAAACTTACGCTGACCTTCGTACATGTGCGGATTATGGCCATAGGCATAAAAAGCAAGACGATCGGGCTTAAGCTCCATAACCTTCTGGATGGTATCGGTAACGGTAGCAAGCGTCTGCTTCGGCAAACCGTAAACAAGATCAAAATTAATGGAGGTAAAACCTATCTGGCGGGCAAGATCAATTTTTTCCTTTACCAGCTCAAATGACTGCAAACGATTGATCTCTTCCTGGACGACAGGGTCAAAATCCTGTATCCCGAAACTCATGCGGCGGAAGCCTACACTGTAGAGTGCCTCAAGATGCTCCTTTGTGGTTGAGCGAGGATTGGTTTCAAAACTGAAAATATAGTTATCCATTCTATTCACATGCTTGTAAAGACCATTAACAAGCGTGATGAGATTTTCAGGACTGAAAAAAGTTGGAGTACCACCACCAATGTGCATTTCCTTGACATTTAGCGTACCAGGAAAAACATCAACATACATCTGCCACTCTTTGAGGAGTGCCTCAAGATAAGGTTTTTCATAGGAGTGATCTTGGGTACGATGAGCATTGCAGCCGCAAAAATAACAGTAATTTTCACAATAGGGAATGTGAATATACATACTGACTCCGGTGGTTTCGTTACTGTCGTTGAAACCTTTAACCATCGCCTCTTTCCACTGCTCCTGGGTAACACCATCTGTGCTCCACGATGGTATAGTTGGGTAACTGGTGTAACGGGGACCGGGATTACTGTATTTGACTGCAAGATTAGTTGCCATTGTTAATCTTCCTTAACAAGTATTATTTTTTTAAATTAATTTCATGTAAAAATACACAAAACTCGGCAATTTCATAAATCAATAGCCTATATAACAAACGGCGGCAAATCATGCGGCTGATTATCTTTTTATTTATGCCAACAAAACCAGCAGAATATACATCCACTCCAGTTGTCGGCATCCTTATGGGTTCGGACTCCGATTTTGAAATCATGAAGGAAGCTTCTCTGGTCCTTGATGAGTTCAAGGTTTCATCAGAGCTCTCCGTAATTTCAGCGCACAGAACACCCCACGACCTTGAACAATATGCAACTTCAGCCATAGCACGCGGCCTTAAAATCATTATTGCCGGTGCTGGCGGAGCTGCACACCTTCCCGGAGTAACAGCAGCCATGACTGTTCTTCCAGTAATCGGTGTACCGATTTTCAGTAAAAAGCTCAACGGACAAGACTCGCTCTACTCTATTGTACAGATGCCAGCAGGCATTCCCGTAGCAACCGTCGGCATCGACAATGCCCGCAACGCCGCACTGCTTGCTATTCAGATTCTTGCCCTTTCCAATGACGCTTTAATGGCTGACCTTATTGAGTTCCGTAAAAAACTGGCCGATGCTTCACGCCAGAAAACAGGGAAAATCCGTGAAAAAATGTATGCAAAAAGCTGAATTCTGGATAAACCACCTGCAACTTGCACCCCACCCTGAAGGGGGATACTACCGTGAAACCTATCGAAACGGCAAGTCTTACCAGTTTACCGAAAACCTGCATTTCAAGGGTGCTCGATCCTATGCTACATCCATTTATTTCCTGCTCAAAAACAGTGAACGTTCAGTACTCCACCGGATTCATTCTGACGAGCTATGGTTTTTCCACTCAGGAAACCCGCTTAATGTTCATGTTTTTCACGAAACAGAAGCACCCTCATCATTTACTCTTGGACCTTCACCCGATGAAGGCCAAGTACTTCAGAGTGTGGTTCCCGCTGAAAGCTGGTTTGGCGCATCTCTTGAAAACCCTGAATACGAAAGCTATGCTCTGGTCAGTTGCGTTGTTGCTCCGGGTTTTGATTTTCGGGACTTTACCTTTGCAGATAGAAACTCACTGATAAAAAAATTTCCCGACTCTGTTCCAATAATTGAGCGACTCACCTGAACCGACTCGATAGCATAAACAAATAACAAAAATACTCATTATCGCCTAAAAAAGCTGATTAAGCTTACCCCAAAAGTCATGCAAAACAAGCAATGAATCGAAAGCGAAAAAAATCCATCAAAAGTCCAAAAAAATTAATTTCCAGCAAATATCATTTCCGATGGAATAAAACCTTATGTGATCGTTTAATGTGTTTTTTTTGAGGTAATAAAAAAAACTTATATTATGGCAGGTCAACCCGAATAGTTCTTTTTTAACGTTTTACTAACATTAACAGCAAGGAAGTTAATATGGCACTCTACATTACTGAAGAATGTACCTACTGCGGAGCTTGTGAACCAGAATGTCCGGTCACTGCAATTTCTGCTGGAGACGACGTTTATGTTATCGATGCCGGTACCTGCACTGAATGTGCTGGTTACTCTGATTCACCCTCCTGTTCAGCTGTTTGCCCTTCAGAGGCAATCGTTAAAGGGTAAGCAAAGGCTAATCCGAATAATAAAAAAGCGGCAGGTAGACGCCTTCCGCTTTTTTATTTCCTATTTTTACTCCCTCAACTATCTAAATAACACAACAGGTTTCATATTTCGTAATCCACAACCCTGCGATCACTGCTCACCTCACCGATAAAGGCCTTCAATGCCAGATGTTCAGGGTGTTCCTGATAGTCGTCAAGAGCTTGCCGGTGTATAAATTCACTGTACAAAACCACATCTCCCGAATGCGCGCTCCTGCTGAAATCAATACCCACTTCAAGAGCAGTCATCCCTTGCATTCTTCCTTGAAGTGCTTCAAGTTTTTCCTTGATCAGAAACGCATTTGTCTGCCGGTCGTTTCCATGCGCAGCATCCTTAAGCTGCCATATGACAATATGCTTGACCATGGTTTAGGATTACGATTTATTTAAAAAGTTTACTCTACAGCAAAAAACGACATCCGTTCTGCATTGAAAAATACCGGCTAATCAATAAAGCATATATTTGCCGTCATGCTTTGAATATCATGACAGCTCCGCTTTCTTTTTATTTTTCCTTGCAGACTTCAGCAAAGCAATATCATGCCTCTTCATCTTCTTATTGGATTTTACCATAGCCAGCGATTTTTTATCCAATTTTTTTCCAGATCTTGACAAAACAAGTGTTCTTTTCTCCGTTTTCCTTTCAGACTTTGCTATAGCATGTATCACACTCTTTCGCAACTTTTTACCCGCTGCAGTTACTGCAACAGTATGACTTTTCGACTTTTTAGCCGACGCAATAAGAACGTGTGCATTTTTCCCTGATTTCCTTCCTGGTTTCAGGGTCAGATGTGTTCTTTTACTTGTCTTATGTTCAATATTTGCAAGCGCCAACCGTCCCCGCGTCCGGACAACGGGAACTGAATGTCGAGCAATCATAAGAGATTCTGCTCTGTTGAGCTGAAGCGCCCGGTCAAACATTTCGGCGGCAACATTCCAGCGATCTGTCTTTGCATTCAGCATCACCATAAGAATATCCCTGTTATCCTTGACGGCTCTACCAATCAAACACCTTCCAGCCCTGACGGTATACCCAGTCTTGATACCAACTGCATACGGGTATTTATCCAGAAGCTTGTTATGGGTTTTCAAGGAATAAACCTTATGCAATGACTGCTCCGTAAAAACAGCCCTTTCCATTCGTGCCACCTCGTTGAAAACAGGATTCCTTATCGCATGTTCCGTCAAACACAAAAGGTCTCCTGCTGTAGATGTATTTCCAGCATAGAGCCCTGTATCAAAACCTGCAGGATTAGTAAATTTAGAATTTTTCATTCCGAGCGATCTTGCCCGTGAGTTCATCGCAGCAACAAAAGAATCAACATTTCCGGAGAGATAAATAGCAATAGCAAAAGCAGCATCATTACTTGAATTGATCATGGCCGCCTTAACAAGATCAACCAGCTTGATTTTATCTCCAACTTTGAACCCTGCTTTTGAAGGTTCAACCATCGTCGCTTCTTGTGTAATAACCACATCATGCTCCAGCTTTCTGCTTTCGATTGCCATGAGGCAAGTCAGAATCTTGGTCAGGCTAGCCGGCGAAACCCTCCTATCAACATCCTTGGCCATCAAAACTTTAGAACTGCTTAAATCCTTTACAATATAGGATTCTATTGCAGCACTAAACTGAGATGCGTCATCTCGTGGCTGTGCGAAAAGAAATACAGGAAAAAACAGTATTCCAATGAAGACAAGGGTAATGAATATCCTCAAAAAAGGCAAACCGCGGACAATGTGTTTACTATAGTTACGACTCAACGGTTCCCCTCTGCTGGAATGTATGGCTATCATATATGGTTCTTGCATAAAGAGTTGCTTACAATTCTTGTAATTATTTTACCGTGGTAAATACAACTGGTATGAGATGTTTCATGTCAATAATCCAAAAGTTACAAATCAAAGCAATAAATCCCCGTATTGTAATGTAAAAGACACTCATTTTTTTACCGTCCCCAAGCATAATCGTTAGCATAGCAACAAACAAACTTGCGGCCAGTTCTATGCTTCAAACAACACAACCACCGTTTACCATACTATACCAGCAATAAAAGAGACCCTGTCTTTTTGAGCAATTTTACATTAACAATTGCCTTCACTGATTTCAACAAAAAGAATATTCTACAGGCAGAACACTATTCTGTAAAACTTTTCGCTTCAGATATGTTCGGCTTTGGAGTATGGAGAGCTGTAACATCCATATTTTTGATTTGCATAACCAGCCGTACAGTATTGGTTACAAGCTCCTTGACTGAACGTTTAACATACCGGCTTTTTAAAAACTGGTTATAATTATTTTCGGTATCCTCGGCAGTCCAGCCCCGGCTCCATCCAAAAAAATTAAACGGTGGCAACGTAAAACCAAGATCGGTAAAAAACGAATTAAGACTTCCGGCAACACCCTGTACATTATCCTGCCCGCCGGTTATAATAAACGCGGCAACCTTATTTTTAATGAGTACCCGATCATGAATCGTTATCTGGTTCTGTACCGTATTCAGACGTTCAGCCATTTTGTAGAAAAGCGATGATGCATTACCCCACCTGATCGGTGTTGCAAGAATAACTGCATCTGCCCACAACACCATTGAACGATAAACCTCATTCATTCCATCATCAGGATCCATTTCCGATATTGAACATGGCCATGTACAGGCTCTTTCATGACGACTGTAATACCCTTCACAATGCCTGAAATTCAGATCACGGATTTTGATCATTTTCGTTGCAGCTCCAAACTCAGATGCCGCAAACTCAAGAGCGTTCTGCAATGCGGTTTCTGACGTGGACAACCTCGGTAAATCACGGTTCATATTGGTAGTGGAAATCCCCAGCACATTGATGCTTTTCTCTGTAACCTGATAATCAAGTTTTCTAAGATCAGCAACAGGATCAACATCGTGAGCAGCCACAAAAGCCTTGGTAATTGGCTCTTCCGATACACAAATCATACCATTCTCAATAATCACCTCATAAACCGCCTGTCGATCTTTATAGCCATAAGGCGCTTGCCCACTCTTCAGATTGTACTGCCACCCATGCCAGGGACAAACCACATAAGGTTCTCCATCTTCAAGCGTCTGAATGAACCCTTGGCCAAGATCCCCTCCCCTGTGAAGACAACCACTCTCAAGAGCGGTAATACTGCCACCATAATGAAAAAGCGCAATGGTCTTTTTGCCAAATCGAACCGATTTATGGCTGTTCTCAGGCAGTTCTGACGCCGGAATGAGGGGAATGTATGGCATAATGTTACCGTTCTGATATTGCCAGTTTAACAGCAAGCCCAATAAATACTGCGGCTGCAATTCTGTTGATGACTTTCTGTGCAGTGGGAGAGTTTCGGAATTTCTCACCAACTCCTCCGGCAAAAGCACTTATGATACCGAAAACAAGTATGGTCGCGATAATAAATATACCACCAAGCTGAAAAAACTGCAGTATCATGGAACCTCGCAACGGATCGGCAAACTGTGGCAAAAAAGCCATAAAAAACAGTGCAACTTTAGGATTGGTAAGATTCATAACAATCCCCCGCCTGTAGAGTTCTCCTTTGGAAAGAACAGGAACAGCTTTTTTACCATCCGTTGAAGCACCAGCCAAGAAAGCCTGCCATGCAAGATAGAGCAGATATGCCGCACCGGCGAATTTCAGTATACTGAAAGCAAGTGCCGAAGTACTAACAATAGCGGCAAGACCACATGCCACGGCAACCGTATGCCCAACCAGTCCGGTAGCGAGGCCGAGCGTAACGTAGAAGCCTGCTCTCCGTCCGTTCTGGGCGGCCTGAGCCATGACAAAAAGATTGTCAGGACCAGGTGACAATGCCAGAATAACCGCGGTTAAAAAAAAAGCCAGCAGAGTATGAATATCAATCATATGGCAGTTATGATGTTCAGAAATAGTGAAAAATGCCAGGCCTATCCTTTTTCCCGCAGATATTGCATTGAATTCAGCAAAAAAATAATCACCATAATCAAGGTAATGCGCACAGCGAATCTTTACTGATCTTTACTGAAATAAAGTAATCAAAATCACTCGTTCCATCCCTTTTCCGGCATATCCGTTTTTGAGAGAGCAGATCAATTCTGCGGCCGGCATCAATATTCTATCTCTTTATTACATTCATCGATTCTCAACAGCTACACTAACCCTTTCAGATACTCCTCTCTTCTCTCTCTCATAAACCGTTCAATGGCATAACGAAGCATCACTCTCGGCATCTTGCGGTAATGGTTTTGTAAAAACTCTTCCTCTGCAGCAATATCCCGTTTGCCGACCTCCCGAAGCATCCATCCAACAGCCTTGTGGATCAGCTCTTCCCTGTCGTCAAGCAGCATCACCGCAAGAGCAAGGGTATCGGTAAACTCTCCCTGCCGGATGAAATGAAAGGTTGCCATAATGGCAATCCTCCGCTCCCACAGGCTTTGCGATTGCGCAAGCCAATAAAGTTGAGCCCTGTCGCGAAAACGTAAAAATTTTCCGGCAATATGCTCCGCCGAAACATCAACCAGATCCCAATTATTAATATGGCCGGTATTGGCAAGGTACAAGTTGTAAATCTTTTCACGCAAAGGCTCTTCACCTTTCGAAAACTGGCGCATCAGAAGCAGCAGCGCCAGCAATCGGTCTTCATGAAAAGCTGAGGCAAGCAGCCGGATGACCTCGGGCAACGGTACATGGTCAAATGTAAGAGAGAGCTTTCTCAACACGGGAACACGAATTCCTCGAAAAAGATCACCCTCTCCATACTCACCTGGAGCTGTTTTAAAAAACCTCAGAGCAAAACGTGCAGCCTCGGGGTTTGCTAACTCTTCGAGCCTTGACTGGATGATGTCTGCGGTTACACTCATGGCAAATTTTCATTTATCAAAAAAACTCAGGTCAGTTCTGCAAGTTGCGACCACCGGGCCATCTCTTTTTCAAGCCGCTCCTGTAAACCCTGAAGTTCAGAACCAAGCTGCTGATGAAGTTCAAAATCACTGCCGGCCAGCGCAAGCTGTGCAGCAATTTCCGACTGGCGGCACTCAGCTTCGTGTATTGTTCGTTCAAGCGTTTCAAGTTCGCACTTCTCCTTGCTGCTGAGCTTGCTCGGTTTCGGCTTTACTGACAGAGCAGGAAGCGCCTTTTGCTGCTCTTTGCTTCCCGTTTTTTTCTCCCCCTTTTCCTTCGCCAGCACAGAAGCTTTCATCTCAAGATAGACCGTATAGTTCCCGGGATAACGGCGGATGAGGCCATTGCCTTCAAACACAAAAATATACTCAACTGTACGGTCAAGAAAATACCGGTCATGGCTGACAACAAGCAAACACCCCTGGTAGCTGTCGAGATAATCCTCAAGCACCCTGAGCGTTGGAATATCAAGATCGTTGGAAGGCTCGTCAAGCAGAAGAACATTTGGCGAATTGATAAGCTGCCGGAGCAGGTAGAGCCTCCGGCGCTCACCGCCCGACAACGTGCGGATATAACTGTACTGGGTTGAAGGGGCAAAAAGAAAGCGCTCAAGCATTTTAGCGGCAGAAAAAACAGTTCCATCCTTTGTTTTGATCTGTTCCGCCTCTTCCTGAATAAATTCAATAACCCGTTTTGAATCATCAAGCCCCCTGCTGTCCTGATCGTAATATCCTATGTTGACCGTTCGCCCAATCTCAATATGGCCGCTGTCAGGCTTCACCCGCCCCGTAATCATATCGAAAAGCGTCGTTTTACCCGAACCGTTCGGCCCGATAATGCCAATACGGTCACCCTTCTGCAAATGGTAATCGAACAACTGAAGAAGCACTTTGTCGCCGTACGATTTCGAAACCTGGTGAAACTCAATAATCTTGTCGCCAAGTCGTCCGGCACCGAACCCTATTTCAAGCTCTTTGGCCTTTTCCTTCTTTGGCGCATAAACCAGAGTTTCAGCCCGCAGCTGCCGGGCTTTCTGTTTGGTGGTACGAGCCTTGCAGCCGCTTCTCATCCAGTCAAGCTCCTGGCGAACAAGAGCCTGACGCTTGCGATCATCACGTATTGCCTGCTCCTCCTGTTCGGCTTTCTGCTGCAGATAGCTCGAATATCCACCAGTATATGTTGCAGCTGTCTGGCCATCAAGCTCTATCATTCGCGTGGCTACGCGGTCAAGAAAATAGCGGTCGTGGGTAATAAGAAGCACAGCGCCCTGATACCGCCTGATATAATTCTCAAGCCACTCAACGCTGTCAGCATCAAGATGGTTTGTAGGCTCATCAAGAATCAGCCCGTCACTCGGCACAACAAGTGCATGCGCCAGAGCAACCCTCTTGCGCTGACCACCGGAAAGAGTTCCCATAAACGCCGTAAGATCGTAAAGCCCGAGCTTGCCGAGCACCGTCCTGGCATTCGACTCAAGCTCCCATGCACCGGTAACATCCAGCTCATGCGATAACCTGCTCACCCGTTCATGAAGTGCAGGGTTGTCGGCATGGCTCAATTCCAGCTCCTTGCAGACCAGCTCATACTCGCAGATAAGATTCATGATCTTATCACTCGATTTCAAAACAGCTTCCAGCACGGTATCCTCAGGATTATAGGGAGAATCCTGAGGCAGATAAGCAATTCTTTGCTGGTTCGCCACCATAACCCTGCCTTTATCGGGAGTTTCAACCCCGGCAAGAATTTTAAGGAGCGTACTTTTGCCGCTGCCATTCGCGCCGATAATGCCAATCTTGTCGCGATCATCAATGCCGAATGAAACATCCGAAAACAAATGCTTCAAACCATACTTTTTCTCTAAACCTTCAACTGTTAACAGCACCATACCTTTTCACCGTTCCTTATAGTTCATTATCTTGCAAAAACAGGAATATAACATATTGCACTCCGTTTTGTTTCCCTGTAATTGCAAGCAAGCCAGACAGACAGTTGTTGCAGCATAAACAAACGGTACGGAATTAAAGCTCCGAATTGTGAAGTTTTATTATTGCTGTACAGTTTTCTATTCTCTCTTTTTTTTACTTAAATTAAAGTTTAAGGTTGAAAAAAACGGATTGCATTGATTGCTTCATGCGTGCGAACCCGGCAACAGAAGCCAAAACGAATCAAAGCCCTATGAATGAACTGGAGAAAGCCCTGGCATGGACCGATCTTCCTGTACCCGATGTACTGCACCAGCTTCCCTCCCATCATCAGCACCAGGTAGTTTCATGGGCAAAAAACGTAGTCACCCTTAAAACCGATGGCTTTGAAGAGCTCTACCATGCCATTGGCATGATTGTCAAATACATCCCCCATTTCGTAGTCATCCCGCTCATGGTTGAACATATCAAACCTCATATTGCTGCAGGAGTATGCCGAAAAATGGGTATTGATCAGGCTGTCGGTTATGCCAACGACCTTCCGCTCAACTACTTCTGCGAAGTATCCCAACATCTCGATACCATGATGATGGCGCAGATTCTCGAAAAAATGAAACGACATCACGCCGAAAAATACATCCACCACCAGCTCCAGCACCAGCTCAACCGCATGCTCGACATTGCTGAACATCTCGACCACCGCATGCTCGAAGTCATGGCCAAGCGTGTCACCCTCCCCGACAACGAGGAGGAACTTCTCAGCCACCCCAAAATAACTGTAATTCGAAAAATCAGGGCACTGCAGTAACTGACATAAAAAACTGAACGGAAGGTAAAAACGCAGAACCGTTAAGGTTAATCAGAAAGACAACAGTTACCTTCCTGCTTTCAGTAAGCCGCAGCAACATACCACCATAAACACACAGTACTGCTATTTTTTACAGCTCACATCTATATCTGTTGTCCCAGCTTGATTTTATTGATGTTGGCTTCAACCTGCCGCAACTGCATAGTTGCACCAATTTTTTGAAATAAAATTCGAGCCTGCTGATAGTAGTCCAGGGCATCATCAAGCTTGCCTTTGTCAGCATAGACAAGACCGATGTTGCCAAGAGCGTTTGCCTGTCCGAGTGGGTTGCCGATGGTTTTATGGAGTGCAAGTGCCTGCTGATAGGAGTTCAGGGCATCAGCAAGCTTGCCTTTGCCAGAGTAGACAAGTCCGATGTTGTTGAGAGCGTTTGCCTGTCCGAGAGGGTTGCCGATGGTTTTATGGAGTGCAAGTGCCTGCTGATGGTAGTTCAGGGCGTCATCAAGCTTCCCTTTGCCATAGTAGACATTCCCGATGTTGTTGAGAGCTTGAGCCTGTCCGAGTGGGTTGCCGATGGTTTTATGGAGTGCAAGTGCCTGCTGATAGGAGTTCAGGGCATCAGCAAGCTTGCCTTTGCCAGAGTAGACAAGTCCGATGTTGTTGAGAGCGTTTGCCTGTCCGAGAGGGTTGCCGATGGTTTTATGGAGTGCAAGTGCCTGCTGATGGTAGTTCAGGGCGTCATCAAGCTTCCCTTTGCCATAGTAGACATTCCCGATGTTGCCAAGGAAAGCAGCTTCAAAGCTTTTGTCACCTTTTTGCTGTGCCAACTTCAGACCTTCCTGATATGCACGTTCAGCTCCCTGATAATCTGAACTGTTATAGAACGATGTACCTGCATTCAGACAGGCCGACATTGTTGGCAGGCGGTCAATTGATGCCCTGTAGTTGTTTGCCGCACTGCTGTAGTTGTTTGCTTTAAAATCTTTTTCACCGGCGTCGAAATACTTCTTTGCTTCGTTCCTGCGCTCTTCAGCCGCATCCTGCAGTTCCTTGTCAAATCCTGATACGGTCGCTTTTTGTATTGTCTGGCCGTTCGGAGCAATGATGGTCTCAAGGGCTTCTGGAATATCTTTTGCAAGATTAATGATCCATCTAAAAAGCGCAAATACAGCTGTTGCTATACCCAAGAAAAGCTGTTGACCTTCAAGCAGTTTCAGCATTGGAGGCAGATGTGTTAAACTACTCCATGCAATCAGAATACCTGCCACTGCCATAAGAAACTCCAGGCTGTGCTTAAAAATGATGAGCAAAAGCTTCTTATTCTTCATACTTGGCAAGTAAAGAGACCAGTAAAATCAACCACCATTTCGAAAAGATAGGAAACTCGTTCAATTCTTCGACGAAATACGCGAAAGAAATAATAATCGTAGTGGTTATCTTGTCTGTTTAAAGCTTCTTGTTCTATCCCGCAAACCACCAAGCCATGCCCATTCAGGACTACCTTGAGGCCATCAACAAACGGTACAAAGCCGGAATCTCAACAGAACACAGTTACCGCGGAGACCTGCAAAACCTCCTGAAGTCACTGTTGCCGCACCTCCTCGTTACCAATGAGCCCCATCGAATAGAGTGCGGAGCACCTGACTACATCCTTACCCGAAAAAGCATCCCCGTAGGGTACATAGAAGCCAAAGACATAGGAAACTCCCTCGATAACAAACTCTATCACGAGCAGTTTACCCGCTACAGGAACTCATTGCAGAATCTGATTCTTACCGATTATCTGGAATTCAGACTCTACAGGGAAGGGGAGCACGTTACCACTCTGGCCTTGGCAGCCATGCACAATGGTAAACTACAGGCAAAGCCCGAAACCTTTGCGCCATTTATTGACCTGATGCAGGAATTTGGCCGGTACGAAGGCCAAACCATCAAATCAGCGTCAAAGCTGTCAAAAATGATGGCCGCAAAAGCCCGCCTGCTGGCCGATGTGATCGAAAAAGCACTCGCAACCACCGGAACCGATGCCGATACTTCCTCCCATGACGAAAACACCACCCTGAAAGATCAGTTCCATGCGTTTCAGCAGATTCTTATTCACGACACAACACCCAAACAGTTTGCCGATGTCTATGCCCAGACCATCGCATACGGCATGTTTGCCGCACGCCTCCACGACCCCACTCTCGAAGATTTCAACCGCGAAGAAGCAGCAAAATTAATACCAAAAACAAACCCCTTTCTCCGGAAACTCTTTCAGTACATCGCCGGCTATGACCTCGACAGCCGCATCATATGGATTGTTGATGCACTCGCAGATCTGTTCAAAGCTACCGATATACACACCCTGCTCAAAGATTTCGGCACAGCCACACAGCAGCACGACCCCATCATTCATTTTTACGAAACCTTCCTTGCCGAGTACGACCCCGCACTGAGGAAAAGCCGTGGCGTCTGGTATACACCCGAACCGGTCGTAAACTTTATTGTCCGCGCCGTTGATGAAATTCTGAAAACAGAGTTCGGACTACGTGACGGGTTAGCCGATACCGGCAAAACCACCATTGAAATTGACAGGGCAACAACCGATAAACGATCAACTACAGGGTATGTAAAACAGAAGCAAAGAGGTTCATAAGGTTCAGATACTCGATCCTGCAACCGGAACAG
The DNA here is from genome assembly GCA_037134935.1 of Chlorobiaceae bacterium. Lineage (GTDB taxonomy): Bacteria > Bacteroidota > Chlorobiia > Chlorobiales > Chlorobiaceae > Chlorobium. Next base: position 62,898 of record JBAXLG010000001.1, on the reverse strand, counting down.
GCACCTTTCTGGCCGAAATTATCAAGCATATCCATAAACAGTTTGCCGGGCAGGAAGGAATCTGGAGCAACTACGTTGAACATCATCTCATTCCAAGGCTGAACGGCTTTGAACTCCTGATGGCCTCCTATGCAATGGCACATCTGAAACTCGATATGCTCCTTGCAGAAACCGGCTTCCACTCGAACAGCGGGCAGCGGTTCAGGGTCTTCCTGACCAACTCCCTTGAAGAACATCACCCCGAAACCGGAACACTCTTTGCCAGCTGGCTTTCGCAGGAAGCGAATGAAGCCAATTACATCAAACGGGATACACCGGTAATGGTGGTGCTGGGGAATCCTCCGTACTCTGTCAGCAGCAGTAACAAAAGCCAATGGATTGAGAATCTTGTCGCAGATTATAAAAAGGATTTGAACGAAAAAAACATACAACCGCTTTCAGACGACTATATCAAGTTCATCCGGTTCGGTCAGCATTTTATTGATAAAAACGGAGAAGGCATATTAGCCTATATCTCGAATAATAGCTTTATTAATGGGCTTATCCATCGTCAAATGCGGAAAAAGCTATTAGAAAGCTTTGATAAAATATACATCCTTGATTTGCACGGAAATAGCAAGAAAAAAGAAGTAAGCCCAGATGGTTCAGCCGATCAAAATGTTTTCGATATCATGCAGGGTGTTTCAATCAATATATTTATAAAAACAGGGAGAAAAAAGAGCAATGAATTAAGTCAGGTTTTTCATTATGATTTATTTGGGCAACGTGAATACAAGTATCATTTTTTAAATGAAAAATCACTTAATATCATTGAATGGAATAACTTAACAGTTAATAAACTTAATTTCTTTTTTGTTCAAAAAGATTTTCAGTTTGATCATACATATCAAAACGGTTTTTTAGTTAACAGCTTATTTAAACTTACTAATACAGGTATAGAAACAGGAAGAGATGAGTTTTTTATTGACTTCAGTTATAAAGCGCTTAGCAGTAATGTGAAAAATGTTTTTGATAACTTATATAATGACAAATTCATTAAATGTAACATTGACAATGCCAATAGTTTTAAGCTTAAAGATAATTTAAGAACATCTGTATACAATAAAAACCATATACAAAAAATACATTTCAGACCATTTGATAATCGATATACCTATTATGATATAACTCTTCAAAGAAGACCAAGTTATAATACCATAAGACATGTAATAAAAAACAATATTGCATTATCAATTTGTAGACAATCTATTACAAATAGAAATGGGATTTTTGTTTCAAGAGGAATTACGGATAGAAATTATACGGGGACAGCGGCTCAATATGGAGCTGGGATAATTTTCCCTCTTTACCTCTACCCTGATTCAGACCATCAGATTACCACGGGCGGCCAGCTGGAAAGAACGCCAAACCTGAACAAGGACATTGTCAATCAGATTGCCGCTGTGCTCGGCTTATCCTTCACCTCAGAAAAAGAAAATCGTGAAGGTACGTTTGCCCCAATTGACCTCCTCGATTACATTTACGCCGTTCTCCACAATCCAAGCTATCGGGAGAAATACAAGGAATTTTTGAAGATTGATTTCCCCAGAGTTCCCTATCCGGACAATCAGGATACGTTCTGGCAGCTTGTCGCTCTCGGTGGCGAATTACGGCAGATTCATCTGCTTGAAAGTCCGGTAGTCGATACAGGTAAAACACAATATCCCGTTCATGGTACCAATGAAGTAGAGAAAATAAGGTATCAGGAGAGCAAGGTCTTCATCAATGATGCGCAGTATTTTGATGGAGTTCCTCTTGTCGCCTGGGAGTTTTATATTGGCGGATATCAGCCAGCTCAAAAGTGGCTGAAAGACCGGAAAGGGCGGACGCTCTCTTTTGACGATGTCAAACACTACCAGAGAATCATTGTAGCCCTGACCGAAACAGATCGGATTATGAAAGAGATTGATACTGTTGAACATTTTGACTAACAATCTTCAGTTCTACTACAAGACTTCCAATCCGATGCAAAGCAGAACACAAAGAATCCTAAACCAGCTGGCTGGACAGGCTTGATAATCATGTCTACAGAACACCAGAATCCAGAAATCAGGAGTAAAGTTCTTCCCTATTCTTTGGCTTTATGATTTCGAATCTTCTCGTAAGATGCGCTCATGTATTTCAAGGGTCAGGGCATGAATACGATGGCTCAGTTGTTGAGTAAGCTCTGTCAGTTCGGTGTTTTGCTGAAGCAAGGCCACCATTTGTTCTGTATGTTTCATTGAAAGTGCCAAGCGCTGTTCATTAGCCATTGCAAGGTCTTCCCTGTGCTGCGCATCGGCTTCAGCGTGCACTTTATCACGGTCGGCCTGACGGGTCTGTGCAAGCAGAATAAGTGGCGCTGCATAAGCCGCCTGGAGACTGAAGGCAAGATTGAGCAGAATAAAGGGATAGAGATCGAATTTGGTAAAACCAGAAACGTTCAGCCCAATCCATACGGCAACAATCACCGTCTGTGTAACAAGAAAAAACGGCGTTCCAAAAAAGCGGGCAAAGGCTTCGGCCTTTTTCGAAAACCAGTCATCTCCAAAAACGGAGTCAAGATGAATGTGTGGAAAGTGAAAACGAAAATAGTTCTGATTTGGAACCTTTTGTGATACAGAAAATGATGGTGAGGTTGTTTGGTCTTTTTTCATTCTTATTTCAGTAGTGTCCGGTTAAATAATAAAGCTGGCCTGAAAACCAGAGAGAAAGCGCGATAGAAAAGTAACCATGAGATGAATATTTCTTTTGCTGAATCCCCTGATATTGTAACTATCTGTCAATGGAACCAGGTGACAAGAGTCTTGAGAAACCTGAACTTCAAACCACCATAGGGAGGGTAACGCAAATTCGGATCTGGATGCAGCGATCTCCGCAGTATACTCCGCTGAAATGAAAAGGTTTCAAAACCTGCTTTCCCGTGATAAGCCCCAAAACCACTGCTTCCCAAACCTCCAAAAGGAAGCCCGTGAATTGATGCCTGAAAAAGAAGATCATTGATACATACCCCTCCTGATCTGGTTTGACGCACTACCCGTTCCTGTACCTTCAAATCCGACGAAAAAAGGTAGAGCGCAAGCGGTTCTGGTCCTTTGCGAATACCATTCAGCGCTTCTCCAATATCTCTATACGTCATGACCGGCAGCAGGGGGCCAAAAATCTCTGATTGCATAATGACAGAATCCGCTGTCACTCCCTGCAGAATCATCGGCGCAATATAACGTTCATGAGCATCGGTTATCTCGCCAGGTAATGGTGAAAAGGCGGCCAACAGTTTTTCCAGTCGGGAAAAATTAGATTCGTTAACAATACGAGGATAATCGGGACTATGTCGAGCATCAGTACCGTAAAAATCGGTAATTGCATGACGCATATGGCGCAGCAGTTCTTCTTCGTTCTTTTCGGATACCAGAACATAATCCGGCGCAATACAAGTTTGACCTGCATTTAAAAACTTTGCCCATACAATCCGCCGTGCCGCTACCTTGAAATTGCATGATTCATCAACAATACAAGGGCATTTCCCTCCAAGCTCAAGTGTTACTGGCGTCAAATACTTTGCTGCGGCAGACATGACTTCCCTGCCCGTAGTCCGGTTGCCAGTATAAAAAATATAGTCAAACCGCTCTATCAGCAGGCCCCTGGCCTTTTCAACGCCGCCTTCAATAACACAAACAGCATTCCGGTCAAGGTAGCTACCCAGCCCTGCAGCAATAACAGCAGAGGTATGCGGTGCATGTTCCGAAGGTTTAATTACCGCACAGTTACCTGCTGCAATAGCACTGACAAGCGGCGCAAGGGTAAGGTGTAATGGATAATTCCATGCACCGATGATCAGCACAACACCATAAGGTTCCCGACAGTAAAAACCTTTTGCCGGCTGATAGATTAGAGGAACAGATATCCGATGGGGTGCCATCCAGGATTTCAGATGCTTCAATGTAAATCGGATTTCACCACGAAGATACCCTGTTTCAGTTAAAAACGTCTCCGCCGTTGATTTCCCGAAATCAGCGTGCACTGCAGCAGCAATATCCTGTTCACGGTTGATGAGAAAGGCTTCAAGTGCAAGCAACTGCGAACGTCTCCATGAAAGATCACGAGTATTTCCACCTTCGAAAAAGGTTCTCAACAACGTCAATCCCGGAAACTCCTGATCTTTTTGCATAACAGCATGTGATGATAAATTATGCCCAGCTCTTTACTGTGTATTCGGTAAAAGAGCAGCGAAAAATAATGTAACGAAAAAAGACTCTTGCTGGAACCCAGCCGGCTCTCAGTCTTTTTGTTTGCTGGAAGCAATCTGTTCGGTACATTATTGTAAAAGAATACCTTTATTAATCATAGCACGAGCGCTCAGAAGGTAAAACTGACGCTACAGAGAACTCTTTGCATAAAAGATTAATAAAGCGTTCATATACACCATACACAAAACTTGTTATCTGATGGAATGGATCATGCAGCCGGAAGCATGGATTGCTCTTGGAACCCTGACGGCGTTGGAAATTGTTCTCGGTATTGACAACATTATCTTTATTTCGATTATTGTAGGGCGGTTACCGATACAGCAGCGACACAAAGGGAGAATTATCGGCCTTGGACTCGCCATGTTAACAAGAATAGCCCTTCTGCTTTCGATAACCTGGATTATGGGGCTGAAAAGTGGCCTTTTTACTGTGTTTAATCACACTTTTTCAGGGCGCGACCTGATTTTGATAGCCGGAGGACTTTTTCTGCTTGCAAAAAGCACCCAGGAGATTCACCAGAGCCTGGAAGGATCGGAAGAGACAAAAAAAGGCAGTTCATCGGGCGGTTTTGCTTTCACCATGCTGCAGATAGCCGTTATCGATATTATTTTTTCGCTTGACTCGGTCATTACTGCTGTGGGACTTGCCAAAAACGTTGCAGTAATGATCATAGCTATTATTATTTCTATCGGCATTATGATGGCCGCATCAAAATCCATCGGTGATTTTGTTGAAGAGCACCCGACCATTAAAATGCTTGCTTTGAGTTTTCTTATTCTTGTTGGAGTCACCCTGCTTACTGAAAGTATCGGTTATGAAATACCGAAAGGTTACATCTATTTCTCCATGGCTTTCTCCGTTTCGGTTGAAATGCTGAACATTCGCTTACGCAAAAAAACAGCAAAACCCCTCCATCTTCACCCAACTATGGATATAGATGGCGATAGCAACTAAACTGTCTCACCTGTTTCGGACAAAAGAGTAGTAAAAACAAAATAACCAACAAAAGATCGAGCCGAAAAAGGAGTGATCAATATGCCTCTTCCCGTAAAGCTTACCCCCGAAAAACTTTACAGAACCTGTGACCCTCAGGAATTCAGCTTCAACAGCACTGAAGAACTTGACGAACAAGTCAAAGCCACCGGGCAAAAACGGGCATTCGATGCCATAAGCTTCAGCATGGGAATAAAACATGATGGCTTTAACTTATTTGCCCTTGGACCAAACGGCACTGGTAAGCAGACCGCTATCATGCACTTTCTCAGCTCTATTGCCCCGGATGCTCCGGTGCCGCCCGACTGGTGCTATGTCAATAATTTTGAAAAGCCAAGGCATCCCAAAGCATTGAAACTTCCTGCTGGAAAAGCATCTATGTTCTCTTGTGATATGGAGCACCTTGTCGAAGCGCTTTTTACCGTCCTACCCGCAGCATTCACCAGTGAAGAGTACCAAGCTCAAGAAAAGGATATCCGTGAAAAATTCCAGGAACAACAGGCCGAAGCTTTTGAAGAACTTGAAAAAAAAGCCGCAGAACACCACATTGCACTCATAAGAACACCAGCAGGGTTTGCTTTTGCACCCGAAAAAAATGGTGAGGTTTTCAAGCCAGAAGAGTTCATGGTATTGAAAAAAGAAGAACGGGATACTATTGAGCAAGAAATTGCAAACCTGAAATCAGCAATGCAAGCCATTATGGATCACATTCCAAAATGGCAACGCGAAACCCAGCAGAAGATCAAGGAACTGAACCGCAACATCGCCAATTTTGCAGTAAAACCTCTGATTGCCGAACTTAAAAAAAACTATGAGTCACTGGAAGAGGTTACGGAGTATCTTAAAACACTTGAAAACGATATTGTAGAAAACTTTGACCAGTTCCTTGAAAAAGATAGTGATACTAAAGAGCAATTTCTTGGTGTCTTTTCCGGCAGATACTCAAAGAGTGGACCTTTGTTCAACCGGTATCGAATCAATATCATTGTAGATAACAGCAAAACAAAGGGTGCCCCAATCGTCTATGAAGACAAGCCTGCCTGCCAGAACCTTGTTGGAGACATTGAGCACATTTCACAGATGGGCACACTGCTCACAGACTTTACTCTGATCAAACAAGGCGCACTGCATAAAGCAAACGGTGGCTATTTACTCATTGATGCAAGAAGACTACTGCTTGAGCCTCTTGCATATGAAGCGCTGAAAAAATCACTCAGAACACGCCAGATAAGCATTGAATCACTTGCCCAGCTTTACAGCCTTGTAAGTACAGTCTCTCTGGAGCCTGAACCGATTCCTCTTGATATGAAGGTCATTCTTCTCGGGGAACGCCACCTCTACTATCTGCTCAGTGTGTATGATCCTGACTTTACGGAACTCTTTAAAGTTGAGGCTGATTTTGAAGATGAACTTCCGGCTGATCGTGACGGAAAGCTTGCCTATGCCCACATTATCGGCACAATAGCCAAAACAGATAAGTTACGCCATTTTGACAGGAGTGCCGTTGCAAGGGTTATCGAACACGGCAGCCGACTTGCAGGGGATTCAACGAAACTGACAGCACACCTTCAAAGCATTAGCGATCTTGTTCGTGAGGCTGACTATTTTGCAGCATCAGCCAACAAACAATTTGTGCAGTGCGAAGATGTCCAGCAAGCCATCAATGCAAGAATACTCAGGTCTTCAAGGATCCAAGAAAAAATCAGGGAAGCAACCCTGAAAAACTTTATCCTTATTGATACGGATTCGGAAAAAATCGGTCAAATAAACGGGCTTGCGGTTTATTCTCTGGGAGGGCAAAGCTTTGGCCATCCCGGCAGAATCACCGCAAGAGTGCGATTCGGAAAAGGAGACGTTATTGACATTGAGCGCGAGGTAGAAATGGGTGGACCGATTCACTCAAAAGGAGTCCTTATTCTTTCGGGTTTTCTCGGCGCAAGGTTTGCTGCCGATCAGCCCCTTTCGCTCTCGGCCTCACTGGTATTTGAGCAGTCTTACAACGGTGTTGAAGGCGACAGTGCTTCCTCGACCGAGTTATACGCCTTACTTTCAGCCATGTCAGGCGTACCAATACGACAATGGTTTGCGGTAACCGGCTCAGTAAACCAGTATGGCCAAGTTCAGTCAATAGGAGGCGTCAATGAAAAAATTGAAGGTTTTTTTGATCTATGCAATGCAAAAGGATTGACGGGAAAACAAGGTGTCCTTATTCCAGCATCAAACGTAGATAATCTCATGCTTCGCGCTGATGTGGTTGAAGCTGCCAGAGACGGAAGGTTTTCAATTTTTCCGGTAACTCATGTTGATGAAGGCATTGAAATACTGACCGGTATTCCTGCAGGTGAACCGGATGAACAGGGCAATTACCCACCAGGAACTATAAATGGCATGGCTATGGCAAAACTGAATGAGATGAACAAAAAACTCAAAAAATTCAGTTCTCTTTCAAGCGATGAGGAAGAATAACCATACAAAAAAATGGCACTTTTTATACCGAACCAAAACAAAATCATACTCATTAAGCATATCGCTGTAGCTCTCGACTGCTCACCGCACAGCTTGGCCTCGCTAACTGCAGCAGCTGAACTTGCCCGGCTGCTGCACGCTGACCTTACTGGCATTTTTGTTGAAGACATCAATCTGTTCCGTATGGCGGAACTTCCTTTCAGCCATGAAATCCGCATGTACACTGCAGAAACAGAAAAAATTGACCCTCTGTGGCTTGAGCATTCAGTTAAAGCGCAGGCAAAAACAGCGGAAACTGATCTTCAGCGCATTGCCAAACAGTTTATGGTACACTATTCGTTCAGGGTAGCAAGAGGGATAGTGCCGGCAGAAGTAATCGCCGCATCTCTTGATGCAGATCTGCTTGTACTTGGCCGAAGCGGCAGATCCCCATCTTGCCATAAAAAACTGGGCTCAACGGCAAAAAAAGCTCTTGCAGAAGGGAAAAAACCACTCCTGCTGATGCAACCTGGTTTTTCTGCAAAAAAAAGCCCGGTACTGGTACTCTATGACGAATCGGAAGGAGCAAATCTTGCGCTGTCAACAGCGATGAGCCTCATAGAATCAGGCAACACGCTCCATCTTCTGATTTTTGGCGAAACATACAAAAAGAGTCTCGAAATAGAAGGTGAATTGTCAAAAAAAATATCGCTCCCGAGCAGTGTTGTTGAGTACCATCATCTTCCCATCAAAAATGGTAAAACAATTGTTCGACACATCCGCACGATTGGTTCCGGGCTACTCGTCTTAAGTGACCAGATGAAACTTTCCAAAGATTTGGTGCACGAACTTATAAAGGAAATCGACTATCCGGTTTTCTTGGTATAAACAAGAACATGAACATTAAACAGCAGCAAAACACAGAAGATCAAGCTCAGGAAAAAACACTGCCTGTAAATTAGTGTTGATGCTGCACCCTATTCATAGAACAGCTTTTTACTCGAAATAAATTGTTTGTTAATACCGGGTTCATAATCCGATCAATGAGAATTGATTATTTTTCTTGGCATACCGGATTTCAAAAAATCATTAGCCTTTCGATCAAAATCGCAGCAGAAACAGCAGCGTTAAGCGATTCTACCCGCGTCTTTTTTCCTCCATGCGGTATTTTGACAAGCCTGTCTGACAAATCATGAATCTGCTTACTCACTCCGTTGGCTTCATTGCCAATCACCAATACCTGTTTCTCTGGTCGTGAACTGAACTCCCTGAAATCCTTTCCATCAAGAGATGCAGAAACAATACAATAACCAAGCGACTTAAGACGCTTGAGTTCAGCAATAAGAAGCTCTGCCTCATAATGACTGGCAGCAAAAATACTCCCTGCGGATGCGCGTAGTGCTTTTGCATTGTACCGGTCAGCTGTTCCCAAACTGCAGATCACAGCATCAATTCCAAACCAAGCGGCTGTTCTCAGAATAGTTCCCACATTACCCGGATCCTGAACATCATCAAGCGCAACAATAAAAGAACTTCCCTGTAGTCCTCCACCGGCTTCATCGAATGATTCCAACTTGCGTTGCTGGCGAAAAACGCCGAAAATTCCCTGCGGGGTCGTTGTTTGAGCAAGCAGCAAACACTCTTTTTCGCTTATTGAAAAAGCTTTTCCTGAATAAGCCTCAGCAAAACGGATATCCGCCGATTCCGACTCCCTAATCAACAGGGCAACAAGCATATCCTCATCAGGCAGGTTCTGGCAAAGTTCCCGTACGGTACGAAGACCTTCGGCAAGAAAAAGTCCTTCCCTATCTCTCTGCTTTTTTTGATGAAGTTTAGCATACTTCCGAAGCTTTACCTTACTAACGGCATCCCACTGAAAATGCTTCATGTGAAGATGCTTGTTTTTTTCAGCTTTGAAAATACAGCATTGGGATCATGAGAAAAATCAGACGGAGGAACACCGATTCCTCGTGAAAGTGCTTCGCTGTCAAGTTCAACGCAAAACCCGTTTCCATCATCTTCCTGTTTTTTCTCAGCGGTATTCATACTGCGCTGGATATACTCGTCAAAACTCTCTTTGTCAAGAGAGAAATCAGTCAAAGGCGTTTGATACTCCTGAGCATTTGCATTACTATCGCCAATCGGAAGACATTCCTCCCCAGCCATGTGACTAATCTTAACGGTTAACTCCTCTCTGGAAAAATGACCTGCACCAGCTTTCAGCATCAATTTTCCAAAAGCTACGTCATCAAGATGATTAATGGCTTGAAGCAGAGAACCGAACCCTCCATACCTCTCTGCATAACTCCTAATGAGTTCATCAATCGAAACCAAGGCTGGCGGTGCAGATAAATCATTTTTTTCAGACTGAGCCGAAAAAACAGTATCCACCTGTTCACCTTTTTTAAAGCTTGAACCCTTTGGACTCATGAACTCATGATCAACAGCATAATTTCTGAGACGATCCTGCATGACTCCGGCACTTTTCTGCCGCTCACGGCGCATCGAAACCGATTCAACCTCCTGCCGCTGCTGAAGAAGAAGCCTGCCAACAATAACAATGCCCGTCAGTGCAACAGCTATAATAAAACACAACAGAATCAGTTCAAGCTTGAGACCAGAAATCGTTACAACAATCAGTTCGGCAACAATAAGGCCGGCAAAAAGAACAAGCAGAAGTTTAAGAAAGAATTGTTCATTCATAAAGCCTGCGCCTTTGTTTTATTATGTTGATAAGTTAAAACACCAAGCATATTTTCATGGCTTAACGCATCCACGTTCTCTTTTTTACGATAAAATAACAAATAAGATACTTCTCTTACTGTGGCATAATGATTTTGCCTGTAATGTACAATACATAGTAATAATCGAGCCGAGCATCAGATGTAGCGTTAAACTGTAAATAACTGAATCAGCAATAAAATAAGCTCTTCTCGTATTTAAAATTTCCTATAGATTTGTTCATTGTAAAAGAACTATAAAAATCGAACGCTATCAAGCCTGTGACACAAAAAAAAATTGTTGAACTCATTGCGCCTGCTGGAGATATGACTGCACTGCTTACGGCACTGAAAGCTGGAGCTGATGCCGTTTACTTCGGAGCTGAAGGCTATAACATGCGTGCAGGGAGCAGCAATTTCCTTCCTTCAGATTTTCCTGCCATAAAAACACTTTGCTCTCAATTCAACGTAAAAGGGTACCTGGCTCTGAATACTATTGTCTATGACAACGAGCTGAAAAAGATGACTCAGACTATTTCGGCAGCACAACAAGCAGGAATCGATGCCGTTATCTGTTCGGACATGGCTGTCATCGAAACCTGTCGAAAAGCCGAAATGCCTTTTCATATCTCGACACAAGCATCAGTCAGCAATTACAGCGCCGTAAAATTCTATGCATCCCTTGGGGCAAAAATGATCGTGCTGGCAAGAGAGCTCACACTTGAAAAAGTGCGCTATATTATCAGTAAAATAAAGGATGACAAGCTTGATGTGCAAATTGAATGCTTTGTTCACGGAGCAATGTGCGTAGCGGTTTCGGGACGCTGCTTCATGTCGCAGGAGCTTTTCGGTTACTCAGCAAATCGCGGACAGTGCGTTCAGCCATGCCGAAGGCAGTATATTATTACCGATCCGGAGGAAAACCAGGAACTTGAGCTTGGTACCGACTATGTCATGAGTCCGAAAGACCTTTGCACTATAGAATTCATTGACGTGCTCATTGACACAGGAATCACTGCCCTCAAGATTGAGGGAAGAAGCCGGAACCCTGAATATGTACACGCAGCAACCTCTGCCTACCGAAACGCAATCGACTTTTGCATCAACCACCGAAACGATGCGGATTTTAGATGCAAGTTCAGTAAACTGACGATACAGCTTAAAGAGAAACTTGCCCTTGTTTACAATCGAGGGTTTTCGGAAGGGTTTTATCTGGGAAAGCCTTTGGAAGCATGGACCAGAGAGTATGGTTCATTGGCGAAAGAAAAAAAAACCTATATCGGATCAGTCAAAAAGTATTACCCTAAAGCGGAGGTGGCAGAAATCCATATTTCTGCTCGAGGTCTCAATAAAGGCGACAAACTTTCCATCCAAGGGCCAAAAACAGGAGTGGTCACCATAATTGCTAAAAACATTTACACCAATGACCTTCCCGACACCAACGCATTAAAAGGCGATAGCGTTACAATAAAGTGTGCAAAGGTCAGAAAACACGATAAAGTGTACCTGCTTGAAAAAAGGCAATAAAAGAGAAAGCTAAAAAAGCGGCAATACTGTTTTTTTTCTTGACAGAAAGCTTTACGTACCTTTATAATTATAAAAAGCTCTTTTGCAGAATATTCGAAACCGGAGTCTTATCGATGATCTACAAAGTCATTTCTAAAAAAGAGTTCAAAAGGTTCATCAATGCGCTTGTCCAAAACAATAGCTCATTCGGGCCAAAACGAGTTGATACCGACACTCATGGAGAAGCAATATATCAGTTTCTACCTGTAACATCGGCCGATGATATCGCTTTCGACTACAGCAAGACAACCTCGTCAGCTAAACATTTTTTCCTTCCATTTCGCGAAGAACTATCGCATTTTCACTTTCACGATGGCGATTGGGAGCAGCACGTATCTTACGAGACAAACCCCATCGTGCTTATCGGGCTCAGAGCATGCGACATAAGTGCACTGAATATTCTTGACGATGTTTTGCTCAACGGTCATTTTCCTTCTCCCTATTACCTCGGAAAGCGCAAAAACACCTTTGTGATCGGCATGGACCATCTTCCGTTACCCGATTGCTTCTGCAAGTCTATGAACCATCATACCGTCTCAACCGGTTTCAACCTCTTCTGTTCAGACATCGGCGATGATTACTACCTGGCAATAAACTCCTCAAAAGCATTCAATTTTCTTAAAGAGTTTGAAATCCGTGCTCCGCTTTACGAAGACAACTGCCGTTTGGTTGAACGCCGAAAACTTATCAATGACAGTTTCTGTACTGAAATTGACGTTACCGGGCTTCCTGCAATTCTTGATATTGAATTTGACTCCTCTGTCTGGAAACAATGGGGAGAAAAATGCCTCAGCTGCGGAACCTGCGCCATGGTCTGCCCTACCTGCTACTGCTACTCAGTAGAAGAGTCATGTAAAAGTGATCTGAAAAGTTCCACCCGCAGCAAAAGGCTGTACTCCTGCAACCTTGTTGATTTTGCCGTAGTTGCCGGCGGACACAACTTCCGTCCGGAAAACGGCGACCGCCTCAAATACCGCTATTACCACCAGCATCGGGGATTTGCCGAAAATGACAACCAGCAGATTTGTGTAGGATGCAACCGGTGCGGAAGAGCATGCCTTGCCGGTATAAACCCCAAAGAAGTTATCAACGACCTAAGAATGGAGAAGGAATCATGCATGACATGCGTTTCGTTATCCCCCGGCAAGACATAAATCGGGAGGATTTTACCTCATCAGTGCCAAATTTCAACCACCGTTCGGATATCATGAATACCGACATGGGTTATAAATGCACCGTCACCAATATTGTCCGACTGACTGAACAGGAAAAACTTTTTCAGATCAGGATCATTAACCCTGTAGAAAGGGATATTTTCAGATTTCGACCCGGCCAGTTTATTATGCTTGAACTTCCCGGCTACGGCGAAGTTCCCATCTCAATATCAAGTTCCAACAGCAACCATGAATTTATTGAACTCTGTATTCGAAAAGCTGGTCATGTAACGTCGGCACTTTTCAATACCCGTGAGGGTTCAAATGTAGCCATAAGAGGCCCTTTCGGGTCAGCATTTCCGATGGATGAAATGGCCGGATATAACATACTTCTTATTGCCGGAGGACTCGGCATTGCACCTTTGCGCGCTCCGCTTTTCTGGATCAACGAACACCGCAACCGCTTTCTCGATATCAATGTACTCTATGGTGCAAAGGAGTCATCACAGCTGCTTTTTACCTATCAGTTCAATGAATGGGAAATGATTAACCATATAAAACTTCATACCATCGTCGAACATGCTCCAAAAGGTTGGCCAGGCAGAACCGGCATGATTACAGATCTCTTCAATGATATTTCCATCGACCCAAAAAAAACCTATGCAATTGTTTGCGGACCGCCAGTCATGTTCAAGGTTGTCTGCGAGTATCTCGATCGGCTCAACATACCGATGAACCGCATGTTTGTCTCGTTAGAACGGAGAATGCACTGCGGTATGGGAAAATGCTGCCGATGCATGGTTGGTTCTACCTTTACCTGTGTCGATGGACCAGTCTTTGATTACTGGTCAGTCATGAATCTAAAGGAAGCCATATAACATGCACCACCACGGAATCAGTTTTGAAAAGCTGAAAATAGCGCTTTTTGAATTTACCAGCTGCGGAGGCTGCCAGCTGCAGTTCGTAAACAGGGAATCGACACTTTTAGACTTTCTCAACCTGCTTGATATTAAACACTTCAGGGAGATATCCTCAGATTCTGCTGATGATTACGACATAGTGCTTATAGAGGGAAGTATTACCCGCAATGATGAAATCGAGCGTCTCCAGACAATCCGCAGCCGGGCAAAAATCCTTATAGCTATTGGTGCCTGCGCCTGTTTTGGAGGAGTAAACAACCTGAAAAACAAGGTGTGTGGCCAAACAGCTGTGAACGAAGTCTATCCGGATATGAAGATCGAAACCCTGCCGGCACGGAAAATCAGCGATATCGTCACGGTCGATTTATTCATATATGGATGCCCGATATCAAAAGAAGAAGTTGAACGCATCATTATAAACCTTGTCCTCGGCTCACAGGTCGAGCTCCCCAAATACCCTGTCTGTGTTGAATGTAAGGCTGAACTCAATATCTGTCTTTTCGATCTTGGCGAAATTTGCCTTGGTCCGATAACTAGGGCGGGCTGTAATGCGGTCTGCACAACAGGCAAAACAGCTTGCCTCGGTTGCCGTGGTCCGGCAGAAGAAATTAATATGAGTGCGTTCCTTGATCTGGTGAGAAAAAGACAACTGAACGAAAACGAATTAAAGGAAAAGCTGTCACTTTATAACGCATTTGAAGGATTATTGTTGGGCGTTAATTCTGAATAAAAAATGTCACATTCATTTTTGCTTATCATCGTTGCACTAATATTTGCCGGCTTCGTTTTTGGCTTCCTGGCTGGTTTTGCTATCAAGAGTTATCACCGATATAAGGTAAGGACAAATCAAAATCGCGGCGAAGCAGCAGTTCATAAAGTTATCCGCTCCAATTTTCCACCGCCAAACTATCATTTGTTAAATAATGTTACTATCCCTTTCCAGAATGGCACAACGCAGATAGACCATATTTTGATTTCAACCAAAGGAATATTTGTTATCGAAACGAAAAATTATTCAGGTTGGATATTCGGCGATGAAAAATCTAAAAAATGGATGCAAGTGATTTACAGAGTAAAAAGCAGGTTTCAAAATCCTATTCATCAGAATTTCTTGCATGTCAAAGCGATTCAGCAATTATTAGATTTTCTACCAAAAGAACAAATTCATTCTCTCGTAGTTTTTACTGGAAACGGACAGTTTAAAACATCTATTCCCAAAGGGGTTATATATCTAAATCAACTTATTGATTTTTTAAACAGCATTCAAAATGAAATCATTTCAGTCAATCGTGTTGAATTTTGTGTTGGGCGACTGGAATGCAAACGATATGAAGTAACAAAGATGACAGACCTTCAACATCGAGAATATCTTGATCAAAAATTTGGTAAATCCAATGGCTAAAAAACGCCAAACACCGTTGCTTGAAAAGCAATAAATTGCGATTTCTTGTTATCGGACTTTTCTTTTGTATGGAAATTTTTATTTGAATTCCCCTGTTCTGTCAGTGTCGTCCCAAAATATACTTGCGTTTCGCCCTTTATTGTGCCACATTGTAGCCACAACAGGAGGATATAACTATGATAGAAAATTCAGTTGTCAGGGCAAGGATTGATGCCGCAACAAAGGCCGAGGCTTCGGCTGTACTGGCTTCCATAGGGTTGACCGTGTCCGATGCCGTTAGGCTGATGTTGAAACGAGTTGTTGCTGAAAAGGCATTGCCGTTTGAGCTGCTTATTCCCAACGCTGAAGCCATTAAAGCCGCACGCCGTGGAGAACTTGTTACAGCCGGTTCTGTGGATGGGTTGTTCAAGGGTTTACATGCGGACGATTAAGGAAACCGGCCGATTTAAACGCGACTATCGCCGCGAGAAATTGAGTCTGTTCATTAACCTCATAAAGTTGTAAAGTTATTGTGATGTAATGGGAGTTTTATGAGTTATAGATTTCGAAAACTTATTACCTGATAAGCAGTTCATGTGATTTTTTAATAAAAAACAGTAAAAAAGTAATTTTTTACGTAAACTCTGCCGGCAACAGAACGAACGGAAAATTGAATCTTTTGTGACAACTCCATGCGCATTTCACGAAAAATCGAGATTGACTACGGCCATACACTACCCAACAGCTTTTCATTCTGCAATCAACTGCATGGTCACCGAGGCGTAATTGTGGCCACTGTTGAAGGGCGCTTGATTGATCGTACAGGTGACAGCGAGGAAGGCATGGTAATAGATTTCAGTTTTTTGAAAGAGATCATGCTGGAACATATCCACGACAAGCTTGATCACGGTTTTGCCGTATGGCAGCATGACCACGAAGATCTTGATTTTATTATAAAACGCAATTCACGAGTGGTCGTGACCGATGAGCCCCCCACAGCAGAATGCCTTGCCAAATGGGGATTCAACCAAATCCGAAACCATCTGCCCAACGGGGTAACACTCAAACAACTCCGCTGGTATGAAACACCTAACAACTGGGCTGACTACGAAGGAGAATAAATAACGCTGTTGTTAAAAGCAAATTAGAAGTAAATCATAAAAGGCCTTAAGGTCAAACAACCTGCAACTTAAACCATCTGGCAAAATACTTTTCTAAGGCACAGTAACAGCATTGCGGCAGTCCTCTCCGGGGTACTCGATTTCAACTGTTGAGTGGTAAAGACCATTGTGCTTAACCAGTGTTCGGATCAACTCCTTGAGCTGCATATAGGCTTCGCCATCAAGCAGTGTATCTACCTCAAGGTGTGCGGTAAAAACCGTATGCACCCCATCAAGAGACCAAATATGGGCATGGTGTACTGCATGAATATGCTTTAATGCTTCAATTTCTTTTATAATCAAAGCAAGATCATGCTCGTCCGGAACCGCTTGAAGAAAAACCGGCACCATTGCCCGCAGATTTTTTATGACACCCCAAAGGATATAAAGGGTAATCATAATGGCAAGAATCGGATCAAGTACAGGAATATCCCAGAAGAGCAAAATAACTGCAACAACCAGTACGGCAACCCACCCGAGTACGTCTTCGAGCAAGTGAAGTGCTACAACCCGGGCATTCATGCCACTCTCTTTTGACAGCCTTATCATGGCGAAACCGTTGACAGCAACTCCGGCAATTGCAAGGATGATCATCCCCCCCGCATCAGGGTGATGTGGCTCAATAATTCGAGGGATTGCCCGGGCAAGAACAAAAAGTGAGCTGGCTATCAGTACCACTGTACTGATCAGTGCACCAAGAAGTGAAAAGCGCTTATAACCATAAGAGTAACGTGAACTGCGTGCTCCAGCAGATACTTTTTCGAAATACCATGCCTGGCCAAGAGCAAACGAATCGCCAAAGTCATGCACGGCATCAGCAAGAATTGCTGTACTGCCTGTTAAAACTCCACCGATGATTTCGACAACAGTAAAGCCTAAATTCAGAAAAAAAGCAAGCCTGATGTTTCCTGGTGTATAGTGATGATGATGTGCGTCATGAACACACTGATCTGACGTTGTACTGCTCATAGAATCGGCTTTACTCCCCTCTTTACAATAATTTGTATTAAATATATAGGAGTAAATAGTAATATAGTACAATAGAATTTCTGGCAAACAGGTCAGTTTCCTGCTTGGAAATGAATCACCATGATCTCTGAGCAATGAATAGCCTTATTGTTACAGTAATCAGCTATGTATACTGCAAGATATAATAAGAAAGGGGGATTTTTTTGAAAAAGGCCTTTCCGAAAAAATCCCAGAAAGGCCTTCGATGTCAGAAGTTCAATGCAGCTTCAACAATCTGCTCAGCTTTTGCATTCGGCAAGTAAAAGTAACGACCGCCAAGCTTCTGGGCAAGTTTCGGCGCCTCACCTCTTGAAAGGTAATTCATCTGGGTATCAACAACAATAGCCGCTATACCGTCAGCTTGAATAGAGAGTGACAAAGCTTCAATCTCTTTTTCAAGCACCTCTTTCGACACTTTCTCAGCATCCGGATCAAAAGCTGCCTGCAGTCCAATATTACCACGTCCATCAGTAATCAGTACAAACATGACCTGAGTAATGCCTTTGCTCCGCGCCTGCTTGGCTGTTTCCCAACCAAGATATAAGGCCGATGCAAGCGGTGTACCTCCGCCAGTCGGTAGTACATCAAGTTCGCGCTTTGCACGATCAACGCTCTGGGATGGAGGCAGCAGTACCTTCGCCTGCTTTCCCCGAAATGAAATCATGGCAACCTGGTCACGATGCACATAGGCATTTTGAAGGAGACTTGCAACCGCACCCTTTGCCTGGCGCATACGGTTAAGTGCCATAGAACCTGATGCGTCGACGATAAAAATAAAGAGCGTGCCGGACTTATCCCTGAACCGTTTAATCTTGACGTCATCTTTGGAGATAATGAGAGCGGTGTTCGATTTGCCTGCCATCTTTTTATCGCGTCGGCGAGCCTCCTGCCAAGGGGCAGCAGAAATCAGAGTCGGAATAAGCGCAACCTTGCCACTGCGCATTTCACCAGGCTGAGCCCTTACAAAACGACCACGCTTGTTGTTCAGCGCTTCGCCACGGCTTCCTGTTGTAGCTTTCTTTTTCGATGCCAGCGAAATATTAAGAATATTATCCGGGAGTTCCATTTCAACAGCATCCATCATCAGCTCCTCAATCATATCAGGAGTATCCTTCTGCTCCTCTTCAGCGTCTGCATCAGGAGTATCTGCACGGCTGTTTTCATCTTCTTCTTCTTCCGTTTCTTCCTGTGGAGGAGCCTCCTGAGGCGGCATCTCTTCCGCCTGGGCTTCCCTTTCAGGCATGCGGGTAGCACGAGGAATAAGCACAAGCTTGATGGCGAGTTTCATATCCTCTTCCTCAACATCGCTCCGTTGTGCAAGAGCTGCACTCGCCAATGCCGCCCGAACAGTAAAGATGTCGACGCGGTTACCTTCAACACCAAGACTGATCGCCGTCTGTATCAATGCCTGAATCTGTTCATTGCTTATCGAAACATGCGGCAGTTGCTCTCTGGCAGCCTTAATAAAACCGGTAAGCATGTTCAACTCGTCACGGGTATCTTCTTCATCCCTTTTGCCAAGTACTGTATTGACAATTTTTTTACGCGCTCGGTAATCGTTCTGGGCGGTAAACGGAACAATAATACCTATCCTGTCAAGAAGCCCCATTCGTACCTCTCCATCTGACGGATCGTAAGTACCCACAAGCATGAATTTTGCCGGGTGCACCTCACTGAGCCCTTCACGCTCAACCAGTACTTCACCTCGCGAGATGGCATCCATGATGTGCGAAACAGCAGAGCTGTCAAGAAGGCTGATTGAATCAACATAAAGTACTCCGCCGTTTGCTTTTGAAAGCACGCCATGCTGAACCACGCGCATACCGGTAGCAAGTGTTGCCTCCAGATCAACACCACCAATAAGACGATCCTCAGTAACGTTCAGCGGAAGTTCCACGAAAGGAGTTCCTTCGGGGAGAATATGTGCAAATGCCCTGGCAATGGTCGATTTTCCCGACCCGACGGCCGAAGGAATAACAACACCGCCAAGTTCAGAATCAACGGCCAGAAGCATAAGAGCTTTCTTGGCCAGATCCATTCCTACAATATCGGTAAAAGCTATCATTATACGGCTTCCGCTTCTCCAAGGACTTTAGCAAGTTCACGTTCTATTTTTTCACCAGCATCAAGGGTTTCAAGCGGATCCTTACGCAAACGATGGCGCAGACAGAGACCAGCAATCTCCCTGACATGCTTCATAGTCACTTCTTTGTCACCCATAAAAGCCGCATGTGCATGTGCAGTACGAGTAATGGTAAGTTCTCCACGGTGGCCGTCAATACCGAGGTTCATGCAAAGCTTTGCAATATCGGTGAGTACAGCATCGGTCATGGTTACTTCCGAAAGAATATCTTTTGCCTGCTGGATCTTATGCTGCAACTTAAGCTGATCGCGATGGTACTTTTTCATAAATGCATCAGGATCATCATCAAACTCACGACGGCGCTTGACAATATCAACACGTTTAGCAACATCAAGAATTGTGATGATGCGGGCATGTAAACCGAAACGGTCAAGAAGCTGAGGACGAAGCTCTCCTTCCTCAGGATTACCTGAACCAACAAGCACAAAACGTGCAGGA
Organism: Chlorobiaceae bacterium; assembly: GCA_037134935.1. Lineage (GTDB taxonomy): Bacteria > Bacteroidota > Chlorobiia > Chlorobiales > Chlorobiaceae > Chlorobium. The sequence goes on along the minus strand of JBAXLG010000001.1, from coordinate 42,702 downwards.
TGACGAATACTGATACCTTCGCGTTCTACAACATTTTTTCCACTGGCGGCAACGTCGAGAAGAACATCAACAAGATGATCGTCAAGAAGGTTAACCTCATCAATGTAAAGAAATCCGCGGTTTGCCTGGGCAAGCAGACCTGGTTCAAAAGCCTTCACTCCACTGGTCAGAGCCTGCTCAATATCAATAGTACCGCAAACACGGTCTTCGGTAGCACCAAGTGGAAGATCAACTACCGGCACAGGAATTTTCTCGGTCTTTACAGAAGCAGGGTCAATCGGTTTATGCCCTTTTTTGGCCTCTTCAGCTTCGACATACTGATCAACAGTACGGTTGTATGTATCATCCTTGACTCTTTCAATCAAAGGAAGCACTTCGGCAAGAGCCCTGACTGTAGTACTTTTTCCGGTTCCTCTATGACCCATAACCAGCACTCCCCCAATCCTGGGGTCGATAATATTAAGGATCAAACTGAGCTTCATTTCCTCCTGCCCGACAATTGCTGTAAAAGGAAAAGCCAGACCGGACTTCTTTTTTGCAGCGGAAGCTGCTGCTTTTTTCGGCTCCGGAACAGACGTCACCGTAGCACCCGCCTTAGCCTTTGCCGCAGGAGTTTTTTTTGCAGCAGTTTTTTTGTCAGCTGTTTCAGTCTGAGTCATAATTGATCATTTGGTTGGTACCCTTACCCTGTGAACCAGGAAAACATCACTCACAGAAAAAGGTTTACTGTTTTTAATGAGTTTAAATAATAGAACCTGAATTTATGCTTTTAGAAAGACAATAGAAAATGGTTTTCATAAACGATTAGAATGAGAGTATCGTTTTTTTCATCATGCGGCAAGCCAACAACGAAACTATCTTCTTCATTACTCCTGAAGTGCATTTTCGGCCGCCTCTTTTATCGTCTCGGAAAGGGTGGGATGAGCATGAACTGTACTGGCAAGCAGTTCCGCAGTAACCTCAAGTTTTCGCGCCAGCGTCAATTCCCCTATAAGCTCCACCGATCCATGTCCAAGCACATGTGCACCGAGCAGACGACCGTCAGCAGCATTAAAAACCAGCTTCACCAAACCGTCAATATTCCCATAGGCATTGGCCTTGCCTGATGCGGCAAACAGTGAACGACCTACCATGACCGTAAACCCAAACTCTTTTGCCTGTTTTTCACTCAAACCAATGCTAGCAACTGACGGTTCAGCATAAACACATCGAGGAATCATCGATTCATCAAGCATTTTGGGAATTCCGCCCGTTATGGCAAGAACTGCAATGCGAGCTTCAGCCGACGCCTTGTGTGCAAGCAGCATGCCTCCACGGACATCGCCAATTGCAAAAATATGGCTGACAGATGTTCTGCACACACTATCCGTTACAACAAATCCCCGTGAACTCTCAACACCAGCATGCTCAAGACCGAGCTGACTACAGTTACCGGCCACTCCAACAGCAACAAGAAGGTAGTCCGCACTGAGAAGTTGAGGCGCCGAGCCTTCAACAGCAAGAGAAGCATTCACCCGTTCCCCTGCTGTAACAACTGCCTCCAGTTTTGCACCGGTTGCAACATTGATACCTGCTTTTTTAAACGAACGTTCAAGAGCAGCAGAAATTTCTTCATCTTCGAGGGGGAGCAACCGGGGCATAATTTCAACCAATGTTACCGATGTTCCAGCCATAGCATAAAACCATGCCAGCTCAACACCAATAGCACCACCTCCAACCACAATCATAGACTCTGGAAGCGATTTCAGAGCAAGTGCTTCCCTGCTGGTAATAATACGACCACCATCAGGCTCAAGCCCAGGGAGCTTTCGGGGAAGAGAACCTGACGCAATAATAATGTAACGGGCAGAAACACCGCTGACACGCACACCATCACGAACAATATCTAAATCATGTTGTCCACTGAAAACCGCCTCACCCTGGTAAACCTCAACACCTGCGCGACGAAGCATAAAACCAATGCCTTTTGACATTTTCAATGCCACATTGCGGCTACGTTTGATCGCTTCGGAAAAATTGATACCGGCCTCCTGCACATGAAGGCCATAGTTCCCTGCTTTTTTGAAAAGATCAAGCAGTTCGGCACTCCTCAAAAGAGCTTTAGTGGGAATACAACCCCAATTGACACACACTCCACCTAAAGAACCCTTTTCGACAATACAAACCTTCATTCCGGCCTTTGCCGCCAGCAAAGCCGCTTCATAACCTCCTGGACCGGAACCAATGACTGCCAAATCAAACGAAAAAACCGGCTCCTCAGGCAAGTGTTGCATGGAGTACATAGAAGATATTATATGGTTTTGTTATACTTACCCCGCAAGTTCACCGCAACGGGCGTTCAAATTTTACAAAAATGCAAAATCAGTCGCTAAAAAACGAATCCGGAGAGCCCGATAACCTTAAACCCGAACCAAAAAAGCTCATTTTGCAGGTAAGTCGAGTGCAAACTCCGATGCGTATTGATCAATATTTAACAAGACAGGTTGAAAACGCCACACGGAACAAGGTTCAGGAGGCGATAGAAGAAGGCAGGGTACTCGTTAATGAACATCGAGTAAAATCGAATTATCGAATCAAGTCCTGCGACACTATACAGATCACTTTTCTTAATCCTCCAGCACCAGAGCTTACAGCAGAAGATATTCCGATTGATATTATTTATGAAGACGATGACCTGATGATCATCAACAAGAAGCCCGGAATGGTAGTACATCCAGCATTCGGCAACTGGACAGGAACACTGGCAAACGCTATTCTTCACCATATCGGCATGGGAGCAGAAGAACTCGACAAATCATCACTTCGTCCGGGCATCGTGCACCGGCTCGACAAGAACACCTCCGGCCTTATCATTATTGCAAAAAATCCTGTTGCACTGCACCGGCTTGCCCGCCAGTTTGCAGAACGGAAAGTACTGAAAACCTATAAAGCAATTGTATGGGGAGTTCCCGAACCACAAACCGGTACCATAACAACCAATATCGGACGATCTAAAAAAGACCGAAAAGTCATGGCAAACTTTCCTTTTGAAGGCAAAGACGGAAAAACTGCAGTCACCGACTATACCGTCACAGAAAATCTCCATTGGTTTTCTATGCTGTCACTGACACTCCATACAGGAAGAACCCATCAGATCAGAGCTCACATGCAGCACCTGGGGCATCAGATCCTCAGCGACGATACTTACGGAGGCGCCTCACCGCGAACACTCCCCTTCAGCAAAAGCGAAAGTTTCATCAAAAATCTTTTCGAACTGCTCCCTCGCCAAGCCCTTCACGCCGAAACTCTCTCGTTTCAGCAACCAACGAGCAGGGAGATTCTCTCCTTCACTGCGCCTTTGCCGGAAGATATGCAGCTCGCTCTTGAAAAAATCCGGATTATGATCACTTCATACTCGTTATAACGTTGAAAAGGGTAAGCTCACCTCTCCAGAATCGGCAGAAAACTCCAACACAAAACCCATTTGCATTTCTTTACCGATAAGACTATTCTCTGTTTAATGCCCCCGAAGCACCATTATCGCGGCATAATCAGTTAAAAGACTAATAAATAAATAAAAGCTTATCTATGAAAGTACTCGGCATCAATGGCAGCCCTCGCAAAGAGGGGAACACACACAAACTTCTCATGCAGGTTTTTACTGTTCTCCAGGCAAAAGGCATTGAAACCGAACTTGTCCAGATTGGTGGCACAGAAATAAGGGGGTGCCGTGCATGCTACCGTTGCATCGAACTTAAAAACAGGCAATGCGCTACAAAAAACGATAACTTTAACAGTGTATTCGAAAAAATGCTTGCAGCCGATGGCCTTATTCTTGCCTCTCCAACCTATTTTGCCGACATAACTCCAGAGCTAAAAGCACTGATTGATCGGGCTGGTTTTGTTGCGCGTGCCAACGGAAACCTTCTGAAATACAAAGCAGGAGCCGCAGTTGTTTCACTGCGTCGTGCTGGAGGAATACATGCTTTTGACACCATCAATCATCTTTTTCAGATCAATGGCATGTTTATTGTAGGCTCCACCTATTGGAATCTTGGATTCGGAGGACGTGAAGGAAACGAAGTAGAAACTGACACCGAAGGCATGAACAATATGAACGACATAGGTAATTCCATGGCCTTTTTGCTGAAAAAACTGGCAGACCACTGACCATATGAAAAAACGGAAAACAACTATTTATTTAATGGTAGCGGAAAAAAAGAATAAGGATTGAACTATTTTCCCTCTTGAGAACTGTTTTCATGATCGGAAAAGGGCAAGTCAATAAATATTATCAAAATAAAATTATTAATAATTCAATAGATTTGTAGTCACGCCTCAATTTTTCTCTTTTCTGTGACCCTTATCAGCTCATTGGAGTAAATCTATTACTATCTGACCCATTTTTGGCAAATTTCTTCAAGTGGTCAATGTCATGCGTTTGTCTCTTGTGAATTAAAAACACAATGAAGAACGTCAGCAAAAAACTGAAGACCGCTGTCCAGTATGCAAGGATTTGAAGTAGCGGTCCGGAAAAAGCAAGAGACCAGGTAGCGATAAGTGCAAAAAAAGATGGCAACAAGAAAATGATCAGTTGACCGAACGTCCTGAGACCAAGCGCAAGGGCAAACTGATTTTGAAGTGACTGCGACGCTTCGTAGGGGGGAGACGTTGTTGTTTCCGAGATAGTTGATGGAATCTCCTTGGACAGGTAGTTCAGCAGTGATCCAAGCATCACGTTGTGGTGAACCATAAGTGGCGCACAAGCCAAAGCCATATACGGCAAAACGAGCAGAAGCTCTTTCTTTACTGTCGGACTTCCGAAGGCAAATCCGACCACCGTTCCAACACCAGTAAGGTATAAGAGTGTGATGTTGTCACGCATCTGTAGACGTGATAAGAAGTGCTGGGATGCTGTTTTGTAGAAAGTACTGATGATATCATTCATAATTTATCTTCAACCCGCCAAGCTATAATACTCCACAAAAATATGATGACGTTTTAAAGAACCTCTACACAAGCTCGGTTTTCAAGATCGGCAATTGAAATCACTCCAACGGGAATTTGTTGATAACGTCTCTACTATCTTTGTCGATCCCGATAAACAGAGAAAGAAAAAGAACAGCTTTTACCAAAAATCAATCAACTACAGGTTGAAGCCCATACATAATGGCATCAAAGATTGTCCTGGATGTTATCGGTTTTCTGCCGCCTCCAGATTTCCGTTTGTATATCCTGCAGGTATCTCTCTAGCGTGACGGTATTAATGGTTCGACTTTTCCCCAAAACTCATTCAATACTTCCCAAGACTTTTTTTTTGCCGTTATCTTTTTCCTTAATAAGGAGTTGTCTTTGGATGAAAAAATAATGTGTTAGCTTATATTGACCAATTTATTTAAGAATAAGCTCTTAGAGCCCGTACCTCACCCCAATAAGAAAGTTACTGTCCGAAATTGAGAACTTGTTTCCTACCCTGTCCATCGCTTTTGCTGGAGTCAAATAGCGATATCCAACATCAAGGGTAACATTTTCTGATGTTTTGATACCAACACCTGTACCAACCTGCCAAGCAAACACATTGTTATCAACAGTCTCTTCGTGCTTATCCCTTGACCTGATCTTTGCCTCTCCAAGGCCGGCCATCACGTAAGGCGTAAAGTCTGAATCTTTGATAATTAAATCCATATAACCGTTAAGCATGACAGAAACCACTGAAACATGAACTCTCTTCACTGCGATACCTGACACACTCTTTACTGCATTAGACTGATAATTGACTGCTCCTTCAACACGGTATTTTTCAGATTTTGCACCAACAGCGGCACCAAATGTAGCACCTGTTTCGTAGTCTATAGCGTTAGAATTAACAATTATACCGAAACCACCCGAGCCACTGACATAAGTATCAGCTGAAGCTGGCGCTGCCCAAAGACAAGTAATTGCGGCGCATAGTACGGCAATTTTTTTCATTATTTATATTTTGCTTGTTATTATCATAACATCACTGCTATTAAATATAGTTAGAATTTACAAAAAGGAGAGAAAAAGAACAAAGCCAAGCAACTTATCTGTTTAAAGTTAAAAAATTCAGAACGGCTTCTACTCGTAGCGAAGAGCTTCTACGGGCTTGAGCTCTGCAGCTTTTCTGGCAGGCCAGAGACCAAAAAAAATGCCAATAATCCCTGAAAAAGCTGTTGCAAGAACAACCGATATCATAGATGTTTTGACTGACCATCCAGCAAAAAGCGAGAGCAAAAACGAGATGCCTATACCCGCAAGAATACCTATAACACCACCACTGACAGTCATGCCAACTGACTCAACAAGGAACTGCAGCATGATGTCGCCTTTTCGTGCCCCTATGGCCTTGCGCAAACCAATCTCCCTTGTCCGTTCCGTCACGGAAACCAACATGATATTCATGATCCCGATACCTCCTACTACCAATGATATAGCGGCAATGGAACCAAGCAGAAGACTCATGGTCTGCGTTGTACTGCTCAGCATTTTCTGAATCTCAGTCATATCCCTGATATTGAAAGAATCGTCATCAGCTTTCAGATGATGACGTTTGCGTATCTGTTCATCTATCGCAATTTTTGCTGTTTCTATTAATGTGGGCGAAATAACCTCCACAAAAATTCCACTCAAGTAGTCCTTGCCAAGTACCCGATACATAGCAGTCGTTACTGGAATGATCACCATATCATCCTCGTCATGCGCACCAGCAAACCCTTTTGCTGGTGCAACTCCAATAACCGTAAAATTAATTCTATTAATCTTGATAGTCTGGCCAACAGGATTTCTCTTATCAAACAACTCCTTGACAACTGTCACACCGATAATTGCTACTTTGTCCCGTTTTTGCATCTCCTCACGAGTAAACCACCTGCCAACTGAAGGCACTGCCGCCCGCATAACTCCGTAATCATATCCAACCCCGGTAAGATTTGTACTCCAGTTTTTGTTGCCAAAAACAATTCTCCCGGCACCATTTACTACCCCTGTTGCATTTTTCACTAGCGAAGGAAGAGCCGCAATATCAGCAACATCAGTAAAGGTAAAGCGGGTAACAGCACCCGAACCTTGGGCAGCACCCCTAATTTTGGCCGATCCACCCCTGATAGAGAGCATATTGGAACCCATCGATTTCAATTGTTCCTGCATGGAAGCTTTGGCTCCCTCGCCAAGCGCCATCATGGCAATCACCGATGCAACCCCAACAAAAATTCCAAGTACTGAAAGAAAAGAGCGCATCTTGTTGGCAAGAATGGCTTTGAAAGCCTGTGCCATAAACCCGATAAACCGACCATCCTGCCATAACGAAACAGATCTGGATAGATGAATGTCAAAACCATTCTTGCCTGCTGTTGCCTCTGAAGTCACTCCACCTTCGCGACGTTCATCGGAAACAATAACACCATCCCTCATGGTAATGACTCGCCTGGCATAAGCGGCAATCTCATTTTCATGAGTAACCATGATGATGGTTTTACCCTCTTCATTTAAACCCTTGAAAATCTTCATGATCTCGACCGAATTTTTCGTATCAAGATTGCCGGTCGGCTCATCGGCAAAAATAATCAACGGATCGCGCACCAGCGCCCTTGCTATTGCCACACGCTGTTGCTCGCCTCCGGATAGCTGGTTCGGAGTATGATCAATTCTTTTTTCAAGACCAACCTGCGTCAAGCGCTCTATCGCCTGCTTTCGAAAATCCCCTTTCAACCCGCTGTATATATGCGGAAGACGCACGTTCTCCAGAATGCTCATGCGCTTGAGCAGGTGAAACTGCTGAAATACAAACCCGGCAACGTTGTTACGCAATCCAGCCAGTTCATCTTCGCCAAGGCTATTGACATTATTGCCAAACAGCAGGTACTTACCCTTATCAGGAGTGTCAAGAAGTCCAAGAATCTGCATCAGAGATGATTTTCCTGAACCGGAAGGCCCCATGATTGCAACAAATTCACCCTGTTCAATCGTTACTGAAACACCGCGTAATGCATGAACAGTGCTTTCCCCAATACGATAGGTACGCTGAACATCAACAAGCTCAAGCAGAGGCTTCATGGTTTCTTCCTGTTCCGCTGCGGAGTAAAAGGATTTGATCCACCATTGTTTTTCGGAAGAACAAAAGAGGTGTCAGGCAGCAACACAACAGAGCTATCCGCCAATCCTTCAAGAATTTCGATATTTCGTTCATCCTGTAGCCCGGTACGCACCTTACTGTAACGCTGTACCTGTTCTTTCCCTACGTTTTTCTGAAGAACCACCATTCTACCGTTCCTGTTCTGAACCGCACCAAGTGGCAACAAGAGAACTCCGTTCTTTTCCTGAACAATAATCCTGATGTTGGCACTCATCCCGGAACGGAAAACCTCAGGAACACTAAGCGGAATAACATCAACGTTATAGATATTCACATTATTCTGCAAATGCGACTCATAATAGATATGACCCACCACCCCATCTACTCGAATTTCAGGATAAGCATCAAGCCCAATCACTGCCTTCTGCCCAACTTTAACACGGCCAATATCGGTTTCGTCAACATACGCCTTCACAATAAGTCGATCCGACAAAACGAACAGCGAATCACTCATGGTCACAGTCTGGCCAGGATCAACACTCCGGACAATGACCTGACCATCCATCGGCGCTATAACAGCTGTTTTTTTATACACACTGTTCCAGTAGCTCAGCTCACTTTTCCCTTGAAGCTTAGCTGCATCCAGCAGAGCTGCACGTTCAGTCGAACTAAGCGTGGCAAGCACATCTCCTTTCTTTACCAATCGACCTTCTTCAACAAGAATTTCCTCAATTCTCCCACCGACCGAAGACTGGATTTTAACACGGTTCTGCGGCTCTACAGCTCCGGTGGTGGATACTGACGAGCTGATGGATCCTCGTACAGGGCGAATTTCATCAAAACGCTTTTCCGATACCCGATTTCCTTTTAAGGCAAAAAACACTATGACGCCGAGAATAACGAACACACCAAAACTTCCCAATACTATCTTATTCTTGCTGACCATCAAGCCCCACTCCTTTTGCATGAATCCATTGAGCCTCGGCAATCAGCAAAGCTGCTTCGGCATTAAGAAACCCCTTTTTAGCGTTAACAAGATTGTTTTCAATAATAACCCAGTCATTAAACGTTATAAGACCGTTTGAATACTGCGCACTGGCAATGGAAGAGCGTTCAACTGCCGCATCAAGAAATTTTTTCTGCACTGTCACCATCTGCCGGGCATCCTGAAAACTTTTCCAGCTCTCTTCAAGAAAATCGAATATCTGCAAATAACCGTTTTTTTGTGCAGCATCATATTGATTCACCACAGCCATCGCTTTAGATACCTTCACTCTGCCACTCCCTCCCTCATAAATCGGCACCGAAACCGTTACTCCTGCATTCCAGTCAACAGTATTGACAGGCAACCGGTCAAAAGCACTTTTTCCTGCCGATGTATTCAGATAGAGTTGCGGAACAAAAGCACTTCGTGATGCATCCAGATCAAATCGAGCTGCCTTGCTCTGGGCATCAAGCTGTTGGAAAAGTGGATTATTTCTCGCCAAACCTTCAATGTCCGGTTGCCCGACGTTAACATCAGTACTTCGGAAATCTCCCTGAACCCTTAACTTTTTATGCTGATCACGTCCAAGACCAGAAGCCAGTTTAACTTGAGCAAGACGGAGGCCGCGTTTTGATTGGGAAACCTCAAACTCAGCCTGCGCAAGATCTGCCTCAGCCTGACGAAGAGCCCCGATATGTTCACGACCACCCTCATAGCGAAGATTGATCAACCGAACATTCTTTCGCCTTCTCAAGGCAATTTCGTTGGCTAAACCAACAAGATCCTGAGCTTTAAGTAGTTCAGTAAATGCTGATCGAAGCACAAAACGCACATCGGAAGAAACTGCACTGTAATTGTATTGAGCCGCCTTGATAGACTCTTCCTTGCTCCTGACTACATGTGATGTTTTGTGCCCGTCATAAAGAAGCTGCTGTGCCGATAACAAATAGGAGTAAAGTTCGCCGGAACCACTACCGCCCGCTGTATTTCTACTGTTTTGAGAGCTTAACCCCAAACTGATCTGAGGAAGAAGCCCTCCTCCCGTTATGCGTTTATCAGCTTCAGCCTGCTGCAATACCGCAAGGGCAGAATAAAGGTTCGGGTGTGCTTGCCTGGCTTCGCTGACACACTGTTGCCAAGTCAGCGTTTCTTCTGCCTGAATTGAAGATGCAGTTACAAAAATCAGAAACACCAATAACGGATAAACTCTGGCTTTCATTGCAAAATCGTTCTGTAAAAAACTTGAATATCCATATCAATAAAATCTCCTTATTGGACGCCTCGGACACAATAACCTTGCAGGCAAAAATAATCAGTGAGAAAAAAAACATCAGCTGCAGAAAACACAGCCGCACAAAATCAGATTGCAAAAAAATCCTTTTTTGCAAAGAAAACCATTAACAAAGCAGGAATTGGTATCACAAGCAGGATAAGCTATTACAACTGCATTCGAAGTAAAAATTCGGGGAATCCACCATTGAGTATCATGCCAATGTAAAGGTTACAATCAGCAGTAATCAATTCATAGAGAGAACATACATGTTGAGCTTGCATTCAGAGTATCCGTTGTGTCTGGGTGCTATAAATTTCTCAGTGATAGTGAGTGCAACAGCTTTACCTGCGATAAAACAACTTTCATAGCTTCCAAGACTTGTAACGATCACGCTCATCGGTTTCTTACTGCAGAGCGACAATTCCTCTGCATGAAAAGTAAATGGCTTACCTTTGGTAAAGCCTGATTTCAGGTCATGAAAAATACTGCGATTTTACCTCTTCACATTACAAAAAAAATCAGCAATACTACCTATCAGCTTACCCCGAGAATCACACTTGAAGCCTTGAACAATGCACAGGCATGTTCACCCTCTTTCAATGAGAGTTTTTCAGAACTTCCATGAGTAATTATAGCAGATATGACATTCCCTTCCCCAATTTCAATATCAACCTCAGTACTGACTGGCCCTTCAATAAGTTTGCTGATTTTTCCTGGTATGACGTTTCGGGCACTCAATTTAGCTTCGTGCAGTTCTCTGCCGACAATGATAGAGCTGGATTTGATTATAGCATACGCATTCATATTCTCTTTCAGACCGAGATTATCAACAGCACCATTAGTAATAATTGAGGTGATGCGGGTTCCCCCATTGATCAGAAGAATGACTTCAGCGTTTACCGCTCCTTTTGTAATTTTTTCAATGGTGCCAGAAAAAACATTACGCGCACTGATTTTCATTGATATCCTTCTTAAGAATTGATAAAGATTATTGGTATCTCCAAGACGCCCCTCAAGATTCTGAAGAAATTTCCGGTGCTCTTCCTGGATAATCCGAAACTGTTCGATAACTCTTTTCCCCTCTCTGGTCAAAACTGTGCCTCCGCCGCCCTTGCCTCCAGTAACGCGATCAACCAGTGGCTTTTCGGAAAGATTGTTCACCATGTTCACAAGATGCCATGCGGTTTTATAGCTGATTCCAATGGCTTTGGCCGCACTGTTGATAGAGCCCAATTCATGGATCTTTTCCAGCAAGGCAATTCTGTCTCCTCCAAGAAACTTGTCTTCTGCCTTCTGAAACCAGATCAAGCCATCAAGGCCGATATCGTCTTTTCTGCGCTTCACCCTGAAATTCCTGAATTGGTTATGGAAACGACTTTTTTCAACCTGATAATTTTCAACTTATCCCTTTCCCCTTCTTAATATAAGTTTTCCGGATAATCCATCAACGCGATGCTCATCATGTTTTGCTTTTTTCAAAGCCAATAACCGTAGAGAGTACGCATTCAGTGTTTTATAACTCAAAGAGTAATGTATCCGCCAAGTATTCCAGGATACTGTCTGCGAACCGTAAGATACAACGTCAGTGGATCAGCCTCTGAATCAACTGCCTAAAAAACTAATATCGAACACCTGTGATTAAAACCCGACAAGCGCATCCTTAAGTGATATCACAGGGAAAAACCTTGTTTGCAGCAAAACCCTTTTCTATTATACGGTGGCACATGCTCAATTATAAGGTTTTATGGCGTTTATAAACACTGCATAAACCCAAACAATCATGACCGATGCAATGAAAAAAATCACCATTCTGGTATTTACCCTGCTGACCATAACGGTAAATGCAATGGCGGAAGAACTGAATCTCTCCGTTGCAGCAAGCCTTAAAGAAGTCATCAAAGAACTCAGTACCAATTACACTAAAAAGCATCCCGGCACCGTTTTATTGAATAATTTCGGGTCATCTGGAACACTCGCAGGCCAGATTGAAAATGGAATACCAGCTGACCTGTTTATTGCAGCAAACACCGAATGGATGGATTATCTTAACGATAAAAAACTTGTCGTTGGAACCAGTAAAAAAACCTTTGCCTACAACTCACTTGTTTTTGCCGGAACAAGCAGTAAAAAAGTATCATCAATAAAAGATTTGCCGAAACTGGAAAAGATTGCTATTGGAAATCCGAAAAGTGTTCCCGCTGGAGAGTATGCCATAACTGCAATGAAAAAATCCGGTGTGTTAACAAAGCTTACAGGCAAGCTTGTTATGGCAAAAGATGTCCGAGAGTGCCTCATGTACGCCGAACTCGGCGAAGTTGATGGTGCTTTCATCTATAAAACTGATGCACTGCTGGCTCAAAAAGCAAAACTGCTGTTTGTTGTACCGCAGGAACTATACCCCAGGGTGATTTATCAGATAGCATTGACAGCCAAAGCCGCAAAAAACAATGAGGCCAAAACATTCTTTGCCTATCTTCAAGGAAATGAAGCCAAATCAATTCTCACTAAATTCGGTTTTAGCCTGAAGTAACACATACATATACACCTCATGAATTGTTGTTGACAACATGCAACTAACATCGGAAGACATTGCATCCATATGGCTGTCGCTCAAAGTTGCAGTTACAGCAACAGCTCTCTCATTACCAATCGGTTTTGCTACTGCCTGGTTGATCGTCTTTAAAAAATTCAGGCTGAAAGTATTACTGGAAGTTCTTATCAATCTTCCACTTACACTACCCCCTGTAGTGATTGGATATTTCCTGCTGTTACTTCTCGGCAAACAAGGATGGCTTGGAAAACTGCTGGCTGAATTACATATTCATCTCCTCTTTACATGGAAAGCCGCCGTTATCGCTTCAGTAGTTGTCGGGTTTCCGCTTCTGGTACGTTCAATTCGCCTTGGGATGGAATCTATTGATCAGCAAATGCTGGAAGCATCACAAACCCTTGGAGCATCATGGTTTGACAGCCTGTTAACAATAATTGTACCACTTTCCATGAAAGGCATACTCGCCGGGGCTTCGCTCATGTTTGCAAGAAGTCTTGGAGAATTTGGAGCAACAATAATTGCGGCCGGCAATATTCCGGGAAAAACGCAAACCATACCTTTGGCAATTTATGATTATGCGAGTTCCCCTTCAAGCACTCCGATGGCACTTTCGCTTTGCCTTATCTCCGTAATAATTTCCGTATTCGTACTTCTTCTGCATGAACTGCTCAGTAAAAAAATTGACAGGAGTAATGGGCTGTGAAGTTGAGCCTGGATATAGAAAAAAACATCGGCACACTTTCCCTTGAATTCAAAACGGATATTTCAGGTGAACGAATTGGAATTTTTGGCGCCTCCGGAAGTGGGAAAACAACCCTTATCAATCTTATTTCAGGTTTGTTGCTGCCCGATAAGGGAGCAATTATCCTTGACGGCAACACGCTGTTCAGTAAACACCAGAAAATCAATATTTCACCAAAAAAAAGGCGTATTGCAATTATTTTTCAACAGGCAATGCTTTTTCCGCACCTAAGCGTTAAAACCAATCTTTTCTACGGTTACAAAAGATGCCGCGAAAATAACCGAATCATCAAGCCTGACATAATGATTGATCTCCTTAAACTGCAGCCCCTTCTGCAGCGCAGGGTAAAACATCTTTCCGGAGGAGAAAAACAGAGAATCGCACTCGGCAGAGCTGTTCTTGCAAACCCGCACCTCCTGCTTATGGATGAACCGCTTTCAGCTCTTGACGATACACTCCGATTCCAGATCATTACCTACCTGAAAAGTGTCAGCACAGAATTCAGGATACCCTATCTGTTCATATCGCATTCCATAACTGAAATGCAATTAATGACCGACCAGGTTCTGATAATAAACAAAGGTCAACTCATTGAAGTAACCACTTCTGAAAAACTTGCAAAAAACAGGATGGTGAATAACCCGAACGGTTATGTTAATTTTTTGCGACTTGCCAATCCAGTTGATCAGAACGGATTATTTTCCTATAGCTGGGGAAATAACAACCTACTTGTTTCTGATGGTAAACTAAATGCGGAATCACTTTTTGAGCTCTCTTCACACGACATCGTTCTTTTTAAAAAGCATCCAGAAGCAATCAGTGCCCGAAACTTATTGGAATGCACCGTTACCGAAATGTTTAACTCTGGAACTAAAATTGGTATTGTTCTTGCTGTCAATGGCGAAAAACTGGTTGCCGAAATTGTCAGGGCAGCAGCAAACGAACTTGACATTGCGCCAAATTCTCAACTTTTTGCAGCCATCAAAGCCTCTTCGTTCAGAAGGCTGAACTGACTTTTACACAATAGCCCGGAAATCTCTGCTGTTAATGGGTATCATTTTTGGGAAGTGTTCATTTACTGACTATTTTCCATAGTGTATTAAATAAAAACTGGTCTGAACTCGTAGACGAAGGCAGATCTAAAGGGTAACTAACACTTTCGAAAATCAACAGTAAATCAATATGAAACGCCTTTTCTATTTCCTTATTACAAACCTTGCGATTGTTCTGGTGCTTTCTGTCACCATGAGTTTGCTCGGTGTAAAGCCATACCTGAATGCAAACGGCCTTGATGTCAGCAGTTTACTGATTTTTTCTTTTATCATCGGTTTTGGCGGTGCGTTCATGTCACTGGCACTCTCAAAATGGACGGCCAAGCGCATGTCCGGTGCTGTTGTGATTACAAATCCGAGTACCGCATCAGAAATCCGATTGGTCAATACAGTAAGAATCCAATCCCAAAGGGTCGGCATCACCATGCCGGAAGTTGCCGTATTTAATTCACCGGAGGTGAATGCCTTTGCTACCGGTATGACCAAAAACCGCTCACTGGTGGCTGTTTCATCAGGATTGCTCAACAAAATGACCAATGAAGAGGTGGAAGGTGTACTTGCACATGAAATTTCGCACATCGTCAATGGCGACATGGTAACGCTATCACTCATTCAGGGCGTGGTGAATACATTTGTCATATTCCTCTCAAGCGTCATTGGATATGCTGTCGACAAATTTGTTTTTAACACCAAACGAGGAAACGGTCCGGCATTTTTCCTGACCAGAATTATGGCTGAAATAATGCTGGGCATTTTGGCCTCCATTATTGTCATGTGGTTCTCGCGCAAACGTGAGTTTCGTGCAGATTCCGGAGCAGCTACCATAGCTGGCAGGGAAAAAATGATTGCTGCACTGGAAAAATTGCAGGCAGAACAGATTCAGTCAGCATTACCTAAACCTATTGCAGCCTTCGGAATATCTGGAATCAGAACTCATGGCCTGAGAAAATTATTCGCAACTCATCCAAGTCTGGATGAGCGCATAGCCGCACTGCGAGGAAAGTAAGTTTGTAAAGGCAGCTAAATGATGGCAGCTACGCCTATTCTTTACACCTGCTTGAATAGCACTCAAAACATACAATGCAAAAAATATGACTCGTAAAATTGCCATCATAACCGGTGGAAGCCGTGGCCTTGGAGCAAATGCCGCACTGAAACTGGCCGTTCGTAAGACAGATGTGATTATCACATACAAACAGAATAAGGCCGCTGCCCAAGAGGTCATTTCCAGTATTACCAAGCTGGGGGCACGAGCAACTGCACTGCATTTTGATGCCGGCTCTGTTTCAGGGATTTCCGCTTTCACTGCCCAGATTCAGGAAGCACTGGCACAATGGGACAGAGAGCATTTTGATATCCTTATCAACAATGCTGGAATGGGCATCCAGGCGGCTTTCACTGATGTGACAGAAGATCAGTTCGATGCGCTCATGAATGTACACTTGAAAAGCGTTTTTTTCTTGACCCAGGCACTTGTGCCGTTGATGGCCGATGGAGGACGCATACTCAACGTTTCTTCCGGCCTTGCCCGTTTTACTTTGCCAGGATATTCCGTATATGCATCCATGAAAGGCGCCATTGAAGTGCTGACAAGATACCTTGCCAAAGAGCTCGGTCACCGAGGTATCTCAGTCAATGTTTTAGCGCCGGGAGCAATAGAAACCGACTTCGGCGGAGGTTCTGTGCGTGACAACAAACAGCTTAACTCATTTATCGCTTCCGGAACGGCATTAGGTCGTGTCGGCCTTCCGGACGACATTGGTGATCTCATTGCCGCCCTGGTTTCTGACGACTGCCGATGGGTAAATGCCCAGCGTATCGAGGCAACCGGTGGGGTGTTTATCTGATATCGAACAAATGCCTAAAATTCGGGGCCTACTATCACGACATTACCCTGCACACGACCATTTAGGATCGGGCGCCGTTCTGTCGAATGCCATTACCTCTACACTGCATTGTTCGAGATCGTATGACTCTTGACAGCCTTCAATCATAAGTATACCTCCGCTGAAACGCACCCTTAGAGGCACGACAACCTTGCGCTCTGCGCCGCAAACATTGTCTTTCAATTTCGGAGCAAACAGATGTTCTGTGCCGAACAGGTCAGTCACCAGAATCTGATGGGTAACAGTCGTGAGCGCTTCAACCGCGCCACCCTGACTAAACTGCAGTGAGTTCAGGTCGCCATGGATTCCCAGCGGCTCATTATCATAGGATGTCATGAAGCCAACCGGTGTAAGCACCTGCACCTGCCCTGATGGCTCCAGCGAACGTATGCTCCCGTCCTCGTAAAACGCAATACCGATACGCACGCGAATGTCGCCCACTGGAGATTTCACCGTGAGAAACTCTCCCGGCCAAAGCGTCAGACTCTTGAGTGCGCCGCTTTCATAAAACTGCAGAGCAATAAATTTGGCCGTCAGCGGACCAATTGGGGAGTGGATGGTCACTGCCTCGGCAAGTGAAAACTCGTTTTTTGAAGTCCAGAACCCACTCAGTCTTCCGTCAAGAGAAAAAATCCGCTTGATGCTCCCGGACTCATGGAATGTAACCAGCTCGGCCGGCAGAGTCCCGACTGGCGTATTCACAAAAGCCTGCTCCTGCAAAGCAACGGACTTGATCGCCCCGCTCTTGTAAAAGTAGAGCGGTTTAACTGGCCTGCGCCCGATATCTTCAGCCTGATATTGAGGCACCAAGTTGCCATAGGGTGTTTTCAGGATATTTTTTCTGCCGACGAGGCAGCCATCTGTCTTGCCGTTTGAAAAGAGTGTCCGGAACTCGACTCCTGTAAGTTCTCCGTAGGCGGTAGTAAAACTTTGCATATGGATTCCTGTTTGATGTGGTCTTTTGATTCGCTGCTTTACTATTTAATTAAGCAACTACTGTGCCACACCACAAAAAGAATACCGAACTCCTTACTAATCAATGAGTTGACAATAAATCAGCACAGAATCACTTTGATGCAAAATGATACAAATCAGTAGGATCAAGACAGGAAACTACATTATTGAAGAAATTTGCATCCTATGCTTGGACTGAGCCCTACGCGTAACTGTAACCAATTTCATTACATCGCCTGCTTTCTTTCGAAAAACCGGACACTTCACCCGCATTCATGGTCATGACAGATGGCAAACCCAGTGACATTTGACTCTGTTTTTTAGTTTTCCGAAGATTTGGCAATTTCTCCCTGTTGAAATATATTTAAAAGGTGTGTTTTGCCGGTGAAGTCAAAAAACTGAGCAGCTACCTTGATCAACAAAAAAGAAGCAGAAATGCATGAAAATGCCGGATAATTCCAAGTGACGTAGCTTCATAATTTACTGGTTTACTGGCAGACCTTGTATGACGGAATCATGTCTTGTGCAACGCTTAATAAAATCACATCAATTAATTATCAGAAAATATATCATTGGATAGTTAATAAAGATGCTCATGTGTATCTGTTTACTATCTGGCTTTATTTTATTACGGAATCAAGTTGTGCGGAGCACTTACCTTATGTTTATTAATCCATTAGAAATCTTAGGTATATCTAATGTAACTGAGGCAAAAGGTATTAATAATGAAAGTGTAAAAAAATTAAAACGAAAGTTGTTCGCTGATATTGATTTATCAGATGATGGAGTATATGACTATTATGGGCTGAAAATCACTAAAGGCAGTTGTGAAAAAGTAATTGATGAATTAAATAATGATAATTACAAAGAGTTTTATCTGTATTTAGCAAGCAATAATCCTTTAACTGAATTTTTAGTTACTGGTAAAGGCAGTATCTTTATTAATTTTAAGCTTGATAGTATTTTTAAATGTCCAGAGTTTATAAGTTTTATTAGTCCGTATTTTTCACCCAAATTTGACCAGGCATTGCTTTTAGCTTTTCAAGATGTTGATACAGAAAAAATAAAAGCTATCTTAAATACTACTATATTAATTTCTCCATCAGATATCAATACAGCATTCAAAAGCACCTCAATTGATATTCAAAATAAAATTAGTGCAATTGATAAAATAACACAAAACATAAAAAATAAAGCGAGCGATTATAATGAAGACAATATTGTTAATATAGTAAGTATAGTAAAAAAATTTTATTTTCCAGTTGAGGCGCTAAATTGTTTACCTCAATACTTTCAAAGCCAAATTTTAAACGTTGCTAACGCTATAAACTATCTTTCAAATTCTATTTGGGATAGCTTTTACACAACCCAAGTACCTCAAGATTTGACTGGATATTTACTTCAGCTCAATATAGAAGGGGTTAACCGACCAACTTTTGAAAGCAATTATAAATTTTTTAAAAAAAATAATGATGAAAGAATTGAGCAAGCTAAAAATGCCACTGTGCTAAAAAAATGGGGTGGCTTCCTTTTACACATTAATAATATTATTGCTAAAGTTGAAAATGAAACTACCCAATCAAGTGATGCATATATATTTTTATGTAATCTATTTCAAGTAAGTGAATTAAATGCTCTTCCTTCATTTGCAAATGAAATTCGGGATCAAATAGGGCATTCAATACGAAGTCTTTCAATTTCAATGTGGAACAAACAAAATGATATAAAAAATTCCTTAGCTACAATCAGTATTGCATTAAAAATAAATATTGATAATGATATAAAAAACAGATTTTTAGAAGATCAAAATGATCTTATAGAAATTGAAAAAAAATATAAGGGGATATTAATTTGTCATTTTTGTAATAAAAACAAACCAGACGAAAACAGTAAAATTTCAAAAACATTATATAAAGAAACACATAGAAGCTTCTTCCCGAGACGTGTAGAATTCTCCTATGTTAATGTTGATATCCCGCGATGTAAAAAATGCAAAGAAATACATTTGAACCTTAATAATAAATATCCAATTTTTCTGGTTGGTGGAACTATATTCGGCGGGTTATTTGGATCAATATTTGATAGCCATTTTATTATAGGTGGATTAATAGGTGTCGGTATTAGTTTCTTTATAGCAATAAAGTATGAAAATAGTCAATTAAATAAAAAAAACATAAAGAGCACATCTAAATCATCGTTATCAAAACATCCGATTTTAGCAAAAAAAATAGAAGAAGGTTGGACTTTTTCAAAACCTACAGCTTAATATTTAATAAGAGCAAATATGAAAGAGATTAGAAATATTAACTATAACAACCCTCAGTCACATCTTAATTTGGTAAATCAAATATTTGAAATCGAGCAAAAAACAAAGGATATCAAAGAGAAAAATTCGATATTGAGAAATATTAATAAACTAAAAGTAATTCTGGAAGATAGTTTTGGATTATCTTATCATAACCCTTTAGGTGAAAGTTATTCAGACACAAGAACCGATTGCGAAGCCACAATAGCGGGAGCAAATGTTGATAATCTTGAAATTGTAGAAGTAATACAACCAATTATTTTTTCTTCTTATAAAAATATTGAACACGTTATTAAAGTGATTGTTCAACCTGCGGTTGTCATTGTTCACTCAAAAACACATTAACCTATTAAGTTAACTGACATGGAAAACACAATAAACTTTGGCATTGATTTAGGAACTACAAATAGTGCCATTGCAAAGTTTGTAAAAGGAGATGTAATAATTTTTTCTAACCCCCAAGATTACGGTAGAAACACATTGCCTTCAGTTGTCTCATATCGAAACAATAATATTTTTGTTGGGAAAAAAGCGAAGGAATTTTTGGAAAAAGATCCTAAAAGTGTAGTCGGTATATTCAAACGAAAAATGGGAACTTCTGAAAGTTTTAAAATCAAATCGATTAATGAATCAAAAACTCCTATTGATCTTTCTTCTCAAGTATTAAAGGAACTAAAAACATTTGTAAATACTGGCGATATATTAGATTCCGCTGTAATAACTATACCAGCATCTTTTGACACAATTCAATCTAATGCTACAAAGCAAGCAGGTATGGATGCTGGATTTAAGCAAGTAGTCTTACTTCAAGAACCTATTGCTGCAAGTTTGGCATATGCAAATATGAAGAAGGAAAAAGAAATGAAGGATGGACGATGGTTAGTATATGATTTAGGGGGAGGAACCTTTGATGTCGCTTTGATTAAAATCAATGATGGGGAAATGAGTGTTTTAGATCATGAAGGAGATAATTTTTTAGGTGGAACTGATTTTGACAATATTATATTAGAAAAAATAGTAATTCCAAAGATCTGTGAACAATACAACTTTTCGACGTTAGAAGATGATCTGAAAAGTGCATCTGGTAACCTTAATGCTAAATACTATGTACTTTTAAGACGAGCTGAGGAGGCAAAAATAATATTATCATCAAAAACTTCAACTGAAATAACTATTGATGGTTTTGAAGATAATGACGGTATCAACGTGGATATGGAAATTGTAATTACTCGCTCTGAGTTTATTGATTTAATAAAGCCATATATCGATAGTACTATTGAGATGATAAAAAAAATAATTACTCGAAATTCATTAAAACCGATTGAACTACAATTTACACTGATGGTTGGTGGAACTACATATATCCCATACGTTCGGAGTCGTATTGAGGAAGTTCTTCAGATACCAGTAAATTGTGAAATTGACCCAACAACAGCAGTAGCAATCGGCGCTGCATATTATGCATCAACTAAACAAAAAGAGCTTTCGAATAATAAATCCAATAAAAAACAAACATCAATTTCAATAAAAGCCTCATATAATAAGGCATCTAAAGAGAAAGAAGAGTTATTTGCCGCTAAAATCACAGGAGATATATCTGACTTAAGTTATCGTATTATTAGACAAGATGGCGGTTATAACTCTGGTATAAAAAAATTATGCCAGAGAATAAATGAAGATTTGCCTTTAGTTGACGGTGCATATAATTATTTTACATTTACGGTTTATGATCAGCAAAATAATGTAGTTGAAACTGATTTAGAGTCCATAGGCATTAATAGCGGATTTGGTATTAGCGGACAACCTATTCCTGAAGATATTTGTTTAGAAGTAGATGATTATGATAATCCAGGAAAAACAAGATTATTACTTGTATTTCAAAAAAACTCTATATTGCCTCTTTTTTGGGAGAAAACTTTTCCATTAAATAAAGGATTGATAAAAGGAAATAATGATGATTGTATTTATATAAAGGTTTTAGAAGGTTCTCATTCGGCTTTGCCTGAAGCCAATAAAATAATTGGATATATAAAAATTAAAGGGATGGAGATTAGTAGAGATATAGTTAAAGGTTCAGATATTGAAATTTCAATTTCAATATCTGAGTCAAGAGATATTGAAATCTCTGGTTATGTATGTATGACTGATCAAGAATTCAAAACAACCTTTAATTTTACGAAAAGGAACACTCCAATAGAATTTTTAAAGGAACAGGTTTTGGATTTATCTGAAAAATTAGATTTGGAATTACAAGAATCAACTGATAATGAAGACTATGAGACTGCTAGTGCATTGCATAAACTTAAAAATGAAATGCAGGCGGTTAGTCACGAAACAGAACGCCTTACCACTGATGATGTTACAGATAAACGATATCAACTTGAAGATAAAAAGAGAAAAATTGCACAAGAAATTGATAGTGCCACAAAAAATAAAAGGATACAGCAAGTAAAAGCGCATTACAAGGAAATAAAAGAAGAATGCAAAAATATGTTAGATGCAAATGGTAACGACCATGAACATAAAGCCTATAATGATATAGTATTACAAGAAAGCGCATTTTTTGCTACGAATAGCCCATTAAAAATTCAAGAGAAATCTGATGAAATGCATTTTATTTTATCAAGGATTAGATGGAGAACCCCTGAATTTTTATCCGATATTTTTAATTGGTGTAAAAATAATCAGACAAGAATGAATGATCACACTCAGGCAAAAAGTCTAATTGATGCCGGTAATTTTGCAATTGAAAGTCAAAATTGGGAAAGACTATCTGAGATTAACCGTGGTTTATTAAACTTACTCCCAAGAAATGCAGAAAATGAAGCAATAACAAGAATAGGTTATTTTTAACGTTAAATATTATTCCTCCGGCAATTAGAAGTGTTAATCCTTTGTCTTTAAAACATGGGGTAAGTAAAGTCCATACTGTTTTTTTGTCAACACCTATAGTTGCCGGAGGAATAACAAAGAGCCCCGCAGTAAAGTTACAGGGCACTTTGTTGATCTTCAATACCTTCCCTTAATTTTATCAGAACTGACCGGTCGTGGCAGCTTTCGAGAAGCTGCTTGATGCTCTGCCCTGTTATCGGGTACACGGGGTTAGCAATATCAAGGAGAGGAACGAGTACGAACTTCCTGTATTGCAACTGGGGATGAGGTATTGAAAGTGCTTCCGTACTGATAATCTGGTTGTCATAGAGCAGAATATCCAGGTCAATGACCCGAGGACTCCAGCGAGGGTATTCTTCAGACCTTCCAAGCCCTTGCTCAATGTTTTTACAGTGCTGACGAAGCTCTTCTGGTAAAAGAGCAGTCTCAAGAAGAACAACACTGTTATAGAAGCGATTCTGACTTGTTTCGCCAACCGGTTCAGTCATATAAACCGGTGAAACACTGCTTACTGATGTCTTATCGAGAAAAACAAGCCGGTTTACCGCTTCCTGAAGATACCTAAGACGATCTCCGATATTGGAGCCTATTCCGATAAATACCTTGTGCAGCGGCATAATTTCAGAGACGAGTAATAGAGTAGTCGGCTTCGGCATAATCGCATATACCGTCAACAGGCGGATTTCGTTTACGCACCTTGATGGTTATATGATTAATAACAGGAAAGTCCTTGAGAAGATAGTGCGCTATCTCATAAGCGATCGCTTCAATGAGAAAGTACTTTTTAAGAGTCAATGTTTCACGTATTTTTTTGTACACCGTTCCATAATCGATGGTTTTGCTGATATCATCATTGCGTGCTGCATCAGTGTAATCGAAAGAGAGTTCAGCATCGACTTCATATTTCGCCCCGATTCGATGTTCTTCCCTGAGCACTCCATGATGTGCATAGAAAACCATGTTTACCAACCTGACGCGGGAAAAGGAGCGCTGAGCCATAAAATAAAGTTCAAATGATCGTTTCTTTTAAAACTAACAATGTTAACGACAAAAGTCTGAAATCAAAATGGAAAAGCGTAAATTTTCAGCCTAACCGTGCACTCGTTTTCATCTTGTCAGAATCAATTTGATATGCCTGCGCAATCACTGAAGCTTGAGTAGACTGAATGGTAAAAAAGTGTTAACTTCAACGTGCTTATCGATTAAACTATAGATGTCGATAGAAAACAGTGCGTCCTTTAATTCTTGGCGTGTTTTAAAGACTGAGGATTGATGCTTTTAATTGCCGGAGCAATAACAGCTTAAATCCAAACGTAAACTATTTGAATATTTGAAGTTAAAATCAAGTTCATCAACTATGATAAAGGCAAAAAACAATTTTTATGAGAGCTGTCGCTCAAGGGCAATTATGCTTGCTCTTGAGGAAGATCGCTATACTGGAGATATCACAACCCTTGCGACCATTGAACCTCATCAAGAGGGTGGCGCAGAGATAAGAGCCAAAGAAGATGGTATCGTAGGTGGTATTGATGTTGGCGTAGAGGTGTTTGCGATGTGTGACCCTGAACTTATGATTGTGCCGCATCGAAAAGACGGCGAATCTGTCCATTCCGGTGACCTTATCTGTGAAGTTAAGGGAAAACTCTCATCACTACTTGTTGGTGAACGTACCGTTCTAAATTTCATGCAGCGCATGTCGGGCATAGCAACCAGAACGAGATACTATGTAGAAAAAATCAGTCACACTGCTGTTAAAATTCTCGATACACGGAAAACCGCTCCCGGGTTGCGCTATTTTGACAAGGAAGCCGTTCGAATCGGCGGAGGCAGCAACCACCGTTTCGGACTATTTGACATGATTCTGATCAAAGATAATCATATTGACGCTTCATGCGGCATAACCCCGGCTATTCGCCATGCCCAGATATATCGTGAAAAACAAGGACTGGAAGTAAAAATTGAAACCGAGGTTCGTAATCTGGATGAGTTAAAACAGGCAATGGCATGTGGAGCGGATATTATCCTGCTCGACAACTTTACACCTGATGTTATGAGAGAAGCTGTTGATTATGTCAAAACCGCTTGCAGCAATCAGGTTCTGCTTGAGGCATCAGGCAATATTGGTCTGCACAATGTTGTGGAAATTGCAGAAACTGGAGTTGATTACATTTCTATCGGCGAGCTGACGCACAGTGTAAAAGCGCTGGATCTTTCAATGAAAATTGGACTTGCCTGAAACAAACGATATGGAGATTGGAATTGATATTGTCGATCTTGACCGGATCGAAAAAGTATACAACCGATACGGTATCAAGTTTCTTCGGAAGTTTCTTTCCGAAAAGGAAATTTCGGTCTGTCTGCATAAACCTCAAGTTATCGCAAGTATCGCCGGTCGGTTTGCTGCAAAGGAGGCTGTTGTTAAAGCTCTCGGAACAGGCTTTTCTGGAAGGATACACTGGAAAAGCTTTGAAATTTTCAATGATGAACGAGGGCGTCCGTTTGTTCGAATCGTTGATTCCTCTTGCTTTCCTTTAGATTGTTCCGTTAAAATATCTATTGCTCATGACCGTCGCGCTGCAGTTGCAACAGCTTTGTTAGCAATACAGTATTAATGAGAGAGATTGAGAAGTTGTTCTGCGGGAAAAAAACAGGTGTTCTTTTTTCGAAAACACCTGATTTTCCTCCAATTCACTGAATCATGCCTGATGAAGCGGGATAGATTTTTCTTCTTCGATGATTGTTACTTTTGACTTAATGATATCGTAAATCTTATCCTTAAGAATAGTATCAGTAATGTAATCCCTAAACTCTGTCGAAAGATAAGTGCTAAGAATATCCTCTTTATTCAAAGATGTAGACTTACCGGCTTCTTTTTCCGCGTAAGCCTTTATATCTTCGTCCGTTACTGTGAGCTGGACGAGTTCAGCAATTTTCTGGCTGATAAGCAGCCAGCGTGCGTGTTTTTCAGCATTTGGTCTCATTGTAAGGCGAAACTGTTCAGCGTCGAATCCTTTCGGAAAACTACCGCCTATTTGCCGTTTGGAATTTTCAACCAGCATGTTCGAGAAAGATTCGATCATGGATTTCGGAGTGGAAACCGGATTTTCTTCAATCAGTTTTGCTGAGATTGATTCAAGCAAATCTTCATCGGATTTCAATATAAAGTGCTGTTCAAGCTGTATACGAACATCATCAGTAAAATCAGTCACGGATTCAAAGCGTTGCCCGCTGATCTCTTTGACCAAATCATCCGTTAATTCAGGGAGTTCAAGACGCTTTACCTCCTTAATGGCAATACGGAAAGTGGTCGGTTCTGTATCGGCATCTATCGGTTCAGCTGTAACATCCACAACATCTCCAGCTTTTTTCCCTATAAGCGACTTTCGGAAAAGATTATCCACTGGAAGGTACTCAAGGTTAAAGTGATGGTTTTCCGTTTTCTGATTTTCTTCAGGTTCACCATTGTCATTAAGGCGATTGACATCACCAATCACAGTGTCTGTGATTGATGCGATATCATCAACACTTATCATGGTACCGTGTCCTTTAAGAATCAAGTTTACTTCACGCTTGACATCTTCATCAGTAATGATATAGCGGGCTCGAGTAAAAGAGTAGCCACTGTAATCTTTAAGTTCAAATTTAGGATGAAACTCATAAGAGAGTCTGATAAGAAGCTGATCAAGATTAAAAGAGAAGTCAATCAATTGAGCACGGCTTGCCGGTTTGATATTTTCAGCATCAACAATTTCTCCAAAATATTTCGATGCCATTTTTTCAGCTATGTTAGCCTCAATTGATGAGCCAACAAGTTTCTTAATCAAACCTATAGGAGCATGTCCTTTTCTGAATCCCTTGATCTGTACAGTTCTTTTAGCTTCTTCCAATTCCTGATTATATGCATCACCGAATTCTTCAGCGGAAAGAATAATTTCTACTTCCTGTTCGGTTTCGCTTACGTTCTTGATATTCTTTTGCAAGGCTTTCTTTGATTAATTGAAAAATTGTTAAAATTTAAGGTTTAAAAGATAAGCATTAATCCTCTTTTATAAAAGAACGCTATCATCGTAACTATCTTACCGTTTAGGTTTATAAATCAATGTTGAAAACGGTGCATCCTGTAGAATCCGCTCGGCCGCTTCAGCAATATCATCCAATGTAACAGCTTCAATCGCAGCTATCTTTTCTGCGGGTTCAATATATCTTCCAAAGTAGGAAAGATCCGATGCCACCTGCGACATTCTAAATGTCATTTTTTCCATCCCCATTATATAGGTTCCGAGCAGTTTAGTTTTCGCCGTTTGCAAATCCTCCGGCTCAGGATGTTTAAGGGCAGCGCTTTGAAGTAGATTTCTGATGAGCTCAAGGGTAAGTTTGGTTTTATTGTTGTCAGTACCCGCATAGATGTTAAGTGCAGTCAGATCATCAAAAAAAGTGACGGATGAATAGACGTTGTAGACCAGTCCCCGTTTTTCGCGAAGTTCAAGATTAAGAATGGAACTCATACCAGTGCCAAGCATACAGTTGAGCAGCATAAAACTATAGAAACTCGGGTCGTAACGTGCTATTGCTGTACCAAGTACAATTTGCGCCTGGAAAAGTTGTTTTTTCAATGTGAGAGTAAAAGGAGTGTAATACTCCATACAGAATGGCTGTCGTATATATCTATCGCTGGCCTCCTCAGCAAGCGAACCAAGAAAATGTTCAGCGAGCTTCATGATATCGTCATGCCTAACATTACCTGTCACAGTGAGCAACATGTTTCGGGGTATATAGTGCCGCCGCATGAAGTTTTTCAGGTCATCATCTGTGAATTCTCGCACGCTTTTTTCTGTACCGAGAATCGGTCTACCGAGAGGATGGTTTGGAAATGAACGTAGGTCAAGCTCTTCAAAAATCAGCTCTTCAGGGGTATCATTAACACTGTTGATCTCCTCAATGACTACATCTTTTTCTTTTTTTATCTCTTCGAACGGGAAAACAGGGTCACAGACAAGATCCGAAAGCAGTTCAAAGGATGATTCAAGATGTTCACTGAGGCAACGCAAGTAGAGACAGGTGTGTTCTTTTGTGGTGTAAGCATCAAAATAGCCTCCGTTTTTTTCTGTGTTTCTTGCAATATCAAGGTAAGAGCGCTGTTTTGTACCTTTAAAGAGTGCATGTTCAATGAAATGAGCAAGCCCCTGACATTTATCGGGATCATCCCGTGAACCAGCATCAATCTGTATGCCAAGGGTGATACTTTCTACATAAGGTACCGCATCGGTGACCACCCTTAATCCATTTGTCAGAACATCCTGTTGAACAGGCATTGCTAAAAAGGGTGTTGCCTGATACAGCTTGTTTTCTTTTGTCATTACGGAAAAGTTTTCTGATGCTTATGACAGAAATTGAATGCAATGTAGTTTTAATTCTTATTTTTATGAACAGTAAAGCTTTGCTATTATTTCATACCTGATTGCTTCGGTTTGTTTTTTCAGGGAGTAAAGAATGACCGAACATTGAACTCTGGAAAACGCACAGACTGTTGTTACCGGAAGTATCATCTGTATATTTGCAAGAACTGAAAGAGAGAACTATTCAGCCTTTAATGTCCAAATCATCCATTGTCATAACTGGGGCTACCGGATATATCGGCTCCCAAATTCTGCTTACGCTCCTCTCCCGGTTTTCTGGACATTTGAGTATCAAGGTGATTGCCCGACACAACTCGGACACCTCTTTTCTCAATGAATTACCTGTTGAAATTGTGAAAGCTGATATCCTTGACTCTCTTGCTCTCATTGATGCATTCAAGGGAGCGGAAACAGTGTTTCACTGTGCAGGTCTTATCTCCTATACAAAAAATTTTCGGAATGCGCTTTACGAAACCAATGTACTTGGTACCAGAAACGTTGTCAATGCTTGCATTTTCAACAATGTACGCAGGCTTGTGCTGACCAGTTCCATTGCAGCAGTCGGTACTACTGAGAACGGTTCACCTGCCAGCGAATCAACAGTCTTTCAAGATTGGCAGCGGAAGAACAGCTATATGGAGTCTAAACACCTGGCCGAGCTTGAGGGACTTCGTGGTGTAGCCGAGGGCTTGGATGTTGTAATGGTGAATCCCGGAGTTGTAATTGGAGTTGACCGGAAAAACGCAGCATCAGTCAGTTCGTCGAACGAGGTACTGCGGTTGATCTACCAGGGCAGGCTTCCTGTCTATCCTTCAGGAAGCACCGGTTTTGTGGATGTCCGTGATGTGGCTGATGCTCATATTGCAGCATGGCAGAAGGGACGTTCCGGTGAGCGTTATCTTATTGTTGGTCATAACCGTTCATTCCTGGAACTTTTTAATTGTATTAGAAGCCTTACTGAAAACCCGGCCCGACCATTTTTCAAAGTGCCAAACTACCTGGGGCTGTTAGTCGGTCTCGGAGGCGAATTTTGGTCAATTCTTTCAAATAAGCCATCCTTTATCAGCTTGGAGAGCATACATATTTCATCAAAGCTACTTTCATACAGCAATAACCGTTCAGTTGAGGAGTTGAAACTGCGTTATCGGGAACTTTCAGAAACGCTCACGACTATTGTCAGCTGAAGAAGTCGATCTTTATCCAATTTTATCATACTTGTGCTATGGATACCAAGAAAATCGAACAGACAACACCGAGTGTTGATCCAGCAAAACTCAAGCAACTTAACCTTGCGGTTGAGGTTCTTGAAAAACAATTTGGCAAGGGTTCTATAATGCGATTGGGTGATAGCTCAGCCGTAATGCAAGTACTGTCGATTTCAACAGGATCCATGACACTTGACTTTGCTCTGGGAGTCGGGGGGCTTCCCCGCGGCAGAGTAACTGAAATATATGGACCTGAATCATCAGGCAAAACAACCCTAGCCTTACATGTGATTGCTGAAGCTCAGAAAGAAGGAGGAATTGCAGCACTTGTTGACGCGGAACATGCATTTGATCCTTCCTACGCTCGTCGCCTCGGTGTTGATATCAACTCAATGCTCATCAGTCAGCCCGAATCCGGCGAACAGGCACTTTCAATTGTTGAAACACTGGTCAGAAGCGGCGCTGTTGATGTCGTGGTGGTTGATTCCGTTGCGGCCTTGGTTCCCCAGGCTGAGCTTGAAGGAGAGATGGGCGACAGCGTTGTTGGGCTCCAGGCTCGGCTTATGAGTCAAGCTCTGCGCAAACTAACCGGTGCTATATCAAAATCAAGCTGCGTCTGTATTTTTATCAACCAGCTCCGCGATAAAATCGGCGTCATGTATGGCAGCCCTGAAACAACAACTGGGGGCAAGGCTTTGAAATTCTACTCATCAGTGCGACTGGATATCCGTAGAATCGCTCAAATCAAGGACGGTGAAGAGATTGTCGGAAATCGTACCAAAGTAAAGGTTGTTAAAAACAAGGTAGCCCCCCCTTTCAGGATTGCCGAGTTCGATATTCTTTACGGTGAGGGGATTTCGGCTGTAGGTGAACTAATTGATCTTGCTGTTGAGTTTGGAGTTGTGAAAAAATCCGGCTCATGGTTCAGTTACGCCGAAGAAAAGCTCGGCCAAGGTCGTGAAACTGTCAAAAAAGCACTTCGGGACGATCCGTCACTTTTCAAAAAAATTCATGCGCAGGTAAAGGAACTGATGAGAGGGCCTGTCGATGTTATAAATGGATAGTGATGAAAATCGGAACCATAGAGATTGATCGTCCGGTCATTCTTGCACCGATGGAAGATGTGACTGACAGAGCCTTCAGGCAACTTTGCAAACGAAACGGAGCAGACATTGTCTATACGGAGTTTATCAGCGCTGAAGCACTGCGGAGAGGTGCTGAAAAAACCGTGCGCAAGCTGAAAATCGATACTGTTGAACATCCAATCTCTGTGCAGATTTTTGGCAGCAGTATTGACTCAATGATTGAAGCTGCTGTAATTGCTGAAGAGTTCCGCCCGGATTATCTTGATATCAATTTCGGATGTCCAACCAAGAAAGTAGCAGGCAAAGGAGCTGGCGCAGCCTTGCTCAGGGAACCGGAAAAAATGGCAAGCATTGCCGAAGCAGTTGTGCGCGCAGTAAACATTCCGGTAACAGCCAAAACAAGAATCGGATGGGATAGGGAATCAATTAATATTATTGATATTCTTCACCGTCTTGAGGATGCCGGTATCCAAGCTCTGGCAGTTCATGGACGAACCAGAAGTGAAATGTATAATGGCAAAGCGGACTGGAACTGGATCCGTGAAGTAAAACAACAGGCGCGAATACCAATTATCGCGAATGGTGATATATGGACGGCTGAAGATGCCGTCGCCATGTTTGCAGAAACAGGTGCTGACGGAGTAATGATCGGCAGGGGATCAATTGGTAATCCTTTTATTTTTGCCAGTGCAAAAAATCTTTTAAAAACCGGTCAACCGATGCCTTTACCGGATTTTCGTGACAGGATCAATGTGGCAATTGAACACTTAAAGCTTTCAGTCCAGTTCAAGGGTGAAAAGTACGGAACGCTTGAAATGCGCCGACACTACTCAACGTATCTGAAAGGGTTACCGATGGTATCACGGGTACGTAACAAACTGGTACGTGAGGAGCATTCGGAGCAGGTTATCGAGATTCTTCTATCTTACAGTCAAGAGTGCGAAAAATATGCAAGGGCGGGAAAAATCCCTGATTATGCGGAATACCTTAATGACCATTCAGATAAATTAATTTTGAATTACTAAGAATCTCTTCGTAAATAATTTGACTTTGACAGTACTTGCTGACATGCCCTTGATCAGGAAAACAGTTTTCAAATAAATAAATAGTTGGTAAAACTGATGCTATTATTGCCTTCGAATAACATTGAATTTATTTACTAATAAGCTTCTAAGTAAACAGTATAAAAATAAGTTATGAATACTTCGACGTCCCATTGCCGGGTAGCAGTGCTGGGTGCAACAGGACTTGTTGGACGCACAATGCTTCAGGTCATGGAAGAAAGAAAATTTCCTGCTACCGATATTGTTCCTATTGCCTCCTCCAGAAGCGCCGGTCAGGTGGTTCAGTTCAAAGGAAATGAGTTCATTATCCGCGAGCCGTCAAGAGAATCGTTCCGTGGCGTTGATATCGCACTCTTTTCCGCAGGCGCTTCAGCCAGCAGGGAGTGGGCTTATGTGGCTGCAGAAGAAGGAGCAATTGTCATCGACAATTCTTCAGCATTTCGCATGGATCCGGATGTCCCTCTGGTTGTTCCAGAAGTAAATCCCGAAGCCATATTCAAGGCGAATGGCACACCTGAACCCATTATCGCCAATCCTAATTGTTCGACCATTCAGATGGTGGTGGTACTAAAACCACTTCACGATATTTTTGGTGTCAAAAGGGTTGTGGTTTCTACCTATCAGTCAGTTACCGGTAAAGGAAAAGCTGGACGCGATGCCCTTGAAAGCGAACTGGCCGGAGAAAAACAGGAACAGTTTACCCATTTTCACCAGATAGCTTTCAATGCCGTACCTCAGATTGATGTGTTCACAGAAAACGGTTATACCAAAGAAGAAATGAAAATGGTGAACGAAACCCGTAAGATCATGGGTGATGAGTCCATAAACATCTCTCCAACAACGGTACGAATTCCTGTATATGGTGGTCATGGAGAATCTCTCAACATAGAACTGTCGTGCGATTTTGACATTGAGCAGGTACGTACACTTCTCGGTCGCTCACCAGGCATTATCCTGCAGGACGATCCTTCAGCCCGTATTTATCCCATGCCACTTACCTCCTATGAACGTGATGAGGTCTTTGTCGGCAGGATTCGCCGTGATTACTGGCATCCGCAAACCATCAACATGTGGATTGTTGCAGATAATCTAAGAAAAGGTGCAGCAACCAATGCCGTCCAGATTGCCGAGGTTATCAATGCGAAACGGTCGTAGAGTACTTTTTGTGCTCAAAAGCCATCAGTGCAACACTGATGGCTTTTACTGCAGCAGATGAAGAAATCGGAAATTTTTTCGGGTTACTGATGGATATCAAAGAGGGAATTACCAGTGGCCTCAAAGTTATGGAGGTTTCTTTGCCAATTACTGTAGTCATTGCTCTGTCTGCCCATTTACCAGTAATCTGAAAGTCCATTTCACGGTAAACAGGGTTAGCAACAATTTCACTGATTGAAAAATATTCAGCTTCCTTCCGGTTTTTTATTTGCCGATACGAAAACTTTTCAATTCTTCCATTTTTCGATACAGCAAAGAGCATGTATTGTTGTTCAAGCTTGAGAATAACCTGTTCTGTATTCGTAAACTTCGACAAATAGAGAAGAGGAAGCAGGGCTGCTCCCATGAAGACTATCCGGTAATTTACAGAAAAGTGATTCACAGCAATTCTGCAAGGCTCTGCAGGATAAAAGAGTAGCAGATGCTTTACATACGGTACGTTACCGCAAGCTTCGTCAGCATAACTGCTGACATCAAAGCAGTACTCTTCGGGACGGTTTAAAAAGTATCCCGCTTCAATCCTACAATACTTTTGAGCAGCTTCGAAGCTGGCTCCTTCGGGCAAATATGCCAGTAGGGGCTGGAAGTTTGCAGGTTCCATACACAGCGCAATTTCTTCCTGGCTCCATTTTTTCAAGTAGTCTGAAAGCCTTTTCAGCAGGCGATTTCCTTTATCGCCAGCAATGTCATCAAGGCCGAACGGAAAAAGTTTACAACCACTAAGGCTATAAGTGTCAATGCCAGAGGTTTTCAGCCGGACTATGGCGCACTCTTTGGTATCAATAGTACAAGCTATCTGGCTTTGACTCATCACTCGAGGGTAAAATGTTTTTTCAGGAGTTCAAGCTTTTTTTTGCCGACTCCCTCAACTTCTAAAAAGTCCTTGAATTGTTCTACTTTCCCTCCTTTTGCTGTTCTGAAAGTAATCAGCCGGCCAGCCATAACCGGACCAATTCCCGCTATTTTCTGCAACTGTCCTATATTTGCCTTATTGAATGAAATGGTACCATTAAATACCTTTTTTTTAACAAAATGGCGGGTTCTATTCTTTTCTGCATCAACTTCATTGAGTACATCCTCTCTAACTTTTTCCTGATCAACAAAAGCAAATCTGATCAGGCTATCTACTTCTGCTTCACGGTACCGTGCAGATTCAGCTTTTTTTATAAGCTGGTCGGTTTTCTCAACTGAGCGAACATTTTTCAGGATCCCTCCGAGCACCAAAAATCCTAAAAGGAGTGATATCAGAGAGATTTCCGCTTTGGTCAGGCTCAGTCTCTGGGAAAGTTTTTCAAAAGTAATCATTATAGCCTTAAACTACATGTGTACAAAAAAACTTATTTCAAAAAAAACTCTACTGATCCGTTAATACCCTGTATTATAATAGGGTAAGGTGCTACTCCCCTGTCATGGGCAGGCATTTCAAGGGTTTTTACAAACTTACAACACCGTCCTGTTTCTGGGGAGTATTATAAGCAACATCACTCCCTTGATACTCAATGCTCTCTGTATCAACATAAGCACTTGAACTTTCTCCTGAAGAAACTTGCACCCAATGCTCAGCGAAAGCCGTCGGCACAAACAAGAATAACAGCGCAACAGATAGCAGTAACTTTTTCATGGGCATTTCATTGTTTTGTGTGAGATTCAGCTATTGGCATTGTACTTGTTGATACACTGTTAAACCTTCATCACTTTCATGCTCTCTTCACCGAATTGACTGATAACGCGGATAGCAATGGTTTGATTGGGTTTTATTGCAATCGGATGTGATGTAAAACCATAAAGGCGGTCGAAGGCTTCCTCATCAATTTCGATTTTAAGGGTTTTTTCGGCGTTTCGTTTTGTTCTGGAGCGGGCGAGGTCGTTGAGGCATTTTTTCCATTGATCGAATTCATCTCGGTTGCCTCCGCAGAAGAAAACCTGTTTCACCACAAAGTTGCTGCCGTCGTAGTCGTCGTCAACCATCCAGTATGCTATATCCGCAACACTGCGGGCTTTGACTTCGTCTTTTATTGGGTCGTAAATGTCGAGGCCGCAGATTTCAACGGTAGCTTCACTGCCGGATGTGTGCAGTTTTATGTCGGGCTCGCCGATGGTAATGAAGGAACCGGCCTTTTTGTCTTTTTTCATGAGGCCGTCCTGCATGAGGTCGTCGTGCATTCGGGCTTTGGTGACCTCGAAGGTACCCATACTTGTCGTCTGGGTGCTGCTGACAATGTCGCTTTCAAAGCTGAAACCAAGTATCACCAGCCAGTTCGCATCGCCGCGCTGGCGGCACTCTTTAACCGCTTCGTTGACAGCCTGCTTGCTGACTGTGCCGAACTTTGGCCCAATATGGAAGTAGGCTTTCTTTTCACCTTCAGGCGTCTGATAGAATCCTTCGGCATGGAGGGTGGAACTGACCAGTCGTTCAATACGGATAAAGACGGCCTGCTCGTTTTTGATGCCGTTTTTTACACCGGCTGATTTCAGATGTTCGAACACCCGCTCTTCAAATCTCACCATTCCTTCGGTGTCGGCGGCTGTTGCCGTTACCGCTTCCGGAGTGACTGGTTCGTAGTTCTGGAGTGTCTCGACCGTGAATGGACCGCAGACCCGAAGCTTCTTTTTGTTTTCGTAAGGCTTGTCGTACAGTGTTTCGGTTGCCGGCGGTTCGTCGTTGGCAAGGGATTTCAGGGTAATGTGCGGCACCTCTTCATACACAAACCCTTGACGCACATCTCCCGACTTTTTGTTTTCAGGCTTTTCAGCAACACTCTTTTTGATTTTGCCATCCTTCTCAGCACTCTGCACATCAACATCACTGTAGAGATGGTAGTAAGGAAAGGTTGCCGTCATCAGACGGGTTTTTGCAATATTCAGCGCAATGCGGCTGGTGTCGATGGTCATCCAGCGCCTCCCCCACTGCTCGGCAACATAGGCCGTTGTACCGCTGCCGCATGTCGGGTCAAGCACCAGATCACCCGGGTCGGTGGTCATGAGAAGACAACGCTGAATTACTTTTGAATAGGTTTGAACGATATAATTTTTTTCAGCGGCATAAGTACTTTGTTGAGTATCAGACCAAAAATTATTTAATGAAACAACAGGAAAATCTTCAGCATAACGTACATATGCCAAAGTATTCTTTATACCAATTAATCTATTTAATCCTGCTAATTTTTTAAAACCCTCTAAATTTGATTTCCAAAATGCCCCTTTAGATGGGCTATATTTTTTTCCTCCAAACTCAAATTCAAATTCAGAATTATTTCCACCACTTTGAGAAACTAAAGGCGCTGTAATAAATCGTTTACCTTTTTGTATTACTTCCTCACCATTTAATTGATCAGCGTTAAGACGATATCGATTTCTATCCTCATCTTCTATCCAATTATATCCTTGATTTAAACTTTTTAATGTCCGTTCAGTATATAATTGTCTAAACTTGATATTACTTTTGCTTTTTCCATACCAAATAATAAAATCATTTACATTATCCAATAATACACCCATCTTGCCTGCTGTCTTAATAAAGGATATGGTACTCACAAAATTTTCACTTCCGAACACCTCATCCATGAGGCACCTGACCAAGTGCACATTTTCATCGGAAATCTGCACAAAGCATGAACCGCTTTCGGTCAACAATTCGCGTGCAATCAGCAGCCGGTCACGCAGGTAGCTGAGGTAGCTGTGGATGCCGAGTTCCCATGTATCGCGGAACGCCTTGATCATTTCCGGTTCACCGGTGAGATGCTCATCACTGCCGTCCTTGACGTTGCGGTCGTTGAGCTTCATCTGCCAGTTGCTGTTGTACTTGATGCCATAAGGAGGGTCGATGTAGATCATCTGCACCTGCCCGGCCATGCCTTCTCGCTCCAGCAGGCTTGCCATCACGAGGTGGCTGTCGCCCTGAATGAGCCGGTTTGTCCAGCCGTCTTGATGGCTGTAATATTCCGACACTTTTTGCAGTTCATCCTTTTCAAGTGCGTTGCCGAACAGCTCGTTTACCGAAAAAAGGTCCATCTGGTCGAGAGGATTTTTCTCCTCCACTACCCTGTGCAGACCGGCAACAAGCTTTTCCGGAGCAATATGCTCGTGCCGGTAAAGAGAGCGGATATCGACATTCAGCAGAGTATCGGTATCGTCAGCACCATACTTGTTCACCCAGAACAGTTCGGGATCCTGCCCGCGATGCACCACCGGATTTTTCGGCAGTTCCAGCGTATGCCTGCCGCCGAGCACTTTGGGACTCGCCTCTTCGTACCCTGCCTCTTCTTTTGAAGGAATATGGGCACGGGTATCAGCCTTGTGCCGTATGGATGAGATATTGTCGGCCATAGTCTTTTTATTAAAAGCTTCTGAAAAGTGCTACCAAGAGTGTTTGAAGGTCTTTCAAAACAACCTTGTCGAGCTGCTCATGTAAACGCAGATATCTGCCATTGGTTCAGATTATCGTGTTGATCTTGTTTATAAGCTGGTTCCTGATGTCGCGAATGTCGTTTGCTATTTCAATGAAGTGCCAGCGGCCGAGGGAGTAGGTTTCCTGCACAGCGTTGACGGCAGGCAGCCATCGGTTTTCCACGAACCACTTCTTTTCAGCCTTGTCTTTACTCATGCCGCTGATCTCGATCATGAGGTTGAGCGGCTCCCCTGCCGGCGTTGCAATAGAGGCGATAAAGTCTGGATAGTACTGCCTGTCCTGCCCCTCCTTGACGTAAGGTACGGTAAAACCGAGAAACTGGTTCTTGACATAGCTGATAACCTGAGGCAACTCTTCGAGGGTTTTAGCGGCAATCCCTTCCCAGTCGCTGTCCATAGCCACATAATTGACATGGCTTTTGGTTGTGCTGTACACCTCTTTCGAGGTATTGCCGTTGACATATTTTGTACTGCCGAACCGGTTATAGTAGTTGAAAACCGGTCGGATGTACTCTTCGGTATTGATATGGGGATTGATACCCCTGACAATATGGTCGGCAATCTTTTTGCCATCCTCAAAGTACAGCAGGCGTTTGTAGCAGTCGTCCTGCTGGTTCAAAAGAATAACCTTGGTCTGGTACCACTCTTCAACAATAGCTTTCAGTTTGCCAAATAACTGAAAATGCGGATTCTGGTCATCGTCGGAAAAGTGGTACCGGATAAGCTCTTTGGTAATGAGAAAAACCAGCTCCTGTTCGCGCTTTTCAAGCACTGATGTTACCTGCAGTTTCTCTTCGTGCGGTGAAAAAGGGCTTGCAAGCGTGGTTTCAGTCGGGAATTTTGAAAAATCAAGCTCATAATTCTCAATACCTGAAAAGTCGTGACTGATGTAACCCTGAAGCTGTTCTGTGCGGTAACCGATGAGGTTAGGAAAGATGATTTCTCTTTCGCTCTCTCTTTCAGGGAGAGCCTTGATATGGGTGTAATCCGGCGGATCGGGATGAGGAGTCTTGCCGGATTTGAACATGGTAAAGGGTACGCCAATAATATGGGCATATTCGGGTGGAAATTTTTCGATCAGGTTTTCCGGTTTAAAACGGTGGCGCTCTTTTTCCGTAACCAGTTCTCCGGTATCCTTGCGCCAGGTCTGCAGGTAGTAGTTCATCCTCCTGAGTGCGCGTCCGGCAACCTGTTCGCACAGGAGCTGCGAACCGAATGCCCTGAGTCCCATGATGTGCGTGACCGTGTTGGCATCCCACCCTTCGGTCAGCATGGAAACCGATACAACGCAGCGGATATGAGCGCCGAGCTTGTTGCCTGGTTTGCCTACGGTATTGACTACTTCTCGCAGAATTTCCGCATCGGTGATTTTTTCTGCCGCACCCTGCCCTTTCAGCCGCGCGAAGTTCCGTTTGAATTCTGCAATTTCGGAGGCAAAAATTTTTTTGAACTCATCGTTGATCTGATCGGAATTTTCGAGAGCATCGCTGTCTATGAGCAGGGTTGGTGAACGGTGTTTCGGACGGCGGGTATCAGGGTCGTAATTGGAAAACATGGGGTAATGGCCATCCACAACCCTGATGACGTTTCCGTCAGCATCCTGCTCTTCATACCCGGCAATGAATTTATAGACCTCTTTTGAAACCGATGTGTTGTTGCAGACCACAATAAAAACCGGCGGTGCAGTGAAAAGAGTGGAGCGCTCTTCATGGCTGATCCGGCTTCCTTCGTAATATTCCCTGTAGTGGTTGTAAAACTGGTCAATGGCTCCCTTTACCAGTTTTGGAAGCTTGGGCGGCTCTTCCTGAATCTGCACACCTTCTTTTTTTGCTTCGGATTTAGTGCGCTTCCGGCCTTTTTTTGGAAGTTCGTCCCTGACATGGTCGTAAAGATTGCGCAACACCGGCATCGTGAGTTCCTGCGTGTTGTCGCTTTCGGGAATGAAAGGAATTTTTACCAGTCCCGATTCTATAGCTTCTATAAGGCCGAAATCACTGACAACCCAGGGAAACAGGCTATAGGCGTCATACCCTGACCCTTGCAGATAGTATGGCGTAGCTGAAAGGTCATAGATCTGCTGAAGCTTGTAGCGCCGGGCAATTTCGGTAAGACCGGTAAACCAGACTGCCGCTTTTGCATTTTCGTCCGACTCTTCATTATCCTCTGTTTTCCCTTTCGATTTTGGCAGATAGCAGTGATGAGCTTCATCGTTTAAAATAAGCAGTCGGCTGCCGGACTTGAAGCGGCCAAGCAGCCGTTTGACAACCTGATTGAAATCTTCTTTGGCTTCCTGTTTTTGCCCATCGGCGTCAAGCTTGCCGTCAAACGGACTTTTTTTGTTGCCCTGCAGGGTTTTCGGTTCAAATACATGATAATTGGTTACAATCAGGCGCGCATTAAGACCGTCAAGCTTCGGCTCCAGTGTACGGGGTACAAGGTCGCGGGCAGCGTAATAATCCTCTCGGTCATTTTTGTTGGGCGAACGTTTATCGACAAAAAGTACGCCAAGACGGTCTCGAATGGTAATACCGGGAGCAACAATCAAAAAATTATCAGCAAAACGGGTATCGTTACGGTATTCCTGACGGTTGAAA
Source organism: Chlorobiaceae bacterium (assembly GCA_037134935.1). Lineage (GTDB taxonomy): Bacteria > Bacteroidota > Chlorobiia > Chlorobiales > Chlorobiaceae > Chlorobium. The sequence continues at coordinate 3,025 of JBAXLG010000001.1, read as the reverse complement.
TAGTGGTACAGCATCAGCATACCCATCACCACAGTCTTGCCGGTTCCGGTAGCCATTTTAAAGGCGATTCTCGGAAGCTGCTGCTCTTTATTGCTGCCTACCGAACAGTGGGCTTCATGCAGTCGGGAAAGAATGTACTGACCGGCGTTGCTCTTGGCAGCAATTTCGTTCAACCAGATTGCCGTTTCAAGCGCTTCACGCTGAGCAAAAAAAAGTTTTTTCACCGCATGACGCTCAGGATTGTCGAACCAGAAACTGAGGAGCTCCCTTGTTACTCTTGTAGTGCCGGAATAACTCGTTTCGCGCCACTTTCCAACTTCTACACGTACCTGATTGATCAGATAGTAGCCAAATTTTTCAGCATAGTCGTTGAGTTCGAATATTGAACCCTGCACATCCTGACGGGCAGGAATCGGCTGTATATCGGGAGTAAATATTCTGCGACCACATCGGATATCACTGTAGTTCAGTGAGCCATCTTCAGCGGTAGCGTAATGAAGCTTCGGCTCTTCGTAAGGAGTGTTGAGAATGGGGTTCAAATCACTCATGAAGCAAAGCGGCTATGCTGAATTGATGAAATATTCTGTCAATATAAAAAAACAAGTGCCGTTATAACACAATGAACGGATAGGGATGCGTGCTGTTTACACCTCCCGCTATTCCAGCAACCGAATTTGTTGCCAGTACCATTATTTTAATTCACATCTCTCAACAGAAGAGCTTATTCCATCTTGCAATCAAGTAAGCCTTAATATCCATTCACCGCCAGTCACTGAATGCAAGCAAAGTGCGAGGAGCCTTCCCTCATCTCTTCTACTGCTTGTCTACGACACACCAAGTTGACAGTTCCCTCGCTCCTCCTTCACGATTCTCATTTCTCGTTCCAATTGCCAAATCCTTGCTTCCTGTGCATCATGCAGGTTTCCAATGCCTGGAAATGCACTACTTCCGAACTGCTGATAGCTCTTTTTCCTCCGGTGCAGCAAATCAGCGTGAATACCAAGATCTTCAGCAATCGCTCACAGAATTTTCCCTCTTTTTTTTCGGAAAAATCCCTTCAGAAATGAACGTATAGCGTCTAAACTTTGTTATATAAAGTAGTTTATAAGTTTTCAGAGAACAAAAAGGTCTATTGTTGAAAGTGTAAGTTTCGGCAATCAAAAGAAGATAAAACATGCTCGAAACCATCGCAATCATTCTTCTTGTTCTCAGGTTACTTGGTCTTGTGAGTTCATATACCATGGGCGGGCTTATTCATGTTCTTCTGGTTTTTGCAATCGTGATAATTTTGATTCGTGGTTATTCAAGGTCGACGCATTTAACTGCAAATACGTGGGGTTTTCAGCGATAGGATGCCATTCCATGTGGAGAGGTATCATGTCTTGCAATTATTGACACAACTAAACAAAGGAGATTTGTTATGAGTACGAAAGACGCTTACAGAAAGAAAGTAGAAGCCGAGCTTGAGCTGGCGCAGGCAAAATTAGCTGAATTTAAAGCGAAAGCAAAAACAATGACAGAGGAGCTTCATGTCAAATATACTGAGAAAATCTGCAATCTTGAGCAGGTGATTGATTCTGCACAGATTAAGTTGAAAGAAGCGAGTGAGGCTGGTGAAGGGGCATGGGTGCATCTCAAGGATGGAGTGGAAAGTGCTTTGCGTTCATTGAACTCGGGTCTTCATGGCTTGGCGGATAAGTTTAAATGACATTACCGCTTATACGGTTTAGGGATAGATAGAGAAAACTGTACTTCGAAAAACGCTTCGATACTGGACTTGATAACAAGGGTTAAAGACATCTTTAGCTCACTATGAGGAAGGTGCATGATAAAGAAAAAAATAACACCGATGGATTTGATTGATGATATTTACAGTATTGCGTATTGGATGACTGGTTCCGAGATAGCGGCCAATAAGGTTGTATACAGTACCTATCTGAATGTCAATAGTGATACTTCTGAATGTGGGGTATTTAAAGCATTCAGGGAATGCTATTTCAAAAGTATTGATGAGGATATTTCATTACCCTTATCCGAATCGAAAAGTAAACTGAAAAAATCTTCAAGGGAGTCTCTACGCCAACGGTTTGCAGATATCAAACTTTCAGTCCTGATATCTGAGATTTCCGGACTGAAACATGGGGATATATCTAAAATAATCGGCAAACCCTTGGACTCCATAAGGTTATGGTTATCCTCGGGTAGTCAATCGCTTGCAGGCGGCCTGTCTTCCTTAGACAGCACACCCCAAGTCCGTCATTTCAATCTCTAAGGGTAGATTCCCTGAAGCTCTGCTTCGTGAATATATTGATTGATACATGAATTTAATACCTCGTAGCTCTGCAGGGAGGATTCTATATTGAATATAAACAGGAATATTTACTATGAACAACGAAAGAAGTTTTGCAAAACTCAAAAACATTATTACTGGTTTTGCCGTGTTATGCTTGTGTGCCATACCTGATGCACATGCAAGCGAGAGGGTTGGGCTTGGAATTATTGTTGGTGAACCCACCGGTTTGAGCATGAAATATTGGCTGGATGATACCACGGCGATTGATGCTGCTTTGGCGTTTTCGCTTTCAGATAATAATCAGTTGCAGTTTCATGCAGATTACCTGATACACAGTGGAATGTCAACAAAGAATAGCCGTTCGTTACTGTCTTATTATGGTGTTGGCGCAAGAATCAGACATGATGATAACGATACGCGTGTGGGCATTCGAGTCCCTTTCGGTGTCACCTATAATTTCTCTGATGTACCAGTAGATTTATTTGCTGAAATAGCTCCTGTGCTTGATGTTACCCCGGATGTGACTTTTGACTTGAACGCAGCGGTAGGCATTCGCTATTTTTTCCATTAACCGTTCTCCTTTTATTACTGGTATCCGGTGTTCAAATGAAGACAGCGGATATCTGGACTTGCTCTATTTTCGTAGACAGCGGAAGAAGCCGCACCTTTCTAAAAAGGAGGTATGCAGATGCCCGAAGCAACCTTACGTCGGCAGTACAGCAAAGAGTATAA